>NZ_CP160452.1:1319327-1978990 GCF_041295575.1 Sporosarcina pasteurii | reverse complement strand
TACGTTTGCCATTTGTTCTTTTAGGTCGGGTGTCGCATCGATTAAATGCCAAGCGTTCTCTTCTGGTAACACAATAGCTAGTGAGGCTGCATGTCTCTGATACTTAGGATTTTGCATCGCTTCTGAACAATTTTTACAGAAACAATTCGGATGGGGGAGCCCCGCGTCTTGCGCAGTTCCTATAACCGTTAAAATCACCTTACTCACTGTGAAATGGCTCCTTTCTGCATCGCAGTACTAGGTTGATACTTTTTCTTTGTAATTGTCCACCCTGTGTAACCAAATAGAATATTGATGAGTGGGACTAGGAATGCAAAAAATGTATATGGAATAAATTCGTTAAAACTGACGCCGAGGATCCCTGCCGCAAAAACGACCGGTACACTCCATGGTACGAGGTTAATCCCAACCGTCCCAGCAGCTTCCACGCAGCGTGAAAGGTTTTTCGTATCGATATTCATCGATTTATATTTATTAACAAAAGTTCTTGCAGGTAAAATGATTGCTAAAAACTGTGCGCCACTTGCAAAAGCAATCACAAATGTTGCAAGAATAGTCGAGCTAATGAGTCTACCAGTTGTATGTACTTTTGCCATCATACGTCTCGTCAACACCGCGAAAGAACCGGTTTCCTCTAAAATCCCACCGAGTGCTGTCGCAATGACAAGTAAGCCAATTGTCCCAAGCATTGAAACGAGGCCGCCGTGATTTAATAATGAATCAAGTGCGGCTATGCCAGATTCAACAGAAAATCCGCTTTGCATCATTTGAACGACTGATGAAACCGATGCGCCTTGCACAAAAACAGCGAGTACAGCGCCTAACAAGCCAACGCCCATTAATGCTGGAATGGCAGGTATTCGACGGAGCATGAGAAAAATTGTTAATAACGGCATAAGCAAAAGGAGTGGGTGGATGGTAAATAAATCATTTAACCCTGCTCGAATCATATGGATGCCTTCAGTATCAATGAGATGAGTCGTTAAAAAGCGCGTCCCGATAATCCAATATAAAATAATTGATAGAAGAAATGCGGGAAGCGTGTCCCAAAGCATATGTTTAATATGACTGAATAAATCTGTTTCGGCCATAACAGGCGCAATATTTGTTGTATCAGATAATGGAGATAGTTTATCCCCAAAAAATGCCCCGGAAATAATCGCACCGGCAACGAGTCCTGGAGGGAAACCAAGACCTTCTCCAATGACCATAAAAGCAATCCCAATTGTCGCAATCGAAGTAAAAGAACTTCCGAGCGTGATAGATACAATACCCGTTACGAGTGCCACAATCGGCACAAATAAAGCTGGTGAAATAATCGAGAGTCCGAAGTAAATCATTGTTGGGATTACACCGCTACCAATCCAAGTGCCAACGATAATCCCAATCACGAGTAAGATGAAAATGGCAGGTAGCGCACGCGCGACACCATTCACCATCATTTTTTGGATCTCTTCCCAAGTCCATCCGCAAATCGCGGCCACGACAGCGGCAGCAATGACACCGATGAGAAGTGGAATGTGCATACCCGCCTTCCAATAAAAAATGGAAAGTGCTGCCGCTCCAATTAATGTAATGATTGGAATCACTGATAACGTAAATGACATTTCTTTATTCAATTGCATTGCGTACGAGAACCTTTTTGAACTCAGCTAAAAAAACTCGTACTTCCCCCTTTCGAAATGTTTTGTATTTATGTATTAGGTTAGATTATCACGCAATTAGGATAAGTGCAACAACATTTTATTGGTAAAGGATATAATCTTTACTATCATACTAGAGTATTGTTGGAACAAGGTTGATCTCCGTTCCGGGCGGACGCTTTCCGTGGGGCGGGCGGTAAGCCTCCTCTGTCGCTTGCGCTCCTTCGGGGGTCTTACCTGTCCCGCTAATTCCACAGGAGTCGCCGCCCTACACTACAATCAACGAAGTTGACTACATCTAAGTGATTACTATAATAATAAAACCTATTTTAAAATCCCCTACTTCTATGCCAGTCAACATGCATCTATACCCAAAGTTAAGGGTGTTTTTAATTGGTTATACTCACCATTTATCAGACAAATGACCTATGAATATGGTAGAATTGAAGTAAGAACTGTCGTTATTTCTACTGGGGGGTTACATATATAGCAGGTTATATCAAAGCGGTTAATAGTTATTAATATAAACGCGAATTATATATGGAAAGGTTGGTCTTGTTTGTGAAATTACATTTTGAAGAATGGATTAAAAATGAACCAGGAGTTTCGGAAAACACAAAAGAATTAATTGATGAAGCCATTATTTGCTACAGAGCACAGGCCTATAGAGCAGCCTATTTATTTTCATTTTTATCTTTTCAAAATCTCCTTAAAGAAAGAATGCTTGTTGCTAGTTGTCCTCCGGGATATGATGAGGAATACTGGAAGGGTATACAGAGTGAATTGAGAAATGACGACAAATGGGAAGCAAAAATTATAGAATGTGTTGAAAGAGAAAGACCAGCCCAAATATTTAATTTATCTGTTGACACAAAACGGCAATACTTGTATTGGAAGGACAGAAGAAACGATTGTGCCCATGCTAAAAGTAATAAAATTGGTGTTAGTCACGTTGAATCTTTTTGGCTCTTTTTTGAATCAAATCTGTCAAAGTTTGGGGTTGGCGGGGGGAAAGAAGCATTACTAGAAAAATTAAAAGTGTTTTTAAATCCGGCCTTTACGCCAGTTGATTCCGATCCAACAAGTATAATTAAAGAAATACCTTTAACTGTTGATTCAGCCGATTATTTAGAAGTCATTGAAAATGTTTATGAACTAACTACAGTAGACATTTTCGGCCCTATGAAAACGCGGGTCTGGGATGAAATGTTTAAATTGAGAGGTGAGTTTTTAGATCAATTGGTTGAATTTATTAAAACTAATCAATCACTGTACACTCAGTTACTTAAAGAAGACCCTTCAAAAGTGCGGTTCTTTGCAAATGACCCAGCATTTATTCGCTCCTTATGGTACGAAATGAAAATGGATTTCAGAACATATAAAGTTATTATAGGTCTATTAAGACACAATCTCATTCCACGAGAAGAACTAAATGAAATGATTAGTACAGTTTCAAGTAATAACAATGATACATTTTTTTTTCAGGTAGAAGAGCCTGATTTATTGGTATTAGAAGAATCAGGTTTCTTCTCGGAGTTTAAAACACTCGCTTTTGTTGATATGAAAATAAATGATTTTAATTGGGCTAGGGAAAACAGAAATATTATCTGGCATTTGATTATTAGAAATGGATTTGATGAAACTATAGTTGAGGCATTGAATAATACAATGAGTAACTCATTTATACCTTGGAGGTTGAGAGATTCAATACTAGAGTTGTTTGAGGAATTTCCAAAATTAAAAGAGGAATACATTGACGTCAATAGCAGGATAAATGGTTGTTTGCCAGACAAACTCTTTAACTCGAACTAAATATTAATTCAGGGTAAGATATCTAATGGTATATTGAAATGCATAATCATTCAAAACTTAATTATGACGACCAAACTATGAATGTATGTTTTTTGAATAGTTGTAAAACAAGAGGGCTAGTGGTATGCTAGTCATGAAGCTTTTAAACTGTATCTCCTGCACACCAAGTTAATTTGCTATTATTAGCGGTAATTGTTGGACCCGTTCGGGGAATCCCCTCATGCGTCGTGCCGATGGGACACGTGTGATGTGAATTCCTATGAGAAGGTATGCATCAGATTATTATGAAGTATATTTATTCACTAAATGTGCGGGGGGGCTTCTAACTATTAAGTTTAATAGTTAGGTTAAGAAGGATAGAATAGGTTTTTAGAAATGCTTTGATTCCTTTTACTTTTTATATACTCCTAATAATATAGTGCGGGGGGAGACAGTAGTCTCTAATAATATTAGGAGGTAGGTATATTATGGATAATAATGACAATAAAGAGGTAGCTTCATCAAAGCAGGAAGAGAAAAAAGGGTCTATTATACCGACATTTTTAATGGCAAAGGAGTTATATAGCGAAATCGTTGAGATGCTAGATTTTTTTAAGTTTATCATCTTAATATGTCTAAAACTTTGTCGATTTGGATTAGCTATTTTAATTCAGATCCTTCCCTCACTGAAGCAATATGTTGAGTTTCTAATTTCTATCCTTTCTTGTATATACAAGGAGGGATTTTTTTGTTTCGAGAAAGCTTTCTATATGAACTATCAAATAAGAAGTTTCTATCTGAAATTATACAAGTCGATTTATCAGTACTTAAAAACTTGGAAGATTTATTGGAAACAGAAAAATGGAAGCCTTATAAACTGGAAAACAAAAAAAGGGATTTGTACAATCCAACTGTTCAACATAAAAGAGCTTTGAAAAGATTAGTGAGGTCTCTATACTCAATTACATATCCTACTTATCTTTATGGTGGAATAAAAAATAAAAGTTACATAGATAATGCTGCTATTCACAAGAACAATAAATACTTTCTCATTGCAGACATTGAGAAATTCTTTCCTAGTACACACGAATCTTACGTATACGATTTTTTTAGGAATAAAATGCAGATGTCAATTGATATATCCAGAATATTAACGTTACTAGTAACTTATCAACATGAAGAAGATTCTTACCGATATTTACCCCAAGGATTTCCGACGAGCCCATTACTTAGTTTTTTGGCATATAGTGATATGTTCAAGGAATTAGAACAGTTTGCTGAAACAAATAACCTAGTTTTCAGTGCTTATTATGATGACCTTACTTTCTCTTCTGCTAGTTTTATATCTAAACATTTGAAAAGAGAATTAGCTTTAATTTTAAGGCGGTATGGTTTTAATCTAAGCACTGAAAAAACTAGGTTCCAAAAAAGAAAAGCTAATAATATAACGGGGGTTATAGTTACTAAGGACGGGCTCAAATCACCCTATAAGCTTACTAAAAAACTAATGAGGCTAAGTAGTGATCTAGATAACAATTTAAAGAACTCCTCTTTGACCAAAGAAGAAATAATAGTTCAGCTTAGGCGAATCAGAGGATGTATAATAGCCATACAATCTGTAGACCCATCACGAAATCTTCAGGTATATGAAAAACAGATTAATGAAGTAAAAAGAGTGCATGACGTTACCTTCAGTTGACTTTTCATTATATATTGAATCAAATCCGTCTAGCTTAATGCTTAGTTTTCGCGTTTCAGATAGATTATTTGTTTTGCATAAACAATAAGTTTTAGATGACCCATTTTGTAAGCGTAGACAAAAGGAGGAATACGAATGACGTTACATCCACAGGCTAAAATGTTTTTAGATCAATTAGCTGCGGTAAGCAAAGGGGCTCCTGCAATCGATCAGTTAACTGCTGAACAATATCGCATGATTTCTGCTCAAATGTTTTCGCAAACAGGCGGTCCGCCAGAGGAAGTTGCACATGTAGAAAATGTTATGATTCTGGTAGATGACGGTGAAATTAACGTTCGTATTTATACTCCAGAAGGTGAGGGACCATTTCCAGTTTTTGTTTATCTTCACGGAGGAGGATGGGTAATTGGTGACCTGGATGTAGTGGACAGTACTGTGAGAGCTTTGACAAATGCATCTGAGTCTATTGTTGTTTCTATTGGATACAGACGTGCACCAGAATTTAAGTTTCCAACTGCTCCAGAGGATTGTTATGCTGCACTGAAGTGGGTAGCTGAAAATATTTCTAGGTACAATGGCGATCCAAGCTTTATTGCCATAGGCGGAGATAGCGCAGGAGGGAATCTTTCTGCAGCTGTTACACTAATGGCAAAAGATCGGGGCGGTCCATCTATTGCTTATCAAGTATTGATTTATCCAGCTACCAACTTTGCGTGGAATACGCCATCTATGGAAGAAAATGGCGAAGGTTATCTGCTGGATAAAGCTACAATTGATTGGTTTACCAAACATTATCTAAGTGAAAAAGATAAAACTTCACCTTATGCATCACCTATATTAGCAAAAGATTTAAGTGGATTGCCGCCTGCATTAATCATCACAGCACAATATGATCCTCTTAGAGATGATGGCGTCTTATATGCTGACCGATTAAGGGAGGCTGGGGTTAATGTTGAACTATCAAACTACGAAGGAATGATCCACGCTTTCTTTTGGATGGCAGGCGTAATGGATGCGGGAAGAGAGGCAATCGAACAAATAGGGAAAGCCATTCAGAAGAATTACACATCTGAAAAATGATGGATACCTACGTGACGTTAACTTCTGATAATTCAATGCAGTGCTATAAGCGTAATAACTTTTCATGCATTAAATTAAACGGTCATCGATTTCATTCTGTCAAATAGAAGCAAAAAATAACCCATCCTTGATTTGACAGGCTCAGATGGGTTATTTCTCGTCTAGAAGCCGCCCCCTTGCAGGGACCTCCAATTGGAATTACCGTCGATTTCGCACATCGACGTTTTTTTAGTATATATATATCTATTAGATAATTATTTTGTATAATAGAAGCAAAAAATCACCTAAATTTACTTCACGTTCACGCTACATAGAATACTTAATAGGTACTTCTGAGAAGCCATTGAGGGGGAATTCGTCATAGTTATTGGGGGTTTATGGGAAATGTTTGTGAGATTCTATATTGTTGATTACGCAGACGGTATACGTTGAGCACGGGAAGAATAAACGCTTCATTACAAAAGATGTATTCGTTAGTGATAATTTAATATTAAAAAATTCCATATCCTACCTAGGGGCTGAATATTCGAAATCAATTAACTATTCGTTTTTTATTTGCTATGCTAGTAACAAATTGAGTGCTTGTCTACAAATATTCTAGACAAGTAGTCAACGGATAAAAGGCAAATAGAGAGGATGAATGATTATGAAGAAACTTGGAAGTATGATTGGTATTTTAGCGCTTAGCGCGAGTCTTGCTTTGCCCGTATATGCGGCGGAAAGTCCAGCTCAGGAAACCCATCACCATGAGTATTCGATTTCAGGGTTTACGAATTACAGTGAACTACAACATCAACTTCAACAGATTGAGCAGTCTAGCAAAGGGATTGTTGAAGTGGAAGTGGTCGGCCAGTCCAATCAAGGTCGAGATATTTATAAAGCGACGGTCGGGACTGGTGATAAAGTGATTCTTATTCAAAGTGAGATCCACGGGAATGAAAAGACCGGAACTGTTGCAATCCTTAACATGTTGGAAAACCTTTCTAGTAACTCAAAGCAAGCGAGAGAAATTCGCGAGGAAGTAACGTTGGTATTCATGCCGATGATGAATCCGGATGCTTCTGAAGGAGATAAAAGAAGAAATAGTATGACGTGGAATGAAGTGCTTGTGAACTTCCCGCAACTTGAAGGTGCATCACCAGCTTGGAACTACTTAGATCGCGGCATCAGTCAAAGTTTTGATTATGGTAAGAATCCAGGATTTGATGTAAACCGTGACTTTAATCCAGATCTCAATTATGTACCAGAGGCGAAAGACTTTCCAGGTCGCTCAAATGAGCCAGGGTGGTTCATCACGCCTGAAGCACAAACAGCAAGGGATGTATATAAATCATTGCAAGATGAACATGGCAAAGTAGATGCGTTCATCGATATTCACCATCAAGGAATGTACTATGTTGCGGGTACAGCTGACGAAGTGACACTTTCCTTATCTGCGCAGTTTGTACCGGACCCGAATACACCGGCAGGCGAGAAGTACGCCCAATATAAAGACAATTACAATTACGATTTTTCGAGGCAGTTAAACGTTGCCGCTTATAATGAGTTGCAGTCTTATGGAAACTCACCATTTACGAACGTCTCGCTTTATTCACAAGGGCTAGATCTTCCTGGGACGGCTCTTGGAACCTATGCATTGAATGGTAGTGGAACTGTCCTTTTCGAGGTGAGAGGTCAAACGCAAATGATGGGACAAAAAGAAAGCGGGCGACTTATTAAAGCTGTTGAACGTGGACTTACGGGGATCATCAGCGCGGTTGCCGACGGTTCTGTAGAAGAATTGAATCCGGAAGATTACGAGAAAATTCCTCGCACATCATCTAGAGCGACAAACTGATTAAGAAAGAACGACCAGATTATATAAAATCAAGGAGGAATTTAGATGAAGAAATCGTTACTCGCATTGTCAATGGCAGGAGCCATGATGCTAAGTGTCACTCCAGTAGTAGATGCTGTTGGAAATGGACCAAATTACGGCGGCAATGAAACAGTAAACACGTCGATTTTGCACACATATGATGAACTTTCGGACTTCCTGCAAAAGGAACATGCGAAACAACAGGATATGGAACTAGAAGTCATTGGTCAAACTGTGAAGGGAAGAGACTTGTACCTCGTCAAATATATGAAAAACCGTGACAATCCGACCATCCTTTTCTTAACACAACAGCACGGTAATGAGCAATTGACAACTGAAGGGGCACTTGAATTCGTCAAACATCTTGGTACTGGTAAAATGAAAGGCGTTACAGATGATGTTAATATTCTTATAGTACCGATGCTAAATGCGGACGGTGCGATGGGAGACGTTGATTTTTCTCTTGATGATTACGTAGCAAGCGGGGATCGGAACCTTACCCGTTATAATGCGCTTGGCATCGACTTAAACAGAGACCATATTACGAAGATTCAACCTGAAACAAAAGCTTTGCACGACAATGTGATGCGGAAGTATGACATTGACTATATGATTGATTTGCACCACCAAGGTACACAAAGTGCGATCGACAATGAATACGTTTCAGGTTCAATTCTTTACCCAACGACGCCAAATGTAGATGAAGACGTTGTACTGAAATCGAAACAGCTTGGTGCAGTCGTCTATGATGCGATTGAAGCAAAAGGTTGGGGACATTTAGGTAAATATAACGGCGGTTCTGCTGAAACAATTAGTCGAAACGGGATTGCGGTCGAATACGGAATCTCTACACTGCTTTTTGAGATGCGGGGTATGTCTGACCATTTCTACGAATCTTATGTATTAGGACAAAAGAGTAATGGCTATTTAATTAAACAAACAATTACAACACTTGACGCAACGGTACGTGCAATTGCAGATCGTTCCATCGAAACAAAAGACGTTTCTTTCTGGGATACGCTTCCGTTCCAAACAAATCGTACAACGGAATAGATTCATCAATTAAAATGCCTGTAGGGGAGAAAATTCCCCTACAGGCATTTTATATTTAGGGTTTAGTTAATCGACCCTTTATTTATTTTTATTCTCTCGATTTGCAGTGCGATTAGCTTTTTTAAATTCGTCTTGGTAGGTTACTTCTTGTGTGGAACTTAATCCGTTATCTTTATCGGTCATTGGATTTTTTGGTGCTTTCTTTTCATTCGTCAACAGATTCACCTCTTTGTATTACATCTTATAGAATTTAGCTTTACCATTTCCATAAAAGTTATTACAGTTTTTGTTCAGATTTTAATGTATATAAAAATAGAGGAATGTCATCTGCTTTCCACAAAGAAGTGATTTCTAACAGACGAATTAACAGAGCATCATCTGCTCATACAGATTGGTAACATTGGGTTTTCTCAAGGTGAAGTCGCTTGAGCAACAGACAAAGTAACAGACGCCTAACAAACGATCAACAGACGCTTAACAACTAACAAGAATGTAAAGAAGTAAAGAATGAAAGAAATTAATCATCGCAAATGTATCCTTTTTCTTTTGAATGGTCTATATAGAGGATGACAGGGGAGATTTGGTGCACCTTATCTAATTGCTCGATGATGTTAATTTGTATAAAAGAGGTTTTCTAGAAAGTATGATTGCTACTTCCCAGAAAACCTTATCTACTCATTTTTTTCGAATTTTGTTCATTTCATCGGCTACAAATTGTACGTTTGTTCCGACGATGACTTGGATGCTATTTGATCCAACAACATGAATGCCTGGTACACCTGAACTTTTAATTTTGTTTTGATTAACGACGCTCATATCTTTTACTTCAACACGTAATCGTGTCGCACAGTGGTCAACTGCAGTGACGTTTGCATCTCCGCCTAAGCCGTCGTAAATGATTGTCGCCATACTTGTAAATTTATTACCTGTAAAATTTTTATCTTCCGCTTCCTCCACGATGTCTTCATCATCTTCTCGACCGGGTGTTTTCAAGTCGAATTTCACAATGAGGAATCGGAATAAGAAATAGTAAACAACTGCAAATCCTAAACCTTGAACAACTAGCATGAGCGGTTGGTTCGCGATTGGAATTTTTAAACTTAAGAAATAGTCAACAAAACCAGCGCTAAACCCAAATCCTGCTGTCCATTGGAAAGATGCGGCGATAAATAAAGAGAGACCTGTTAAAGCTGCGTGTACAACATAAAGAGCCGGCGCCAAAAACATAAATGCGAACTCAAGCGGTTCTGTCACACCTGTAAAGAATGCCGCAAAACCCGCTGCTAACATTAAAGAAGCCGCTTGTTTTTTACGTTTTGTTTTCGCGGTATGATACATAGCCAGACCTGCAGCTGGTAATCCAAACATCATAATTGGAAAGAAACCAGCTTGGTACATGCCTGTAATCCCTTTTGTCCCCTGACTACCCCAGAAGTTTCCGATGTCATTGATGCCTGCAACATCAAACCAGAATACAGAGTTTAACGCATGATGTAATCCAGTAGGAATCAGAAGGCGGTTAAAGAATCCGTATAATCCTGCACCAGTCGCACCTAGTCCACTAATCACTTCACCAAAATTGACCAGTCCAGTATAAATCATAGGCCATATGAAAAATAATGCCGCTGAAGCAACAAGCATAGTAGCAGCTGTCACAATCGGAACTAAACGTTTTCCACTAAAGAAGGCGAGGGCATCAGGTAATTGTACATGACTAAATCGGTTATACATTGTTGCAGCAACAAGCCCTGAAACAATCCCAATAAATTGGTTTGCAATTTTCTCGAATGCAGGATTTACAGCTTCTGCATCAATCGACAATAGCATCGCGACTGTATCTGTTGACAATAAAGTTGTCACAACTAAAAAGGCAACAAGTCCACTTAATGCAGCTGATCCATCCTTATCCTTAGACATTCCAAGCGCTACCCCGACTGCAAAAAGAATCGACATATGGTCAATGATTGAACCTCCGGCTTTAATTAAGAAAGCGGCGAGTACGTTGCCTGATCCCCAACCAGAAGGGTCAATCCAATACCCAATTCCCATTAAAATCGCGGCCGCAGGTAATACTGCCACGGGTAACATTAACGAGCGACCTAGATTTTGGAGATACTTCATCATATAACTTCCACCTTTCCTTTGTACTGCAAAAAATATAATGGCAATTCATGACAACCTACTATTTTATAAATCTCTCACTAGTTAACGCTCAAATTAACAAGTGATGTTAGTGCTTACACTTGTTTGGAATTATGTTTTTATGATAATAATAAAAGACACTGCAATGGAGAATTTTAATTGTCACCTCCTTCTCGTTCCTAATAGAATGAAATGTTTATTTGGTAATAGTGACAACCACACTGTTTCACTCAGATTAATTCTTGGGCATCGCAAGTTCTCTAGTATATGCCTAGACCGCTTCAATTAGGGGTTGTCCAACAAAAACATAGGCGAATCTCACAATTAAATAGTTTCATTGTTTCTTTTTCAGTTTTACAAGGATATTTAGGTGCATGAGTGTATGAATAATTTAATAATATTTATTTTATAAAACGAATTGACATGGAGGTATTTATAAATTATATTTAAGTATGTAATCGGTTCCACATTTTGTAGAGGTGATTGTAATTGGCAACAATGAGAGACGTAGCAAATGAGGCGGGAGTTTCCGTTGCGACAGTTTCAAGGGTACTGAATAAAAATGGCTATGTAAGTCAAGAATCAGAACTAAAGGTAATCAAGGCAATTGAAAAATTGAATTATAAACCGAACGCTGTAGCAAGGGCTCTGTTCCATAAAACGTCAAAGATGATTGGTTTAATTGTGCCAGATATTACAAACCCGTTTTTTCCAGAGCTAGCAAGAGCTGTTGAAGACGTTTCCATGATTTATGGCTACAAAGTATTGCTCGGTAATTCAGATGGAAATGCAGAAAAGGAACAGACTTATCTAGATTTATTTAATCAAAAATATGTTGATGGTGTAATTATGACAGGGCATTCATCGGAAAAGCATATTTCTTTACATGCTAATACACCAGTTGTTGTATTGGACCGCGCAAGTTATTCAGAATTGCCAACGGTTACATCCGATAACTATGAAGGTGCGCGTCAGGCTACAAAATTGTTAATCGAAAAAGGAGCAAAAAACATTGCTCACATTCGAGGGCCACGCGAAATTACATCTGCAAATGATCGTTATCGAGGATTTATTGATGAAATAGAAGAAAATAATATGAGCTATATCATTGAGGAATCAGCTTTTAACCTTGCGGCTGCAGAAGAAGTTGCCCATGCATTTTTTGATAAATTTACACAGATAGATGGTATTTTTTGTAGCAATGATACGATTGCAGTTGGATTTCTCAAAGTAGCTTTAAAAAGAGGCATTCAAATTCCCGAAGAATTACAAATTGTCGGGTTTGATGGCGTTGCGTTTGGTAAAATGGTTTATCCCGAGTTAACAACCATTGCCCAACCAATTTATGATTTAGGGGCGGTGGCATCTCGATTATTAATAAAACTGATTGAAAATGAAGAACCAGAACAGACGATATATGAATTAAAAACAAGAGTAATTCAAAGAGGTACGACGAGATAGAAATAGGAGTGAATTTCTTGGGAAAGCCTGTTATTACGGTAGTTGGAAGTATTAATATGGACCTGGTCGTGGCGGCAGCAAAGCGACCAGAAGCGGGAGAAACAATTCTTGGTGAAGATTTTTATACAAGTCCCGGCGGAAAAGGATCAAATCAGGCCGTTGCAGCTGCTCGTTTAGGAGCGGAAGTCCATATGATTGGTAGGGTAGGAGATGATGAATTCGGATCTGAACTACTGAAGTTTATGGAAAAGGAAAACATCTTTTTAAATGGTGTGGAACCGGTTCCACATTCTGCATCAGGTGTTGCAATGATTACTTTAGCGGATGGCGACAATAGCATCATTGTTTATCAAGGAGCAAATAAAGAAGCGACTCCTGATTATATAAGGAAATATGAAAGCCTTATCGCGAAAAGCGATGTGGTCATTACACAATTAGAAATTCCGATTGAATCTGTAGAAGAGACTGCGCGACTGTGTCAAAAACATCAGACGAAATTCATCTTAAATCCAGCACCTGCTGCGGATTTATCAGTTGATGTGTTGATGAAGGCAGACTTTATTACGCCTAATCAGTCTGAACGTGAGACTTTATCTAAACAAGTAGATTTCAATCAGTTATTGGATAAGCTAATTGTCACAGAAGGAAAAGACGGCGTTGTTTATTTTGAAAATGAAGCGCCACGTAGAATTTCAAGTCATTCTGTTTCAACTGTTGATACGACAGGGGCAGGGGATACATTTAATGGAGCGTTTGCCTATGCAATTGGCATGAAAAAGGATGTTGAAACTGCATGTCATTTTGCGAATGCAGCCGCAGCCCTTTCTGTTCAAAAATTAGGTGCGCAAGCTGGAATGCCAACACAAGACGAAGTGAACGAATTTCTTCGCAATCATGGCAAAAAATAAAACTTAAAACAATCTAATCTGCTTCAATATATGAGGAGGAAAGCAAGCGCATGGTAAGTATACTATGGGGATTAATGGGCTGTACGGTTATCGTTTTAGCAGCTCTTCTATTATCTGAAAACAAGAAAGCAATTAATATATGGACAGTAAGTATGGGCTTTATCGCTCAAGTTATATTAGGGTTTATCGTATTAAAATGGGATATTGGTATGTCCATTATCCAGTGGCTATCTGATGGTGTATCGAAAGTTATGGCCTATGGAGTTGAAGGGTTAAAATTTGTATTTGGTTCTTTAGCAGATAAAGAAGGAGCAGCTGGTCCAATATTTGCGATTAATGCATTGGCCATTATGATTTATTTAACTGCGCTAATTGGTTTATTATATCGTTTTGGAATTATGCAAATGTTCGTTCGTATCGTCGGTGGAGGACTTTCTAAGATTATGAAAACCGGTCATATTGAATCGACGAATGCCGCGGCAAATATTTTCTTAGGGATGACACAATCTTTCCTATCGGTCAAGCCATATATAAGAACGATGTCACGTTCTCAACTCTTTGCCGTAATGGTTGGTGGTCTTGCTTCTGTATCTGGAGCTGTTTTACTCGGATTAGCGGCAATGGGAATTCCGATTAATTATCTATTATCAGCGGCAATAATGTCTGCACCCGCAGGCTTAATGTTAGCGAAATTGATTATACCTGAAACTGAAAAACTTGATCCAAATGAGTGGAAAGTAACAGACGATAATGTGAATGAATCTGGTGAAAAACCAAGTGTTATGGAAGTTATTGTAACCGAATCCAAAGATGGCTTGCATTTTGCCGTAAATGCTGTCGTGATTCTAGTTTCGATTATCGGATTAATTGCACTTCTGAACGGTATTTTAGGGGGAGTTGGTTCCCTCGTAGGTTTACCAGGCTTATCTTTTGAAACAATTTTAGGATATGTATTTGCGCCAGTTGCGTTTGTTTTAGGAATTCCTTGGTCTGAAGCAATCATGGCCGGAAACTTACTTGGACAAAAAATCATCATTAACGAATTTGTAGCATTTGCAGCGTTTCAAGATATAATTGGTTCATTTTCTGAGAAGTCCGTAGCAATTTTAACATTTGCATTATCTGGATTTGCAAATCTTGGTTCTATTGGAATCATTCTAGGTGTTATGCTAGGAATCGCACCTAATCGTAAAAAAGAAATTCAAGATATGGCATTCAAAGGGTTAATCGCTGCGACATTGGCCAACCTATTAAATGGTGCAATTGTAGGTATTTTCTTCTTTTAAGATTAACGATCGTGAAGTGTTATTAAAGTAATATTTTTTTGAAATTAAGGAGAGATTTAGAATGAAAAAAGTTATTTTAGACGTTGATACTGGGATAGATGACGCGTATGCAATCATTTACGCAATTGAGAGTAAGCAACTTGATCTTCTAGGGATTACAGGCGTAAATGGGAATGTCCCAATTGATTATGTTATGAAAAACACGAAGAAAATCCTGAAGTTAATCGGAAATGAAGAAGTTAAGGCTTATAGAGGGGCAAGTCTTCCGCTTTTAACAGAACCTAATCACGAATTTCGTGTTCATGGTAAAGATGGAATTGGCGATGCACTTGATCATATAACTGTAGATGATGAAGAATCGGATATTTTCGCACCAGATTTCATGATTGAACAAGCGAAAAAACATAAAGGTGATATCACATTCATCATGGTTGGTCCACTTACAAACTTGGCGTTAGCACTACGTAAAGAGCCAAGATTAGCGGAGTGGGTAAGTGAAGTGGTCATCATGGGTGGACTTGTTACAAAAGCGGGAATGGGTAATAAACTTCCAAATGCTGAATTCAATATTTTTGCCGATGCGGAAGCTGCTAAAATTGTATTCCATTCAGGTCTTTCATTGAAGCTTGTTGGCCTAGATGTTACGCATAAAACATTCTTAACACGCGAGCGCATGGAAGAATTAAAAGGAACGAAATACTATGACTTCATTGTAGAAAGTTCTGAAGTATTCAGAGGGTTTAGTAAACAAAAATACGGGATTGACGGTTGTGCACTTCATGATCCATTAACAATCGGAGTTGCGATTGATTCTTCTATCGTGCAAACGGAGAAGCATTTTGTTGAAGTTGAAACACAAAGTGAATTAAACTACGGACAAACAATCTGTGACTTCCGTAATATTTGGAAGCAAGAACCGAACATGGAAGTTTGTTTAGATGTTGAGAATGAGAAATTTGTAACGATGTTTATTGATACTTTAAAACAGGCATAAAATCTTCTAAACACCAACGAAAATCAATTCGTTGGTGTTTTTTTACATGAATCCATTATTCTGTGCTATGTTTAAATATAATAAAATATAACCCGCCTTAACGGGTAATTATATATAATTGAAGAAGGTGTGACGAATGACAAATCGTAAAATAAATCCTAAAGTTGACGAATATTTAAGGAAGGCAACCAACTGGAAAGAGGAGTTTGTGGCAATGAGGGATATCGCTCTTGACTGCGGACTGACTGAGGATTTTAAATGGAATCATCCATGTTATACATTAGATAACAAAAACATTGTGTTAATCCATGGCTTTAAGGAATATTGCGCATTCTTGTTTCATAAAGGTGCTTTGCTAGAAGATCCCCAAGGAATTCTTATTCAACAAACGAAAAATGTACAGGCCGCACGCCAAATTCGTTTTACCAAAGTTCAAGAAATCATTGAAAATGAATCTATATTGAAAGATTATATTTTTAATGCAATTGAAGTTGAGAAAGCCGGTTTGAAAGTTGAAAAGAAAACAGAAATTCAAATACCCGAAGAACTGCAACAGAAATTCGATGAAACCCCTGCTTTGAAAAAAGCTTTTGAAGCATTAACGCTTGGGAGACAAAGGGCGTATAGCCTATATTTTTCTCAAGCGAAACAGTCTAAAACACGAACGTCGAGAGTTGAGAAATATATACAACATATTCTTGACGGAAAAGGATTATATGATAAATGAGTTCTATATAAGGATCGTAAAGCCGTAATTTAAAGTTCGAGGAACAGTATGAAAAAGCACGAAGATAAATGGGATATTTGCGAAGGGGAATGCAATGATGAACAAATGGCTTACTGGATTCTTAGTTGTATTGACCACATCCTTAATGGGATCTGCATTTGCGATTGGAAAGATTGGGCTGATCTACGCCACACCGATTATGTTGGTTGCAATACGATTCCTCTTAGCAGGGGGCTTCATGGCAATTATCGTAAAAGTTTTAAGACTTGCTCATCCCAAAAAGGTTTCAGATTGGCTTAAAATAGCACTGATTGGTCTTTTTCAAACAAGCGGGTGTCATGGGATGTATCTTTGTCAGTTTACGTACCATCACATCGGGACAATCGTCTATCCTAACCTTTATGAATCCCCTTTTGGTTGTTATATTTGGAACACTTTTGGGGGGGCTTTCAGCCATTTCGTGGGCTATCGGAACACTACTAATCAAAATGTGGGGCCCTCCTATTAATACATGGGTTTTAACGGCCTATCAAATGTTGTTTGGTGGACTCATTCTGTTGGTGGGCAGTTTTTTATGGATAAGCCGAGAACACCCGTGACTTCAGTCGTGGGATGAATCGGCTTCGGTTGAGGCATAGCTTTAGCTATGTTAATCGACCGGCATGTATTAATTTGTATAAGTGTTTAAAGTCTACTACTAAAGGGTATTCAGCAATACAGATACAAATCAAATATTGAGGTGTTTTCTAAGCCTAAAATTACCGAAGAACAAATACGAAAGTATATACTGAATCAGAAAAAGGTTTAGGAGGTAAGTGTGAATGCTTCGACATAAAGCTTATCAGTTTCGTCTCTATCCGAATAAAGAACAAGAAATCCTAATTGCCAAAACAATAGGCTGTTCAAGATTTGTTTTCAATCATTTTCTGGATCTATGGAACAGATCCTACACCGAAACTGGTAAGGGATTATCGTATCACGCATGTTCCGCCATGCTTCCTCAAATGAAAATAGCAGAAGCTACTTGTTGGCTAAAAGAAGTCGATAGCATCGCACTTCAATCCTCACTCAAAAATCTTGCCGATGCTTTTTCTCGGTTTTTCAAAAAGCAAAATAACAAACCTCAATTCAAAAGTAAAATGAATCCCGTCCAAAGCTACATAACGAAAAATGTAAACAACAATATTGAGTTAAAAGGAAAAAGTATTCAGCTTCCAAAACTAGGATTGGTTAAGTTCGCCAAAAGCCAGGAACCGAAAGGCCGTATTCTCAATGCGACGATTCGCAAATATGCTAGCGGGAAATATTTTGTTTCCATTTTGTGTGAAGAGGAAATTTACGAACTGTCAAAAACGAATACCGCTATTGGCATTGATTTGGGAATCACTGACTTTGCGATCCTTTCTGATGGACGCAAAATAGACAACAATCGGTTCACGGCGAAAATGGAAAAGAAATTGAAGCGTGAACAACGCAAACTGTCAAGACGAGCATTCGTTGCCAAGCAAAATGGCGTCAAACTTTCGGATGCGAAGAACTATCAAAAACAAAAGCGTAAAACGGCAAAACTACATGAAAAAGTAACGAATCAGCGTGCCGATTTTCTAAATAAGCTCAGTACAGAAATCATCAAAAACCACGATGTCATCTGTATTGAAGACTTAAATATAAAAGGGATGCTGCGCAATAAAAAACTAGGCAAAAGTATTTCGGATGTATCCTGGTCCAGTTTTGTCACTAAATTAGTATATAAAGCAGACTGGTACGGCAGAAAAATTATCAAAGTTGATAGATGGTTTCCATCCAGTCAAATTTGTTCGGAGTGCGGCGTGCAAGATGGCAAGAAACCGCTGAATATTCGACAATGGATATGTTCAACATGCGGAACTGAACACGACCGGGATATCAATGCAAGTCGAAATATTTTGAACGAAGGGCTTAAAACGCTGATACAAGTGTGGGGTTAAAACCTACTAACCGTAGGAACTACGGAGATAGCTTGGTAAATAAGAGAAACCTCTGGTGATAGCATCACGGCTATCCATCAAGTATGCTCTCTTCCCAAGAATCTCGTGACTTTAGTCATGAGAGGTTCAATGGAAACTCCTTCGTTTCAAATTACTGCCTTATCGATTACCATATTGTCATGGCTAGTATTCATGGCTTCCATTGTACAGTTTTCCGTTTGGTTTTATCTTTTACAAGCAGGCGACCCCGGTAAGACAAGTGCATTCTTATTTTTAGCTCCATTTTTCGGTGTTCTTGCGGGTTGGTTATTATTGGATGAAATGATTGATTGGCATGTAATGTTCGGTGGCGTTTGCATATTTATTAGTATTTTTATGGTGAATTGGACGCCTAATTCCTCGTCAAAAATAGGCAAGAATTAGGTTTTTCCTACGCTATTTTAAATCTTCAATTGGTAAATTAAATACCGCTGGTGAAAAAGATGACAGAAGCTCTATATTTCCTTAGCTGTACTCAATAATACCCGCGAACCAAGTAACTTGGGGGAGCTTATGTGCGGGCAGTACCCTGCATTACGAGAGGACTTTAGAAGTTAACAAAGAAAATCACCCATCATCGATATATGTGGGTGATTTCATTCTAAGCTGATTCCTTTCAAGGCTTCTTTTTCTTGGTCAATTAATGTGACTTAGTCTCCTAGATATATCCTAAGCTTATAATACTAAACCAACAACTGCAGCTGATAAGAAACTTACTAAAGTTGCTCCGTATAATAGACGCATACTAAATCCAGCAACTACTTTACTTTGATCAGGGCATAAGCCTTTTAATGCGCCGATGATCATCCCTACTGATCCAAAGTTTGCAAACGATACTAGGAATACTGAGATAATACCAATAGATCTTTCCGAAAAACCTTCCATATCAATAAAGCTCATCATTGCAACAAACTCATTTGAAAGAAGCTTTGTGGCAATTAAGCCGCCGAATTGGACTGCTTCGTCCCATTGCACACCAAGAAGAAATGCAAGAGGAGCAAAGAGATAGCCGAGAATCGTTTGGAAATCCACGCCAAAAATAGCACCAAATATCCCATTTAGGAAAGCAATTAATGCTACAAAACCTAATAACATCGCTATGATTGCAAGGATAATATTAAACCCATCCATCATGTAGTCGGCTAACACTTCAAAAAATCCACGTTCATCTTTTTCCGCCGGATTATTTTGAATGGATAACGCACCGTTATCTTCATCCGGATTATATGGATTAATGATGGAAAGAATAACAAACACACTAAACAAATTTAATACGATTGCGATAATGACATATTTAGGGTCAATCATGTTCATATAAGCCCCAACGATACTTAAATCTACTGTTGAAATTGAACAGGCTGCAATTGAATACATCTGTCTATTATTTAGTTTTGGAAGCGTATCTTTAATTGATACAAACACTGCTGTCATACCAATTACGATTGCACTTACCGCACTATATGATTCTAATCTTCCAAGCCTACTAATTTTGTTAAGTAGATAGCCCATCACTTTAACAAACAAAGGGAGAATTTTTATATACTGTAAAATCCCAAGTAGTGCACAAATAAATACAATAGGGAGTAAGGCGAGTATTACGAAAGAAGCTAATCCGCTTTCAATCACGCCGCCGAATACGAATTCAATTCCAACATTCGCATAACCTAGCAGTTTCTCGAACATTTTCGATATTGCGCCAATGATTGTTACACCAAGGGTGGTATGAAGGAATATGTATGCTAGTATGATTTGAATACCAATAATTTTTGCAATTGTTATCAGTTTCTTTTTAACCATTTTTCGATCGAAACTCACCACATATGCTAATAAAAAGATTGCAATTAAACACAGGATGAAAATAATATATTTCAACTTAAACACCTTATTCTTGTTAGAGTATTTGCTGTAAAAAGTGGAGTAAAAGTATTATGTAAAAAGAACATAATTACTTTCACCCTTTATCCAAAATTAGATCATTTTATTTAATGTACCAAGAAACCAATCTTGAAAGGCTTCAGAATCAATTCCGACCGCGACACTTACGTTTGTCTCTTCTTTTCCAAACAATTCCATTGTCATCCCACCGGCAGGGCCATCTGTGACGACCTCGACAAGCCGACGCTCAATCGTGAACAGCTCAGGATTTGTTAAGTAAGCGATTGCACATGAATCATGCATGACTACACCGCTATCCATATCGCCGTCTATGTAATGGCGGAAAATCGCGTTAAACATGTCAGCTGATTTATTTGAGGATTTTGATAATATCTCTTCTCCAATACGCGCTTTCAATGTAACGTCTAAACCAATCATTACAATATCCAAGCCGGAGTCGAAAACCATTTTTGCAGCATGGGGATCCGCCCACATATTAAACTCAGCAGCTCCGTTCACGTTTCCACCAGATAAAGAACCACCCATTAATACAATACTTTCAATTTTACTTTTCAACTGGGGATACATTAAGAGCAATACTGCGATATTTGTTAATGGTCCAATAGGTACAATTGTAATTTTTTCTTCTGATTCCTCTAATAAAGAACGCATTGCCTCAACGGCATGTTTATTTGTAATTCTCCGTGTAGGTTGAGGGAAGTCATAGCCATCCATTCCTGTTACGCCGTGTACTTTATTTCCAAGTGCCGGTTTCAATAAGGGAGTATCCATCCCTCTAGCAACAGGAATGTCCTTATCGAAAAATGTGACAAGCTTTAAGGCGTTCGTTGTAATATTATCAATATCAACATTACCTGCTACTGTCGTAATTAATTTCACCTCTAAATCATCCCTGTACAAAGCTAAACCTATCGCGGCCGCATCATCAATGCCGGGATCTGTGTCGATAATAATTGGAATTCTCTTCATAATGTTGTTCCTCCTAATCATTTTTCATAAAAATAAGCGGTTATTTATTCAAAAGTAAATTTTGTAGTATCAATTTAACTTTCCTATGACAGTGAAAATTCGACTCGTTTGTCAACTTATCGAAGTCTATTAAAACCTATACTGCTTTTCTGTAACCGGTTACCTAAATTGCAATTGTTCGTTTGTATTTTTACTACAATAATCCCATAATCATTATTTCCTAAAAAGATGTGGGCAGTTCACTGTTCAATTACTGTAACCGGTTACACATTGTTCATAAAAAAATATACATCTATAATTTGCTCATGATAAATTCGCCGTAATTGTTATCCCCGACACAACCAATCATTAAAATGTTTTGCTAAGTAGGTAGTCGCATCGATCTGGTTGGATGATTGACCGCTTGGAAACATCATCGCCATATTGAGCACACTTCGAAAAAACATAAATGGGAGGTATCGGTTATAAATATCTATTCTAATAGGAATTTTAAAAATGTCAACTACCAATTGCAACCCAAAAGTAATAGTTTCTGTATTCACTTCATGGTAATATCCGTTATAAATATCCCCCCCATTTTTGAGGTAGTAGCACCGATGGATAATACCGCTTGCTATAATATGAATCGTTAACGTAAAGTAAAGATAAATTGATTGGGAGGCACAACATGCAACCAAAGGTGTATTACATAAAAGCAAATCGTTTTTTATTGGAAGACGAAGAGAGACAAGGTGGCTTTTTAAAAGTGGAGCATGGATTGTTTGGAGATTTTATTAATGAAGCCCCACCTAGTGCAACTATTATCGATTGGACAGGATATACGATTGCACCTGGTTTATTCGATACACATATTCATGGTGTGAACGGCTATGACATAATGGACGGGACTGCTGAGGCAGTTGACACAATATCAAAAGCCATTTTACCATTTGGCGTGACGCGTTTCTTACCGACGACATTGACTGCATCAGATGAGGGCATCGTAAAAGCAATTCATGCGATAACGGAAGCTGTAGATAAAGGATTATCCGGTGCAAAGTCAGAAGGAATCTTTTTGGAGGGCCCTTATTTTACGGAGAAATACAAAGGTGCGCAGAATCCAATTTATTTTAAAAATCCGAGCGTGACAGAATTTAATGAATGGCAGAAGCTTGCTAAAGGGACTATTGTGAAAATTGCGATTGCGCCAGAGCGAGAAAATGCAATTGAATTTATTCGAGAAATTGGTCGGGATGTAGTTGTCGGTATTGCACATACTGATGCGAGTTTTGAGTGCTGTAAAGAAGCTGTTGACGCAGGGGCACGGAAATTCATCCACTTATTTAATGGGATGTCAGGCTTACATCACCGAGAACCGGGGGTTGTAGGTGCCGCGTTGGTTGATTCGAGGGCATATGCGGAACTCATTTGCGATGGTTTCCATGTTCATCCGGAAGTTGCAACGATGGCCCTTAAATTAAAGAAAGATAAGCTCGTGTTAATTACGGATTGTATGCGGGCCGGCTTAATGCCAGATGGGAATTATTTGTTGGGTGAGTTTCCAGTTGTCATGAAAGACGGCATAGCTAAAACCGAATCTGGATCACTTGCTGGAAGTACCCTTACACTGATTGAGGGAGTTTTGAACTTACAAGCTTGGAGTCAAGAGCCATTATACAGAGTATGGCATCGCGGCTCACTATCACCCGCTGCGAGCATTGGAAAAGCAGATCAATTTGGTAGTATTGAAAAGGGAAAGGTAGCAGATTATGTAGTATTGGACAGTGAATTAACAGTGCGGGCGGTTGCGGTAGAGGGTGTTTTGAAATATGAAAGGGATCTGTAAAAGCATGAATAATTAATAGAGTATTCGAACGCATGTGTGGTATAATGGTAGGACAATAGAATAGGGGACTCAAGGGTGGTCGGCACACTCCTGAAAGGGGGTGATGCCAATGTCAGTATACGAAGCATTAATGTTTGCAGTAACTTTCGCAGCATTAGTTGTCGCAATACTGTCATTCAATCAAAAGAAATAACCCATCCTTGAGTTGAGCGCTCAGTTATGATGGGTTATCTTATCCTCTAACAGCCGCCCCCTTGATGGGACCTGCTATTGTATTGGCTGTTCGATACCCTATATCGGACAGCCTTCTTTAGTTTATTCAATTCTTAAATACATTATACGATTTTTTGATTTTTATTGCAAATTAAAATACATTAGGTTAGCTAGGATAAATGGATTTCAATTTCAGTTATGTATCCGAATTAAATACTTGAAAACAGTCCAATCTAGACGATATAGTATGGAGACGAAAGAGGCTAACATTCTTAAAGATATTGGAGGTTTTCATATGAGTTTAAGGCCATGTCCATCTTGTCAGAACAGTGTCTCGAGACAAGCTGAATTCTGTCCGAACTGTGGACATACGTTCAAAAGTAGCAAAAATGGCGGCGTTGGCATCACCTTTTGGGGGATCGTAGGTGCAATCATTCTTGCAGTTGTTATTTTATCATTTTGTTAATGGGGTTCGAAATGTTTAGAACATCCTATCGTGTAGGCAAACAAAGCAGAATTGTTCAGTTAAGTTTACTCGTTGGTAGCTTAGCGTTTGTATTGTACATAGTGAATAAGACTTTTTTTACGAAACGATATGATTGGACATTTGCGCATTATTATTTAAACGATGTGCTTGCGGGAATCCTGATTGTCGCAATCGTAAACGTTCTGGCCGTACTGAGCCATCAAAGACGACTCTTGCTCATCAGTTTAATTCGTATATTGGTTTTTACTTTAGCATGTGGGTTGTTTTGGGAATATGTTACGCCGTTGTATGTAACGTATAGTGTATGGGATCCGTTTGATGTACTAGCCTATATGTTTGGCGGATTTTGTAATTGGTGTATCATTCGATTCGAGCTTCGGTTTACGAGGCGTGAATAAAAACTAACTACTCAAATGAGAGCAGTTAGTTTTTCATATCATTTACTTCTCAAAAACTTGATGGATGACATCACTTGCTTTATTATTGTTAAGATTTTTATAAATACAACTTGCCGGTTTTTCTCGTAAAGTTTCTGCAAAAGCATTTGCGACATCTGCTTCACCGCTAATATGAATTTCTTTCCAGCCTCGCTCTTTCTTTAGTTTTTGAACGACTTGATCCATACCCTTGAAAAATTGTTTTATATTTGTTCTAGGTCGTGGTTCTAAACCAGGACTTGGAGACTTCTTTGATTTTTGTTCTTCATTGGCCTCTTCGATTTTGCTCAATCTCCAGCTTTCCACACCCGAATCGAATTCATAAACAAGTTCATCTTTCACATCGCCCATTGCAGTATCCAAAATACGTACTTCGCCATAACTTGGTAAAATCACACCTGCTTCAGGATAGGCCTTGTACATGTATTCCATTTCCTCAGTCATCGGTTTGTTTTCCCAGTGGAAGCTCGTTTTTACCGGCACTTGCACATAGTGAACTGACCATAATTCAGGCTCCACTGCCGCAAATATGACAACACTTTTCCTGAGTTTATTCATATTTTTGTCAATTTCTTCCGTCACTTTTTCCTTTAGCTGCCTAAAGGCCTTTATTTCTTTTTCATCTTCAGAAGCGGTTAAATATTCGTCAATTCTTTTGAATCCGTTTTTTAAATGAATTTTCCAACCACCATTCAGTTGTTGTGGATCTCCCGGATTCGTATTTAAATATACGCTTAAAACACACCTGTCTTCACAGCCAAATTCCTTTAAGGATTCAAGTTCTTTGCTTAGCATATTAAAAATGACCTCCTCAAGTAATCGTTCAAAGGTAGTATGTCCAGTTATCGAATAAGAATTATTTGCATCAATTGTTAGTGCCGATTTTTAAGAACGGTTTTTAGGAATCAGCCCTATAAAATGGTTGGAATAGAGCATGCTACTAATAAAGCCCAATGATTTTTTATCAATAAAATCAATGTTTTGGACTCCCACATAACGATTAACATTGTATTGTGAAAATTCTTTCAGTATTCTATAGATAGAGAGAAAATAATAGGGGGCCTAAATGATGGGAACGGGAGACATATTCAATCATAAATTATTAGATATAATTTTTGAAAGTGCAAGTTACGGGACCGTCATCGTAGATAACAATGGAAAAATACAATATATGAGTGAAAATTATTGTGCGTTTATTAATATAACGCGTGAACAGGTGATTGGCGAATATGTCGTGAATGTAATTGAAAATACAAGAATGCATCTCGTCGTTCAAACGGGAAAATCGGAAATTGGGGACTTACAATTTTTAAAAGGGAATTTTGTGATTGCCAATCGCATTCCGATTTTTGAGCAGAACAGAATTATTGGTGCGATTGGGACGATTATTTTTCGAGATGTCAATGAGTGGAAAAAAATGAATCGTCATATTCAAAATCGGTTAGCGGATAAAAATTTACTTACGTCAAATACAGAGAATAAAGGAAACGTTCAATATGCATTGCATCATTTAATCGGAGATTCACCGAAGTTAGTACAAGTAAGAGAGCTTGTGAAAAAAGTTGCAGGTGGTAAAATTTCAGTGTTAATTAGAGGGGAAAGTGGCACTGGAAAAGAAATTATCGCCCAAAGTATTCATCGGTTAAGTGAGCGAAGCGATCAGCCATTTATTAAAGTCAATTGTGCTTCTATTCCTGAACAGTTATTAGAATCAGAACTATTCGGTTATGAAGAAGGAACGTTTACAGGTGCTAAAAAGGGCGGTAGAAAAGGAAAATTTCAAATTGCTGATGGGGGTACAATTTTTCTGGATGAGATTGGTGATATGCCACAACAAATGCAAAGTAAATTATTACGTGTGCTACAAGAGCAAGAGATTGAACCCATCGGCGCTTCGTTTCCAAAGAAGATAGACGTTCGAATTATTGCCGCGACCAATCGTCCATTGGAAGAATTAATAAAAGAAGGACGATTTCGAGAGGATTTGTTCTATCGAATTAACGCTCTACAACTATTTTTACCGTCTTTACGGGAAAGAAGAGAAGACATTCCTTTACTGATCGATCATTTTATCGAGAAGTATTCAAGTGAAGTCGGCAAACGAATGACAATGATTGAGGAAGATGTCTATACAATATTGCGTCATTATCATTGGCCTGGGAATATAAGAGAACTTGAAAATGTCATTGAGGCGTGCGTCTACTTAGCGGAAAATGGGCATTTAACAATAAATTGTTTACCAGATTATATTCAATCACATGAGACAAGCAATCAACCTAAAAGTTTAAAAGAAATGATGGAAGACCATGAAAGAACTGTCATTAAAAAAACATTAATAAAGGTTAATTATGATAGGGAAGAAGCTGCAAAAGCGCTAGGCATCGGAAATTCAACGATTTACGATAAAATAAAAAAGTATAAATTATTTCATTGAATATAATAGAAGTCCGAAACTGCGGAAAGTATTCCGAAGTTTCGGATTTTTTATGTTGGAATAATTTATGTCAATGCAAATCTATTAGGGACATGCTTATGATTCAATGACAATAGTAAAAAGTGAATTAAAAGAGCGGAAATCTAAAATCAATTTCCGAATTTCCGGAGTGAAGCGTTACGCTGAAGGTTCTATTAGCGATAGGACCGCGTTTTTAGAATTGGCATGCTTCTTGCTTACTTACTCTAGCACAGTTGAAAAAGGGGGAATTCATAATGGATATTGGACTCATTACGAGGAAAATGGCGAATTCATTATCAACAGAACAGGGTGCAAAAATTGCGATTAAAGAGGAGAGAGGGAGGGCTTGGTCTTATTCTGAACTCCATTCAATCTCTAATGCATATGCAAATAAACTTCGGGATATGGGTGTACAAAAAGGCGATAGAGTCGGTATTTTACTCTATAATTGCCTTGAATATTTTGGCTTATACTTTGCGGTAGCGAAAATCGGTGCGATTGCAGTTCGACTTAACTTTCGTCTCACGAGTTCGGAATTAGAATATGCGATTAACGACTCGGAAACAAAAGTGTTATGTTTTCATTCAACATTAGCCAATGAATTAGAAGGCATTCATGATAAAACATCAGTCGAAAAGTATATTTGTTTATTAAATGACAATGAAGCTAAACCGCAATGGGCAGACTCTTGGCGTACGTTAGAAAGCGGTTCGACAGAAGAGGTAGAAGAAATCGATATTAAACTGAGTGATCCTGTCATGCTTATGTATACGTCTGGAACAACGGGACGACCGAAAGGGGCAATATGGACGCATGACACGACATTATGGTTTTCTACGATGCAATCATTGAAGTGGAATTTCACAGAACGACAAATCGGGATGACAACAGGACCGCTGTATCATGTAGGGGCAATGGAGGATATCGGTTTACCGGTTCTTTTAATGGGTGGCACGTTGATCATAACGAAGAGTCAAGGCTTTCAAATTGAAAGAATATTAGCCGTCATTGAAGAGGAGCGCGTGACCGATTGTTTTTTATTTCCCTTTATGATTTATGACATGTTAAACAGTAAAGATTTAAACACTTTTTCATTGCCTGATTTAAAGACGATTTATACAGGTGGCGACCCATTATTGCCATCAGCGCTTGAACAATTAAAAGAAAAATATCCGCATATTGGCGTTGTGCAAGTCTATGGATTAACGGAAGGTACCCCCATTGCTGCATCACTTGATCCGGAAGATGCCTTTTTGAAAGGGCATACAGTCGGAAAACCAATGCCGATAACAGAAATAAAAATTATTGATGATTACGGAGTCAACTTACCTGTTGGAGAAGTCGGAGAAATTGCGATTAAAAGCCCAGCAGTTTCAATCGGTTATTGGAGAAATACGGAAGAAACGATGGAGACATTTGTTAATGGCTGGTGTAAAACAGGCGATTTAGGCGTATTCGATGAAGAAGGTTATCTTTCAATCGCAGGTAGAAAAAAAGATATGATTCGGAGCGGCGGTGAAAATATTTACGCTGCGGAAATTGAAGATATCCTATACCGACACAAAGAGATTAAAGAAGTATCCATTATTGGTATACCGGATCAAAGGTTTATTGAAGCGGTGTGTGCTGTCATTGTGAAAAGAGAAGACGCACAGTTAACGGAAGAAGATGTCATTCAGTATTGTGTTGAACATTTAGCAAGCTTTAAAAAACCGAAAAAGGTTATTTTTGTCGATGAACTGCCACGCACACCATCTGGAAAAATCCAAAAGTATTTATTGCGTGAAACCTATAGCCAGTTACCGGAAGAAGTGACAATAAATGATTCGTAAAAATGGGGGGGATTCAATGCAAACTGTACAAGTGGTTTCATGGTCATTAAAAGAAAACATCGCAACCATCACAATCGATAACCCGCCTGTAAATGTGCTGAGTGAGGAAGTCGTTGAGCAGTTAACGCATAGTTTAGATGAAATTGAAAATGAACCAAATGTAAAAGTAGTGATTATTACCGGAAGCGGTGAAAAAGCTTTCATGGCAGGTGGGGATATTAAAGGATTTCCGAATTGGATAGGAAAAGGTGTTCCTCTAGCGAAAGAAAAGTCCTTATGGCTTCAAGGACCCCTTAATAAGATTGAGCAATTGCCCTATCCAACAATTGCTGCCATAAATGGACTGGCACTTGGCGGTGGATGCGAATTGGCGCTCAGTTGCGATATCCGAATTGCGGAAGAGCAAGTTGAAATCGGGCTTCCTGAAGTGAAGTTAGGGCTTTTTCCGGGGGCAGGTGGTACACAACGCTTATCGCGGTTAATTGGCCTGTCCAAAGCGAAAGAAATGATTTTTACAGGAGATGCTGTTTCCGCAAACAAAGCAAAAGAAATCGGACTTGTGAATCATGTCGTGCCAAAGGGGGAAGCATTGGCGGAATCGATTGCCCTTGGTAAAAAAATGACGCGCCACTCATCGGTGGCAATTACGTTAGCGAAGCAGGCGATGGATACGGGAATTGAACAAACGCTTGAAGAAGGGCTACACACAGAGGCGGAGCGGTTTGGGGAGGTCTTTCAAACTGTAGACGTACGGGAAGGCGTACAAGCATTTATTGAAAAGCGTCAACCAAATTTTTTAGATAAATGAAGAATGCTAGAAGTGTTAAGTTGCGGGGGAAAGAAGTTTAATGAACTTCTCAAAAAGGGGGATTTTGTATGTCAAAGATAACAGCCAATATGGCAGGCAGTGTTTGGAAAGTGTTGGTCGCGGTCGGTGAGGAAGTGAAGGAGGGGCAAGATGTCGTTATTTTGGAATCAATGAAAATGGAGATTCCGATTGCGGCTGAAAAAGATGGTGTCGTAAAAGCAGTAAATATTCACGAAGGTGATT
The DNA here is from genome assembly GCF_041295575.1 of Sporosarcina pasteurii. Lineage (NCBI taxonomy): Bacteria > Bacillati > Bacillota > Bacilli > Caryophanales > Caryophanaceae > Sporosarcina > Sporosarcina pasteurii. The sequence continues at coordinate 1,949,177 of NZ_CP160452.1, read as the reverse complement.
TTGTAAATGAGCAAGACGTCCTCGTTGAACTTGATTGATAACGTTAAAGGAATTTAACAATAAAATTAAGGGAGCGCTTTTATGAATCTGATTATCATTCTATTAGCACTAGGCTTCTTAATGTTTTTTGCCTATCGCGGCTATTCTGTCATTATTGTTGCACCACTTTGTGCATTATTTGCGGTTTTCTTTACGGATCCTAGCTATGTGCTGCCTTTTTTCTCGAGTATATTTTTAGAGAAAATGGTTGGTTGTATTAAATTATACTTTCCTGTCTTTCTTCTCGGGGCAATATTTGGAAAGGTGATTGAAATGACTGGTATTGCGGAGCGAATTGCAAAGGTCATTATTCGCTTTATTGGGGAAAAGCAAGCAATATTAACCGTGGTACTAATGGGGGCAATTTTAACGTATAGCGGGGTAAGTTTATTTGTTGTGGTATTTGCGATTTATCCTTTTGCAGCTCAATTATTTCGTCAAGCAAATATACCAAAGCGATTAATCCCGGCAACGATTGCATTTAGTGCATTTACATTTTCAATGGATGCAATTCCAGGTTCACCGCAAATACAAAATGTGATTCCGACAACATTCTTTAATACAACTGTATATGCGGCACCGATATTAGGATCAATTGGCGCACTATTTATCTTTATGAGTGGAATGTTATATTTAGAGAGCCGTCGAAGAAAAGCAGTTAAAATTGGTGAAGGATATTACGGAATCGGTAAACACCGAATTATTGAACAAGAGCCTGCCAATGAGATTGCTGCTACGTTAGATACATCAATTCCAATGCCCGATGTAAGGATAGAGGTAAAAGATTGGTTAGCGTTTATTCCGTTAGTCCTGGTTGGTGTATTGAATAAAATTTTCACGACCTTTATTCCGAAATGGTATGCGGATGGATTTGACTTTGCTGCAATTGGACTGGAAGACTACGGGGTGCTTAACTTAGGGCAGCATTTATCGCTATGGTCGGTGGAGTTGGCATTACTTGTCGGGATTATTTCAGCAATTGCATTAAATTTCGAAGCGGCTAAAGAGAAGTTTAAAGTAGGATTAAATGAAGGTATAAGTGGTTCCATCCTTGCGACAATGAATACGGCATCTGAATTCGGGTTCGGGGGAATTATCGCAATTCTTCCGGGGTTTGCGATGATTCAACAAACACTTTCCACGACATTTACGAATCCTTTAGTCAACGGGGCTGTGTTAACGAATGTTCTTGCAGGCATTACGGGTTCAGGTTCGGGGGGAGTCAGTATCGTATTAGGGATTATGGCAGACAAATATGTGGAAGCGGCTGCTGCATTTGACATTCCACTCGAAGTTATGCACCGAGTTGTCTCCATGGCAGCGGGTGGAATGGATACATTGCCGCATAACGGGGCAGTCATTACATTATTAATGGTCTGCGGATTAACGCACCGACAGGCATATAAAGATATCTTTGCGATTACGATTTTGAAAACAGCCGCCTGTTTTGCAGTGATCGCAGTTTATTTATTGACTGGCATCGTGTAAATAAAAGATTAAAGGAAATATCATAGTATATCGAAAGAGTATTATAGAGAACAATGACTGCCTCGTATAAGTTTCGTGTAGGGCAGTTTTCTGTTTAGAAGGAGTCATAAAATAATACGTTCACATATTAACTAAATCCATCGTCATTGGAACACCTTTCATTTCATATAGTTACGATAGAGAAAAGAAACCGGTGTTCAAATGAGAGGATGTGGGAAATATGCAATATTTTTATACAGTACGAACCGGGGATAGTTTATCTAAAATTGCGGAACAACATAATGTTTTGTTGGCTAATTTAATTGCGGCGAATCGGATTCAAAACCCTGATCAATTGGCCGTAGGGGAACAGTTATCAATTCCTGCGAGCATGCATAATTATATAGTTCAATCAGGAGATTCTGTTTATCAACTTGCGGGGAAATTTGGGGTTTCCATTGCGACGATAGCAGAGGAAAATCAACTCCAATCCCCGTATCTACTGAAGGTTGGTCAAAGATTAAGAATTCCACCTGGGGTCCCTTATTATACAGTGCAAGAAGGGGATACATTAGAAGTGATTGCCCGGCGATTCAATGTTCGCACGAAAGGAATCACTAAAACTTCACTGATTCAAGAGTTGAATCAGTTGCCAACTACCGCGATAACAACAGGGATGCGACTGAAAATACCGTATGCACCTATTGGAGAAAGTGGATTTATTGCGTACACTTCTCGTCTTGAAGGAGGACCAGACATTTGGTTGTATGACGTGGAAAGTGGCGTGAATAAACGACTTACGACTGAACTAGGTGCGACTCATTCAAAACCGATTTGGTCGATGGATAGTAGTAAAATCGCTTTTGTTGGGAAGAATCAAATCATTTATATTATTTATCATGAATCCGGGCTGATTGGGGCGATAGATCAATTAGCAGAAGGCGGAGACTTTACATTAAATTGGTCACCTGATAATGAAACGCTTGCCTATACAGCTAGGGGGAAAATCATTCTATATAACACGCGCACACATGAGAGCGAACAATTGGATCAAGCAGGTGTTTCGAATGTAAATTGGTTTCCGAATGGTAAAGAATTATTGTTTCAGGCGGTTGATAATGAAGGCGTAAGTCAACTTTACCGCAGTTCATTGACCGGGACAGATAGAGAACAAATAACGAATAATACGGAAGGACCAATGCATGAGGTACAACTTTCTAAAGATGGGAAATATGTTTTATATACAACACCGGGAGTTAGTATTTCGTTGATATACGTTGTAGAGGTGGCTTCGGGGAAAACATTTGAGGTCAAGGGTGGACCTGAAGCGAAAAATTATTTTCCAACATGGGCATCCGATTCAAAGCAAATTGCCTACAGTAGTACCGAATTAAAAGGACAGCAATATCGTTCGCAAATACGAACGGTTCATTTTGATGGTAAAAATGATCAAATCCAAGCGCTATCGAATTGCTTTTCGACACCGGTAACATGGTCGCCAAAAAATGAACGCATTGCCTATTTATCTGGATGTGGTGAAGAATATGCGTCTGAAATGTGGGCAGTCGATATTGAAAAGAGGTTCCTTGTTAAACTGATAGATGATAATCAAATTGATGCGTTACAATGGTCTCCATCGGCCATAGCCGATTTCACGACAGCAGAATTTACGAGTGACGTCTACGAAGTCAACTTTCAATATCCGTTAGGTTGGCAGAAAGTGAATGAGGAAAGATATGAGGGTGACGATGGATTCTTTCAAGTATCAGCGATAAGTGGTTCAGATAATCTAGAGGAAGTTTGCCAAATAGAAGCAAATCAAGAACTACAACCTTATGGATCGAAGCCTACGATTCTAAAGTCCGAAAATCCTGAAGTGGAATCATGTCTCATTATGCCTTCAGATGATCAACCTGCCGAAATGAAAAATCAAGCTGCATTTATCGTTAAATATCCAACACCCATTATCATTAAAGGCACAACGTATAATTATTTTATTTTATGGGCGGATAAAGAGCATATTAAAGAAATTTCATCTACCGTTATGTTTTTACCGTGATTTTTTAGAAAGAACAGGTTAAGTTTGGGTATGAAAATAATCTTAAAGATTAATTGGGATACAAACATTCAGTTTGTATCCTTATTTTTTGAAGTAAGAATTAGGAGTTTATAGACGCAGAACAGTTCGAAAATAATGAAGTGTTTGTATAACGGTAAATGTGATGTACAATGAAATAAATATTGCTCCCTTTTTTGCATAATTTGATCAAAATAAGGGAAAGAAAGTATTGATAGCTATTGCATAAGGCGGACACAGCCTTGATCAAAAATGCATGAAGCATTTTCCGTTGTTGTATACGATAACCCTCAATGAATATAGAAAGGTGCTGAATAGGATGGGTGTACATCAATACTTTAAAAGCTTATCTGATTTAGAACAAATTATCCGCTGTCCAGGAAAATTTAAATATCAGGAGCACTCCGTTGCCAGCCATTCATTTAAGGTGACAAAAATTGCTCAGTTTCTGGGGACGGTCGAAGAGAAGTCTGGCCAGAAAGTGGATTGGAGAATCCTATATGAAAAGGCATTGAACCATGACTACGCAGAACTTTTTACAGGCGATATAAAGACACCTGTAAAGTATGCTTCAAAAGAATTGAAGCAACTATTCAATGAAGTAGAAGAGGAAATGACAAGAAAATTTGTAGAAAAGGAAATTCCATCTGAGTTTCAAGCCATTTATTTGGAGCGGTTTAAAGAAGGTAAGGATGAAACGTTGGAAGGGCGAATTTTATCTGTAGCTGATAAAATTGATTTGCTTTATGAAGCATTTGGTGAGATTCAAAAGGGGAATCCCGAGCCATTGTTTATAGAAATCTACGAAGAAGCATTAAGAACAATATTGTTATTTCAAGATATGAACTGTGTAAAATACTTCCTAGAACATATTCTTACGGATATGCTCAACGAACGTTTCACTGAACATGACGAGTTAACAGGCATTGCAATGCGGATAATTGAAGAACATAATGGTTAAAAGTCATACATAACGTCATATGTTTAAACAACTAATATAAAATCTTACCTACCAAAATGAGGCCGGATAGTTACTAAACCAACCGTATCCTAATCAGGTAAGGGGGGATATTGGCAGGTTTATTGACGATTTAGCTGGGACAATCTGTGAGTTCTGCAAGTCAGGTAATGACTTTTCAATTAACGAGTTCACAAGGAGGTTTAACGTGAGTGATTATTTTACTAGTTATTTAATCGTCCTTAAAAGAAATTTTATGTTAGTCATAATCGCATTAATGTTATTGATCCCAACATTTTTTATTTGGGCTGGTATTCCATTTTTTCTCGTTGGTAGTGTAGTAGGGACTCTAACAGCCAATCCAATTCTTATTTTCTTATGTATTTCACTTTCAGGAGGTCTAATCTTTTCTTTATACTTTTTGCCAATCAATTTAAAAGTTGCACAAGAGATAGCAGTTATAAAAAAAATAAGTACACTTAATTCATTTTTACGATTGGAAGCAGTATGGATAACTGTTGTTGCTATGATTTATGTAATAGTTTTAAATACTCTTGTTCAGTAATCAGGCGCAGTTACTGAATAATGGTTACGTTTAAATTGGGCTAGATTGTGAGCTGTTAACCTGGTTAACTTTGAGTAGGAGATGTGGTATATGAGTTTTCTTCTATTTTTCGTTTTTCACACGCTAATTGGAATAGCATTAATATATTATTACGGGAAGTTGCCAAAAGCTATCTCTACATTTTTTATGGTCTTTTTTGCTTTTAGTATACTTTATTGGGGTTCAGTTGTATTAAGCTTTATGCAACTATAGCACGTTATTTATCGGGCACAATAATTGCATAGAATGATATATTGAAAACAGAGGTGGGAAAGTATGGATGCTTTTGATGCTGGTATAAATATCATATTTTTTATCTTTATCATTTATTTAATCTCAAGAGTCGCCAATTTTATTAAGCACACGAAAGATAAATTAGACGAAATGGATAAAAAGATAGATGAGATAAGAGAGTACATAGACAACAAAGTTAGCAAGCATTAATATATCTTCCTGACCATTTACCAGAACATTAAATATGGCAGGGATTTAGAGTTGGAGTACTTACTTTTCAGTATAGGAGTGTTTGAATGGATCATTTCAATTTAATGGGAGTAGGAAATTGGATTGGGATATTTACGACGATTTTAATTGTGCTTTGTTTTTATTTCACTCTTACTTTTTTCCAATACTTAAAATCAGACGAAGAACGTCTCGTTAAACAGTCAAAATTAGCAGCAGTTATTTGCCTCGCTCTCGGCTTGTTGATTCCAGCGTTATACAGTTTTTATATTTATAATGAGATGATGAGATAAAATTTGTTAGCTGTGTAGTAAACAATCGGGCGTATGATTGTGGAATAACGAACCTTGAAACTTGCTTTAAAATAAGCGGTTTTTTCTTTTACATATAAAGTGCCATAACTTAGGAGTATAGGCATGACAAAATTGAATTAAAATATTTATGTTAAAATATGGGGGTTTTTTAAAAAAGGGGATTTGTATGAAATATCGTTTGAGTATTCATTTACTTATTTTTATTAGCATGACTCTAATAATTTTAGGACAAAGTTTGCAGGATTGGGGCGAGTTCTCTTTAATTAGGCGATGGACAACCGGAATATTTATCGCTGTATGGTTGGTAAACCTATTTGTGTTTTTCACTCTTTCATATAAGTCCACCAAAAAGAACATGTATAATTCATGAAGAAGATGAAGTGAACGAAAACGCTTATAGTGTCGTTGCTTTATGGAATTGGGAAAGAAGAAATTATTTTATTATAGACTAGGCAACAAACGGGCCATTTAATGTTGTTTATGAGGAGGAGAGAAAGATTAATTTAGGGGATATGTTAGTTACGTTGGTATCATTAGGTTTTTTAATATTTATTATTGTTTTGGTTGTATTGTTAGTCCGTGGTAGTAATAAGCGGAAGCAAAGACTAGACCGAATAGAAAAGAAAATCGATAATTTGTATGACTATATAAAAAGTGAAAAATAACGACACTTCAGTTATCGGGCGCTTTAACGGTATAAAAAAGTGTCTATTTGGTTTAAATGCTAGCGAGGAGAAAGGGGGATTTTAGTGAAGTTATTATTGTCTATTTTATTGGCTGGTCTTTTAGGAATCCTAGCTTTCCTCGGTCCTATTGGTATCTATATTTTATGTGCAATTATTGTAGGGATAATTTTTAGGTCGCTTATTTTACTAAATGAGATTCATAAACAAGTTGTGCCTGCTAACGCCAATGACAAAGTTAAAGATGCGTACGAAAGGTATATAAAAGAAAGAGATGAAAAAGAGCGGAAGGCTAGTGGCGAATGAGCCTAAATTTACAATACTTTTATTTGTATTATTCTATAATCTGGCGCGATTATTGCTTAGATCGTCTTTTGGCAATAGGGATGTCTTCTGGAGACTATATTAAAACAAACGGGTCAGTTACTGCAAGAAGGATAAATTCTCATTTATTTGGAGTTTATTGGTTAACGAAAGACAATAAACTTTACAAGGGGGATATGAAATGCAAAAATGCAAAAACTGTGGTGGAAATTCATTTGTAAAAGTACCGGAATTTGAAAAAGAACTAACTGTCTGTTTGGGTTGTGGAGAGGTAGCTTCAATAAGGTTCGTAAACCCAAGTAGATTAAAGAAATATATCGATCCAAGTAATTTAAAATAATATATCTTAGAGTCGTTTGTGGAGAATGAGGTAGAGTATGTGCAGTAGTGGAAGCATAAAATTAGAAGGAATACAGAGTATTTATTGTTTTAAAAGACGTATTTGGAGGGGAAGTAGACATAAATATAGCAGATTTTAGAATTAATTTATCCGCTGTGAACGAGGTTATTTACTTTGATAAAAGTGAATGCCTTCGTGAAAAGACCTTTAATCCCTTATTCTTAAACCAGCTCATTAGCCAGGCAGAGGGTTTACTAAAGGGCAGTAATGAAAACGATAAGTATTTCCTTTATGGGGCTTTAGGAAATTTATACAGAATCAATGGACAACCCAAAAAAGCTATTAACTGTTTAACATATTGTCTTAATCATGCAGTCGAAGAAAGAAATCCTACAAGGGAAATCATCTCATTAATTCGTCTTGGAGAAGCTCTTAAATACGACAGCAACCATAAAAAGGCATTGGATCATTTTGATAAAGCCTTGGAGATTTGTGATGCCAACAAGATTGACGAATACTTGGATTTTGTACTGCAACACAAAGGTAAATGTCTAATGGAATTAGCTATGCTAAATGAAGCTGAAGAATGCTTTCAACAAGCATTGAAACTAAGAAAATTAAAAGGAAATCGCTCCTTAATTGACTCAACTGAACAAGCAATTGAATTGGTAAGAGAAATGCAAAGTTAATTAGACGGAAGAGGCGTGTGTATTCAGCTAACGGGCGCAATTCTGGCACAAGGGATTAGCGTCAGATATTGACGGGGCTGAGGAGAGGAGACGATCTGAATGAATAGTAAGTTGGAGCTGTCCAATAAGAGCCGGAATTTTCTTGATAATTTACGTGTATACTTATTTTCCAGTAGAAAAAACTTGGGCGAAATTGAAGAGGTTATGAATGAGTTAGAAGCGCACCTATTTGAAGCTGAACAAAACGGAGAATCCATTGAAAAAGTTATAGGAAAATCTCCAAAAGAATATATGGAGAGGCTTTCCAACGAAATGGCAACGGATAATAAGAGTTGGTTTAAATATATTGTTTTAATAATTTCGGGTCTATTTTCCTTTACAATTTTTCCTGACATAATAAACTTAAATCAATCCTATTCTGTCATGGAAATTGTCGGGCATATTGTATTTGGTTTTACTTTTTTCTTTTTAGCTTTTGTAGGTTTAAAATATACATCTACAATGAATCAATCTATGGTAAAGCAGGCAATGGTGTTACTTGGAATAGTTTTGTTACTAACTGCCTTATTTTTCGGATTGTTTTCCTTGAATAAAGTAATTGACAGCCCAGTTATTCATTTAGGCACATTAGGCAGCATCGTTATTGCTGTATTCATCGTGTTATTTTTTATTGGTGTTTACTTTTGGGCAAAGAAATAACATTCTAGAATTAGGCTTAGTTACTCTAAACACACCGCATGAATATTGCCTTTAAAAAAGAAGTTTATTATTTGCTTGCTATTTGATCATATGTCTGTTATTCTATATAAGAGTTATTTTTGTTCGTTTTCAACTTGAGATTTTGTTTTTCGTCTAAGGTCTTGAACAAAGATAGTAACATATTGTGTGGAATATCCACACTAGGAGGCAACAACAATGGAACAAGGTACAGTTAAGTGGTTTAATGCAGAAAAAGGTTTTGGATTTATCGAGCGTGAAGCAGGAGAGGACGTATTCGTACATTTCTCAGCAATCCAAAGCGAAGGTTTCAAATCTTTAGACGAAGGTCAAAGTGTAACGTTTGAAATTGAAGAAGGACAACGTGGCCTACAAGCTGCAAACGTTCAAAAAGCTTAATAATAGCTAGAAAAAGACCCCATGAGGGTCTTTTTTTTATGCTTAAATTTGTTAGCATGATTCATAAATTCTTATAGAAGTTTACTTTCAGAAGGACGACAATTCTCCTATTATGATAAAGTAGAGTGGGTCAGAATATTTCAACAAAAATTAGATTTAGAGGTGTTTTTCATGAAAATTGAAGTGCGAGAAATTCAAGCAAAAGAAACATATGCCGTTCGACATCCTGTATTACGGCCGAATCAAGGCATTGAGACATGCGATTATCCAGGTGATCATGATGAGACGACTTTTCACTTAGGCGCATTTGTGGATAATAAATTAGTGGGCATTGCTTCATTTTACGAAGATGCATTTGAAGACTTTCAAGAGGAAAAACAGTATCGTCTGCGAGGCATGGCGACATTACCGGATTATCGAGGTATGCAGATTGGCGCACAACTTATTCACGCAGCGGAAGCACTTTTACGTGAACGAAGTACTTCGATTTGGTGGTGTAATGCTAGAAAAAATGCAATTGGTTTTTATAAAAAACTTGGACTCGCTGTTTACGGAGAAGAATTTGAGATTGAAGGGATCGGCCCGCACAAAGTAATGGTGCGGAAATTGAAATCGACATAGCTCCTTCGTTAATTTGATAAACTAGTGCTAGCGTAAGAGAAGGAGAGGTATTTAGATTGAAATTAGTATCGTGGAATGTAAACGGGTTACGGGCTTGTGTTCGTAAAGGTTTTTTAGATTATTTTAAAGCAGTCGGCGCAGATATATTTTCCGTTCAGGAAATTAAATTGCAAGAAGGACAAATCGACTTGGACCTAGAAGGGTATTATCAATATTGGAATTATGCAGTGAAGAAAGGATATTCTGGAACAGCCGTGTTTACGAAAGAAAAGCCTTTATCTGTGCATTATGGTGTAGGGGATGACGAAACTGAAGAAGAAGGCCGTATATTAACGCTTGAGTTTCCAGCATTTTATTTGATCAACGTGTATACACCGAATGCGCAGAGAAGTTTAGCCAGACTTCCTTATCGCCTTGAATGGGAAGAAAAAATGTTTACTTATTTGAATTCGCTAGATGAAAAGAAACCCGTCATTTATTGCGGGGACTTAAATGTAGCGCATGAAGAAATTGATATTCGAAATGTAAAGTCTAACATTGGGAATTCAGGATTTACTTATGAAGAACGAGGCCGAATGACAAAGCTGCTAGAGGCAGGGTTTACGGATACGTATCGTTACTTCTATCCAGAGCAAGAAGAGAATTATACATGGTGGTCGTACATGAATAAAGTCCGGGAGCGAAACATTGGATGGCGGATAGATTATTTTATCACGTCGAAACGATTAGAACCGAAGTTGAAAGATGCGGCAATCCATGCGGATATTATGGGAAGCGACCATTGTCCGATTATGCTTGAAATTAATTTTTGATAGTTCCCCACTACAAAAACTAGGTTGATTTCCGTTCCGGGCGGACGCTTTCCGTGGGGCCGGCGGTAAGCTTCCTCAGTCGCTTCGCTCCCTGCGGGGTCTTACCTGTCCGGCTAATCCCACAGGAGTCGCCGCCCTGCACTCCAATCAACAAATATCTGATTTATTATATCAAGGTTAGTTGTAAATATGTGTAAGAAATTTAAAATAAACGCAAGCCATTGGGAGTATTTGGGAAATGGGGTATAAGAAATGAAAATACCGAGTCATCCGATTACGTTAATGGATAAAGTGTATCGAAATATTATGCCGGCTGTCCACGAAGAGTTGCGCTACTGGAAAAAGCGTGCAGAAGAAATTCCAAATGATGAACTAAGACAACAAGCATTAGCCAGTATTGAACAGAAAACGATTCACTGTGAAGGCGGTTCAATTATGGCACTTACTGCACTCGGCAAAAAAAGAGAAGCAATCAAATTTATTGTCGCCTACCAAACAATTAGCGATTACTTAGACAATTTATGCGACCGGAGTACGTCTTTAGATCCGAATGATTTTGCTGCATTGCATGAATCAATGACAGATGCGTTAACTGTTGATGCGCCTTCTCGGAATTATTATCGTTTCAGGGAAGACCAAGACGATGCGGGTTATTTAGAAGAATTGATGAAAGCTTGTCAAAATGTACTAAAATCTGTGCCTCATTATGAAACCATTCGACCGTTTATGTTAGAGCTATGTGCGTATTATTGTGACTTGCAAATTCATAAGCATGTGCGGAAAGATGAACGTGAAGACCGTTTAATTGCTTTGTATGAGCAACAAAAAGAATTTCTACCGTCTATGACTTGGTATGAGTTTTCAGCTTGTTCTGGTTCTACTTTGGGGATTTTTTGTCTCGTCTCATATGCACTTCGCCCAGACTTTCAAGCAGTACATGCAGAGATGATTCGGGACGGCTATTTCCCATACATCCAAGGTTTACACATTTTATTAGATTATTTTATTGACCAAGATGAAGACCGTATAGGTGGCGATTTGAATTTTTGTTTTTATTATGAAAATGAAGAGCAACTAGCCATGCGTCTTATCCATTTTTTGCTCGAAGCAGATCGACGTACGAAAGATTTGCCGGACAATCAATTCCATCAATTAATTGTTCGAGGATTACTCGGCGTGTATTTATCAGATCGAAAAGTGAATGAACAAAAAGCGGTGAAAGCACTTGCGAAAAGAGTGATGAAGCAAGGTGGAATGATTAGCCGATTTTTCTATTGGAATGGCAGGGCATACAGGTGGGTTCAACAAAAGCTGCCTGCATTTGGAAAGAAGACGGAAGTAATAAATCGATAAATATTAGTATGAATCAAGGTGACCTGTCGGAGGAGTAACACCAAATTAGAACAGTAAAAAGCACTGCAATTGCAGTGCTTTTTACATTCTTTATAATTTTATATAGTATTATTAAAACGATTACACTGTATATTCTTAACATTCGTATTAAATTGAATGTAAAGTTTGTGAAAGATTATTCTCCGGCATAAGGATTTCAGGTTAGATTAACGAATCAAAGGGGGATTTAGATTTTATGAGCAAAAGAAAATATATTTCATATTCGTTATTGGGTTTTCTAGTTGGTTTATTTATTATACCTTCCATATTAGTTTGGTTAGGAGTTCCATTTTCATTTGCAACTGTATTACATTTGATATTTGGCGAACCAAACCTTGTAAAAGGAGTAATCGTATTTATTCTTACTGGTTTAATTGTCTTTTTTGTTGTTCGAAGTTCATACAAAGATTATAAAGAGTTAAATTAGTATAGTTCTTTCGCTAACGGGTGCGTTACTGAAATAGCTGTGAAAACTGTGTAGTGCTCAATAATGCTGCGTGTCTTGTGCGGCAATTGGAAAGTTCCAGGTTTAACATGCGATTTTGAGTTTGTTATTTAATGACTTGTGATTCTGAAGAGAACCCATCATTAGTCAGAGGAACCTCTTTTAATTCCACCAGTTTGATTTTGCGTATATACAGAGCCCCTTTCGGTTAAAGTAACAATAAGTAATGAAGAAGAGGGGATGAAATTGAATAAACGATTTTTCCGGCTGACCTTTCTTTTAATTGTAGCTAGTTTAATCCTTTTTGCTTGTACAAATAGAAATCTAGTGACAAAAGAAGTGGACGAAGATGAAACAGCTGAATCATTAGGTGAGGAATATGGTTTTACAATGTTTAACGTCACTTTTGATACAACTGAAATGAAAGAGGCACTCATTGGTAATTACGATGAAAAAGTGGATAAAACAGAAGCTGTTTATGAAAGCAAAATTGATAATGTCTATCTACACGGAGATAAAGCGATGGAGAAGCTTGACAAGATTTTCAAAGAGCTTGAGTTAGATGCTGAGATGGATGATGAGGATATGATTAAAGAAACAGCAAAAGCGTTTGAAGTGATGGACTATAAAAGTTTGAAATTGAAAGTAACGTTTAAAGGCCGCGATACGAAAGAATTAATGATGACCAAATAATATGAAAAACCGCCTAATAGCTACTATTGGCGGCTTTTTATTGTTCATTTATTGGTCAATTCGTTTTTCATCCATCATTTCAGAAACGGTTCCGAGTACATAGCCTTTATCTTTTATTTCTTGAATCATTTGCCCAAGCCCTTCAGCAACAGGCTGGGTTGGGTGCATTAAAATCATTGCTCCGTTATGCACTTTTGATACAACTCGTCTGACCATCCGTGATGTTTCTGGTTTTTTCCAGTCAACGGTATCCACTGTCCAAAGAATGGTGAACATGTCCAATTCCCGAGCGATTGTTACGGTTTCATCGTTAAAACTACCACTTGGTGGAGCGAACCATTGGGGTTTAATCGATAAAGTTTCTTCTATGATATCGTTTGTCTTTTTTAGTTCTTTCATCGTTTGGCTGCGGGAATAAAATTTAAGATCGGGATGACTATAAGCATGGTTGCCAATTTCGTGGCCTTTATCGTAAATGGCCTTAGCCAAATCTGGATTTTTTTTAACCCAACTTCCATCGAAGAAAAAGGTTGCACGGACATGATGTTGCTGTAATGTGTCCAAAATATCGGGAATAAATTCATTGCCCCAAGCCACGTTAATTAATAGGGTTACCATTGGTTTTTCAGGATTGCCTTTATAAATAGGGGAAGGCGATAAATCAGCCAAATGGACTTTAGGTGAAACTTCTTTATAGACAATCAGCTTTTCATCGAATGTTTCATTTGGCCACATCGCTAAATAACTTTCTTCAATGTCAACCTCAAGTCCATTATAACCTGGTATTGCTTTCCAGATAGGGTCCACTTTCGCGTCAATCGGCTCACGATTATTTTCGTTCGCGTAGGCGTGAATCTGTTCTAGTAAGTTCTCATTTTCAAAGTTGGTGGGGATTAAATTGGCTGACGTTTGAATGGTTGCCGTTTGTTCATTTGGGTTCGCTGTAATCACTTCAAGTACGAGAACAATTATAGCGATATAGATAATACTAACGAATAGATATGTTTTTTTCATCTTAAATCTCCTATATGAGATAGAAGTTCTACTCAAGCTATTTTTTACGTTTTGATTTGTTTTTCTGGCGTTTAGGTTTAGTTAATTCAGCAAATTCCTCTGCCATTTCCGCTTTCATATCACCAGGCTGTATCTTTTGGTTTTTCGGTGTTTGCGGTAAGGACTTTGAATTATTGCTCTTTCCTTTATGATCATCTCTTCCCATCATCAAAAACCTCCTTCTAGTTATTCCTTTTTAATATGGTCTATAAAATTAAATTTATGTATGAAAATAGAGCGTGAATTTTATGTGATTGAGCGGACAACCAATCGTATTCAGAGGACATTTGAAGATTGAGGGGACATCCTACATGATTGGTCGGACATCTTGCAGGATTGCTCGTAGAATCTAACGAATTCAGCCTACATTTCAAAAATGAACGCACATCCATAATTTTGCCACATCTTTTTGACAAGCATCAAAACTTTTACAATTAAATGGTTATGATAGAATCGTTATGTTAAAGTAATTAGAAAGAACTTCAGAAAAGTATAATGGAGTGAATGATTAAATGGCTAGTAGTAAAATAGAAAATATCAGTCCTAACTTTAAAAAACGTAATTACAAACCAGCAATTATTATCATTTCTATTATTTTAATAGGGGCAATTGGTGTGTTGGCTGGACTTCCGGGGTATGAAGATTTTGATGCGTTTGATGTGACAATTTTACCGCTCTTGAATGCAATTTTTAATACGTTTACTTTTATATTTTTGTTGTTTGCACTTCTTGCTATTATTAAGAAAAATGTTACACTCCATCGCCGTCTTATTTATGCGGCTTTTGTGACGACGTCGCTATTTTTAGTGTCATACGTGACATTTCACTTTTTAGCGCCATCGACCCCGTTTGGCGGAGAAGGTTTGATCGCAGGTTTTTATTACTTCATTTTAATTACCCATATTGTGCTTGCGGCGGCAATTGTTCCATTGGCGTTAACGAGTGTTGCGCGTGCTTGGAATATGGAAAATGAACGTCATCGTAAAATCGCGCGTTGGACAATGCCGATTTGGCTGTATGTCAGCCTTACAGGAGTACTCGTTTATATTTTGATTTCGCCATATTATTAATCAACGAAGATCATAGTGGGACGCTTTCGTCTACTATGATCTTTTTGTGTTGAAAATCAATGCCTCGATGAGTCGAACGTATGATTCACTCACTGGTTAAATTATGGTATTATGGAAAATGTTAAAGGAGGGGTAGCATGACAGGGAAAACTCACATCTTAGGCGGAATTGCAGCAAGTCTTGCTTATGCCCACATCGCAAATGAGGATCCAATGATTTTAGTAGGTGCCGGGATTGTAGGCGCACTTCTACCAGACATTTGCCATAGTGGTAGTAAATTAGGAAGAAAATTACCGCTACTATCGAAAATCATCAATACCTTATTTGGACATCGTACTTTTACACATAGTATATTATTTTTGGTCCTAATCGCTTCGTTAATGAATGCGTTCTTTCCGAACGATGTAGTAAAAACTGGAATCTTAGTTGGCATGGTCAGTCATTATATCTTAGACATGGCAACTAGAAATGGCATTAAATTATTTTTTCCGCTTAACTTAACGGTTCGGTTTCCAGTAACAACGAGAACCGGCAGCAAAGTAGAAGGCATTGTGTTTAGTTTATTGACACTGATTTCGTTTTATTATGGTTTCCAAGTACTTGGTTTTTATTTGTAAAAAGATGGAACATTTTAGATTCGCAGTTTGCGGGTCTTTTTTGTTTTCTAAAAATAAAGGTTTTCAAAGGAGTTTATTGAATAGGCATATAGAGTAGAGGGAAAGGGAGAGTTGCAGGATGTTCATTCGAAAAGCGACAGTAGAAGATGTAAAAGGCATTGCGAAAGTTCATGTTGACAGTTGGAGAACCACTTATCAGGGGATTGTCCCGGATTCTTATTTAAGTAGTCTTGCTTATAAAGAACGAGAAAAGATTTGGGTACGTGGGATAAAGGAAAATACGATTTATATTGTAGAAGATGAAAGCGATCAACTTGTCGGATTTGCAACAGGCGGAAAAGAGCGTACAGGCAAATATAAAGATTACCTAGGTGAGTTGTATGCGATTTATTTATTGGAGGCAACGCAAGGGAAGGGGCTTGGCCGGAAGCTTTTTAATCGGGTTGTGAAAGATTTACAGGGTAAGAATTTGAATTCAATGCTCATTTGGGCGTTGGCGGATAATCCTGCTTGCCATTTCTATGAAAAGCTAGGCGGAAAGAAAGTGGACACTGCTGAAATTGAAATTGCTGGGAAAAAGTTGAAGGAAGTTGCATATGGTTGGGATTGTTTATCCAATATAGAAAAGTGACTTGTGTTTTATTCCATACGAAATACATACAATTAAACAAGTGAATCGTAGAAGGGATGGAAGCCATTTATTATCCGTATGTCCTGCAAAATACTCGAAGAACAAAAGGCGTGATGACGGTGATTGGCACTGGTAGTATCACGTTGCCGCCGGATACTGTTCAAGTTCATGTAGAAGTACGAACTGAAAATGAAACATTAACCATTGCCCAACAAGAAAATGCAACTGCGATGAATCAAGTGATTGAGGCGTTATTGAATTTTGGAATTGATAATGAACATATACAAACCGCATCCTATAATATTACTCCTCAATATGATTATATCGATGGAGAACAAAGGTTTAGGGGATATGAAGTCTCTAATGTCATACAGGTAACGAGTGTAGTCATTGATAAAATTGGTGCCATTATTGATTTAGCTGTTGAAAACGGCGCGAACGGCATATCGAATATCCAATTTTTCGTTGCAGATGAACAAGCGGCGTACCAAAAAGCATTAAATGAAGCCTTGAACGATGCTACTGAGAAAGCGCAATCGATGGCAGAAACGATGCATCTTCAAATTGACCCGATTCCGATTAAGATTGTAGAGGAACGGAGAGAAGCGCCAATCATTCCTCGAATGTTTGTCGCTAAGGAGATGAGTGGTACAACACCGATTGAACCTGGACAATTAACAATTAACGCTTCTGTCACTGTACAATTTAACTATTAATAGAAGAAAAATTGAAGAAGAGTAGAAAAGCCTTCCCAATGTGAGGAAGGCTTTTTGCATATTAAGGATTTGTCGACCATAAACCAGCAGATTTGACGAAAACACGTGGGTGAAGCTTTAATTGTGCAACCATTAAATCAGCTAAATCTTCTGGCTGCATCACGTTGTCAGGATTGCCGTCAGTTAGATTTTCTGCAAATGCTAAATCAGTTGCAACTGTACTCGGTGTGAGTGCTGTTACGCGAATGTTATGCTTTCTAACTTCTTGCATAAGAGATTCTGTTAGTCCAATCAGGCCAAACTTAGATGCACTGTATGCAGCAGTTACAGGACCGCCTCTTTCTCCTGCAGTTGAAGAAATATTAATAATGTCTCCCGAACTTTGTTCAATCATGCTAGGAAGTACAGCTCTTGTGACGTTATAAACGCCCATTAGGTTAATATCGATAATATTTTTAAACTCATCTGGAGATAAATCTAGGAACTTACCGAATTTGGCAACCCCAGCATTGTTAATTAAAATATCAATGGTACCTAGTTCGGATTGGATATGCTCCACAGCTTTCTGAGCAGATTCAATATCTGAAACATCTGCAGTTGCCATGGTTACCTCAACGCCATATTCTGCAATTTCTTCTGCTACTTTTTCTAGGTTTGCACCTGTTCTTCCAACTAACCCTACATTAATCCCTTCTTTAGCAAATGCAATCGCTGTTGCACGTCCAATTCCTCTGCCTGCGCCTGTAATTAACGCCGTTTTTCCTTTTAAATTTTGCATGGTATGACTCCTTTATTCATTCATATTTATCACGGTAATTATAACAAAGAAAGTCTTGATATCCGAAAAATAAGGCTCGAGCGATTAGCGTTGAGGATCATATTAAAATCTATTAAAGAATAAATTTTTATTGATAAACGATAAAACTCCTGTTAATATAAAAAACATCAAAAATAATTGAGGTGCTTTTTATGAAACAAGGTTCAACACTCTTTTTAAAAATCGCTGTTTTTCTAATGGGAATTCCAGTCCTTGCGCTCGGTATATTTGGCGTGACTTGGTTAGCAAAGAATCCTTTTAATTCGAATTATGACCAAATCCTCTATCCGATTGTAATAGGCATGTATCTATCGGTAATCCCGTTTTTTATTGCATTGTCCCAGGCATTTAAACTCTTAAGCTTTATTGATAAAAACAAAGCTTTCTCTGAGCGTTCTGTTAACGCTTTAAAAAAGATTAAACGTTGCGCAATGGTCATTAGTGGTTTGTATGTGATTGTATTACCATTTGTATTTTTCGTCGCAGAGCTCGATGATGCACCAGGACTGATTATAGTTGGAATGGTTCCTATCTTTGCTTCAATGGTGATCGCAGTTTTTGCAGCTGTTCTTCATAGACTTTTGCAAGAAGCGATTCATATGAAAACAGAAAATGATTTGACGGTTTGAGGTGAAAACACAATGGCAATTATCATTAATATAGATGTGATGTTGGCGAAAAGGAAAATGAGTGTAACAGAGCTTTCCGAGAAGGTAGGCATCACAATGGCTAATATTTCAATATTGAAAAACGGAAAGGCAAAAGCAATTAGATTTTCAACTCTAGAGGCCATTTGTCAGGCATTAGACTGCCAACCGGGGGATATTATCGAATACAAACCTGATGAAGTGGATTGAAAAAGTTGCAAAACATAATTGTAAAAGAGCTTGGTAAAATATTAACGAGTTCGGTACATGGGGAGAAAACGATAAAACACATCGCAAATGGGATCACAATTCGCACATGAATTGTGTTTCCGCAATTACTTAATCCTTTTCTTCCATTTTCAAGTAAGAAGGTTAAAGAAATGTTAGGATTAAATGAATTGCGATGGCAAGAAATCGAACCAATTTCCATATCTCTTTCCGAAATTAAACCATTGTTTGATAGGATTGATTTGATGAAAATCGAAGAAGAATTAGAGCGCTTAAATAAAGGTGTTTTATAATAGTAACTAGGCTCCCACATTACTCCATAATCGGGCGCGATTGTATTATAAGCGATTGCATAAGACGGGCATGATTGCTGAAATACAGATTATTGCGCGAGCTCTAAAAGTTCGATATAGTTAATATTAAGACAATGAGCGGTAATAAGGTAATCTTTTTATTTTTCATATATTTAAACTTGAAATTATAGATGCGGAATTATACAACGATAAAGTAGGATGTAAAGGAGGTATAAGACAGTGGATAAACTATGGAATAACTCTTCAAAATAACATTTTTGAGGAGGATAATAAATGACGATATGTTTCAAGAATAGTAAAAACATTAATGTTGATCAGTTGGAAAAATTATATAATGACGTTGAATGGTTTGCATATACACAGGATTTGGCCATTCTACAACAGGCTCTATCGCAATCACTGGATGTTATATCAGCTTGGGACGGAGACGAGTTAGTTGGACTCATTCGAATTGTTGGTGATGGATTAACAATTATATACGTACAAGACATACTCGTCTTAAATGCTTATCAAAACCAAGGAATTGCTACCAAACTACTGCAACAAACCTTGAATAAATACAATAGCGTTCGGCAAAAGGTTCTCCTAACTGAGGAGGCTCCTGACGTCAGACACTTTTATGAAAAGAACGGCTTTCAATCTTGTGACAAAGGATTTTTAGTTGCATTTGCTAAGATGAATTAAAGGTTATTACCAGTAAAAGAATAGTTGTGAATGCATAAATAATCGGGAGAAGTTCTTTTGAATCTCCCGATTTATTTTATTCTAGAATCGGACGCACTTATTGAATAAGTAACTGCGCCTATTCAGCATAAGGGCCATATTGTTGAGTAAAGTAAACACATATTTATTTATAATGCAATCGAGATTGTGAAGGATTACACTTAAACTAACGGGGCAGGTTAGTTGAACAAGAAAAATAAAAAGCATTCTATATTGAATGCTTTTTATTTTTATCATAATTAGGTGATGTACTAAAGTTTGTTAATGTACGGTCCAATACCTTTTCGGTAAAAGGCATAAAGTAATCATATTAGTCCTCCCAAGCCTTATTTAAAAGCTTCACGCCTTTTTGAATTTCATCACGTGTAAGATTACTGAATCCCAGTTTAATAATTGCTTCTGCAGGATGATTTTTTATGAAATAGATTGAAGTAGGATAGACTTTTACCCCATAAATGGAAGCACGCTCGATTAACCATTCTTCTGAATGATTTAGATGTACTTTAACTAAAACGAACAAACCAGACTGTTCTCCAATGATGGATATACTTTGTTTGAAGTGTTTTTTTAATTCTGAAACTAAGCACTGCATTTTTCGCTTATAGACAAGCCGCATTCGTTTAATATGGCGATTCCATTCTCCTTCTTCCATAAATTTAGCCATTGTAAGCTGGCTCAAGAGCGATGAGGTACTCTCGAAATGAAGAAATTGTTTTTTATAACGATTTAATAATAACTCTGGTAGCACCATATAACTTAGGCGGATTCCTGGAAGAAAGGACTTTGAGAAATTCCCTAGGTAAATGACTCTTGTTGAATCAATGGATGCAAGTGCTGGAAATGGTCGTTGAGTATAGCGAAATTCACTGTCATAATCGTCTTCGATAATAAATCCATTTTTGTTGTTAGCCCAATGAATAAGCATTTGCCTTTGTTGAATGGACATACTTACACCTAGTGGACTTTGATGGGAGGGGGTTACATAGATTAACCTCGACTCCAGTTTTTCTAATACTGAAAAATTAGCCCCTGTCTCATAAACTGGTAAAGTCTCAATCCTGAAACGATGAAATCGAAAAGCCTCCATTGCTCCATCATAACCTGGATCCTCTATAATAATGCCAGCATTATCATCCTTTAGGATTTGTCCAAGATGAATTAACATTTGTTGGGTACTACTGCCGATAATAATCGCATTTGGCTCTGTTTTAACTCCACGGTATTGGAATAGATAAGTCGCGATTTGCTCACGCAAGCATACCTCACCAAAGGGTTCCCCGTATCGAAAGCTCTCCGGTAATGTTAAAACTTGATTTGATATCCTTCTCCAAATTTTTAAAGGGAAATTGGTTTGATCTACGGCCCCTGCTCTGAAATCAACTTCGACTGGCGTTACCGTCACTTTATGCTTTTTATGAGGTGGGTTGAAAGTATCTTGAACTAAAACTTGCTGTAATTCATTTACAAAATATCCTTTTCTCGCTTCTGAGCGGATATAGCCTTCCGCTAAAAGCTGCTCATATGCCATCAATGTGGTATTGCGACTGACTTGAAGAGACTCTGCAAGTTGGCGAATGGACGGCAAAGAATCATTAGGATGTATGTCGCCACGCTTAATAAAAGACTTGAACTGCTCGTATATTTGCTGGTATTTGGGGGAGTCATCGTTCAAAATAAAAATAGTGTTTTTCATATACGACCCTCCTGACATGTGTATTTGTTTATAATTGTACCTTTTTATATGTCAAAGTGTATAGTAGAATACTCATATGAAATAGTTATAATTATAAAACCAATAAAGGAGTTGTTCAAACATGTTTATTCCTAAATATTTTAAAGTCACGGACATGAATGAGGTCATAGAGTTTATTCAAAAAAACTCTTTTGGAACCATCGTCACAACAAAACAAGGGAAACCAATTGCCACTCATATACCTTTGGAGTTTGGAAAAAAAGGCGATGAATATTATATCACAGGACATATAGCCTATGGAAATCCTCAATGGAGAACATTTGAAACGTGTGAGAACGCACTTGTTATGTACCAGGGACCGGATGCGTATATTTCTTCTTCATGGTATGGTGATGAAAATGTTCCAACATGGAATTATCAAGCGGTCCATGTATATGGCAAACCGATTATTTTAGAGCAAGAAGAGTTAAAACAAGAACTGATTATGTTACTAGAAAAATATGAAAAACATCGGAAAAATCCAGTTTTTTGGGACAAGCTCTCGCCTCAGCTATTAGAAAGGGAACTTAAAGGTATTGTAGGATTTAAGATTAAAGTGGAAGAAGTTGAAGCCGCTTATAAATTAAGCCAGAATCGAAATAAGGAGGATTACCGCAACATCATTGATCAATTACAGGAGGAAGAAGATCTGAATTCTCATCAATTGGCAGAAGCGATGAAGAAAAATAAAAAATAGGGGGAATTGAGAGGTCGATTTGTGAAGATTTTCACTTAAACGGGTGCTTTAGTTAAACAATCGGCTGTCTTTACATAACAGCTTTTTTATATTGAGTGATGGTATGAATAGAGCAGAACGTAAAATGCCTTTGTTTCCTGATGCTGGTGTTGCTAGACGGTAAAGTTCTTTTAATTCTACTCGCTTTTGACCAATCAACTGATTTGCATAAAGTAACGCCATCGGACCAACCTAGCGTAAGCATACGAAACCCTTTATAAAATCGTATTTTTCAAGACGCATGATCAACAGCGAGCCAGTAATTCTATATTGTTTTAAAGTAATCGGAATTAGTATTTCTGTTCGAAATTTTTTTAAAAAAACGAGCTTCAATAAATATGCACAAGAGATGCCAAAACCCTTAACAATATACTCCTCAACTAGAGAATTAATACACAGGAAGGTTGATTAGATGAGAAAAAAGAATAACGAACAAAATTTAGTTAAAACTCAAGAAAATAACGGCGCATGGATTGCAATCGTCGCAATTATTCTTGTTTCCGTTAGTTTACGTCCTGGAATTATTTCTATTGGGCCTATTTCGACCCTTATTCAAGACGATTTTAATTTTTCATATTCAACACTTTCGATGTTAATCACGATACCTGATTTATTAATGGGGCTTTTAGCTTTGCCGACCCCATGGATTGCCCGTCGCTATGGTCGAGATACAGTAATCCTTTATGCTTTATTACTGCTTACTTTATCCACTCTAGTTCGCGCATTTTCTCCCAATACATTCACATTACTTTCAACAACAGTAGGTGTTGGTGCTGGTATCGCCATCGTCGGTACGTTGATGGGTGGTTTCATCAAATTGAAATTCCCTAATAAAGCAGCATTACTAATGGGGATTTATACTTTCTCCCTATCACTAGGTACTGCACTCGCGGCAGGTACAACAGGAATCATCGCTTCATATGCAGATAGTGGATGGCGCTTAGCGTCTGGTATTTGGGCTTTGCCCGGTGTTTTAGCTATCATTGCTTGGATTGTGATCACCCTTCAAGGGCGTAAAGATAGTCCTGTTTCACAAGAAGTTTCCGAAAGAAGCGTGCCAATTCCATATAAAAACCCAACAGCATGGATGATTGCTCTCTATTTCGGATGTACGAATCTCCTTTTCTATGCCATCATAGCTTGGGTTTCATCGATGTATCAAGAACAAGGATATTCGGTTTCCGTTGCAGGGTTTATACTTTTAACTTTCACCGTTGTATTTATGCTGGCTAACCCTGTATTTGGCGCACTTAGTAAATCACTTGACCGCCGTGGCTGGTTAGCTGTATCTTCCTTGCTTGCTGTAGTAGGTTTGATACTTATTGCCATTTGGCCAGATGCATCTCCATTTATATTTATATCTATTTTTGCTTTTGGCCTTGGTGGTGCCTTTACTCTAAGTATGACCTTGCCACTAGATAATACGAATACAGTAGAAGAATCGAACGTCTGGAACGGATTTGTTTTAACTGTAGGATATCTGATTGCAGCAACAGGACCGTTCTCGGTTGGATTTATGCGAGATCTCTCTGGAGACTTCAGTACTTCGATTTGGTTTCTTGTAGGTATAACAGTTCTTATGCTTATCTTGACACCTTTCCTTAAACCGAATGATCGTTCTTTACAATAGTTTTTTCTCGTTGAGTATGGATTTGAAAACTCCCGAATCTAACACGATAGAAATATGTTAGATTTACGAAAAGTCTCTCTTTCATTTAGAAAGGGAGACTTTTCTATCAATAATAGGTGTCATAACTTTAATAGTTCTGGCACAGATTCTTCTTCAACTAACGGGCGCGATTGTTTAGTAAGGCATATCCAAGTTGCAATAATAAAATATAACAATAAAAAACGCACAGAACTGTGCGTTTTTTATTATGCCTTTTATACTGTCAATGTGGGTACGAATCATACGATAATCAATATGATAATGGAGGTGCGTTTTATTTTACCAAGATCTCTAACATTTGACTCGTAATCGTCAAATCTCAGTCCGTAAGCCAATCTTTCGTTCATTCGCTATTTTATAAACCCCTTTAGCTACGGCCAAGTCGAAATAAGCAGCACCAACACATTTGAAAAATGTAATTTCTTCTTCGTTTGTCCGTCCGTCAATGTTATCGGTTACCAGTTCTTTTAATTCACCATGAAGCTTATCAAAACTCCAGTCAGGTTGTTCAGCTGCATGAATTAATTCTCCGGCTTCTTCTTTAATGCCATCTAAATCATCGACGACAATTTTACTTGCACGTTGAATAAATTCAAAATCGACTTCGCGCATATGCGGTAAATAAGAGCCTACTCCATTTACATGGGTTCCAGGTTTCACGTCTTTTCCATCAAATACAGGTTCTGAGGAGCGCGTACTACAGCAAATAATGTCAGCTTGACGAACCGCCACTGCAACGTCTCGAATAATTTCAATTTGAATCTCTTCCTTAATGCCAAATGAACGAAGCTTTTCGCCGAATTGAACAGCTTTCTCTTCAGTCGGATTCACGAGTAAAATTTGTTCAATATTGCGGACAGCTAAGACGCCTAATACTTGTTCAAACGCCATGCCGCCCGTACCAATGACTGTTAAAACTGCAGCATCCTCTCTTGCTAATCTCGCGGTCGCTAAACCACTTAATGCACCCGTTCGTAAACGTGTTAAGTAAGATGCATTCATCAACGCCAAATGTTCGCCATTTGTCGCATCTGTCACTAACAGGACCCCTTGAGTAGTCGGTTTTCCGAGTGCAGGGTTTTCCGGGAAGATAGTAACGGCTTTCATTGTTGCCATTTCATCTACAAGATCAGCACTCGGCATATACAACGATGATGCACTACGTTCAGGGAATTCTATCACTGTACGATTCGGATTGTCGATTTTTCCCTTTGCCATTGCTTGTAATACTTGTTCAACGTCTAGTAAAGCTTCGTTCATTGCATAAATCGATTGGATTTCTTTTTCATTAATAATTAACATACGTAAAGCCTCCTATAATCTAAGCGTCCAATTCTTGGCCACGACGATCTTTCACAGCCCAAATAGCGATTAGTGAAACGATTGCAGTGAAAATAATGTACATCGCAACTGGCACGTAAGAGTTATTAAATTTTGCAAGTAGTGCAGTTGCTACGAGTGGGGCGGTTCCACCGGCCACAGCAGCCCCGATTTGATAACCAAGTGAGATTCCCGTATATCGAACTTCAGCCGAGAAAATTTCAGAGAACATGGTTCCGAGCACGGCAGTAATTGGTGCCCAAATAATTCCTAATCCAATCACCGTCGCAATGCCTAACAGAATCACGGAACCTTGTTTCAATAACCAAAAATATGGAAATGCATAAAGCGCCATAATAATCGTTCCATACACATATAGAGGCTTTCTTCCAACACGGTCCGAAAGTTTGCCCATGAGAGGAATTAAGAGCGTTGTAATGATCGTAGCAACCATTACAGAATTTAAGACTGCCCGATTTGAAAATCCGAGATATGTTGTTGCATACGAAACGACAAACGTTCCGAAAATATAAAACGGTGCAGTTTCAACAACTTTCGCCCCAATGGCAATGAGTACTTCACGCCAATGTGTTTTTAAAGTTGTAAACAGTGGAATCTTTGGAATTTCTCCTCTTGCTTGTACTTCTTTAAATGAAGGTGTCTCATCAATTCCTTTACGAATCCAAAGGCCAAATACAACGAGAAGTGCACTCAAAATGAAAGGGACACGCCATCCCCAAGTCATAAAGGAACCTTCTGGAAGTAAAGTCATAATGGAAAGTGCAAGCGTACCAAGCATCATTCCAATCGTAATCCCCATTTGTGGAATACTTCCGAAAAACCCACGTTTTTCAGGCGGTGCATATTCAACAGCTAACAGTAAAGCGCCGCCCCATTCTCCGCCTATGCCTAGACCTTGTACTAATCTTAAAGTAATTAATAAAATCGGTGCCCAAATACCGATCGCTTGATATGTAGGTAATAAGCCCATGGCAAATGTTGCAATCCCCATAATGCTTAGTGTTAATACGAGTGTTTTCTTTCGTCCAATGCGATCCCCAATATGACTGAAAATAATTCCGCCAAATGGACGAATGAAGAAGGCAAGCGCAAACGATGCATACGCTAGTAAGAGTCCAATTGTCGGATCCTCTGTAACGAAGAACAACTGATTAAATACAAGCGCAGCAACAGTTCCATATAAAAAGTAGTCAAACCATTCAATGGAACTCCCTACTAAACTCGCAATCAGAACGCGATTCAAATTCTTTTTCTCCATTTTTCATCCCCCCTTTTTTTCAATCCAAAATTAAAGTAATACTTCAATTTGAATTATAGTTATCATAATGCTATTATAAAATTCTGTCAACTATGCAGTTGAGAGGGGGAGTAGGGATTGGAAGAAAATTTAGGGGTACTGATTAAACAAATACGAAAACAGAAGAAGATGACGTTGAAAAGTCTTTCTGAGCAAACTGAACTCTCGATCAGTTTTTTGTCGCAGTTAGAAAGAGGAAAATCTTCTGCGACATTAAATTCCTTAAAAAAGATATCTTTGGCACTCGATGTCAATCCGGGATATTTTTTTAATGAAGTTACAGAAGAGGGTGAAGTCACTTCGAGTGATGCTTTGAAAACCCGGCAAATTACAAGTCCACAATTTTCGTATAAAGACTTAAGTGGTCAATTAGAAAATCCGGCATTTGCACCAATGTTGATTACGCTGAAACCAGGACAAAATGAGGGAGAGTCATTTTCGCATGCAGGCCAAGAATTTTTATATGTATTAAAAGGAGAGCTCACTTTACAAATAGGAGATAGGACTCAAACGCTTAAACCGCATCAATCCATTATGTTTGACTCAAATCAGGTGCATTACTGGTATAACTATACAAACGACGAAGTCCAATTTTTATGCATTTCGTATGACGAAAAGTAATGAATGAAAACACTCACATTCTAGTGGGCAATGAGAATGTGAGTGTCTATAGATAGAGTGATACCCATAGCTGAATAATGGGGATTTAGAATAGCTACTTTATCGCTAGAAAAATCCGATTAGATACCTTTTTCAGAAAAATATGTGCAAAATTTATTTAAGTATGTTAAACTAGATGAATACCTGTTTTAAAAATTTATTAGGAGGTTGATAGAGAGTTTTAAAGATGACTATATTTGTTTCTAAATACTACAGGAGGTTCTTATGATTAAGTTTGAAAATGTAACAAAAACGTATGAAGGCGGATTTCAAGCCGTCAAGTCTGTCAATTTTGAAATTAAAGAAGGTGAATTACTCGTTCTGATAGGTCCGAGTGGTTCAGGAAAATCAACAACAATGAAAATGATTAATCGCATTATCCCTCACACAAGTGGAACGGTATCAATTGATGATAAAGACATTAAGTCGTATAAAGCTTCCGAGCTTCGACGTAATATTGGCTATGTCATCCAGCAAATTGGACTATTTCCGCACTATACAATTGAAAAGAATATTGCAATCGTTCCACAACTCAAAGGGTGGGATGAAAAAGATATTCAACCACGAGTCAAAGAACTGCTTGAATTGGTCGGTCTAGACCCCAAAATCCACGCGACCCGCTATCCTAAAGAACTTTCCGGTGGTCAACAACAACGAGTTGGAATTGCTCGAGCACTTGCATCAAATCCAGATATTATTTTAATGGATGAACCTTTCAGTGCACTAGATCCGATTACTCGCGAACAGCTACAAGCTGAACTTTTAACATTGCATAAAAAGTTAAAGAAAACGATTGTCTTCGTAACACATGACATGGATGAAGCTTTAAAAATGGGTGACCGTATTGCTATTATGAAAGACGGTAAATTACTTCAGTTAGATACTCCAGAGAAATTACTACATGAA
Source organism: Sporosarcina pasteurii (assembly GCF_041295575.1). Taxonomy (NCBI): domain Bacteria; kingdom Bacillati; phylum Bacillota; class Bacilli; order Caryophanales; family Caryophanaceae; genus Sporosarcina; species Sporosarcina pasteurii. Next base: position 1,920,984 of record NZ_CP160452.1, on the reverse strand, counting down.
CCAGCCCATGGATTTGTGGAAGAGTTTATTGGCAAACACCGCATTATCCAAAATCCTGAACTTATGCCAGTTACTGAGATTATGTCAGAAACTATCGTTACTTCTCCCCCTCAGCGTTCTCCGGAAAGAGCACTTGCTCTGATCCGTCAACGTAAAATAACAAACCTTGTAATTTTAAGTGACGACAAGAAACTATTAGGTATCGTATCTGCCTATGATCTATTAAAACAATTTGATGTGATCGATACGATTGACGATATCATGGTTCCTGCAAAACTAGTTTTACTTGATACGGCAACTGCAAAAGATGCTATCGTGATGATTGACGAAGCACCTTTTGGAATGATTCCAGTTGTAGACAGCGACCAAAAAATTGTAGGGCTTGTTACACGCGGTTCCTTACTCTCCGCTATGTCCAGTCAATGGACGGAAACGGAGGAAGATACAATTGAATAATATGAATATATGGCAACAACTTGCTGAACAAACGCAGTTAAGATGGATTGAAGTACTTGAATCTACATTCATTCACATTCAACTCGTCTTCTTTTCGATGATTATCGCTACTGTTCTCGCAGTCACGCTTGGGATAGTCGCTACCCGAGTGCCTTGGTTAAAAACCTTATTACTTGGTGGGGCAGGTGTTCTGCAAACGATTCCAAGTTTAGCGTTACTCGGGTTTATGATTCCGATTTTTGGTATCGGTGTCAAAACAGCAATCGCTGCGCTCTTTTTGTACTCGTTATTGCCAATTATGCGGAATACGTATACGGGGATAAAAGATGTTGACGCGGCGACCGTTGAAGCTGCGAAAGGTGTCGGGATGACGAGTCTGCAAATTTTGTTTAAAGTCGAATTACCACTAGCCATTCCGATTATTATGGCAGGGATCCGTACAGCCGCTGTTATAAACGTTGGAAATGCAACGCTCGCTGCTTTCATCGGTGCTGGAGGACTTGGAGACTTTATTTTCCTTGGTATTACTAGAGGAATTGATGGGTTAATCCTACTTGGTGCAATTCCTGCGACACTTCTAGCGATCATGATTGAATCATTCTTTAGCGCCGTTGAACGTTGGACGACGCCGGAAGGATTGAAATAAGCATGAAGAAAAAACGATTCATTCGCGGTATAGTGCTCACGATTGTTGTGATGTTATTGTCAGGTTGTATTTTTATTGAAAAAGATACAATTCGTGTCGGTTCTCGGAATAATACGGAAAGTATTATTTTGTCTAACATTATGGGGCAATTAATTGAAGATAAATTGGGAATCGATGTACTCTATAAAGAAAATCTTGGTGGGTCTAACGTTGTTTGGAATGCAATGACAAATGGCCATATCGATGTTATTCCTGATTATACGGGAACGATTGTTGTCTCTTATTACCATGAAGAACCAGGTACAGCAGAAGAAACGTTAGCGGCCACAAAACGACTTGTTGACGGAGATGGCATTGTAGCATTTAACACATTTGGTTTTAACAATACGTACACCCTTGCTTTTGATGAAAAGAAAGCCGAAGAACTGGGGGTAGTGACATTTAGCGATTTCGCTGAATATGCACCCGACTTTGTGTTAGGGGCTGTCTTCGAATTCATCGATCGACCTGATGGACTCCCAGGTTTTCAAAAAGAATACAATCTATCGTTCAAAGACGTAAAAGGAATGGACCATGGGATGATGTACCGTTCGATCAACGCAGGTGAAGTGGATGTCATTAACTCTTATACCACAGACGGTCAGTTGCAAATATATGATTTACGTGTATTAGAAGATGATCAATCATTCTTCCCGCCGTACCATGCACTTCCGCTAGTTCGAAAAGAGACATTAGAAGAGTATCCTGAACTCGAAGAAGTACTTAGGCTTTTAGAAGGAAAGATTGATGAAGAAGCGATGCAAATTATGAATGGAAAAGTCGATAACGATGGCATAATGGTTGAACGAGTTGCAGAGGAATTTTTAATTGAAACAGGGCTAATTGAAAAGAAATGATTTGGAAAGCGCACCCACAGCAGGGTGCGCTTTTATTATGATTCTATAAAATTGTTTTTGAGGTAGTTTGCTGCTTCTAACATATTGGCTCCGTACCAAAGCATCTCGCCATCGATGAGTTTTGGGACAGTATTTTTGAGTGTCGTTCTAAATGCCATGACATGCTTCTGTGAAAGTATACGGTTCAGTTGCTAAGAACAAATAATCTAGTTTAGCGCGTTGTATGTCTTTAAATGAAACGATTGGATAGCGGCTCTCAAATTTTGTGAATGGGTTAACAGCATTCATTGCTTCTAATACGGACTGTATGTATGTTGAATGTCCAACAACCATATAAGGGTCTTTCCAAATGACATAGGCGACTCTCTTACCATGGAGGTTTGGTAAATTTGCAAACGCATCTTTAATTCTTTGAATAAGTGAAGTAGCCTCGTGTTGACTGTTTGTGATGCTTCCAATGTCTCGTATCATTCGATCATTCTCTTCAATCGATTGTACTTCACAAACGTAAACTGGAAATTCATGTTCTAATTGTTGAACGATTTCTTTCGTGTTTTCTTCTTTTTCAGCGATAATTAAATCCGGCTGAAGGTCACGTATTTTCTTTAAGTTTATTTCTTTTGTTCCACCAACGATTGCAGCCTTTTCCACCTTGTTTTTGGGGTGAATACAATAGCGTGTGCGTCCGACAATTTCATTTTCGAGTCCTAAAGAAAACAAGGTAGCTGTAATGGCGGGACATAGGGAAATAATTCTTTTCGGTGAACGAGCAATCTGTACTTTTCTACCTAGATGATCAATGACTTCCAACATAATCACAAATCCTTTCTATTTGTTCTTCACGCGCCTAAAAAGAATAAGACAATGGGAATTGTAATAATACTTATCATTGTTGTAATGAATGTCGTAAATGAAACTAAATCTGGTTCCGTACCAAATTGGAGCGCAAACATCGTTGTATTGGCCGCGGCGGGCATGGCAGATTGTAAAATAATAACTGAACGTAATAAGTCATTCACCGGCATAAAATACAAAATGACAGCAGTAATAACCGGAGATGCGACCATTCTAATCACGGTAACCGCCGTTACATAACGATAAGCGACTCTCTTTCTACTAATCGCAGCAAGTTGCATGCCCAGAACGAGCATCACTGTCGGAATGGAAGCATCTGCAACTAAACTAATGCCGTCCATCAACGGGGGTGGTAGCGTAATGGAAAATAATTGGCAGGCGACACCGAAGATTGCTGCATAAATTAATGGCATCCGTATGACGCGCTGAAAGGATTGCTTTAACGTTGCTTTTTCTTCACCACCAAGAGCTGCAAAAAAGATTCCAATTGTATTCATTAATAAAGATTGAAATACCATCATAATGACCGCATAATCAAATCCAACTGCGCCGAAAGCGAATAGCACAACAGGGGCCCCGTAATTGCCGCTATTCATAAAGACACCACCTAAAATCATGGCGGAAAGTTGCGGTCTCGTTGCTTTCATGAAATAACCTGTCACCCATACGATGATGAATAATACAAGTGTAAGCACTAGGCATGCTACGATAATGTATAAATAATCTGCCGTTAATGGGTTCGTGAAAAAAGTGCGAAACGCAAGAAATGGAGACATTAAATATAAGGCAACCGTAGAAATTGACTTAATATCAAAGCCGATTAAGCGCTGTCCAATATATCCAATTGAAAAAATAATGAGCACAGGAAGAATGATTAAATATAAATCCATAAACTTCAACTCCGTTATGTTCTATTATGAGTATCATAGCAGATGAGTAGTTTTATAACATTGATGTATTCTATTTGATTGAGTCAAGTTTTTGTGGGTAGATGTTTTCACTTCCTGGTTAGTTGGGTATTCCGTTTTTTTTAATACCAACTAAACCATGTTGATTTCCGTTCCGAGCGGACGCTTTCCGCGAGGCGTGCGGTGAGCCGCTTCCTTCGCTTCGCTCCGTCCAGGGTCTCACCTGTCACGCTTAATCTCGCAGGAGTCGCCGCTCTGCACTCCAATCAACAGAGATTCCTTATATATAAAATTCTATAAATACATATAACTTATCACGGTTCTCGGCTGACTAATCTAGCTCTTTAAAAGCTGGATAAACGCGTCTGAATAAGTTTGTTAAAGCATTCTAAATAAATCTGTTTCGATCTCATTCAATGTTGGTATTTCGTGTTATTTTAATCATGTGGGTTCTCTCTTGTAGTCTATGTGTGCAAACTTCACTAGACAAGAATAGGGCCTTTTCTCATGCCCTGGAATCCAAATTATTCCATGTGCACCCTAATTAATCGGAGTGGAAATCGGCGAGTGCTCTCAAACGCTTCGCTTTTTGGTCGCAAAAGCCGTTCTTCGTGACGGCTCTTCCAGCGGGAACAGCGCGAGCTAGCCGAACAACGAAGAGTTCGGTTTGTATAATTTTTCGATCTTTGAAAAATTATACAGAAAGTTCTTGCCCCGCAGGAGCAGAGCGACGAGGAGATTGAAGCCGTGCCCGCGGAAAGCGTCCGATTGGAACGGAGATTAATTGTGTTATGGATTTTATGTATATCCCTCACAAACATTTTACTCAGACATTCTACTTTCATTGATTGCAATTAAAAGTGTCCATTTGAAGCGAAAGAAAGATAAGCTTTCACTTTCAAGCCAGTAAATTTCAAAAATGGCACATAATCAGCTAAAGTAATAAGTAGACATTCAGTTAAAGGAGAGGATTTCAATCGAGACGATTCAACAATTAAGGTTGTCGCGTATGTATACTATTGGTCGGGTGAAAAGGGTGGAAGATTCGAAGTGGGATTACCAACCAGCTGGTTTTAATAATAATATTCGTTGGCATGCCGGCCATATATTTGTCATTGTAGAGACATTCCTCCAAAAAAGCGTAAAATCCTATGAGCCAAAATATCCGGAGTGGATTCCTATGTTTGATGATGGAACAAGTCCAAGCGATTGGGGAGAAGACGTTCCGTCAGGTGAAGAAATTTTGGCAGCGCTTCGGGAACAAATGGATTGGGTCATTCCGTTTATTGAAGATAAGCTTGACGGAAAAATGGACGAACCATTAGTAATCGGAGACGATATTATGACGTTTAGCACGATTGATGGAATCGTACAGTTTTTATCTTGGCATGAAGGAACGCATGCCGGCGTCATTCATGCATTAAATCTGTTAGAGAATTGATAGATTGCTTAGGGGGATTATGAAATGGAAAAATTACAATCACTAGAACAATTTGAGCAACTGAAAAATGAAGAGAGAACAATCTTTATGTTTACGGCAGATTGGTGCCCCGACTGCACGGTCATCGAACCAATTTTACCGCGCATTGAAGTAGATTATCCCGAATACACGTTTATTTCTGTAGATCGTGATGAATTTATCGACTTATGTAGTGAAATGAACATTTTCGGCATTCCGAGTTTTGTTGCGTTTCATTCAGGCGAGGAAGTCGGCCGTTTTGTGAGCAAAGCCCGTAAATCCCAGGCTGAAATTGAAGAATTCATTAATGGCTTAGCCGATTAATCAGTTAATTACTTATAAAAAATGCCCATCCATTTAAATTGGATGGGCATTCTTATTGAATTCTTATTTAGCTAATTAATGATGTTGGATAAAAAGTTAATCATTGTTAATACTTAATTGCTTATCTTTGTTGGGTCTCCTTTTGGAGGAGGGATATCTGTCGTTTCCGATAACTTTAGTAAATAATACGTTTCTTCCCGCATCATATGATCAGCCATTTGTGCAGTGAATGTTCCGAGCGCCTCTTTATTGAGTTCCATTTCTTTTAATTCATCAAGAAAAGCTTTGAAAATGGTCATTTCTAAATTAATGTCATTGTGAAATTTCTTTAAAGCGGGGAATTTCATGACATTTGTGCGTAAGTATCCAGCCATTTCTATAGCTTTAAGGTAAAATGCCTCCCATTCTTTTGTGAATTTATGACTTTTCTTTTTCAACTGTTTTTCGGCTCCATCCATCTCCGCATTGATTGCTCCAGCATGTCCTGCTGCATCAAGAAGCCATAATAAGTCATGATGAAGTGGATGGACAGGAGGTGCTTTTTCGCCTTTTTCAAAATATGAGAAAAGCCGAATCGCTTCTTCAACTTCATTCACCATATGATTTAGGAAAGATGGTGTTAACGAGATTTTGATATCTCCAATTAAATGGGCTTGTATTAAGGTTAATTTAAAAGCTCGAATTTCCTCACTCGCTTCTTTTGCTTCTTTAGTTAACAGCCAGTAAAGATTGCTCAACCATCACCTCTTTAGACGTTACAAGAAGGCCTGCAAATAGTTCTTTGAACGCATTGGCCTCTTCAATGTATGCTGTTTCACTAGGCGCCAATGAATCATGAATAAATGCGCTATGATCTTTCAATATTTCTAACCAAAAATGCAGTTCAAATAGCACCTCTTGTTCGAATGTTTTTTGCAAACAATCCCCTCCATATATCATCAGATTATTTATATGAAAACCAATTGAGTAACATTCGCTTATGGAATTATTGAAGAACCAGCATATATATTTGCTTTTTTATTTAAATCATGACATGTTCGTTTATAATATAAAATAGTGTTGTCAAAACCATTCCAAATCGGGATGTTTTTTCAAGGCAGATGAAGAAAATTGGGGGATATTTGAATGATACGTCGTGCATTATCAATTGCTGGATCTGCTGCGAGAGGCGGAGCTGGCATTCAAGCGGATTTAAAAACATTTCAAGAGTTAGGAGTTTTTGGGACGACTGCGGTCACGGCCATCGTCGCTCGAAACCCTAGAACGGGAGAAGGAATTTTCCCGCAGTCCATTGATGCAATTGAAGCGCAGGTCTATACCGTATTACGGGATATCGGAGCGGATGCGATCAAAACAGGGATGTTATTTACTGAAGAAATTATTACAAAGACGGCGGGATGGATTAAAGAATCCAGCGTGAAGCATGTTGTCGTAGACCCAGTTATGATTGGAAAAATAGGGTCGGTTTTATTAAAAGAAGACGCCATTGAAAGTATGAAAAAGGAATTACTACCTTTGGCAACAATTATTACGCCAAATATGCCCGAAGCTGCACAATTACTAGGGGCGTCCGAACTTCTGACGATTGAAGACCTGAAATTGGCTGCGAAAGAATTACATGGGCTCGGTCCAGCGTATGTCCTCGTAAAAGGGGGAAGACTAGATGGACCGGCTGTCGATGTTTTATACGATGGACAACAATTTTATATGTTTGAAGCGCCGCGTATCGATACAATTCATACGAATGGGGCCGGCTGTACGTATTCAGCGGCGATTACGGCGGAACTTGCAAAAGGAAGCACAGTTCCTGAAGCAGTAGAACATGCAAAAAAGTTTATTACAGCAGCTATTCGTCATTCATTTGGCTTTAAACAAGGCGTTGGGCCAACATTCCACGCAGCCTATGGAATGTATGACGAAACAGCATGTAAAACGTGGGTAGAAGAGAAGTAATCGGTAGTAGGAGTTGTATGTATGAATAAGTTTATCGTAATCGGTGCTGGGATTCTTGGGGCTTCCACAGCGTACCATTTGGCAAAATTAGGTGCTTCAGTGACTGTCATTGATAGAAAAGATCAAGGACAAGCAACAGATGCAGCTGCTGGAATTATTTGCCCGTGGCTATCCCAACGAAGAAATAAAGCATGGTATGCGCTCGCTAAAAATGGTGCGGCTTATTATGAAACGTTAATTGAAGCGTTAGAAGCCGATGGAGAAAAAGATACGGGTTACCGAAAAGTTGGGGCCATCAGTTTACATACTGAAAACGCAAAGCTTGAAGCGATGGAGGAACGGGCTACGACTAGAAGAATGGATGCACCCGAAATTGGGGAAGTTTATCGATTAAATGAAGACGATACAAACCAATTATTTCCTCCGCTAGATGAAGCATATGCATCTGTGTATGTGAGTGGTGCTGCGAGAGTGAATGGACGTGCAGTGCGTGACGCATTAATCAACGGCGCGAAAAAGCATGGCGCAACTTTTATAGAAGGTTCAGCAAGCTTGATCCATCAAGACACCGATATTGTAGGCGTGAAAGTCGGGGAGCAAGTGATTCATGCTGACCGTGTAATTGTTACCGCGGGCGCGTGGGCTTCGGATTTATTATCACCAATTGGGATTGACTTACAAGTAAGGGGCCAGAAAGCGCAAATTGCTCATTTACAACTTGAAGGTGTTGAGCGTGCTCATATGCCTGTAGTCATGCCGCCAACGAACCAATATATTCTCACGTTTGATGATGGAGAAGTGGTCGTAGGTGCGACGTATGAAGACGATAAAGAAGGCGATTTAAACGTGACTGCGGGTGGATTACATGAAATCTTAAACAAAGCGTTGCAAGTTGCACCGGGTTTAAATAGTGCAACTTACAAAGAAGCGCGTGTAGGCTTTCGCCCGGTGACACCTAATTTCATGCCAATTATCGGTGAAGTTCCTAACATGACAGGTCTATTTTTAGCAAATGGCCTAGGTTCCTCAGGATTAACAGTTGGCCCTTATTTGGGAGGTCAACTTGCGAAACTTGCGCTTGGACAACAAGTTGAGATTGACCTAGACCTTTACCGTGTTGATCTTGCGATGACACAAAACAAAAAACTCATGCAATGATTGATTTGCATGAGTTTTTATATGCATGATTAAATTTTGGATAGTGTTTCTTTTATACTTGCATAAGCGCCATGCCATAAGTTGGCGTTTTCTTTAAATTCTTTTCCTGTGATTGCAATTAATTCTTTAAATTTCGCATCATATTCTTCGGTCTCTTTCGGTGGTAAATCTTTTTTAAGTTCATCAACAAATTGTTTTGTTTTATCAGAAATTGGTCCCCATTTCGCAATTTCTTCGCCATTATCATTGATGAAAATCATAATTGGGATCGTCCTTGATTTGCCGTTTGTTAAATATTGATCCATGAGTTCTAAGTTTTCATCACGTAACAAAAATTTAACGGGCATGTTTGTTTTTTCCGAAAGTCGAAGTAATACTGGAATGTTTAACATACAATGACCGCACCAAGGTTCAGCTAATACGACAGCCCGCACATTTTTATCCTTTAACTGATTAAGAAAGGACTCATCATTTTCAATATTGAAATTTTCATAAATATGGTGGAACGCTTCTTTATGTTTATCTAGCGTTTCCATATACTGTTCAGGCGTCAAACCTTTGTTAAACCACTCGTTTAAACCCACATCATCATCTCCCATTTTTAATTCATACTTAAAGTGTACGGAATATTGCGTACTAGGTAAACTGATATGCTTTTATCATAAAAGCTCAAATATGGTTCAAGCTTATGATACGGAGGTGAATGAATGTGAGTAAGAAAAAACGTGGGAATGAAAAAGACCGTGAAGAATATGGCTATGGTTATGATAAAAGTGTAGACGATTTAAAAGTAACCGGACAAAATGAGGCGGCTAAAAAGAAAACTAAGTGAGTTTTTTTAATTTTTTATTTGAATGAATAGACAAATATTAAGGTGAACTTTAAATTAATCATTCATATTTGAAAGTAATTTTGTTGATTGGAATGAAGGATGGAAACTCCTGTGGGGCTAGCGGGACAGGTGGATCCCGCTAGCCCATTCCAGTAGCTGCGTGTATTTTCTCAATGTGGCATTACTGATTTTTAGCGCTTTTGTTATCTCTACCGTAGTGTGAAATGCCGTCATCGCATCGCTATGATAGATGATTTCTTCAAAATGAACAGAATTCTTGCAGACAATTGTCCATTCGGTTTTGGTTCTAATGAATAACAAAATTCCCTTTACAGATACTAATTTTGTAATTCTATAATGACAAAAAACTTAAAAAGGAGCTAATAAATTCATGGCTAGAAAGATGGTTGAAGTTAGATTAGATCATATTTTTTGCCCGACATCAGGTGATGATCCAGGGCCTAGTTTGGAGCTTTTTGGTAAGCTATGGGCAAAAGTGAATTTTACACACCCAAATGGATTTGTTACAGAAAAGGCACACGTACCTTTGTGGGATCAACAACCCTATGTAACCATCGCTACAAATACTTTTCTTGGGAATTTTCCAGTTCAGGAAGTTATTATGAGAGATAATGAGTGGTTACAAATTGGCGGTTATATAAAAGATGAAGATGATGGTTTTTGGGACCCGAATGATACATTAAATCCAGATCGCTTTATCCAGATAGGTGTTAATGAAATCAATAGCACGCCTAGAGTAGAAACAATATTCTGGCAAGAATCAGACCAAAAAATTGAAACTAAATTCACCATAACACAAATTTAATTTGTAAAATAAAACAATGCGCTTAAAGCACTTTAAAATTGCCTGTATTGCTTTTTTATCTGCTACGAAATAGTAAACAATACCTTTTTTCGACGTTAAAAAGGCGGCTTCCGTCAATTTTGGACGATTGCCGCCTAATTCTTTGTAATTCTATTTCTATGCGCTTTTTCAATACTTGCTATTTTATCGCTAGCTTGGTGCCTTGCTGAATTCTTCCATGTTCTATATTTAAACTTTAAATGATGCTATTATTTCTGACTTTTTCGTAGTATACTAATTATTAAATCATTTACTTTTGTTGGTTTTGTGAAATTAAAATGGTGAGGAGACACGGGTATCATGACAGTACAAACAATCGAAGTCAAACTGAGTGAGTCAAAAGGAGAAAAGCCGTTAGCAGAGGAATTGCAATTCGGTAGAGTATTCACGGATCATATGTTTATTGCGGATTACTGCGAGGAAAAAGGATGGACAGACCATCGGGTAGTTCCTTATGAACCACTCACACTTGATCCAGCAGCAATTGTTTTTCATTATGGACAAACGGTATTTGAAGGGTTGAAAGCCTATTTATCTAAAGAAGGGAAAATCCGTTTATTCCGTCCAGAGCAAAATATGCGCCGTATGAATCAATCGTGTGAACGTCTATGCATGCCGCAAATTGACGAAGAGTTTGCGCTCGAAGCGTTGAAGCAATTACTCATTGTAGATAAAGACTGGATTCCTAAAGCAGAGGGGACCTCTCTTTACATTAGACCTTTTATGATTGCGACGGAGCCTTATTTAGGGGTTGCGCCTTCAACTAAATATCGTTTTATGATTATTTTGTCGCCAGTTGGTTCTTATTACAAAGAAGGGATTCATCCGGTGAAAATTTTAGTCGAAAACGAATACGTTCGAGCCGTTGATGGAGGTACTGGAACCGCAAAAACAGCGGGTAACTACGCCGCAAGTTTAAAAGCGCAAGAAGTAGCGGATCAAAAAGGTTATTCACAAGTTCTTTGGTTAGATGGTGTGGAGAAAAAGTACATAGAAGAAGTAGGGAGTATGAACGTTTTCTTCAAAATTAATGGGGAAGTCATTACACCTGAACTAAATGGTAGTATTTTGGAAGGGATCACAAGAAAATCCATTATCCAATTACTAAAGCATTGGAATATCCCAGTGATTGAGCGCAAAATTTCAATGGAAGAACTGAAAGAAGCGCATGCTAATGGGGCGTTAGAAGAAGCGTTTGGAACGGGGACGGCAGCAGTTATTTCCCCAATTGGCGAGTTTAATTGGCAGGATGAAAAGTTTGTTGTGAATGAAGGGAAAACAGGCGAACTTTCAAAACAATTATATGATACATTAACGGGCATTCAAACAGGGACGGTTGAGGATCCATTTAATTGGGGCGTAGAAGTCAATTAATGTGTGCATCGTTTAGATAAAGATCAGAGTAGGAGAGGGGTTTGGTATCCTCTTCTACTTTTGTTCGTTTCAAGACTTATTTTAAAAGTAATTTACACCAAAGGAATTGAGGAACGATTTGATAAAAGAAAGTAGTGGAAAGAATAAATTTCTTATGTATGTACCAGGCGTAGCGCTTTGCCTTGCAGTAATATTAATTGGCATTTATTTTGCGGACTTAATAGGTTTGTTATTGAACGCTATGAATGTGTTGCCTGCAGGTAGTTCTAGTCCAATATCAGGTATATTCGTTGCCATTTTACTCGGTATTTTAATACGAAACACAATCGGGCTATCCGAGGTGTTTATGGATGGGATTAAGTTTTCCCTTAAATACTTATTGCGAGCTGGTATCATTTTACTTGGGTTACGCCTAAGTCTTGTTGAAGCTTTAAAGCTTGGTGCTTGGGGATTACCGTTAATTATCCTTTGTATTGCTTGCGGTTTAACGGTTACTTTATATTTCACGAAAAAAATGAACCAGTCTAAACGGCTTGGAACCTTAATTGCTTCCGGAACGGGAATTTGTGGAGTGACTGCGATTATGGCAACGGCACCTGTCGTCAAAGCGAAAGATAATGAAATCTCGTACGCAGTAGCAAACATTACAATGTTCGGGTTAGTCAGTATGTTATTTTACCCGTATTTGGCTCATTTCTTTTTTGCTGATCATCCTATAAAAGCAGGCTTATTTTTAGGAACTGCGATTCACGATACAGCACAAGTAACGGGTGCGGCACTTATTTATAATCAGATGTATGGAATAGAAAAGGTGATTGATGTTGCTACTGTCACCAAATTAACAAGAAATTTATTTATCATTGCAGTCATTCCATTGATTTCTTATCTATTTTTGAAAAATGGAGAACAAGATAATGGAGAAGAAATAAAAGAAGTACCGAAATGGTATAAGCTAATTCCATTATTTGTCATTGGATTCTTACTTCTAGCGTTGATTCGAACCGTTGGAGATATGACAAGTAGCCGTGGCGGCGAAGCGTTTGGCGTTTTAAATGTCGCGACATGGGAAAGTTTTTACACGACATTCAGTGCATTCGGTTCGACTTATTTACTTGGGGCTGCAATGGCAGGTGTTGGTTTATCGACTAATCTAAAAATGTTTAAAGGCCTTGGACTCAAGCCATTTATGATTGGACTCGTTGCCGCATTTTCCGTCAGTATCATGAGTTTAATTTTAATATCATTATTCGGTGATTTTGTAACGATTTAAATGATGAATGAAATATGGAAAAGATTAATTATGAATACATAAAAACTCCCAATTTAGGTCATGCTAGTACTGAAATTAAATTAGGGAGGAATTCGATGAAGAAATTAATGATGTTGATGATGGCTGCACTTGTCGCATTAGCGCTCGTAGGTTGTGGTACGAATAAAAATAATGATAACAACACGACTGAAAATAATACAGTAGAAGATGGGGGGAATAACGAAAATACTCAAGATAATGTCAACAATGGTGAGGCACGCCTGGATGTGGCCGAAGATGCTGCTGATAAAGTGGCAGAACTAGAAGAGGTAGATCGTGCGACGGTACTTGTCACAGACAACAATGCTTATGTTGCTGTTGTTTTGAATAACAATGACGGTACGGGTACAGATAATAACAATAACGATAACGATACGACCACGGATACCAACAACGCGACAGCTGAAGATGAACTATCCAAGGAACTAGAAGATAAAGTTGCGGAAAAAGTTCGTGAAGTGAATCAGGATATTGAAAATGTATATGTCTCTCTAAACCCTGAATTTGTTGAACGAATGAACGATTATCAAACGCGTATTAATGAAGGCGAACCAATCGAAGGATTCTTTGAAGAATTTGGAGAAGCCGTTCGAAATGTCTTCCCAGATGCACGATAATCAAGAATATCGCTGGTCAAAACACCGACTCATAAAGACTCGAGTCGGTGTTTTTCATATTTATGTTGTGTTGTCATATCCCGTAATTTCTTTAGTGATTCAAATGAACTTCCTTTTTCATAAGCAGCAATGGAGTCCAGGAGTTGCTCTTTAGATTTTGCACCAACCAATGCGGAAGCAACAGATCGTTCGTTTAGTGCGAAAGCAATTGCCGCAGCGTGTAAATCATCAATATTTTCGTGCAAGTTTTTAATTGTTTCAATTAATTCATTTTTATGATAGGATGCAAATCCTTTTATAGCTTTTGCGTTAGCCGTTCCATTTGCTGTTAGAAAGCCCTTTGCAATCGTTCCTCTCGTAATAATGGAAGCACCGAAGTTTTCGATCATAGGAATCCATTCTTCGGGCCTTCTATCAAGTACATTGTACTGCATCATGACAGAAACGGCGGAACTTCTTTCGAGAAACCGTTTGATCACAGTAGGCCGTATGGATGAAATGCCATATTGTAAAATGAGTCCTTCCTTTTTCAAACTTTCAAAAGCATCGATTGTCTCATCTACATGATCTTCCATCGTACCGCCATGTAATTGGTACAAATCGATATAATCGGTTCCCAGTCTTCGAAGGCTTTGTTTGACAGCTTCTGTAATATGTCTTTTAGTTGGGTTCCAAGACCAACTCTTTCCATCTGCATTCAGTTGGTTTCCTACTTTCGTCGCGAGCACGATCTCATTTCTTCTTCCTTTTAATAAAGAAGCGATGAACTCTTCATTTCTTCCACCACCATATAAATCAGCAGTATCGAAAAAATTGATTCCAGCATGGCGTGCTACATCGAAAATTTCATTTGCTTCTGATAAGTGATTAGGCAATGACATGGCACCGAATCCGAGTTCAGAAACGAATAGGCCACTTGTTCCTAGCTCTCTTCTTTTCATCCTTACCCCACCTTTTTTCCTTTCATGGTACAATGACTAGACAATAAATTCCACTAATAAAAAGTAGAAAGGAACGCAAACAATGAAAAGTTATGAGGAAAAAACCATTGCAACAAATTCTATTTATGAAGGGAAAATCATCTCTCTGCAAGTCGATGACGTGGAATTACCAGACGGCAATCACGCAAAACGAGAATTGGTAAAACATCCAGGTGCAGTCGCGTTAATCCCAATTACAGACGAGGGAAAAATCATCGTCGTGAAGCAGTACAGGAAAGCAATAGAAAGAGCAATCGTTGAGATTCCAGCCGGTCGCATTGAACCGAATGAAGATCCAAAGTTAACTGCAATTCGTGAACTCGAAGAAGAAACAGGATACGGGACGCATGACATTACATATTTACAATCCTTCGCAACTTCTCCAGGTTTTGCTGATGAAATCATTCATCTTTACGTCGCAAAGGATCTTTATAAAATCGAAGATCCTGCTGAAGGTGATGAAGACGAATTCATTGAGCGATTGGAAGTAAGCATCGAGGAAGCTGAAAAGATGGTGGCTACAGGTGAGATTTATGACGCCAAAACTGCTTTCGCAATTCTTTATGTAAAACATCAATTGAATATGTAAATATTTTTCGGGGGACGAGCATAGGTTGTACTAAATAGACGGAGGTGCAACCGATGACCCGTTCCTTATCTTTTACGTATTTATTTATCATTTTAGCTGTTAGTTATTTGGGGGGAACATTGTTATTTAGAGAGTTGCCTGAAGCATCAGTTGAAAAGATATTAATCTTGTTTGATGCTCGGGTTGTGAGTGGAAGTGATGCGAAGCTACTTTTACCGGTTACGGCAACGCTACTCTTTTTTGTTCTTGCCTTTGCATTTTCACGCTTCAAATATAGTCGTTTTTTAGTGATTTTTACGGGCGCTATTAAATGCGTGCTATTCGGCGTTTCTTCAGCCTATTTACTAGCAAAAGGGTTGAAAATCCTTGAGTATGCTATGTGGTGGTTTCCTTTTCAATTATTAATTTGTTTTGCATTGCTTTTATTTTGTGCAGTGTTAACACCGCCCTTTTTCTTGAAAACGACAGGTAGAAGAGAACGTAATAACCGTGGTTTAATCACAGTAGCCATTTGTGCGGTACTTTTAATTGTACTAGAATATACGATTTTCTTTTTATTTATTAAGTGATTCCTAATCCACTAGCTTCTCCATCTTCCCTTTCAGTTGTTTTCTATAAAGCATATTTGGTATAATGAATTCAGTTTGAGGGGGGCGTCTGATGAAAAGCCGAATCGATCGAATAAAGAAGCAGCTGCACGCGGCCAGCTATAAATTGACGCCGCAACGTGAAGCGACGGTTTTGGTCCTCCTTGAGCACGAGGCGGACCATTTAAGTGCCGAAGATGTCTTCTTACTTGTAAAAGAAAAATCGCCAGAAATTGGCCTAGCAACCGTATATCGCACGTTAGAGTTATTAACAGACTTGAAAATTGTCGATAAAATTAATTTCGGTGATGGGGTGTCACGATTTGACCTTCGAAAAGAAGGCGCTGATCACTTTCATCATCATCTTATTTGTATTGAATGTGGTAAGGTGGAAGAAATTCAAGAGGATTTGCTAGGAGATGTTGAAAAAATCGTAGAAAACCGTTGGGAATTTACGATTAAAGACCATTGGCTAACCTTTCATGGGATTTGTAAAACATGTAAATTGGATGAAAGCGAAAACTGACTAATGAAAAGGGGGGATAGCGACGCGCTGTCCCCTTTGTCGTATTTAAAATTTTTTTGACCAAATCATGATGACTTATTGATAGGGGGATGTTTCGTGAAGGAAGCTCGCTTAGCATTGGAAGATTATCTGCACTTTTTACAAGTAGAGCGCCAATTAGCGGCAAACACAATTACTTCTTATAACCGAGACTTAACAGATTATATTGATTTTCTAGTAGAAAATCAGGTAACAAGCGTCGATGCAATTACGCGTAGAGAGATTATTTTATACTTACAAAAGATGAAAGAAACGGGAAAATCGACGCGGACCGTATCGAGGTATATTTCTTCAATCCGTTCATTTCATCAATTTTTACTTCGGGAAAGAGTTGCAACAGAAGATCCAACAGTTCATTTAGAACTCCCTAAAATTGAACAAAAGTTGCCAGACGTTTTATCTTTGAGTGAAGTAGATAGATTAATAGAAGCGCCAGACCGAAGTAAAGCACAAGGCAAAAGAGATTACGCCTTATTAGAAATATTATATGGAACAGGCATGCGAGTCAGCGAATTAATTGCGCTCGATGTGAATGATGTACATTTGTCGATGGGGTTTGTTCGCGTCTTTGGTAAGGGTGGAAAGGAAAGAATTGTCCCCCTGGGTAATAAAGCGATTGAAGCTTGCACAGTTTATATAAATGAAGCAAGACGTAAAATGGTTTCGAAATCATCATCACCTGTCGATGCGCTATTTGTAAATATGCGCGGGGGTAGATTATCGAGGCAAGGGTGTTGGAAAATTATAAAAGGGTATGCATTAGAAGCAAATCTAACCAAAGATTTAACACCGCATATATTACGTCATTCATTTGCCACGCATTTAATAGAAAACGGTGCAGATTTGAGAGCTGTACAAGAAATGCTAGGTCATTCTGATATTTCGACTACGCAAATCTACACACACGTTAGTCGTTCGCGACTAAAAGAAGTTTATACAAAACATCACCCACGTGCCTAATTTAAAGGAGGAAATTATATGAAAAACGAAACATTTAAAAGAGTCCACTTAGTCGTATTGGACTCCGTAGGAATTGGAGAGGCGCCAGATGCGCATTTATTTGGAGATGAAGGTGCTGATACGCTCGGTCACATTGCAAGAGAAATGAATGGTTTACATATGCCGAATATGGCGAAGCTCGGACTTTCGAATATCCGACCAATCGAAGGCGTACCGGTCGCAGATAAACCGCTAGCGATGTATGGAAAAATGCAAGAAGCTTCCGTTGGAAAAGATACAATGACCGGCCATTGGGAAATTATGGGTCTCAACATTGACAAGCCGTTTAAAGTTTATCCGAATGGCTTTCCTGAAGAGTTAATTGCTGAATTAGAACAGCGAACTGGCAGAAAAGTGATTGGGAATAAACCGGCAAGTGGTACAGCGATTATCGATGAATTAGGCGAGGAGCATATGAAGACAGGCGCACTCATCGTGTATACTTCCGCGGATCCAGTGCTACAAATCGCGGCTCATGAAGATATCATTCCAATTGACGAACAATACAGAATTTGCGAAATTGCCCGGGAAATTACGTTGGCACCTGAATATCTAGTCGGACGAATTATTGCGAGACCGTTTGTAGGGACACCTGGAAACTTTACAAGAACATCAAACCGTCATGATTATGCATTAAAACCATTCGAACGTACAGTCATGAACGAATTACAAGATGCGGAATACGATGTGATTGCGATTGGGAAAATTTCCGATATATTCAATGAAGAGGGAATTACAGAATCTGTTCGAACGAAGAGCAATATGGATGGAGTAGATAAATTAATTGATGTGATGAAGCAAGATTTCCACGGGTTAAGTTTTGTAAATCTTGTTGACTTCGACGCGTTATTTGGTCATCGAAGAGATCCAATTGGGTATGGTAAAGCACTTGAAGAATTTGATAACAGACTTAACGAAATCATGAGTGTGCTAAGAGAAGATGATCTACTCATTATTACTGCCGATCACGGTAATGATCCAACGCATGCCGGAACAGATCATACACGTGAGTTTGTGCCGTTATTAGCCTATTCGCCGTCTTTTGAATCAGGTGGAGAAATGCCAGTGAATGAAACTTTTTCAGATATCGGTGCAACGATTGCAGATAATTTTAATGTGAAACTGCCGCAATTTGGCAAAAGCTTTTTACCATTATTAAAAGAACGGGTGAAATAATTATGGTGCGTATGGTTGATGTCATAGAGAAAAAGCGAAACGGAGAAGTGTTAACGAAAGCTGAAATTGAACTTTTTGTAAATGGCTATACAGATGGCACAATTCCTGATTATCAAGCAAGTGCTATTCTAATGGCAGTTTATTTCAAAGGCATGAATGCGGAAGAACAAGCACATTTGACGATGGCAATGGTTGAATCTGGAGAACAAATCGATTTATCGGCGATCGAAGGCGTTAAGGTTGATAAACATTCAACAGGCGGCGTAGGAGATACGACCACATTAATTCTTGTTCCTCTCGTTGCAGCTTGTGGTGTTCCAGTTGCGAAAATGAGTGGCAGAGGACTCGGTCATACTGGAGGCACGCTCGATAAACTTGAGGCAATGAAAGGCTTTCATATTGAATTAACAAAAGAGCAATTTGTACAACAAGTGAATGACTTAAAACTTGCGGTAATTGGACAAAGTGGAAATTTAACGCCAGCAGATCAGAAAATTTATGCATTACGTGATGTGACAGCGACAGTCGATAGCATTCCGCTCATTGCCAGTTCGATTATGAGTAAAAAAATTGCAGCAGGTGCTGATGCAATTGTGCTTGATGTAAAATCAGGTGATGGAGCATTTATGAAAACACTTGAAGATTCAAAAGCACTTGCACAAGCAATGGTCGCCATCGGGAATGAAGTGGGCCGTAATACGATGGCAATTATTTCTGATATGAGTCAGCCGCTTGGCAATGCAATCGGCAATGCGTTAGAAGTTCAGGAAGCGATTGAGACATTACAAGGAAAAGGCCCTGAAGATTTAACGGAGTTATGCCTCACACTAGGCAGTCAGATGGTTGTGCTTGGGGGGAAGGCCGAGTCACTTGAAGAAGCTAGAAAGATGTTAAAAGAAGTCATTCAAAATGGTAAGGCGCTTCAGTTATTCGGTGACTTGATTGAAGCACAAGGCGGAGATAGAACCGTAATTGAAGATCCTTCACTCCTACCAAGCGCACAATATCAAATCCCAGTCGTTGCCAGTCAATCTGGTTATGTAACGAAAATGGAAGCAGATGATATCGGTATAGCCGCGATGTTACTCGGTGCTGGTAGGGCTACAAAAGAAGATAAGATTGACCTAGCCGTGGGCATAGTATTAAATAAAAAAGTCGGTGACTACGTGGAAAAGGGAGAGACGCTGGCAATCTTACATGCAAACTCCGAGGAAGTTACCCAATCGACAGAATTGCTTCTACAACATATTCATATTGAAGATGAATTGGTTACGCCACCTCCATTAATAGGAGAAATCATAACAAAATAATGAATCACAAACTCTTCGCTAAGATGAAAAATCTTAGTCGAAGAGTTTTTTTGTTTGTTAAAAAATATTATTTGGAATAAATGACTATTTTCACGGACACTTAATTGGGATGGGGTTAATGTACTCAACTGTTTCTAAGTTAGTGTGAACTGTTGCGAAGTAGGCTGGATCTGTTTTCGAGCATGTTCGATCTGTTATGAGCTAGACAATCAACCTTATAATCAGAGTTAATTTTATTTAATGTAATGAATTAATTTCATAATTGGTTTTTTAAATAGTGAAAAATGAAAATTAGGTTTGATATCCTGTCAATCATTCATGTGTAAAGGTGTCTTCGTTGATTGGAGTGGAGGGCGGCGACTCCTGTGGGATTAGCTGGACAGGTGAGACCCCGCAGGGAGCAAAGCGACTGAGGAGGCTCACCGCCAGCCCCACGGAAAGCGTCCGCCCGGAACGGAAATCAACATCGATCGGGTTCCATCGTCAAATCAACTTACAAAGAAACATTATGAATTTTTCTATCTCGTATGTGTAATTTAGGTTACGGATGCACATACTTACAGGAGGACCAAACTTTGTCGAAACATAAGAAGTTTTTTCGTTCAATGACTAGTTTTGTCACCGAGAAGGATTCTCTTAATCCGATGTGGAAAGAAGGGCGTGAAGGAGGGGTTCACTGTGGCAAATATTGAAATTACAGAGAACGGAATATTAGTAGTGACATTGTATGGGGAACTAGATAATCATGAGGCAAATGGGATTAGGTCGAATATATCTTCCGCTATTTTCGCAGGCCAAGTAAAAGCTGTGATATGGGATTTAGAAAAACTTGGCTTTATGGATAGTGCGGGAATTGGGTTAATCCTAGGGAGAATGCGCGATTTAGCACCTTTTGGTGGAGAAACGCTTATTTTAAATCCCTCTGTCACAATGGAAAAGATTTTTAGTTTTTCAGGTCTTGAAAAGAATATTAGACATTGCACGGTCGATCAGGCGATCGGGGAAATAGGAGGGGTTTTACATGAACAATGAGATGATGTTATCTTTTGTTGCAATTGAAGAAAACGAGGCACTTGCGAGGATGGCAATGACTTGTTTTATCACCCCGCTCGATCCGACAATCGAAGAAATCTCTGAATTTAAAACGATTGTCTCAGAAGCGGTGACGAATGCAATTCTTCATGGATATGACTGCGATGGAAAAAGCATCGTTACCATCCATGCAACGATTGAGGATGATAAAGTGACAATGACAGTTCGTGATGAAGGCGCGGGAATTGCAAATATTGAACAAGCGATGGAGCCTATGTACACGACTCGTCCTCATATGGAACGTTCAGGAATGGGTTTTACAATTATGGAAAGCTTTTCGGATAGTTTATCAGTTGAATCGAATGTTGGCTCGGGTACAGTCGTGAAATTTGAAAAACGATTTTCTCCGGTAACGGAAACGAGCAGAATGAGGTGACGTATGGACGCATCCGTTGAAAAGAAACATGCTTTATTGTCGCAGGAGAAGATGAGGGAACTAATTAAACTTTCACAAGAAGGCGATAAAGAGGCGCGGAAAATGATGATTGAAGGAAATACGCGTCTTGTATGGTCTATCGTTCAGCGGTTCGCTTCCCGCGGTGCAGATCCGGAAGATTTATTTCAAATTGGTTGTATCGGATTGATGAAGTCAATTGATAAATTTGATTTATCGTATGATGTGAAGTTTTCCACTTATGCCGTACCGATGATTGTTGGAGAGATTCAACGATTTCTACGTGATGATGGCATGGTGAAAGTGAGTCGTTCGATTCGAGAGCTGAGTTTTAAAATACGCCATGCAACAGACAATTATGTGAAAGAAAGTGGACAGGCACCAACATTATCTGAAATTGCAGATATGCTAGATGTTAAATTAGAGGATGTCATTCTAGCGTCGGACGCTTTGCGAGATCCTGCATCACTTCATGAGCAACTTTATGAAAATGAAGGAGATAGTTTAACATTAATGGATCAACTTCGCGATGATCGCTCGGAAAAAGTCTTTAGTCATATCCCGTTAAGAGATGTCATTACTAGGCTTAATAAACGAGACCAAACAATCATTTATATGCGCTATTACTTAGATTATACACAAAGTGATATTGCTGAACGGATTGGCATATCACAAGTACAAGTTTCACGGCTAGAGAAAAAAATACTAGCTCAGTTAAAGATGTGGATGGGGGCAAATACGGAGGAGAGTTCGGAAAAAGTGAGGACGGATTAAAACGATGGAAAAACTATTTGCTTCTATGAAAGAAGGAGAAGACTGGTTTAATCAATGTTTTGGTAAAGGTGAAACATATGATGCGGTAGCAAGGAACGTCCACTTATGGGATATGCCTGCTTTACTTCTCTATATGAACGGCCTAGTGGATGACAAAGGATTGTTGACACTATTAACAAGATTGCAATGGAATCAGTTGGAGGATGATGAAGATATAGAGGAAAGTGAGAAGTTTCTATCTTACTTTCCTTATCAAGCTGTGACAGAAGTTAAAGATAGAGATGAGCTGCTAACGAACATTTTAACGGGTCAACCCGCATTTATTACACAAAATGGCTATGCATTTATCATCGACTTGCGCGCTTATCCTGGCAGGCAACCTGAAGAACCAGATACGGAGAAAGTGATTCGTGGTGCGAGAGATGGTTTTACTGAGTCAATCGTACAAAATACAGCACTCGTTAGAAGAAGGTTGCGAACTGAGGATTTACGATTTCAAATGCACCAGACGACGGTAAATGGGAAGACAGATGTCGCCATTGCGTTTATCCAAGGAGCAGCTAGCGAGGAGCATTTAGATTATATTCGACAGCGCTTAAAAGAAGTTGAACATGATGGATTAACGATGACGGATAAATCGCTCGAAGAATTTTTGTTTAAACAAAGATTTCATCCAATGCCGTTTTGCCGTTTCACGGAAAGGCCGGACATCTGTGCTGCACATTTATTGGAAGGACATATTGCTATTATCGTTGATACCTCTCCATCCGTAATGCTTGTGCCGGCAACACTTTTGCAACATTTACAACATGCGGAAGAATATAGGCAGGCGCCGCTAATCGGTACGTTTGTAAGGTTAACGCGTTTTATAGGGGCTGCTTTAAGTTTAATACTTTTACCATTTTGGTATTTAGTTGCAACTGAGCAACATTATTTGCCCGATTTTCTAAGTTATATAGGGCCAAAGGATATTGGTGAAGTGCCCTTGTTGGTTCAGCTGCTTACGGCGGATGTGGGGATAGAAATACTGAGAATGGCGGCAATACATACGCCATCACCGTTATCCACTGCGATGGGACTTGTGGCAGCCATTGTGATTGGACAAGTGGCAATAGATGTTGGTTTGTTTACGCCTGAAGTTGTGTTGTATGTTGCAGTGAGTGCCATTTTAACTTTTGCGATACCATCTTTTGAACTGAGTATTACGACAAAAGTATTTAGGATCATAATCCTTCTTTCAACTGCGTTACTTGGGGCACCAGGATTTTTCCTATCGCTGGCTGTTCTATTCTATTATTTATGTTCATTGAAACCAATGAACGTGCCGTATATGTGGCCTGTTGTACCATTTTTCCCAAATGCCATGTTGCGGGTGTTAATTCGATTCCCGATGACTGCAGATGTGCCGCGACCATTTATCACGCACTCGCCAAATCGAGATCGACTCAAATAGAACTTTGCAAGTTCTCCTCAGTTTGTGATAAAATTCGAATAAGTTCAGAATAAAAAAGAGGGGGAGAGCCGCGATGCTTCTCTATGGAACACAAGAGGTCAATGAAAAAGGACATTTGACAATAGGCGGAGTGGACAGTGTTGATTTAGTGAACACATATGGCACTCCGCTTATTGCATATGATATTGCACTGTTTCGTGAACGTGCCCGAGCTTTTAAAGAAACCTTTCGAGCAGAAGGGATTCAGGCACAAGTGGCGTATGCAAGTAAAGCATTTTCATCCATTGCAATTTATGAAGTTGCACAACAAGAGGGGCTTTCTCTTGATGTTGTATCGGGCGGAGAACTTTATACAGCTGTGCAAGCTGGTTTTCCACGTGAACGAATTCATTTTCACGGAAACAATAAAAGTGAAGCGGAATTAGAATATGCTTTTGCTGAAAAAGTAGGCTGTATCGTTGTCGATAACTTTTCAGAAATCGAGTTGATTAAAAGAATTTCGGCAATGCGTAAACAAGAAATGGATGTACTCATTCGAGTGACACCTGGCGTTGAGGCGCATACGCATAACTATATAACGACAGGGCAAGAAGATTCAAAGTTTGGATTTGATTTGAAAAATGGACAAGCAGATGAGGCATTTTATCGACTGCATAATGTTGAATACATTCGAGTGTTAGGGATGCATTGCCATATCGGCTCTCAAATTTTTGAAACAACTGCATTTCGTTTCGCGGCAGAAGCGCTTATGAACAAAATGATTATGTGGCGCGATGAATATAACTTCATTTGCCGTGTATTAAATTTGGGTGGCGGTTTCGGCATTCGCTACACAGAAGAAGATGCACCACTCGCACCTGCTAAGTATGTAGAAGAAATGGCTTCCGTTGTATTATCGATGACCCGTCAACATCAATATCCAATGCCAGAAATCTGGATTGAGCCAGGCCGATCTCTAGTAGGAGATGCTGGCACTACGCTATACAGATTGGGAAGTATGAAAGAAGTTCCTGAAATACGTACATATGTCGCGGTGGATGGTGGGATGTCAGATAATATTCGACCGGCATTATACGGGGCGGAATATACAGCAGTGACCGCAAATCGAATGGATGAACCTCAAACAACTGAAGTAACGATTGCTGGAAAGTGTTGTGAGTCCGGAGATAAACTCATTGAACAAGCATTAATTGCGCGGCCTCAAGAAGATGATATTATTGCAACATTTTGTACAGGAGCGTATAGTTACTCAATGGCGAGCAATTACAATCGTTTGCCTCGACCAGCTGTTGTTTTTGTCGAAGATGGAATGCATCAACTCGTTATTCGCAGAGAAACCTACGAAGATATTACGAGACTTGACATTCCATTACAGGCAGTAAAGCGAGGGGACACAATTTGAGGAAGCGAAACATATTTTTATTCCTTGGCATTCTTGTCATGGGTCTTATATGGGGTGCAGTGTATTGGTACTTTATCGCACCATCATTTGGTCCTGGCTCAGGATCGTGATTTAGAAAATATAATTTGATAAATTCTTTAGCCAAAGGGCGGTAAAATTCCTGTCTAAAACCTTTTGAGGAATTTAGTAATTTTTGGAAGGTCAACTGCCCGTAAAGGCCCGATTGGTTCAACTAACAATCAGCGAAAAATCGTCGCTGATTGAAGTTTCACTTTATTAGAAAAGAAGGGATCCATACAGATGCTTATACGTTACAAAAAGACTTATGAGAAGATTGCAATGGGTCTGCTTTCGTACATGCCAGAGGATCAAAGTGTGAAAGCATTGCAAGAGACAATTCAACAATATGAGACGGATGATTTGTGGGAATTGTATCTTTGGAAAGACGGAGAAGATTTTATAGGCCTACTAGGGATTGAAATGGGCATAGATACTTTTACTTTACAGCATTTATCTGTAAACCCGTCGTTTCGAGGAGAAGGATTTGGTAAGGAAATGGTTCAAGCAATACAAGATCGTTACCCAGATAAGAAATGTCAAAGCACTGAAGTTACAGAGTCATTTTTAAAAAAATGTACGCAAGAGGAAAGTGGAGGGGCAGATAACTAACGTCTGCCCTTCTTTTTTTCGTTCCGAAGACGAATAATTTCGGTCCGATCTCGTAAGATATGTTTATGGATGATGGCATCACTCTCTAAAGGTAAAAGTTTCATGAGCGGCTCTTCCGCCTCAACAAGCGCATGAAGTTTAGGTGAAGTAACTGAAATGGAAAAGCTAGCAAAAGGTTGCTCACGCTCAATCTCATCAATACTCTTCTTCACATGACTATAGAGGGATGGAAAATCAATACCTTCAGTATAATCAATATAGCGTTCAGATATTATATTAAATTTATCTTTCGCTTTTTTTAAGGTTCGTAGTGCTCCAATGCGATTACCTCTACGCCAATGATACAATCCAGTTGAAAGCAAAATATATCCTGTCAGTGGATGTTCTTTCGTTCTCCCCGGGAATGTATTCCAATATTCTTCGAGTACTTCATGACATTCAAAAAAATCTTGATTCTTATTAAAATAAACAATAAACTTTACAAAGTATGGATGATATAACGGTTTCAAATTATCATATCCTTTAACTGTGAGATGGGTAGGTGG
Source organism: Sporosarcina pasteurii (assembly GCF_041295575.1). Taxonomy (NCBI): domain Bacteria; kingdom Bacillati; phylum Bacillota; class Bacilli; order Caryophanales; family Caryophanaceae; genus Sporosarcina; species Sporosarcina pasteurii. Next base: position 1,894,797 of record NZ_CP160452.1, on the reverse strand, counting down.
TACGACATGTCCTATAAAGTTCGACTAGAAGTATTTGAAGGACCTTTAGATTTATTGCTCCATTTAATTAACCGATTGGAAATCGATATTTATGATATTCCAATGGCGGAGTTAACAGAACAGTATATCGAACATTTGCATGCAATGCGCGTATTACAGCTTGACGAATTAAGTGAGTATCTCGTATTGGCAGCAACTTTAATAGAAATTAAAAGTAAAATGCTCCTTCCTATACATGAAGATGAAGCGTTTGGTGATGAGGACAACTTTGAATTAGAGGAAGATCCACGTGATGAACTTGTCGCACGTTTAATTGAATACCGCAAGTATAAAGAAGCTGCCGAAAGCTTAAAAGATTCTGCGGACGACCGAGCTGAATATTTCACAAAGCCGCCAGAAGACATCGCGCAATATGGCGAGGTTGTTTCTGTCGGTCAAGAAGAAAGTTTAAATGTTTATGACCTCATCGGTGCATTTCAAAAAATGATGGACCGGAATCGACTTCGTGCGCCTCTTACCGCTAGTATAACAAAAACAGAGCAGTCTGTTGGTGAGAAGATGGATAACATCATGGAGAAGCTCGTCAAAAGCGGTGGTAGTTGTGATTTTTATGCGCTATTAGAAAGTAGAGATACGGGGGAGCTTGTGATTACATTCATGTCATTATTGGAATTAATGTTACGGGGGGATATTATTGTTATCCAAAACGATAATTTTGAAAATTTGACGGTATCGTATTTGAAAGAAGGCGAAAGTGTTGTGCATGAATAAAAGGTTATTAGGAATGATTGAAAGTTTTTTATTTATTGCAGGTGATGAGGGACTGACATTGAAACAACTCACCGCATTAACTGCTGAAGATGAAGCAACAGTGCTTCAAGCGCTTCAAGATTTACTAGATACTTACGAAGAAGAAATATATAGAGGAATCACATTAAAGCATTACGGTGGAGCGTATCGCCTCGTGACAAAGGCAGAGTTTGCTGAGGATATTAAAAGGTTACTGGAAAATCCTTCTCCCCAAACAATTACAAAGGCTTCGCTTGAGGTGCTGGCCATTATTGCGTATAAACAACCTGTGACGCGAGTAGAAATAGATGATCTTCGAGGTGTTAAAAGTGAGGGGCCATTACATACACTAATTTCAAGAGGATTTATTATGGAGAAAGGTCGATCGGAAGGAACTGGGCGTGCGATTTTATATGGCACAACAGATTTATTCCTTGATCGATTTGGTCTCAAATCTATTGCAGATTTACCTCCGCTTAAGTTAGAAGAAGATGACGAGGTAGAAAGTAATGATTTATTCATGACACAATTTCAAGAAGCATTTGAAATCGACAATGACGGAGGAGGAAATGATACTTGAAGCGGGCAAGTATTCTTGTCTTATTAGTTTCATTGTTTGTTCTATTCGGTGGTAAAACGGTGAAGGCAGGGTCTTCTTGGGCGGTAATTGACGCAGATACAGGGAGATTATTAATGGGTTCCAATGAAAATCTCCAACTGCCGATTGCAAGCTTAACTAAAGTTTGGACTGCTTTTACTTTGTTGGAAAGCGGTGTTCCACTTGGGGAAACGACAATTTCATCAGCCGCTGCATCTGCAGAAGGATCATCGATTTACTTGGAACACGGTACGAAAGTTGATGTTGAAAGTCTTTTATACGGACTCATGCTTCGTTCAGGAAATGACGCCGCGTATGCACTCGCGGAATATGGGGGCGGCTCATTAGAAGGTTTTGTCGATTTGATGAATGAAAAGGCATTGTATTACGGATTAAATGATACTTATTTTACAAATCCATCTGGCTTGCATGACGATAGGCATTTATCTACAGCTTATGAAACAGCATTAATGATGCGCTATGCCATGCAAAATGAAAAGTTTAAAGAAATTGCATCAACGCCTATGTATACGTTTAAAATTGGCGAGACGACATATAGTTGGGCAAATAAGCATCGACTCGTTCGGTCAACTGAGACTGCAATTGCGGGGAAAACGGGGTTTACAAAAGCAGCGGGTCGTACACTTGTCACTTATTTTGAGAAAGACAATAAGAGAGTCATCGTCGTAACATTAAATGATGGCAACGACTGGAATACGCATTTATCATTAGCTGAAAAAGCTTTTTCAACTTATCGTGTTGAAACGATCTCAAAAAAAGGGACTTACGCCATATTGCCTGGAATCGAGGGAGAATTAAAAAAGCCAATTCAAATGCTGTTGAAAAAAGGTGAGGCCAAAGAAATCTCGCATATTCTCCAAATTCCTCGTGGAGAAGAAAAACAAAGCATTGGCCAATGGACGGTTTACTTTGAACGAGAGCCAGTCCTAAGTACTGAAATTTTACTTTCACGTTAATTTAATGTAACGTTGTTTTGTTCGAATAAAGATCAAGTTAACGCATCAAATTAAGTAGAAAATGTGGCGATATTGAGAAGACTGTCTTAATATAGGACAGTCTTCTTTTAATTTGCTTCAAAATGTGACATAATTTTCACTAGTATATAGACGGGGTGACGACATGGAAAGATTACAAAAAGTGATGGCTCAAGCGGGGGTTGCTTCTAGAAGGAAATCAGAAGAACTCATTCTCGCAGGAAAAGTAAAAGTAAATGGTGTTATTGTAAAAGAACTTGGGACACGTGTATCGCAGACAGACAACGTAGAAGTAGAAGGTGTTCCAATTGTGAAAGAACCACATGTTTATTATCTTTTATATAAACCTAGGGGCGTCATATCTACTGCGAATGATGAGAAAGGCAGGAAGACTGTTGTCGACTTTTTCCCAGAAATTGAAGAACGTATTTTTCCCGTCGGCCGGCTTGACTATGATACATCCGGTGTCATTATTATGACGAATGACGGCGAATTTTCTTATTTAATGACACATCCGAAGTTTGAGATTAAGAAAACGTATATTGCAAAGGTAAAAGGTATTCCACGACGCGAGGATTTAAAAAAACTAGAACGAGGAATTGAGTTAGAAGACGGCTTAACTGCACCAGCACGCGTTAAAGTGCAATCGAATGATAGAAAGTCAAATACGGCGATTGTTGAAATTACAATTCATGAAGGTCGTAACCGTCAAGTGCGACGTATGTTCGATGCGATTGGCTGTCCTGTAGATAGTTTGAGACGTGAAGAGTTTGGAATCGTCACAGCACGCGGCTTAAACGCAGGCGATTCACGACCATTAACGATTCATGAAGTCAAACAATTACGTGTCTTAGCGGAAACTGGGAAAATTGGGTAAGGCACCGTAGTTCAGTAAAACAAGAGCTTTTAAGGGCGTTGCGGCCTACGGGGAAATCTATATCCTGTAGGTCCGCGCTTCTTTGTATTTAAGTCGAATTCGTTTTATGATTTGGCCTAAGTGGAACGAGTTCACAGTTATTTCATTTCTCGAAAGATAATCGCGGTTATCCTTTGTTATAATTAAATTGTATTAACTATGTTAGGGGGCATGAGAATGTCTAAAGCGGAACAGTTCGCAAAGAAGAGGAAGGTCCGTCTTGTAATTCGAACGGTTGTCCTATTCTTATTATTAGGAGCTGTCATTTTTGCAATCGTATCTAAGGATACCGAAAAAGTATTAGCGGTAGGTGACAAGGCACCTGACTTTGAATTAGTTGACCTTGAGGGAAATATACATAAACTTTCGGAATATGAAGGAGAAGGTGTTTTTCTGAATTTCTGGGGTTCTTGGTGCCCTCCATGTAAAGAGGAAATGCCTTTCATGGAGAATCAGTCAAAGGAATTTGAGGACAAAGGTGTTCACATACTTGCCATTAATATTAAAGATACAAGATTGAAAGCTGAAACGTTTAGAGACCAATATGGGTTGACGTTCCCCATCGCACAAGACAAAGATGAAAGTGTAAGACGTGCTTATAACGTTATTCCACTACCAACGACAATACTCATCAATAAAGACGGTGTTATTGAAGATATCATTACAACCGGTTTGGATGAAGAGGAAATTCGTCAAGCGATGGAAAGCATTCAACCAGAATAAGGAGCTATACAAAATGAGCAAAATCAAATGCCAGTGCGGTCATGAAAATCCTTTCGGCACGGTGCTTTGTGAGCAATGCGGTAGGCCACAAACGGAAGAAGCGAAAAATAGTAAGACAGTAGATATGCGTTACGAAGGATCCGCACGTAGATCGCAAACGTATAAAAGAACGATTGTTGATAAAATATGGAACTTCTTTTCAAGTGTAAAAATTGGGATTAGTATTATTATCGCTGTTTTAGTGACATCGGCAATTGGTACAATTTTCCCGCAAAAATTATATGTTCCAGCAAACACTGAAGCAGAGCTTGCTGCATATTATGAACGTTTATATGGCGTTTCTGGTGTTGTTTATTATAAACTAGGTTTCCATGATATGTATAATAGTTGGTGGTTTATTACGCTAGTTGGAATGCTCGGTACGTCTATTCTTATTGCGAGTATAGATAGAGTGATTCCATTGTATAAATCTTTAAAACAACAACGAACGAAACGACATACTTCTTTTTTGAAGCGCCAGCGTGTCTACGGGCATGGAACGGTGGAAAATGCAGATGAGTCTTTAACGAAAGCGGAAGAAAAACTAAAGCAATTACGCTATCAAGTTAAAGTTGAAAACGGTGCCATTCTAGCCGAGAAAAATCGATTTTCTAGATGGGGACCGTACGTCAACCATACAGGGCTCCTGATCTTTTTAGGGGCGGTCTTACTACGTGGGATTCCAGGGTTTTACGTGGATGAAACATTGTGGTTAAGAGAAGGAGAAAAGCTTGAAGTTCCTGGAGCTCCGGGGTACTTTATTGAAAATAAAGGGTTTACACTTGAAACTTATTCAGAAGAAGACAATGCAGTTTTTGAGACGGCATTAGAGCGTAACGGTACGATTGTGAAAGAATTCCAAACGGATATTGCCTTGTATAAGCAAGAGGAAGGCGGCCTCCCTGGACAATCTGACAATATATCTCTAGTAAAAGAGTATCCAATTGTCGTGAATAAACCATTAACTTTCGATGGCTATAGTATTTTCCAAATGGATTATCGGACAGATGAACTGAAATCGATGACATTCCAATTGACGGAAAAGTCGTCGGAAAAGTCACTCGGAGAGTTTACGGTAGATTTAGTGAATCCAGATCGAATATATGATTTAGGCAATGGCGCGTCTGTCGAACTTAGAGACTACTATCCTGATTATGATGGGTTCGTAGATGGTGAACCGACGTCTAAAACCCCATTACCGAACAACCCTGCATTCTTCTTTAAAATGATTACACCCGAAAAGCCAAAAGGAGAAATCAGTTTTGTTGCGATCCGTCAAACAGTAGAAGCGGAAGAAAATGATTATAAGGTGAACTTTTTAAGTGCTGAAACACGTAATATTTCAGGCCTTACAATACGTAAAGATAAAACCTTATATCTATTACTCCTCGGTGGAATTATTTTTATGATTGGTGTAGCGCAAGGTTCCTATTGGAATCACCGCCGAATTTGGATTCAAAAAGGAGAAAATAATGAGATGTTCATAGCCAGCCACACGAATAAAAACTGGTTCTCCTTAAAGAAAGAAATGGCTCAAGTGAAAGAATATGCGGACTTGCCAAAATATGAAGACCGTGAAGACACAGAGTCTGTTTTGGAAGATGAGGAAGGGGACTTTAAATAATGGAACTCGCATCTTTAAGTTCAAATTTATTATTGATTTCATTTTTTGCTTATCTGATTGCAACACTATTCTTCGGTGGTGCGGTACGAGGCGCTAAATCCCAAGCATCTTATGGGAACAGCCGATCTGGAACAATTGGCATAATTATTACGATTATCGGTTTTTTAACACATGTAGGTTACTTTATTACAAGATGGATGGCGTCAGGACATGCACCTGTCAGTAATATGTTTGAAGCTGTTACGGCATTAGGGATGATGCTCGTTGCAGCGTTCATTTTACTCTATTATCTTTATAAAACACCTTCATTAGGACTTTTTGCTTTACCAACTGCCATTATTATTATTGGCTACGCAACTATGTTCCCAACGGAAGTAACACCGTTAATCCCTGCATTAAAAAGTAAATGGTTAGCAGTACACGTGATTACAACGATTTTAGGAGAAGCAATTCTAGCTATCTCTGCAGTTGCAGGATTTGTATTACTTTTGAAAAAAGTAGATGTGAAAAAGCCTTCAAACGAAAGGTTTTGGTTAGAGGTTATCGTCTATACATTAGTGTTATGTGTAGGTTTTATCATTGCGACAACAGGATTTAGAGTCGCTGACTATGAAGCACAGTTCACGTTTGTTAATAAAAATGAACAAATTGAACAAGTTACCTATCACATGCCGCCTCTCTTTGGCATGCATCAGTACGAAGCGTTAACGGAAGGAACAATGCAACCTTGGGCTGAAACCCCTGCAATTATCGATGCAAAAAAGTTAACGACAACGACATGGTCATTTTTCGTAGGAACCGTGTTGTATATTCTATTAAGACTCATAGTTAGAAGACCTCTTGCTGCGGTGCTTCAACCATTGTCGAAGAAAGCCAATACGCAACTAATGGACGAGATTGGTTACCGGGCTGTTCTTATCGGTTTCCCAGTGTTTACATTAGGTGGCTTAATCTTTGCGATGATTTGGGCACATGAGGCATGGTCAAGGTTTTGGGGATGGGACCCGAAAGAAGTTTGGGCACTCATTACGTGGCTTTTCTATGCAGCATTCTTACATTTACGTCTATCGCGTGGATGGGAAGGGAAAAAGTCTGCTTGGCTTATGGTTATAGGATTCATTCTGATCATGTTTAACTTTATTGCAGTGAATATGATTCTCGCAGGACTTCATTCATACGCATAAAGAACAAGACTGTACGGGTTGAACCTTCAACCGTATAGTCTTTTTATTTCTTTTAAACAGAAACACTTGTACAATATAGAGTGAGAGTTTGTTGAAAGGGGCTATTCATAATGGAAGAAAAAGTATCAGTTTTGGTTGTAGATGACGAGGATCGCATTCGTCGTTTATTAAATATGTATTTAAACCGTGAGGGCTATGAAGTAGATGAAGCCGCAGACGGTGCTGAAGCATTAGAAAAAGCAACTACTAATGAATATAATTGTATTTTATTAGACCAGATGATGCCGGAGAAAGACGGACTTGAAGTGTTGTCTACATTAAGAGATCAAGGGAACATGACACCTGTCATTATGCTAACTGCAAAAGGTGAAGAGTCGGACCGAGTAACCGGATTTGAAACTGGTGCGGATGATTATATTGTGAAACCTTTTAGTCCACGTGAAGTAGTCTTGCGGATTAAAGCAATTTTAAGAAGGTCTGCAACCTTTCCTAGTAGTTCAGCTTCAACTTCGAAAGACCTTGTTGTGTTTCCTAATTTAACCATCGACCATGATGCACATCGCGTTACTGCAGAAGGACAAGAGGTTAATTTAACACCAAAGGAATACGAACTTCTATACTTTTTAGCGAAATCTCCAGATAAGGTTTTTGACAGAGAACAATTATTGAAAGAAGTATGGCATTATGAGTTTTTCGGTGATTTGCGTACAGTAGATACACACATAAAGCGCTTACGCGAAAAGTTAAGTCGCGTTTCCGAAAGTTCTGCTAAAATGATTGTCACAGTTTGGGGCGTCGGATATAAGTTCGAGGCTTTAGAATGAATAGAATATGGAATTCAATCGTCGGGAAGCTATGGGCAACCATATTGCTTCTCGTTACTTTTATATTGTTTATTGTAACTGCGTTATTACTTGAGTTTTTAGGGAATTTCCATCGGGAACAGGCCGAGGATTCACTACGACGGGAAGCAAAAATGATTGCAAATGTCGTGTTGGAGCATAAAGGTCAGCCGTTAATGCCGATCATTATTCATGACGTATTGGACGATGAAACAAATGCATTTATTACGGATGAAAAGGGATTGGTTACGCACTCTTATCATATTGGACTTAATAAAAGTAGAATCGAAAGAAAAATCCTTTCAACCCCCGCATTTTCCTCCGATAATAAGTTGAATAATGGTGTGACAAAAGAGATTATGATGCCTTCAATTACCGAAGAAGGGATGATGGAACAATATATCGTTTTGGCTGACCCATTTACTACAGAAGCTGGAGCAACTGGAACGGTCTATATTTATCAAAGTTTAGAAGCGATTCAAGCGACTACGAAGAAAACAACAAATATCGTATTTCTTTCTGCATTTATAGCATTCATTTTAACGACCATCTTCGCTTTTTTCTTATCTACCCGAATTACTTTGCCCTTAAGAAAAATGCGACAAGCAGCAAATGAATTATCTAAAGGGAACTTCGATACGCGATTACCATCGTTGCAAAGTGACGAAATTGGTCAATTAGCAACTGCCTTCAATCAAATGGGGAGACAATTAAAATATCATGTTGAGCTGATTAGCCAAGAAAAAGAACAACTTTATAGTATTTTAACTTCGATGGCAGATGCGGTCATAACTTTTAACAGTGATGGCACGATCTTATTAAGTAATCCAGAGGCAGAGAAGATTTTGCAAAATTGGTATTTCGCGAAAGGTTCATCGGATGACTCTTTACCACCAGAGTTGTTACATATGCTGGAACACTCTATAAATTTTTCAGAGGAAGTAGAAGATGAACTCCCTTTAAATGGAAAGTTTTATACGGTCTCTATTAGTCCGCTTTATAGTGGCCGCAGTATACGTGGAGCTGTAGCGGTGCTTCGAGATATGACTGCACAGCATCAATTAGATAAACTCCGTTCTGATTTTATCGCAAACGTATCTCACGAATTAAGGACACCTATATCGATGTTACAAGGGTATAGTGAAGCGATACTTGATGGTGTGACAGAAAGTGACGAGGAGAAAGATGAAATCATTCAAGTAATTCACGAAGAATCGCTTCGAATGGGACGTCTTGTAACTGATTTACTCGACCTTGCAAGAATGGAGTCAGGCCATATGACACTGTATAAAGAGGAAGTATCTGTTCTTCCATTTTTAGGTAGAATTGTCCATAAGTTTAGTCAAGTAGCACGTGAAGCAAATGTTAATCTTTCATTTCAACATCCCGATGAAAAAATAATTTTGGACATAGATGAAGACCGAATCGAACAAGTATTTACAAATTTAATTGATAATGCAATACGTCATACACCTGAAAATGGCGATGTACGATTGACGGTTAATATATACGGCGATACTTGTCAAATGACGGTTTCTGACACGGGGGATGGGATTCCAGAAGAGGACTTACAGTTTATTTTCGAAAGGTTTTACAAAGCTGATAAAGCAAGAACACGTGTGAAAGGCGGTACAGGATTAGGTCTTTCCATTGCGAAAAATATTATTGATGCACACCATGGAATGATTACAGCATCTAGGGGAGAAGTAAATGGGACGATTATGTCTGTTACCCTTCCAATAAAAAAATGTAACGAATGATGAGGTAGAACGACTAATACATTGAACGGGGGGATTTTATGGACGACTCCGTATTTCATCGGTTATATGAAGAATATCATCAGGATCTGTTCAAGTTTCTAATCTATTTAACGAGAAGCCGGGAGCAAGCAGAAGACCTTGTACATGAAGTTTATGTACGGGTCTTAAGGGCTTATCAAGGGTTCAAAGGAGAAAGCACGGAAAAGACTTGGTTATTTTCAATCGCAAAAAACGTAGCCATAGATCACTTTAGAAAACAAACAGTTAGAAAGAAACACGATTATGACCGTTTTGATTGGGAGAAGAGTGAACTTGCCAGTCCTCGACCTATACCAGATGATTTTGTCGTGATGAGTGAACAAATGCAAGAACTTTTCAATGCACTTGAAACTTGCACAGGCGATCAAAAGCTTGTCATTCATATGCGCTACTTACATGATTTATCGATTTCAGAAGCCGCAGAAATATTAGGGTGGTCTGAAGCAAAAGTAAAAACAACTCAGCACCGCGCCATTAAAGCACTGCAAAAGAAGTTAACGGCTCTTCCGCAAGAAGGGGGGAAAGAAGATGGATAAAGAGAAGTGGTCCGAAGAAAAGATTGAAAAGATGCTTAGTCAAGTGCCTAATCCTAAAGACAATCGTTCTATAGACGAAGTATATACACGTCTGAAAAATGACAAACGATTACAAGATCAACAGCCGATTGAGCGAAAGTCATGGAAATGGATGCCCATCGCAGTAACGATAGCAGCAGTTCTGCTTTTAGGCATATTAACTCCGTCAATGCTAAAGGATAGTCAACATCAGTCGGATCAGGTTTCAGAATCTACATTTATGCAAATGGACGAATCAGCAGATGAACTAGCGGAAGTAGAGAAGAGCATAGAAGAGGCTGCATTATTTCAGGCGGATAAAAGTAGTCATCTTTTATTAGCGGATGAGCTAGACGGATATATCCCTTTTCAAATAGGTCTCGTATCTCGTGCACACGTGATTCCTGTTACATTTCTTATCCCTTCGGAAACAATTCAAGTTGATTTTCAAAAAGAAAATCCAAACAGTGTAGAACTCTATCAAAAATACGCTGGACAACTACGTGAGGAAGCTTTGGGTTTTGACGCATATCACCCTTTTGAAGGAGAAATAATTGCTGAAGAAGGCATGGTCCGTCACAAACTTCCAAGTAACCATTCCTATGATAGGTCTTCCGCATCCATTCAAGTATACGAAGGGACTATTAGGTCGACATTCAACGATTTCTCGAAAGTTTTACCCGTTCAGGAAAATGGAGATGCAATCGAATTTAGTCAAGTAGGAACAATGGATGCGATTCAAATAAATCATGATCGACATGCAGCTTCCTATTACAAATACACGTTACCGTCTGGACAAACATATATCGTCCCCCAAGACGCCGGGGAGTTTGCAGAAACTGTAGAGGAAGCACTCTTAAATATGAAAAAGCAATTCAGTGATGACTTTGAAAGTTTAGTTCCTGAATCGGTTCATTATGATGTTCAGGTAGTAGAAGATACCGTATTTATCCAATTCAAAGACCTTCTTGATTTATCGCAAATGAATGATGACGAGGCTCGCTTAATGATTGAGGGATTCATGCTAACGGCTGAACAATTTCAATTAGCGATAAAACTAGAGAATGTCATGCAAGAAAATTTTGGGAAATACGATTTATCCGAAGCGCTACCACGACCAGTCGCTAGTAATCCAGTAGACTTCATAACGGAATAAACAGGACTTTGTAAACTATCTAGTTTACAAAGTCCTGTTTCTATTGTATTATAGAGATGTAAGAAAATTTAATATTGATTCATCTTCGGGGCAGGGTGTAATTCCCGACCGGCGGTAATAGAAGATTTTCTTCTGAGCCCGCGAGCTATAGTATAATATAGCTGATTCTAGTGAGATTCTAGAGCCGACAGTATAGTCTGGATGGGAGAAGGTGAAGGTGCAGCCGTCTATCATTATGTATAAAAAACATAATGTGAACGCTTATTTCATGCGGATAAAAATAACTTATCCTATGAAAGTTCCGATTAACGAAGTCATTGTACGAGTTTAATCGAACGTTTATTTGTGTACCTACAACTCCCTAAAGTCTATTTGCTTTAGGGGTTTTTTATGTAGAATTGGTATCTTTTGATGCTTGATAACAGATTACACTGAGTTATGTAAGTTCAAATAAGAATCAATGATGATGTTGTGGACATAAATAAACAAAGACGAATGCCCTTTCCTCTTGGAAGTGAATCGGACAAGGAGAGAGGAACATGAATAGTAAAAAGTTACGTAAGATGGTGCTTGTCGCCATGTTAGGAAGTATTGCTACAGTATTAATGCAATTTAATTTTCCGTTACCAGCGCTACCTGCATTTTTAAAGTTTGACTTTGGAGAAGTTCCGGCAGTTATTGCGATTATGACGATGGGACCTATTGCAGGCATCGCGGTTGAGTTAATTAAAAACATATTACATTGGTTTTTAAGTGGGAGCCCTACAGGCGTACCGGTTGGTGAGATTGCCAACTTCGCTACAGGATTACTATTTATCTTGCCAATCTATTACATCTTTACAAAGTTTAAAAGTACGAAAGGTTTACTAGGTGGATTTATTGCCGGAACTGTTTCGATGGCAATTGGGATGAGTTTATTAAACTACTTTATCTTCTTACCGATGTATACTTACTTCTTAAATATGACGCCTGTAACAGGCGATGCATTATATAAAATGATTGTCCTTGGCATCCTTCCATTTAATATATTGAAAGGTGTTATCCTGACAATTGTTTCGATTATGCTATATAGTCGAATGAAAAATTGGATTAGTCAACAACGTGCAAAGTTGCTGGCTGAATGAAACGAAATATAAAAATGCTGTGCTAGAAGATCTAGCGCAGCATTTTTTTAGTCTTCATATTTTAAAGCGTCCCCGTCAAACGGTGCATCTGCAACTTTAATAGAATCAGTTGGACAACCTTCAAAGCCGTCCTCCATGTCCTCTAGTAGTTCTTCTGGAACTTGTACGGTACCCGTGTTATCATCAAGAATAACAAAAGCAATTCCGTCATCATCGTAATCATATATGTCAGGAGCAGCAGCCCCACAAGCTCCACACGCGATGCACGTATCTTGGTCGACGATTGTATACTTAGGCATGTATGTCTTCCCTCTTTTCTTCGAACGTAGCATTTCAGTACATCCTCTATTCTAATGCTGTTTTTAACAGTTTTCAACATAATACTACAAATTTGGGTGAGGAGGACATAATAATGAATCTTTCAACGTTACTTTGTGTTCTATTTAGCAAATTAGATGGAGAGAAAACAGCGAATGCTGCTCTTCATTTATTGCGTGGAAAACGATCAGGACAAACAATTCAGGATGTAAAATATTATGACTTGAAAATGTTTTTCGGTTTATTGCCTAAACTCCCTCAACAATTATTTAATGAGACGATAAATGAACTAGTACAATTAAACTGTATTGAGATAGATGCTTCGTCAATTCTGCATGTAACAGAGAGTGGAAGAAAGTTAGTGGAATCCTCACGCGCCTTTCACTTTAACGGCTGGGATTACCGGGGCCGGGAAGAAATGTTTTTTGCTAGGCTATCTCTTGTCGTACAGACGTTGTCGCATTTTAGAGTGGGACAGAAACGATTTATGCCAGCACAACGAGAAATAGAAATCCAACAGTTCGTCAAGAAAGTATTGAGTGGGCACCCAATTGAAGAACCGAACTTTTCGCGTCAATTAAAAGCAGAGTTACAGACTGCTTTTGAGGAAAGTGGCATGGAAGAGATTCAAAAAGTGATTTTCACACACCGGCTAGTGGGCTATCAGCATACTGGATGGACGTGGGCACAATTAGAGAATCAGTTACGTATGCCTTCTTTATCAATCAAGCTCTATTACATTGAAAGTTTACATTTATTATTAAAGACGATTGAAAGAGAGAAGACGACGCCTTTTTTAAAGGAGCTTGCAAAGGATATTAAACTCGTTACACACTTAACAGAGTCCTCAGCTATCACGAAGAATCTATTTGATAAAGGATTGTCATTAGAAGAAATTGCAGCGACACGTCAATTAAAATTAAGTACGATTGAGGACCATATTGTCGAAATTGCAATTCATGATCATGATTTTCCGATAGAACAATTCGTATCGTTTGAAGATAGCTTAAAAGTGCAAAAGAAATCTATTGAACTTGAGACGAAAAGGCTCCGATTATTAAAGGAAGTCTTTCCGCAACTAACTTATTTTCAATTGCGTCTTATCTTAGGGGCAAGCATGAAAGGAGAGGCGGCGTGGACATCTATACAACCTTAAAAGAAAAGTTCGGCTTTGAACAGTTCAGACCTGGGCAAGAAGAAGTGATCCGCGATGTACTTGCTAAAAATGACCAAATCGCCATATTACCAACAGGAAGTGGAAAGTCACTTTGCTTTCAATTGCCCGCATATTTAATGGACGGAACTGTGGTTATTATTTCACCGCTCGTTGCCCTAATGGAGGATCAAGTCGCCATTTTGAAACAACAAGGTGAAAAGCGGGTTGTTGCGCTTAATTCATTCCACACCTATCAAGAACGCAGTCGGATGATCAATCAACTTGAATGGTATAAATTTATTTTTATATCTCCAGAGATGCTAACAGTTCCAGCTGTAGCAAATAAAATGAAAAAGTTAAAAATCGCATTTATCGTTGTCGATGAAGCACATTGTATTTCACAATGGGGATTTGATTTTAGGCCAGATTATTTAAGGGTTAGTGAGTTTTTGCATGCGGTAAAAAATCCAACCGTCCTTGCGTTAACAGCTACTGCAGATCGTAAAGTGATTCAAGATATACAGCACTATTTAAACTTAATAAACCCTGTACTCCATAAAAAGTCTCTAGATAGACCGAATATTTCTTATACAATACACGAACTAACATCAGAACAGGCGAAAACGGATTGGCTGATCGATCGTGTAGAACAAACGACTGGTCCGGGTATTATTTATGTAGGTTCAAGAAAAAGAGCAGATGAATTGGCTCAAGTATTAAATGAGTTGATAGGAGGAGTATCTTCTTATCATGCGGGTATGGAACAAGAGGATCGTGCTTTTGTCCAAGCGCAATTTATTAGTGGTGATTTGAATTGGATATGTGCTACGAATGCATTTGGGATGGGAATACATAAAAATGACGTCAGACAAGTGATTCATGAACATATCCCGTCTACCATCGCAAATTATATGCAAGAGGTTGGGCGAGCGGGAAGGGACGGGGAATGCTCAGCGGCATCTTTATTATATACAATAGAGGACATTCAGAAAACGAGGTTTATTATGTATGACGACTATCCGGATGAAGGGGAGATTCGTTATTTTGCTAATTGTCTAGCCGAAACAAAGTCCGTTCACGAGGCGGCTGAGTTGGCAAGGCTAAGTGAAACAGGTAGACGAATGTTGCTTTATTATTTTGAACGGATGTCGGTGGAGGAAACAATCATACAAATAAATAAACAAAGTCAGGAAAAGGAACGGCAGTTACAACAAATGGTTGACCTCATCCAGGCGCGGACATGTATCCGTGTTAAACTTCTTCAGAATTTTGGAGAAGATTTACAAAAGAAACCTAAAACTTGCTGTTCGATCTGTGATACAACTTCTGTTGATTGGCTTTACAGCAAGGATGCGCGACAGGACGAAAGAGGGTGGGGCGATTGGTCAACAAGACTAACGAATCTTCTTGGTTAGGTATTGGAAGTTCGTTTACTTTTACGACAAAATTCGTCATAATGGATAGGCAAGTATTCTTGTGATAGGAGAAGTTGAATGTGAAAAAAGATGACTATAGAACGGAATTTGAAGAACAACGAAAAGAAATCAAACTTGACGGGGAAACAGATAGTGGAAAACCACTATCGCGTGTTGATTTACATAGTAAAAAAAGAAAGCCCAAAAAACGTTCTCGCTATTCATTAATTAATGTGCTTCTCGTTTTATTTACACTCATTCCAATCGGAATTCTTGCTTTTGTCATAATTAGTTGGAACTCACCAAATGATAATATCGCGTCGAAATTGGAAGAATCTCAATTTCAATTCGAGAAGAGTAAAAAAACTGATGAAAATAGTGTCACTACGGTGAATAAAGAAAAAGAACCGGAAGATGATAAAAAAGATGAAAAAACGAATGAGCAAATAGAGGCCGAAGAAAAGGCAAAAGAAGAAGCTGAAAGGGCAAAAGCTGAGGCGGAAGCAGAGGAAAAAAGAAAAGAAGAGGCAGCCCGTCAGCAAGCCGAGAAAGAAAAGCAGCAAGCACAAGCGGAAGAAAGAGCGAAAGAAAACGATTCTACTGATGAACAGAAATCCCAAGCGCGCACACATGTCGTAGCACCAGGGGAAACATTGTATAGAATCTCAGTTAATTATTATAAGTCTGGCGACGGTGTGAATAAAATTATGCAAGCAAATAGTTTAACGACCAATGAAATTTCCGTCGGACAAAAGTTAATTATCCCGTAAACATAGAATGAATCATAATGTAGAGATAGGCAAAGAAAACCTTTGCCTATTTCTTATGAAAGGTGGCGAATATTACGTTCAAGAAAATTGTAGGGACTACATTCTTTCTATGCGCATCCATCTTCTTACGAATGGTTTTAAATGCGAAAGAAAGAAATGTCATGCGACATCATTTAATCGTTGAGGCGCTTTCGTCTACTAGGAGACAATTGAAAGTCTTTTTCATTTCAGATATTCATAGAAGGAAAATTGACGAGAAATTATTAAAGAAAATCGATAAAGATATCGACTTAGTGATCATCGGTGGGGATTTAGCTGAAAAAAATGTCCCTTTGTCACGGATTAATCGAAATGTGCAAAAACTGAGTCAGCTCGGTCAAGTTTTTTATGTCTGGGGAAACAATGATCGGGAAGTTGGAGAAGAGACAATCAGACAAATTATTGGACAACACGATGGTATTATTTTGGAAAATAAAAATATGCCCATTCACAGTCATTCTTCATGGGGAATTTGTGGAACAGACGATCCTTCCTGTTTGAAATTAGATGTGGAGCAAGCATTAGAAAATATAGAGCAATATAAAAATGTGTTATTTGTTAGTCATCAGCCTGTTGTCTGGGAAGAGGTGGAGCGTTACTATCATCCAACTTTAATGTTAGCAGGACATACACACGGCGGACAAATACGGCTAGGAAAATTTGGAATTAGTGAAAAAGGTTCTTTTGAATCGGTTGGAGGAAGAGGGAAACTGATTAGCAATGGATACGGGACAACGACCTTGCCATTACGATTAGGTGCACGACCAGAATGTCATATCATTACGATCAGTTATACGGAGTAGTTTTTAAAGGAGAGTATACCTAGATGCAAAGAAGAGAAGTGATTGTGGTTGGAGGAGGACCATGCGGTTTATCAGCAGCAATTGAATTAAAGAAAAAAGGGATAGATGTACTCGTTATTGAAAAAGGAAATATCGTGAATTCTATCTATCGTTATCCAACCCATCAAACATTTTTCAGTTCTAGTTTGAAATTATCTATCGGAGACATTCCTTTTATCACAGCAAAAGAAAAACCAAAGCGAAATGACGCACTTGTATACTACCGTGAAGTTGTGAAGATGACGGGAATAGAAGTGAATAGTTTTGAGCGGGTAAAAGAGGTTCGTAAGGTAGTGGGTCATTTCCAAGTGACGACTGATAAAGAGGTCTATTTGGCGAATTTCGTTGTCGTCGCAACAGGCTACTATGACAATCCGAATAGGATGAATGTGAAAGGTGAAAACTTACCGAATGTTTTTCATTACTTTAAAGAAGCGCACCCATATTTTCAAAAAGACGTTGTCGTCATTGGGGGTAAAAATTCATCCGTTGATGCGGCGCTTGAACTTGAAAGGGCTGGAGCGAATGTTACCGTCGTTTATCGTGGAGAAGACTATTCGCCGAGTGTTAAGCCATGGATTTTACCTGCATTCGACAGTTTAATTAGAAATGGTTCAATTACTATGCATTTTGAATCGAATGTGATTGAAATTACGGAATCGACAATTCTCATAGAGAAAAAAGGTGAGCATATTACCATTCCACATGATTATATTTTTGCAATGACCGGATATCATCCAGATTATTCGTTTTTAAAAGATATGGGCATTCAAATGGAAGCTGAAAGTGGTCGCCCTCGTTTTGATGAAAATACGATGGAAACGAATGTTCAGCATTTATATATTGCGGGAGTTATTGCTGCGGGAAACAATACTAACGAAATATTTATTGAAAATGGTAGGTTCCACGGGGAGTTAATCGCAAAAGCGATTGATGAGATAGTGAACAATAAGCGTTAAAAAGAGAATCTCAAAATGGCACAAAACGTACTACAATGATCCTTGTAAGTATGATCGCAATCCGCAGCGTTCTTGACTAATTAGCTATGATAGATGCTTAGGATGCTTGCATCTATTTGAGTTCTTCTTGAGGGGGGATTGAATGTTCATATTATTAACTTTGGCAATTGCACCCGGATTGGCTTTATTTAGTTATTTTTATTTACGTAAGCAAATTGCCAAAGAACCATCCCGTACATTGCTTCATACTTTTGTGTATGGGGCGGTTATGACTTTCCCTATACTATTTATCCAGCATGTGTTTGAGGAAGAAAATATATTCTCTCATGTTTTTTTTCGTAATGTTGTATTTACGAGTGGATTAGAAGAGTTTTTTAAATGGCTCTTATTATTGCTAACTATTTATCGTCATGTTGAATTTGAAGATGCTTATGATGGAATTTTATATGGAGCGAGCATTTCATTAGGATTTGCGACAGTTGAAAATATTTTATATTTACTTACATACGGTACAGACATTGCGTTCATGCGTGCACTTCTTCCTGTCTCAAGTCATGCGTTATTTGGCGTAGTGATGGGGTATTACATTGGAAAAGCTAAATTCGATGAATCTAATAAGACACTTCTGTTATTCTTAGCACTTCTTGCTCCCTACTTACTTCACTTTATCTATAACGGAATCTTTTTAGTTCGTAAATTTTCACTATACATGATGATTCCATTTATGCTATTTCTTTGGTGGTTTGGTCTCACAAGAGTAAAAAATGCGCATATCCATGCAATGCATCAGTTTCGGTCGAAAGCGAATATTGAATAAGCGAGATGTTCAATTGATCAATATGACGAAAAATTTAATGAATGTAGGTGGTTTTTAGCATTATCAGTGCTAGAAGCCTTTTTTTATTTCCAATTTGTATACTTCTGTCCAGCTTCAACCGCCAGATGCTCGAGTCACAAGTTGACTTGACTCTGTCGTTATGAACGCAGCTCCGTCAATACGTTTTATGTTTGTCGCATCAACTCTTCGGTTTCAGCATTTCTGCTCATATTTTTTAGAAAAGTGGACAAACTGTGAAGAAAAGGAGGAATGGATTTGAAGAAGATAGTGAATCGAACTGTACTTGTTGCGCTTCTGTTGAGTTGTCTGTATGTGATTTCGCCAACTCATTCGGGCGCCTTTAGTTCTCAGCAAATTCAGCGTGGTGCATTTGGTGACGATGTGATTGAGTTACAGGCAAGGCTACAATACATCGGCTATTACACCGGAACAATTGACGGTAAATTTGGGTATGGGACCTATTGGGCACTTAGGAATTTTCAAGACCAATATGGCCTTCCAGTTGATGGGATTGCTGGTGAAGCAACGAAGAAGAAGTTGGTTGATATAAGTAATTACGATGAAAAGTATGTGAAACAAAATATCGAGAAAGGGAATAAGTTTACCCATTATGGGGGCAAGCCGCTTGATGGTCAGGTCGGAAAAGGTACTGGTCAAAAACAGAATGCGCAAGTCCCTGCAAAATATTCAGATCAAGACATAAAACTCATGTCGAATGCAGTTTATGGTGAGGCGAGGGGAGAGCCATATGAAGGGCAAGTAGCTGTTGCCGCCGTTATTTTGAATCGTGTTGAACACCCAGATTTTCCTGATACAGTAGGCGGGGTTATTTTCCAACCAGGTGCATTTACTGCGGTTGCTGACGGACAGATTTGGTTAACGCCAAATGAAAGAGCAAAAGAAGCGGTGATAGATGCGATTAACGGTTGGGATCCATCAGAAAACGCGATTTATTATTTCAACCCAATTACGGCAACAAGTAAATGGATTTGGTCAAGACCGCAAATCAAAAAAATTGGGTTGCATGTGTTTTGTTATTGAAAAGCGAAAAGAACACGATTAAATTGACGATGGGAGGCTGTGCGGAAGTTCCGAAATCACCATTCGGCAATACTTTTGCTTAAATATGAAAAAAATAATATTTGTACTAGTCTATGCGATTGCGGCATTAGCTATATTTGCCTACGGAAAAAGTACAGAAAATCAGCAGTTAAGTTATTTACTGAGTGGTCAATATGCGAAGAAAATGACAGAGGCATCACAGAAATTAGAAGAATTAGATACTGCGGTGAAGAAAACTTTATTGTTTAATGAGAGTGATGGCTTTGATGATGCAAGGGAAGATATATGGAGACTTTCCTCAGATGTAAAAAATGCGGTTGGTTCATTACCGCTCGATAGAGGCTTTTCAAATTCTTGGATGAATTATTTAGGGAGACTCGGAAATTATGCAAAAGAAACCGAGCGACTAAACGATAAAGAAGAATACCATCAAGTAATGACGCAAGCTTCTGTTAATTTGCGTGAAATGGCGGATGAATGGCAATTGGCAACGGCCGATTTAATTCGAGGGGATGTATCAGTTGAAAGTTGGTCGAATCAACTAGACTCAGTTGATTCAGAGCATGATTGGGATGGCATGCGGGAAACAGTTAAACAGTATACTGAAAGTGATTTTCCGCTAACGGCTAGTGAGTCAGATTCATTAAAGAAAAAAGAATTGCAAACATTGACTGATAAAAAAGTGACGCGTGAAGAAGCAATCGAGCGATTTAAATTTCTGTTTCCTGAAGTTTCAAATTCTTCTATTGTCGTAGAAAATAGTAAGCCTGGTGCACCTTATCCTTTCTATCACATTCGATTTGCTGAGGATAGTTCAGTCGGTTATATTGATATCACTGAAAAAGGTGGCCATGTCTTATCATTTTTATCGGAAAGACCATTTGGACAGGAAACGCAGTCATATGAGTTTATTAAGGAAAAAGCTGAACAGTTTTTGTCTAGTTCTGGATACGGGGATACTGTTTTAGAAGAAGCAAGAGAAAATCATACATCTTGGCACTTTGTGTTTGTCCGTGTTGAGCCTGAGTATGAAGCAAAAGTATTTTCGGATGTTATCCATTTAAAAGTTGCGAAAGATACGGGTGGAATTATTGGGCTAAATGCGATGGAGTATATTCAAAAAGAAAATTTGAAGCCGCAAAAAATAGTGGAACAAAATTGGGAAGAATTTTTCCGTACAAACGTAACGGTAGTAGAAGAAGAGCTTGCCTATGTTGAAAACGACCGATTAGACCAACGTTTATCTTATTACTTAACTGTTACGATGGAAGTGGACGAGCAAATAGATACCTATGTCGTTGTTGTCGATACTGAAACAGCTGAAGTGATAAAAACTGAAAAACAGCCGTAATCTCTTTTAAATGTTGTTAGATGCCTTCAAATGAGTAGGTTCTTTATATGCTTAAATGTATATTGCATTTCTCTTTAGTCATGAGATAATAGTAGCATGACTAAAGGCGGAGGTGCGTCAGTTGACATTGAAGGTTGGAACAGTAGTTATCATTGAGAAGAAATTTTCGGATGATAACAGCAAGTACAGAAGTAAAATCATCGACTCAGGAGACGGCTTCGTCATGATTGACTATCCAACGCATATTGACACGGGCAAAACAGCTTTTTTTATGGATGGAACGGAGCTCGTGATTAATTTTACGGATGACTTACGCATGTCGTATGCTTTTCATACAGTGGTATGTGGAAGACAGATCGATGGTGTGCCGATGTTAAAGATAGCTTATGAAGGTGACGAAGGGCTTATTAGAATACAGCGACGTCAGTTTGTGAGAGTAAAGGTGGCGATTGATGTCGCGGTAGAAATAGAAGATCATGTCATGCAGCTTGTGACTGAAGATATTAGTGCGGGTGGTGTCGCAATTAATATTACAAATACGAGTGTCTTACAAAAGGAAGCAGTTGTTTCTTTACTACTTGTCCTACCTTTTGTCAAACGTGAAACTCAATACGTTCGGGCTAAGGGGAGGGTCATTAGAATATGGGAAGATGGACGAAGAAAAATTGCGTCTTTGGAGTTTGTAGAAATCTCGACAGTGGACCGGCAACAAATTGTTCAATTTTGTTTCGAACGTCAATTACAAATGAAAAATAAATAAGGGGAAAAGTCTCTTGAATGGGGACTTTTCTCTTTTGTTTGTGATACACTATTGTCGAATTGTTGCGGGAGGTAAAGACGATGTTAGATAGATTGAAAATAGCGATTGATGGGCCAGCTGCGGCTGGAAAAAGTACCATTGCGAAAATTACAGCTGAGAAATTAGGCTATACGTATATTGATACTGGTGCGATGTATCGTGCATTGACGTATAAAGCGTTAAAGGAAAGCATAGATATTAATGACGGAGAGGCACTTGGCGAGTTGCTTGAACAGACAGAGATTTTGCTCGTTCCGCTAGAAAATGGTCAAGCAGTAAAATTAGATGGTGTTGATGTATCAGAGGCAATTCGAACAGCAGAAGTGACTGCTGCAGTATCTCAAGTGTCAGCCCATAATCAAGTGAGAGAATTAATGGTAGAAAAACAACGTAACTTGGGGCGTCAGTCAGGGGTTGTGATGGATGGTAGAGACATAGGAACCCACGTGTTGCCAAATGCGGAATTAAAGGTGTTCATGACGGCATCGGTTGAAGAGCGGGCCCTTCGTAGATACGAAGAAAATAAAAAGCGGGGAATTCATTCTTCACTTGAAGCCCTCCAAGAAGAAATTAGAAAACGAGACGAAGCCGATTCAAATCGTGAAGTTTCACCTTTAAAGCGAGCGGATGATGCGATCCTTCTTGATACGACTTCGATGAATATTGAAGAAGTGGCCAGGGAAATTAGTCGATTGGCAAAAGAGAGGTTAGCGAAATGAATTTATACCCGCTAGGTAAAGCGCTATGTAGTGCGATTTTTTATCCGTTCTATCGGATAAAAGTAATAGGGAAAGAGAATTTTCCTAAAGATGGCGGCGTTTTACTATGTACAAATCATATCGATAATCTTGATCCACCAGTTGTGGGCATTACTTGTCCGCGAACGGTTCATTTTATGGCGAAAGAAGAGTTGTTTGAATTACCCATTTTGAAAAGTGTTTTACCAAATGTAAAGGCTTTTCCTGTTAAAAGAGGTATGAGTGACAGGCAAGCAATGCGTAAGGCGTTAACGCTTCTAAAAGAAGGAAAAGTAGTCGGATTATTTCCGGAAGGGACTCGAAGTAAAGACGGGCAACTTCAAAAAGGACTTGCGGGTGCTGGTTTCTTTGCGCTACGCGGGGATGCTGTTGTGATGCCTTGTGCAATTATTGGACCTTATAAACCATTTAAGCAATTAAAGGTGGTGTATGGTAAGCCAATTGATATGGCTCCATATCGTGAACGAAAAGCTTCAGCTGAAGAAGTGACAGCAGTCATTATGGCAGAAATCCAAAAGCTAATTGAAACAAATAACTGAAGAAATAAGTACAATATTTTGTTTTTATTAAGCAATTCGCCTATTATAGAAATAGGAGTTTTAATGGAGGAGGACTACATATGTCAGAGGATATCAATATTGAAATGCAAAAAGAGTTTAACGAAGGTGACCGTGTAACGGGAAAAGTTGTTAAAATCGAAGATAAATCTGTAACGGTCGAGATTCCAGGTGCACCATTTGATGGTGTGATTCCAATAAGTGAAATTTCAAGTTTGCATATTGAAAAAGCTTCGGATGTTGTTTCTGAAGGTGAAGAGCTTGAACTAGCGATTATTAAAGTCGAAGAAGCGAATTATGTGCTTTCAAAACGTCAAGTAGACGCTGATGAAGCATGGGATTCTTTGGAAGAAAAGTTTAATAACAATGAAATCGTTGAAACGGAAGTAAAAGACGTTGTAAAAGGCGGTCTAGTTGTCGACTTAGGCGTTCGTGGATTCATTCCTGCTTCCCTTGTAGAGGACTATTTCGTCGAATCATTCGATGAATACAAAGGCCGACAAATGAAATTCAAAATTATTGAAATGGATAAAGAGAAAAACCGTTTGATTTTATCCCATCGTGCTGTTCTCCAAGAGGAAAAGGCAGCAAAGAAAAACGAAGTACTAGACAACTTAAAAGAAGGTCAAGTATTAGAAGGTACCGTTCAACGTCTAGCATCATTCGGTGCATTTGTTGATATCGGTGGTGTAGATGGTCTTGTGCATATCTCACAACTATCACATGCGCACGTTGACAAAGTATCAGATGTTTTATCTGAAGGAGATACGGTATCAGTGAAAGTTCTTTCTGTTGACCGAGACGCTGAGCGTATTTCATTATCCATTAAAGAAACATTGCCTGGGCCTTGGGAAGGAATCGAAGAAAAAGCACCAAAAGGTTCTATCCTAGAAGGAACTGTTAGACGGTTAGTTTCTTATGGTGCGTTCGTTGAAGTTTTCCCTGGTGTCGAAGGTCTCGTGCATATCTCACGAATTTCACATGATCATATCGGTACGCCGAACGAGGTATTAACGGAAGGACAGAAAATTGAAGTGAAAGTCCTAGATGTGAATCCAAACGAGGAACGTTTATCGCTAAGCATTAAAGACTTGGTGGAAAAAGAAGATCAAACATCTTACGACGATTATGAGATGCCTGAAGAATCCCAAGGTTTCTCAATAAGTGATGTCATTGGAGACCAATTAAAGAAGCTTTCAGAGTAAATTTGAATGAGAAGATTTTGAAAAACTCATACGGTGATGGTGCTCTTTTAGGGCATCATCATCTTTTTTTGTGTATACTAACAGAAGATAATCTGGAAGGATGTTTTAAGTATGACAAAACCAACTGTCGCCATCGTTGGGCGACCAAACGTCGGTAAATCCACAATTTTTAATCGAATTGTGGGAGAAAGAATTTCAATAGTCGAAGACGTTTCAGGTGTTACGCGAGATCGAATTTACAGTTCTGCAGATTGGCTAACACATGATTTCAATATTATTGACACAGGTGGTATTGAAATTGGAGATGAACCGTTTCTAGAGCAAATTCGACTCCAAGCAGAAATTGCGATTGAAGAAGCAGATGTCATTATTTTCTTAGTGAATGGGCGCGAAAGTGTGACGGATGCAGACGAGCATGTAGCGAAAATATTATACCGGTCAAACAAACCGGTGATTTTAGCTGTCAATAAAATTGACAACCCTGAAATGAGAGAAATGATTTACGATTTCTATTCATTAGGATTTGGCGACCCTTATCCAATTTCAGGAGCACATGGCCTAGGATTAGGCGATTTATTAGATGCAGTTGCCAACGAATTTCCAAATGAGGAAAGTGAACCTGATGAAACAGATGTCATCCGTTTTTCTTTAATCGGTAGACCGAATGTCGGAAAATCATCACTTGTAAACGCACTTCTTGGCGAAGAGCGTGTTATCGTAAGTGATGTAGCAGGAACGACACGAGACGCAATAGACACGCCTTATGTGTATGAAGGGCAAAAGTATAAAATTATTGATACGGCCGGTATGCGGAAAAAAGGAAAAGTCTACGAAACGACGGAAAAATATAGTGTCTTACGTGCATTAAAAGCCATTGACCGCTCAGATGTCGTATTAATTGTGTTAAACGGCGAAGAGGGGATTCGCGAGCAAGATAAGCGAATTGCAGGCTATGCTGAGGAAGCTGGAAAAGGCGTAATGTTTGTGGTGAATAAATGGGATGCCATCGAAAAAGATAACCATACGATGAACAACTTTACTGCAAAAATTAGAGATAATTTTATGTTCCTTGATTATGCACCGATTGCCTTTGTATCCGCGAAAACAAAGCAACGTGTCAATGGACTTTTTGATAGTATAAAATTAATTAGTGAAAACCATGCGAAGCGGATTCAATCTAGCGTGTTAAATGAAGTGATTGAAGATGCGGTTGCTAGAAATGCGACGCCGACAGATAAAGGGAAGAGATTACGCATTTACTATGCTACACAAGTGGCAGTTAAACCACCGACATTCATTGTTTTTGTGAATGAGCCAGAATTGATGCATTTTTCTTATGAACGTTTTCTACAAAATCGATTGCGTGAAGCGTTCGGTTTTGAAGGGACGCCAATTCGTCTCATTACAAGAGCAAGAACGTAAAACGCTATTTACTTGGAAGGATGAACTTTATGAAGAAAGTATCTGTGATTGGCGCAGGAAGTTGGGGTACAGCACTCGCTTTTGTGCTAGCAGAAAATGGACATGACTGTTTGCTCTGGGCAAGACGCTCAGAGCAAGTTGAGGAGATTAATGAGCGTCACACAAATCATGCCTACTTACCCAATACAACTTTACCTGCGAATTTAAAAGCCACCGCTACGCTTGAAACAGCTGTTACACACGGTGATGTTATTGTTATCGCTGTTCCAACGAAAGCAATCAGACCGATTTGCCAAGAGATGAACGCGATCATGACAGAGGAAAAGTTATTTGTACATGTATCAAAAGGGATTGAGCCTGATTCACATAAAAGAATTTCTGAAATGATTGGTGAAGAGATTGCTTCGTCAAATCGAAAGGATATCGTCATTCTTTCAGGGCCAAGCCATGCTGAAGAAGTCGTAGAAAGACATCCGACAACGGTTACAGCTGCATGTCAGAATGTAGAATCGGCCAAAGAAGTACAAGATTTATTTATGAATCATTATTTCCGTGTTTACACAAATACGGATGTAATTGGTGTAGAAATTGGCGCTGCTTTAAAAAATGTAATTGCACTTGCCGCGGGGATTACCGATGGACTTGGGTACGGTGATAATGCAAAGGCGGCACTCATTACGCGTGGTCTAGCTGAGATATCAAGATTAGGTGTAAAAATGGGTGCAAACCCACTCACATTTGCTGGTCTTACAGGTTTAGGGGATTTAATTGTCACGTGTACAAGCGTGCATTCTCGCAACTGGAAGGCTGGAAATATGCTTGGTAAAGGAAAAAGCTTAGAAGAGGTTACAGCAGGGATGGGTATGGTCATAGAAGGTGTGCGAACGACAAAGGCAGCGTATCAATTGGCCAAAAAACATGATGTTACGATGCCGTTAACAGAAGCCTTATACTCCGTTCTCTTTGATGCTGTCTCACCTAAAAATGCGGTGGACCAGTTAATGAGTAGAATGAAAAAACAAGAAGTTGATGATCTGTTTGGTACGATGCATTTCAATGAATAGAGAGGTAGATGATTCATGTCACCGCTTGATAAAATGTGGTTATCTTTTTATGCTATGGGTTTTATGTTCGTTTCAATGGGCCTTATTTATTTTAGTAGACATAAGTTGAAAAATAGATTGTTAAAATTTTTATTCGCACTTGTTGCCTATGCATTATTATTATTTTGTTTTCTCGCTATGATTTATCTCGTATTTAGCGGACCATCAGGAGGAGCATAATGAGGGTGTCATTAAAGAAAATAGCAGGTGTATTTTTCTTCTCAGCCATCCTGTTATTAACAGGGTGTATGTACCCTGGGGAGGAAGAAGGTCAAGGGAAGATTCCGTATCCTGAACATGTTGAATCGATTCAACGAGCAGTAGATACGTACCAAAAAGAATCTGGCGGCTTATTGCCAATTAAAACGAAGGACGCGGAAACCGATAAATATATTAAATATCCAATTGATTTCTCGAAAATTGTACCGGATTATACAGAGAAGATACCTTCAAGTGCCTATGAAAAAGGTGGTATTTTTCAATACGTATTAATGGATGTCGAGGAAAATCCAACTGTGAAAGTTGTCGATTTACGAGCGGCAGAAATAATTAGAGATTTAAATCTACGTAAAAGTATGAATGGTCAAATCCCTTTTAAAGATAAAATAGGGGATGGTGTATATGAAATTGACTTTGAAGCACTAGGATTTAAAAGTCCATTAACGCTTGAAAGTCCTTATTCCGATGCGCATTTACCGGTTGTTGTTGGTGGAGATGGAAACTTTTATATCGATTATTCAATTGATTTAAATCGAATTCTATCAGAAGATAATCCAGAAGTTCGAGATGGAGAAGATATTCGATTTCTTCTCGAAGAGGGCTCTGTTGTCGTGCCTGCCTATTCTTTACCGTATACAGTAAATGAAAATAATGAACCTATTTTTATAGGAAAATAAAAAAACGTTTCATGCTTCTGCATGAAACGTTTTTCTATTACATAAAGTAATATGCGTAGAAAAGGAGGACGATGGATGAAAGAAGAACTATATGAAAATTTAGCGAGACGAACGGATGGAGATATTTACATCGGCGTCGTGGGCCCTGTCCGTGTTGGAAAGTCCACGTTCGTAAAAAGGGTCATGGAAGAAGTCGTAATTCCAAATATGACGGATGAGACGGACCAAATACGAGCACAAGACGAACTCCCGCAAAGTTCACCAGGGCCGGTGATTATGACAGCTGAACCGAAATTTGTGCCAGCACAAGGAACGTCAGTAGCAGTTGGTGATGGCGAACTACAATTTCAAATTCGGCTCGCTGATTGTGTTGGGTATGTCATTGACGGTGTTAAAGGATACGAAGATGAAGATGGACCGAAGTATGTTCATACTCCGTGGCATAATGAACCGGTACCATTCGAAGAAGCTGCACGTATCGGAACAGATAAAGTCATTAGAGATCATTCGACAATTGGAATACTTGTAACGACTGACGGTACAGTCAATAATATTCCACGCGCTTCTGCAGAAGTGGCTGAAGCGGAGATTGTAGAGAAATTACAAGATATCGGAAAACCATTTGTAATTGTGTTGAATTCAAAAATGCCTGCCCATGAAAAAACAGTTGCTTTAAAACAAGAGCTTCATGAAAGATATGCGGTGCCAGTCATTGCAATTAGTGCAGATCAATTAAATGCACAAGAAATTCAACTCATCTTAAAAGAGGCTCTATATGAATTTCCGATTTCTGAGATTGAGTTGCAAAAACCGGATTGGATGGATGTACTCGGAAGTGAGCATGAGCTAAACTCATCAATCGATACAGTCATAAGTGAAGGCTTTTTGGAGGCATCGAAAATCCGCAAAGTACAAGAACTAGCAGAAAAGTTGAAGCACGAAAAGTATGTACAACATGCCGAAGTTGTCGAAGTGGATGCTGGGCAAGGGAAGGCATCTATCAAGATAGAGATGGATGAGCAAGCTTTCCGTGAAGTGTGTGAGGGGATTATGGGTCAAGAAATCGGTACGAAAAAAGATTGGCTCTTATTTGTTCAAGAAGCTTCTAAAGCAAAGAGCGCGTACAATATGTATGCGGAAGCCATTGAAAAGGCTAAGAGCGATGGCTACGGCGTTGCGTTACCGGTTATCGGAGACTTTAATCCAACACCACCAGAACTCATTAAACAAAATGACTTTTTCGGTGTTCGGATGAAAGCAACTGCGCCATCCATTCATATGATTCGTGTAGATATGGAAGCTGAGTTCTCGCCGTTAATCGGTTCAGAGTTTCACAGTCATCATTTATTGAAAGATTTAAAAGACGCGTATTTGCATGACCGAGAAGCGCTTTGGGAAACGCAATTATTTGGTACACCATTACATGAAGTGATGAAAGAGAGTATCCGTTTCAAAACGGATTCAGTTCCGCCTCGCGCCAGAAAGCGTCTGCGTGAAACGATTGAGCAAATGGTGAATGATGGCAATAAAGGGATGATTACGTTTATTGTCTAGTCAATCAATATAGAACTGCATTTATAAAAATAAAGGAAAACCCGTAAACGTTTTTAGTTTACGGGTTTTATTATACTCAAATATAGCGTTTTTTCAGCGGAAGTAAAGGCGAAATTCACGCCTTTATTCCGAGCTCCGGGCGCTTGTCAAGGCTACCCGGTGCCCTCCTCGTTTGTTTTGAATATTTGTGTAAATAAGGGCTTTTTACGGGTTTTTATGTGAAAATGGCATTTTTAGGTGAAAAGTGGATAGATATTGTTGCATGGCGCTTTTTGATGTGATACTCTTTCTACAGTATTGTTAAAGACTTCTCTTTGAGAGGGGGTGAATAGTATGAACAAATCAGAATTAATTAACGCTGTAGCTGAGTCAGCAGGTCTTTCTAAGAAAGATGCAACTGCGGCTGTTGAGGCTGTTTTTGAAACAATCCAAGATACTTTAGCTGGTGGAGATAAAGTACAAGTAATTGGTTTCGGAACATTTGAAGTTCGTGAGCGTGCTGCACGTAAAGGACGTAACCCTCAAACAGGTAAAGAAATCGACATCGCTGCAAGTAAAGTTCCTGCTTTTAAAGCTGGAAAGGCACTTAAAGACGCGGTTAAATAAAGGTTACGCTACATAGGAGCTTGTCTGTTGAGTCTTGGTAAGAGATTCGGGGACAAGTTCCTTTTATTTTTCGCGAAAATAAGTGAGTACATGAACTGTACTGAGAAGGGCGAATATGCTACTATTTTTGAAGGAACATGTTTTGTTGATTGAGGAGGATTTGAAGAATGCACGAAGTTGATTATATGAAAATGGAACAAGCTGTAACGATGATCCTAGAAGCGATTGGCGAAGACCCAGCTCGTGAAGGGCTTATTGACACACCAAAGCGAGTTGCCAAAATGTACGCGGAAGTTTTCGAAGGCTTGCATGAGGATCCGAGACAGTATTTTGAAACGGTATTTCATGAGAATCATGATGAAGTTGTATTGGTGAAAGATATTCCCTTTCATTCGATGTGTGAACATCATTTAGTTCCATTCTTTGGGCATGCACATATTGCCTATATTCCACGCGATGGAGTAGTCGCAGGACTCAGTAAGTTAGCAAGAGCAGTAGAAACGACAGCAAGACGTCCACAATTACAGGAACGTATTACATCCACTGTTGCTAATGCGATCATGGACATGTTAAATCCTGTCGGCGTCTATGTAGTCGTTGAAGCAGAGCATATGTGTATGACAATGCGAGGAATTCGAAAACCTGGTGCAAAAACAATGACAACTGTAGCAAGGGGTATTTACGAGCACGACGACATTAAAAGGTCTGAAATCTTATCGCTTATAAAAATGTGATGATATAGGCATTGAAAGCGTCATATCCGCTTTGCTAACCCCTCCTTTTTTATGCTATGATTAAGTACACAGGAAGATAGGAGACTTGGATGATATGGTACAATCTGATTACATCGTAATAAAAGCGAAAGAAGATGGCGTGAACGTTATCGGATTAACTCGGGGAGACGATACGAAGTTTCATCATACTGAAAAGCTGGATGATGGAGAAGTGATGGTTGCACAATTTACTGAACATACGTCGGCTATGAAGATTCGCGGAGAAGCGGAAATACATACAGCGAATGGCATGATTACAAGTGAAGGCAAGAAATAAACGATAAATGGTAAGAGTATGTCCTTGAATGTATTTGAATGGAGATTAACTGATGGGAAGACAAATAATGAACGTTCAAATTGAAAGTTTTATTGATGAATTTAACCGTAGTGTTAATCATCCAATTTTAAATAGAGAGATTGGCAAACCAATACTAGATGAATCTACTTTATTTTTTCTCCTTCTACCGAAATTAAATGGAGAAGAATGGACGTCATCTACAAACACGGCTGCCATCGCCGTAGGAGCTGTATACGCTGCGTTTGATGCGCATGACACTGTTGACGTGGAAAATGTAACATCGACTTCACAACAGCTGTCAGTCCTTTCTGGAGACTATTTAAGCGGTGTCTATTATCAGTTACTTGCATCGCTTCCGAATTTCGAATTTATTCATGTATTGTCAAAAGCAATTGGTGAAATAAATGAGATTAAGACAGAGTTTCATACGAATTTAGAGATGAAAACAAGTGATAGTTTAGAGGCAATCCGAAGCATTCAAGCAGAATGTATCGTTCAGTTTTTACATACGTTTGGATTTTCACAATACATTCCACTTGCTGCTGCAGGACTTCCACTCATGTCGTTAATGGTAAATAGAAATCGTGATTCCGGTACTGTGCAGTGGACTTTACATAGTGATGACGCAACGGAAGCATTGAAAATACTAAGTGCCGAGATGGAAACGGCCATCTTAAACGCGACTTTTCTGACGCCGGAATTAGTGGAGAAGACTCGTGAAATGACTATGCCCTTGCTTGGAAAGATGATTTGAAGAAATGAGGTAAGCTCCTTGACGCTTTCAAAAGAACAAAAAGTTCATAAGGTATTCGAGAAAATTTCAGATGACTACGATAAAATGAATTCAGTAATTAGTTTTAATCAGCATAAAAAATGGCGAGATGATATTATGCGCCGTATGTCCGTTAAAAAAGGTGCAGTTGCGCTTGATGTATGTTGTGGTACGGCTGACTGGACGATTGCGCTTGCGAAGGCAACAGGCCCTGAAGGCAGTGTGACAGGACTTGATTTTAGCGAAAAGATGTTAGAAGCTGGCAGACCTAAAGTGGCACACTATGACAACATTGAGTTGATTCATGGAAATGCGATGGAATTGCCGTTTGCTGATCATACTTTTGATTATGTAACGATTGGTTTCGGTTTGCGTAATGTTCCTGATTACGCAACTGTTTTAAGCGAGTTACATCGTGTATTGAAGCCTGGTGGAATGGTGGCGTGTCTGGACACCTCGCATCCTGAAATGCCGATATATAAACAACTATTTCGTTTTTATTTTAAAGTCATTATGCCGATTCTTGGAAAAGTGTTTGCAAAGAGTTATCAAGAATATTCTTGGTTACAGGAGTCTGCCGATGATTTCCCAGGGATGAAAAAGCTTGCGCATATGTTTACTGAAGCTGGGTTTCACGAAGTATACTATAAATCTTATAGCGGTGGTGCGGCTGCTGGGCATATTGGATTTAAATAATAAATCTTGTAGGGGAAGGGTTTCATTTGGAAAAGTTACAAGTTTTATCACTTTACGCAAACTTTCGTAAAGATCTTAATTACATAGAAAAGGAACTTGAATGTTCCGTTGATTCGGCTTCCCCGATTATTCGGCAAGCTTCACTTCACCTATTACGCGCAGGAGGAAAACGAATCCGACCTATTTTTGTCTTGCTTGCTTCTGAATTCGGACAATTCTCTTTAGAGCGAGTTGCAAAGGTTGCGGTATCCCTTGAGCTTGTTCATATGGCTTCCCTCGTTCATGATGATGTCATCGATAATTCAGATATGAGAAGAGGGCATCCAACAGTTAAAGCGAAATGGAACAACCGGATTGCGATGTACACGGGTGACTATATATTTGCACAAGCACTTGTTTCAATTGCGGATATTAAAAATGCTGCAGTTCACCAATTACTTGCGAAAACGATGTTGGAGATTTGTGAAGGTGAAATTATACAAATAGAACATCAACGTGTTGTCAATCAAACGGTTCGCGATTATCTTCGCCGGATAAAGCGTAAAACTGCTTTACTATTATCATCGAGTTGTGAGCTAGGTGCTCTCGTATCGGGCGCAGAACCAGCTGTAGTAAACAAGCTAAGTCGATTTGGTTACTACGCGGGGATGTCGTTTCAAATAACTGATGATATTCTCGATCTCACTTCGACAGATGAAGAGCTTGGCAAGCCAGCTGGAAGTGATTTACTAAATGGTCATTTAACGTTGCCAATATTTTATCTGAAAGATGATCCAGCATTTCAACCCTATATGGAGCAAGCTTTCAGTGGCAACTTAACTGAACAAGCGAGAGAAGATATGTTAGCGTATGTCCGCAGTTCCGGGGCAATAGAAAAAGCTGCCGCGGTGAGTGACTTATATTTACAAAAAGCGAAACATGAAATTCGTGCACTCCCAGAAGGTAAAGCGAAGAAATCTTTTATTCAAATCGCTGAATTTATTGGTAAGCGTAATTATTAATAACCTAAATGCTTGAAAGAAGTATAAACCGATGATACGATTTACAAGGGGATTTCACCCTGTCAATGTACACATAATTAGAGGAGTGTTTTTAAATGGAAAGAACATTTTTAATGGTAAAACCAGACGGCGTTCAGCGCAACTTGATTGGCGACATTGTAAGCCGTTTTGAAAACAAAGGTTTCCAACTTGTTGGTGCGAAACTAATGCAAGTTACAGAAGAACTAGCACAACAACATTACGGAGAACATAAAGAACGTCCATTTTTCGGCGAACTAGTTGATTTCATCACATCTGGACCAGTTTTTGCAATGGTTTGGGAAGGTGAAAATGTTATTTCAACAGCACGTCTACTCGTTGGTGCAACAAATCCAACAGAATCAGCTCCAGGAACAATTCGCGGTGACTACGCAGTAACTGTAGGGAAAAATATCATCCACGGTTCTGACTCACCAGAATCTGCAGTTCGTGAAATTGGTCTTTTCTTCAAAGAAGAAGAACTTGTATCATACGACAAAACAATGTCTACTTGGATTATCTAATTCATTGAATAAAGCAGCCAAGCGGTTTCCGCACGGCTGTTTTTCTTATAATTAACGAAGACTTTTAGTGTAACGTTGCAACTAACGCTATTTCGAAGTCTTTTTTAATAAATTCATACTGGAACGTTGGCGATAATTGGAATGTGTCAAAGGGCCTATATGATGTGATGCAAGTAGAAGTTCCGTCTCATGATGACTCTTTTTACGATTTTAAACATCTTCATGAACATATTAAAAATTGCTCGGCAAACGCCGGGTTTTCTTTTATTCTTTCACAGAAAGAAGGGAGCATCATGCCGGATTATCAAACATTTATTGGAAATATTAAGCGTAAAACAGGGATTGATTTATCACTTTATAAAGAAGCGCAAATGAAAAGAAGGCTAACTTCGTTATATGAAAGAAAAGGGTATAAGGATTTTGCTACTTTTTATGATGCCATACATAATGATCGCGCGATATTAGATGAATTTTTAGATAGAATGACGATTAATGTCTCAGAGTTTTATCGAAACAAGGAACGTTGGGATACACTTGATCAAAAGATTTTCCCCCGACTGCTTACTAAAACGAAAAGACTGAAAATTTGGAGTGCGGCTTGTTCGACTGGGGAAGAGCCCTATTCGTTAGCGATGGTTCTCTCCTCACATATACCCCTTCGAGACATTTCTATCTTTGCGACAGATTTAGATGAAGGTGTTTTGGATCGTGCGGAGATTGCGCTTTATCCGGAGCGTGCTTTAAAAGATGTTCCGCGTAATGTTGTCAGCAATTATTTTGTCAATGAAGGCAATCATTATCAAGTAAAAGACGAGATAAAAAGAACCGTCACTTTTAAAAAACATAATTTATTAAAGGATCGGTATGACACTGGGTATGACTTAATCGTTTGCCGAAACGTCATGATTTATTTTACCGAAGGGGCAAAGGAAGAAATTTACATGAACTTTGCCAAAGCGTTAAAGCCTGGTGGCGTTTTATTTGTTGGAAGTACTGAACAAATTTTTAATCCAGCGAAATACGGATTTGAATCAATCGAAACATTTTTTTATAAAAAACTATAATTTACATATTGTTTTTGAATATTTTCAAAGATAAGTATAGTCGAAACTCAAACAATTTGGTATAGTGCTATGAAATAGGAATTAAAAAAGCGCAGTGCGTTGCCTAAATTGAGATAGGCATAAAACGAGCAAATCACGGACGCGCGATATACAAGAAAGTGAGGGAATGGGAATGAGATTTTTTACAGCAGGAGAATCACACGGACCTCAATTAACAGCTATTATTGAAGGTTTACCTGCCCAAATGGACTTAACGGTAGACATGATTAATAAAGAACTGACAAGAAGACAAGGTGGACACGGACGAGGTCGACGCATGCAAATCGAAACAGATGAAGTCGTCATTTCTTCAGGTGTTCGCCATGGGAAAACACTCGGGTCTCCAGTCACATTAACAGTTGTAAACGACGACTGGAAACATTGGACAAAAATAATGGGGATTGAACCATTAGGTGAAGATGTGGATCCGGCAACTATTAAACGTCAAATCTCACGTCCGCGTCCAGGACATGCTGATCTTGTAGGCGGTATGAAATATGGGCATCGTGATTTACGTAATGTGCTAGAACGTTCATCGGCTCGTGAAACAACGATGCGAGTTGCAATAGGGGCCGTTGCGAAAAAGTTTTTAGAAGAAATTGGGATTACAACAGTGGCGCATGTTCATGATATTGGTGGTGTCAAAATCGATTCATCTACTTATGAAAACTTAAGCATGGAAGAGTTACGAACAGTGATTGGACAAGACCCAGTTTACTGTGCAGATCCAGAGGCATCTAAGAAGATGGTCCAAGCGATAGATGATGCAAAAGAAAGAGGCGATACCATCGGCGGTGTTGTAGAAGTCATCATCGAAGGCTGCCCGCCTGGGATTGGCAGTTATGTACAATTCGACCGAAAACTTGACGCAAAGTTAGCGAGTGCAATGATGAGTATTAACGCATTCAAAGGGGTGGAAATTGGGCTTGGGTTTGAAATGGCCCAATTACCTGGAAGCGAAGTGCACGATGAGATTGCATGGGATGAAGAAAGAGGCTACTACCGAAAAACGAATCGCCTTGGTGGCTTAGAAGGTGGTATGTCCACGGGAATGCCAATCAAAGTAAAAGGTGTCATGAAACCAATTCCGACTCTGTATAAACCGCTTGAAAGTGTTGACATAGACACGAAAGAGCCATTTGTTGCAACGATTGAGCGTTCAGATCCTTGTGCAGTTCCAGCGGCATCGGTTGTAGCTGAACACGTAATTGCAACAGCGCTCGCACAAGCGATTATGGAGGAGTTTCGAGCCGATACGATAGATGGCATTCAAAAGGAAGTTGAAGCGTACAGAGCGTATGTAAAGGAGTTTTAACATGGGGAAATTGACAGTTGAAACGACAAATCATCGATATGATGTACTAATTGGACCTACTACGTATGCACTTTTTTCTACTGTTTATAAAGACTTACTCACAAGTGCTGATCGAATTGCGATTATTGCAGATGAAAAAGTAGCCGCGATTCATTTACCGTTACTTGAAGAGTCTTTAGCGATTGTGAAAGACAAATTAGTCGTAAAAACAATTCCAGCTGGTGAAGCATGTAAATCAATTGCCACTTATGCTGACTGTCAATCTTTTTTATTACAACAAGGTTTTACCCGCCAGTCGCTAATTATTGCATACGGCGGGGGGGCTTGTGGAGATTTAGCTGGGTATGTCGCGGCAACATTTATGAGGGGAATTCGTTACATCCATTGCCCGACAACGATCCTTGCCCATGACAGTGCAGTAGGGGGGAAAACTGCAATTAATATGCCTGAAGGGAAAAATATGGTAGGTGCATTTCATCAACCATCTGCTGTGTTATTTCAAACAGGATTATTCTCCTCCTTACCGTCTCAGGAAGTCAGGTCAGGTCTTGCTGAATTACTAAAGCATGCTTTTATTTCTAATGAAGAGTGGACGATGCAATTACTCGCAAATAAATCATTTACGAATCCATCTGAAAAATGGTTAACGGAAGAGTTATTAAAAGGCATTCAAGTGAAAGCAAAGATCGTTGCAGAAGATGAATTTGAGCAGTCTACCCGGAAATTTCTCAATTTTGGGCATACATTCGGTCATGCTGTTGAAGCGGCCTGTGGATTTGGTAAATTGAGCCACGGAGAATCTGTCATGATTGGAATGATTTACAGCTTACAGTTGAGTGAAATGATGGGGCTTACGGCAAAAACGTTAACAGAACAGTTAATTCAATTCGCAAATGAACATGAATATCCACTTCATTCAATTCATGATTTCTCTTTTGACGAATTTATGAACTATATGCAAAAGGATAAAAAAATGTCCCATGGAAAGTTAAATTTCGTTTTACTTAAGGGGATTGGACAACCATTTGTAACAGAAGTAACAAGGGAACAATGTTTACGAGCGTTTCAGGAGCTAACGACAAGGACGGAGGGAATGTCTTGACAGTGAGGGGTTTACGCGGGGCAACGACGATTAAAAGTGATGATGAACAAGATGTTTTACAAGCGACAGAGGCACTTGTTCAAGAAATGGCGCAGGCGAACAATGTATTGCCAGAAGATATTGTTTCTGTATTAATTTCGACAACGGCAGATATTCAGTCAGCTTTTCCAGCAAAAGCTGTACGTTCCATTGAAGGGTGGAAATATGTGCCTGTGATGTGTACACATGAGATGAATGTACCGGGAGGAATGCCGTTATGTATACGTGTTTTACTACATGCAAATTGTACAATCCCGCAAAAAAACATCATTCATATATATCAAAATGAGGCAGTGAAATTAAGACCCGATTTACAAAAATAAACAAACAATTGGAGGAGATCGTTATGCGTTGGAGAAAAGTATTGAAAGAAATGTCCCCTTATACACCTGGCAAATCAATTGAAGAAGTTAAAGCGATGTATGGCTTGGAAGATATTATCAAATTGGCGTCTAACGAAAATCCTTATGGCGCATCTGATGTCGTCAATGAACAATTATCTCCGCAAGCGGTTGATCTAGAAATTTATCCAGATGGGTATGCAGGAAAACTGCGTACGACAATCGCTTCTGAATTGGAGATTAATGAAAATCAATTACTATTTGGTAGTGGTTCTGATGAAATTATTGTCATTATCGCACGAGCACTTTTAGGAGAGGGCACGAATACAATTGTTGCAACGCCAACATTTCCTCAGTATAAACATCATGCGCTAATTGAAGGGGCAGAAGTCAAAGAAATTCCTTTAATCGATGGCGAACATGATTTAGATGGCTTTCTGGAAGCAATCGATCATAATACGTCTGTCATTTGGTTATGTAGTCCGAATAACCCAACCGGAAACTTAATTAAGCAAGATCAGTTAACAGCTTTTCTGGAGCAAGTACCGGAACGCATCCTTGTCGTGCTTGACGAAGCGTATTATGAATATGTTGTAGATGAACACTACATAGATACTGTAGAACTCATTCATAAATATAAAAATGTACTCATTTTACGAACGTTTTCAAAAGCATATGGATTAGCTGCTTTACGCGTTGGTTATGCAATTGGCGATCAATCCTTAATTACGCCTTTAAATACAACACGCAGTCCATTCAACGTGACAAGTTTAAGCTTGGCGCTAGCAGAAAAAGCATTTGCTGATAAAGCCTTTATTGAAAAATGTAGAACGTTAAATAGAGCGCAAATGGAACGCTTCTACGCATACGCGGAACAACATGGACTTCATATATTCGACTCTCAAGCCAATTTCGTTTTACTCCAAGTTCCCGTGAGTGCAACAGTAGCAACCGAAGAGCTATTAAAACAAGGATATATTGTAAGAAGCGGAGATGCGCTTGGAACACCTGGATATATACGAGTGACGGTCGGGACTGCCGAGCAAAATGATGGTTTTTTCAAAGCTTTTGATACTTTATTAGAAGGTGCGGGAAGTTTAAAATGAAGATAAACGTTTCGATAATTGGACTCGGCTTAATTGGCGGTTCGTTAGGACTGGCATTAAAAAGAAATCGAAATGTACATGTAACGGGCTTCGATAATTCGTATGGTACGATGCAAGAAGCATACCGCCGAGGGATTATAGATACGATTGCCGCGTCCATTCATAAAGTGAGTGAGGAAGCAGACGTCATCATCTTTGCGACGCCAGTGAATACGACAGTGCGTTTGCTACAAGAAGTACCGGCATGGAAGTTAAAAGATCATGTCATTATTTCTGATACAGGGAGCACAAAAGGCCCGATCATGAACGCAGCTACTACACTCCAAGAACATGGCATTACTTTTATAGGCGGCCATCCTATGACCGGTTCCCATAAAAGTGGTGTTTCTGCAGCACGAGAGTATCTTTTTGAAAATGCCTATTATATATTAACACCCTCTGAACAAGTTAAAAAAGAACAGATTCAAAAACTACAAGAATTGCTCGTCCCTACAAAAGGAAAAGTCGTCGTGATGAATGCAGAAGAACATGACCGAATGACGGCAATCGTAAGCCATTTTCCACATCTAATCGCATCATCCCTTGTAGGAAGACTGTCTGAACAACAAGAAAGTCAACCTTTTGTAAGAGAATTAGCCGCAGGAGGATTTAGAGACTTAACGAGAATCGCTTCAGCTGATCCGGTTATGTGGCGAGATATTACAATTCAAAATAAAGACGAGTTACTAAAGCAGTTGGATGGTTGGACAGATGAAATGGCGCGAATTCGAAAGATGCTCCTAGAAAATGATCCTGAACAAATCCAGAACTTTTTTAGTGAAGCTAAAAATTATCGAGATGAATTACCAATCTCTAAAGGTGCGCTCTTTACAACGTATGACTTGCATGTGGATATCCCGGACCATCCTGGGATTATATCCGAAATTACAAAAATCCTCGCAGACGAGCAGATTAGTATTACCAATATACGTATCGTCGAAACAAGAACTGATGTATTCGGCATTTTAGTCATCAGCTTTCAAACAATTGCTGACCGGAACAAAGCCCAACTCGCATTATCTGAGGAAACCGACTACAGCTCACATATTGTGTAGCTGTTTTTCAGCAACAATCCGTATTAGTTTTCATATTAGGAGTGATCATGATGAAGCATTTACAAACGATTCATTTTAAAAACAATACAGTACAAGGCGAGTTGAAGGTCCCTGGCGATAAATCGATTTCTCACCGAGCTGTTATGCTTGGTTCGATTGCCGAAGGAAAAACGACAATTACCGGTTTTCTTAATGGAGAAGATTGTTTACGGACAATAGAGAATTTTAAACAATTAGGTGTAAACATTGACAATAAGGGAAACACTGTAGAAATTCATAGTCCTGGGGTTCAGAACTGGACAACTCCTTCTGAAGAATTATATGCAGGTAATTCAGGGACAACTGCACGGCTTATGCTAGGTATTCTTGCGAGTTCTAACGTAGAAGCTGTAATTAGTGGTGATGAATCATTGTCAAGTCGACCAATGGACCGTGTCACCAATCCATTAAGAGAAATGGGCG
This sequence comes from Sporosarcina pasteurii, assembly GCF_041295575.1. Lineage (NCBI taxonomy): Bacteria > Bacillati > Bacillota > Bacilli > Caryophanales > Caryophanaceae > Sporosarcina > Sporosarcina pasteurii. The sequence goes on along the minus strand of NZ_CP160452.1, from coordinate 1,854,160 downwards.
CATCTATCCACTCTGAATCTGGTACAGATTTACTGCCATTAAAAATCACTGGAACATCTTTAAAGGCGATTGATTACGAAAACCCAGTGGCGAGCGCACAAGTGAAATCTGCAATTCTTTTTGCGGGATTACAAGCAGAAGGTACGACTTCTGTGCAAGAGGAAACAGTGTCGCGGGACCATACTGAACAGATGCTACGTTATTTTGGTGCAGATGTTCGCGTATCAAATGGAACGGCAAGCATACGAAAGGGACCAAAGCTTCAAGGGCAAACCGTTCACGTACCTGGAGATATATCTTCAGCGGCCTTTTTTATAGTGGCAGCCGGCATGACACCCGGAAGCTCATTAACCCTCACAAATGTCGGCTTAAATCCAACGAGAACAGGAATTATTGATGTAGTAAAAGCAATGGGTGTTGGGGTGACTATTTCAAATGAATCGAATGAAAACGGTGAACCAGTTGGTACGCTGGTAATTCATCATCAACCTTTACAAGGTATAGAAATTGGCGGTGACCTAATTCCACGTTTAATCGACGAGTTACCAATCATTGCTTTATTAGCGACACAAGCAGAAGGTACGACAATTATTAAAGACGCGGCTGAATTGCGCGTGAAGGAAACAGACAGAATTGCCGCTGTTACGAATGAATTGACGAAAATTGGTGCGAATATTGAAGCGACTCCTGATGGAATGATTATTCATGGACCAACACCGTTAAAAGGTGGTACGATGGATTCTTATGGAGATCATAGGCTCGGAATGATGGCAGGTATTGCATCGTTAATCGCATCGGAACCGATTACGATTCAAAATCCTGCATGTATAGATATTTCTTATCCATCATTTTTTGAAGACCTGGAAAGCGTTGCGCAAAAAAGCTAGAATCGAATGCGTGACGATTTAAATGTATACATTGGGAAAGAACAGGTGAAAATATGGAACAGTTACAAGAAATCGAAAGAATTATTCAAGAAGGTGATATGGAAGCGTTAGAAGCCTATTTGAATCAACTAAAGGCAACGACGGATCTTGATTTGATATATGAAGTTGCAAGTATATTAGCGGCATATGGGTTTATGAAAGAGGCGAATGATCTATATGAAACTTTACTCGTTCATTTACCAGACGAAGCACAATTAAAGATCGACCGTGCCAATACGCTCATTGAACTAGGCGAAGAAGACGAAGCATTATTGTTATTGAATGACATTAAAAAAGATGATGACGAATATGTTCAAGCTTTATTGGTCCTTGCTGATTATTACCAGTTGATTGGACTTGCAGAAACTGCAATCGATAAAATTAAAGAAGCGCATGAACTACTGCCAGAAGAACCGATTATTAAATTTGCATACGCCGAATTATTATTAGAATCAGGAAGATATGCTGAAGCGGCTCGCTATTATTTAGAAATTAAAGAACAAGTCAATGAAATCGGTGATGTAAGTATCACTTCAAGATTGGCTGAAACGTATAGTGCTGGTGGAGCTTATGAGGAAGCGATTCCTTATTATGAAGAGATGTTACAAGATACATCTCCACCTGATATCCTATTTGGAGCCGCTTTTGCCTATTATCAAGTGGGTAATCCAAAAAGAGCAATTCCACTACTCGATGAATTAATTGGCCAAGACCCTGATTATTATTCTGCTTATATGTTAGCGGGGCAGGCGCAAATCTTAGCAGGTGAGGACCAGAAAGCATATGATTTATTCAAAGCAGGTATAGTAAGAGACGAATTTGATAAAGAGTTGCAATTGTCTGCTGGGAAATGTGCATTAAAACTTGGCTATACTGTAGAAGCGGAGTCGTATTTAAAAGAAGCACTCGTGTTAGATCCGGAATATATCGAAGCGCTTGTAACGCTCGCTTCGTTATACCATACAACCGAACGTGATGAAGAATTAATAGAACTATTAACAGATGCTAACGAATATATTGAAGATATCCCTACTTTACATGCTTTCTTAGCATATGCTTATGAAAGAACAGAATTATATGACAATGCATATGAGTCGTTTAAGAAGGCATATAGTGGAATGAAAGAAGAACACGAATTTCTTGCTTCCTATGCCAGCTTTCTTGTTGAGGAAGGCAGACGTAGTGAAGCGATCAAAGTAGCGGACCAACTCGTAAAACTTTTCCCAGATGACCCAAATTGGAGAGCTTTTCTCGAATCGCAAAATGATTAGGAGGTATAACATGAAGGCTATGGTACCTGTCGACGCTAAGAAAGATTTTGTTAAATGGTTCCTTAAGCGTTATAAGTTAAAGCGACGCGAATGTGTGTGGATTTTGAATTATTTGCTTAGTCACGAGAAACTTTTAGAGAATGTGCACTTTACAGATGAAGCTCATTATTGCCCGCGAGCAATGGTGATATCTACGACAAAATCAGAAAGCATACCGTTTCGCTTCTACAAAGGAAATTTAATGACAGCCGATGCCGAAAAATCATTTCATGACTTGCGACTTTACGAAAATGAAAAAATGTATATCCAGCTTAATTTCCCAAATAATCATGCCTGTCCGCATTATGCAAGTGTTCGTGAGGAAAACCCTTTTTTACCTGCCTATTTGCAAGTAAGCGAAACGGATAAAAGAATCGCCCAACAGTTAGTGGAAGAAAGTATCGAAAATATGACAAGGGAAACGCTTAGAAAAGGAATTGACGAAGCACTCGATACCAACGATAAAGAGCGGTTTCTCGTACTATCAGCGATGTTGAATGATACGACAATGAACAAAAGGCAATAACTCCATCATACAGATGGAGTTATTGTTTTTTTATGGTCTGATTATAAATGATGGTATGAGTAAAATGTTTGTGGAGGATAAATAAAAATCCATAACACAATTAATTTCCGTTCCAATCGGACGCTTATCCAGCCTCAGGAGGCACCTGCGTGGCAAAAATCGCCACTCCGTTAATTCGTCTTATGCTTGTCGCATCTAATCGCCTCCTTCCGCATTTATTATTTCCGCGGGCACGGCTTCAATCTCCTCGTCGCTGCGCTCCTGCGGGGCAAAACTTTCTGTATAATTTTTGTAAAGACCACAAAAATTATACAAACCGAACACTTCGCCGTTCGGCTAGCTCGCGCTGTTCCCGCTGGAAGAGCCGTCACGAAGAACGGCTTTTGCGACCAAAAAGCGCAGCGTTTGAGAGCACTCGCCGATTTCCACTCCGATTAATTGGTATGCACATGGAATAATTTAGATTTAAAAACATGAAAAATAGGGCCCTCTTTTTGTATAGTGAGGTTTGCACACAAACACTACAGGAGAGAACCGACATGATTAAATATAACAAGAAATTACCAACATCGGAATGGATTGGAACAGATTAATTTAGAGCGCTTCAACTAACTTATTCGGATGCTTTCACCCAGCTCTAAACAGAGCTAAATCAAGTTTTAGCCTAACCGTGACAAATACCTTGAAAACCGAGTAGAAAGTAAAACACCCAAATATTACAGAGAAAAAATTAAAACTAGTGCTGGAGAGGCGATTAGAAAAAACATTTCTTACTTACACCAAGCAACTGGAAATCCTGTTTATTGAGCTTTAAAAGAATTACAGGTATTTTCAGATAGCAAAGTTATGTAAGTTATTTGCGTTTATAAAAACTTATGTAAAAGGAAACTCTGTTGATTGGAGTGCAGAGCGAAAGCCGTTACGTAGAACGGCTTTTTGCGAGTAAAAGCGAAGCGTTATGAGCATGGGTATACAAGAGGATGCCTTAATTTCTGCAAAAACCGCAGAAATACGGCAAATCGCAATCTACGTTTTGCGATTGGCTCACCGCACGCCCCTCGGAACGCGTCCGCTCGGAACGGAAATCAACATGGTTTATTTGGCGTTTTTAAAAATGGAATACTTAGATCCGAGAAGAGAAAATCTCTTCTTTAAAATAGTACCCACAAAAGCTTGACTCAATCTAAATATTGTTCCGCATAGCTAAGTATCGTTTCGTTTGATAAGATTAATATGACAATGCAATTGAATTACTTAGGAGGGAATTGCTAATGAATTGGAATAGTCAAGACATGGATACATATTTTCAACAAAAAGATTATATTGACACGTTACTTGTACCTTTATTGAAGTTGGAAACGGTACCAGAAGCTTTGAAAGGGAGTTCATCTGCAACGGAGTTCTTAATGCATCTATCGAACTTTATCGAAACGCAATTTAGGGGGCGGATGATGGTGTTACCACCATTTACATACACGCAATCTACTAATCTACAAGAAATGGGAAACGTGCTAAGTAAAGATTTACAGCTGATGGACTTTAAGCATATTTTTTATTTGACGACGGACAGAGCTTGGACAGATGTCGATATAGAAGGAGAGATGATTTGGTTACCTTCCATTCCGTTAGAGAGTATGGATCAGCAATTAAGAAAAACGGTCATTGAAGATCAACTCCGGCAAGTCTTACCTTTATTAACAAATAAGTGGACGGAATAATTAAGAAATTCAACCATTAGGTTAATGTGATGAAAGTTCATCGTTTGTTCACAAACTATGAGTATGATGGCGAGTTAGATTGAATTTCCTTTATAATTAGGATATTATAGAAGTGTCCTAGTATTTACATTTTGCAAAAAAGTATGTCCGTTGGACTGACCTTTTAAGTAAGAGGAGGGGAAATCATGAGTAAGAATCGAGTGTCAAGGCGTCAATTCCTTAGCTACACAATCATGGGCGTAGGCGGTTTTATGGCTTCAGGCACGATTATGCCGATGCTACGTTTTGCAGTTGATCCTGTTTTGCAAAAATCAGGAGAAGGAGATTTTACTGCAACACCTCAAAGAGTTGACGAGCTAACGGAAACACCGGTCCGAGTTGACTACACAATTGTGGACCGTCAGGATGGGTGGTATAAATCGGATGAATCTTATTCAGCGTGGGTGTATAAAAGCGGCGATAGAATAGTAGCGCTTTCACCAGTCTGTAAACACCTTGGTTGTACGGTAAACTGGGGTGGGGATAAAAATCATCCTGACCAATTCTTTTGCCCTTGCCACGCAGGACGCTATGAGAAAAATGGTAAACATGTACCAGGAACACCACCAATTGGACCACTTGATGAGTATTTGGTGATGGAAAAAGACGGCTATCTTTATTTAGGTGGAACAAGACCGAACACATTAGTTTAAAAATGTTAGGGGGTACGACCGAAGTGCTAAATAAAATTTATGATTGGGTTGACGAACGGTTGGATATCACCCCAATTTGGCGTGATATCGCTGACCATGAAGTACCTGAGCACGTAAACCCTGCACATCATTTTTCCGCATTTATCTATTGTTTTGGAGGGCTAACATTTTTTGTAACCGTTATCCAAATCTTATCTGGTATGTTCCTAACGATGTACTACACGCCAGATATTGAAAATGCTTGGAAATCCGTTTACTATCTTCAAAACGAAGTAGCATTCGGTGAAATTGTGCGTGGAATGCACCACTGGGGAGCTTCACTTGTTATCGTTATGATGTTCCTACATACTTTACGTGTATTTTTTACAGGTTCTTACAAGAAGCCTCGTGAGCTAAACTGGATTGTTGGGGTACTTATTTTCGTAACGATGCTTGGCTTAGGCTTTACAGGTTATTTATTACCATGGGATATGAAAGCATTGTTCGCTACGAAAGTAGGAATTGAGATTGCAGCATCTGTTCCATTTATTGGAGAACAGATTAAGATTCTTCTTGCAGGTGATTCTGAGATTCTTGGTGCACAAACATTAACACGCTTCTTTGCGATACATGTTTTCTTCCTACCTGCCGCATTGCTTGGGTTGCTTGGGGCACACTTTGTCTTTATTCGTAGACAAGGAATTTCTGGACCACTATAAGATATGTACTTACGTCCATTGAATTTTAAAAAGGAGGGGACATTATGGAACGCGGAAAAGGGATGAAATTTGTCGGTGATTCACGTGTTAAGGCAAACAATAAAATGCCTAACGTCCCGAAAGATTATTCGGAATACCCTGGGAAAACAGAAGCTTTCTATCCAAACTTCTTATTGAAAGAATGGTTGGTTGGTGCTGTTTTCTTAATTGGATATTTGGTATTAACTCTTGCGCATCCAGCACCGCTTGAGCGACAAGCGGATCCTACTGATACGATGTATACACCAGTTCCGGATTGGTATTTTCTATCCATGTATCAGCTATTAAAATACTCATTTGCTTCTGGACCTTGGAATATTGTCGGGGCAATCATTATGCCTGGACTCGCAATTGGTGCATTGATGCTCGTTCCATTTATGGATACAAGTAAAGAACGTCGCCCAATTAAGAGACCGCTTCCAACGGCATTCATGTTGCTTTCAGTAGCTGCTCTTGTTTATCTAACTTGGGAATCTGTTGCGAATCATGACTGGGAAGCACAGAAAATTCAAGGTGCAATCGTAGAAGAAGTTGAGTTTGATATGGAATCAGAAGGATATCAGATTTACGCTGAATCTTCATGTATTAGCTGTCACGGGAACTCTTTTGAAGGTGGTTTAGGACCTGCACTCGCTGGAACTGGACTTACAGCTGATGAAATTGAAGATATCGCAATCAATGGTACTGAATCAGGCGGAATGCCAGGTGGCACGTTTGAAGGTACTGATGAGGAGCTAAGAGTTTTATCTGAATATCTAGCAGAACTAGAATAAGAATAAAAGAAAAGAGTCAGGAAACTGACTCTTTTTTATATTTATATGTCTAGTTTAAGTGCTTTTTGGTAAAATTTATATATAAAGTAATTATTTAAGGTTCATGGTGATGAACTTAGATTAAATGGACTAGGAGGGTTGCCAAATGAATTCATTGATCATGAGAGTTTGGCTCATACTATCGCATAAATCTTTTCTTTGGATATTATTATTTGTAAATATCCTAGGAACTGTTTATGGATATGACTGGTATAAATGGCAACTAATCATTACTGAACCGAAATTTTGGTTATTCGTTCCCGATAGCCCGACCGCTAGTTTGTTTTTCTGTTTTGCGATTATCGGTTGGCTTATGAATCGAAACTTTAAGTTGATGGAAGCGTTGGCGTTAATTACGTTGGTGAAATATGGTTTATGGGCAGTGGTAATGAATATTTTAACGCTACTTGAGACCGGTTCAATTGGTTGGGTTGGTTGGATGCTGGTCATTTCACACTTTGCAATGGCAGTTCAAGCTGTGCTCTATATTCCTTTTTATCAATTTTCGATAGGACATATTATCCTAGCGGCTGTCTGGACATTACATAACGATGTCATCGATTATGTGTTTGGTCAAATGCCGATTTACGGAGAATTGATGAAATACATACATCAAATTGGTTATTTCACTTTTTGGCTATCACTATTTTGTGTTATGATTGCATATTTAGTTTGGAAAAAAGTCATAATAAAGCCTTCATAATTGTAAAAAGTTGCGAAACACCCTCTTGCAATATAAAATAGGGAAAGACAGAAAGAAGGGGGATTAAAGATGTATTGGCTATATTTAGGGTTAATTATTCTACTACCATTGTATGCCCAATTTAAAGTTAAAGGTACGTATAAAAAATATTCGAAAGTCCGTTCTACGTCTGGTATGACGGGGGCAGAAGTTGCCCGACTTATCTTGGATCAAAACGATTTACATGGTGTCAAAGTAGTAGAGTCGGATGGTTTTTTAAGTGACCATTACAATCCTTTGACGAAAACAGTTGCGCTATCACCGCATAATTATCGTGAAGCGTCCGTTGCGGGAACAGCTGTAGCAGCTCACGAAGTAGGACATGCAATTCAAGACAAAGAAGCGTATGCATTTTTACGTTTCCGCCACAGCCTTGTACCAGCAGCAAATTTAACATCTAATGCTTCTTGGGTATTCATTATGATTGGTTTGTTTTTCTCAAACACGTTCCTAGGAATTGGTATTTTATTACTAGCTGTCGGGGTTTTATTTCAACTTGTCACATTACCTGTAGAGTTTAACGCATCGAGTCGAGCAATGGATCAAGTTGTCTCACTTGGCGTTATTCAGAACGAAGAAGAGTCCCATGCGAAAAAAGTATTAAACGCTGCAGCGATGACTTATGTAGCAGCAGCAGCTGTCGCAGTACTAGAACTCGTTCGACTCCTGTTAATTTTCTTTAATAGAGAGGAATAAGGGTAAAAAAATAAGAGTAGAAGAAAATGTATCAATCATTTTCTTCTACTTTTTGTTTTATCATAGCGGCACCGTCAATTATGAACGATGTGTTTTTCATGTGACATCTTCTAATATAAGGAGTCGCTCTTTTGACAATTAACAATATTCTTACTGTCATCCATTTTTATATCTTTGACAACCGACATAGAAATTAATACGATTAGAAGGAAGGAGTTGGGTTTGGTGGAAACAGAACGCACATTATCAGAATTGCAAAAAGAAGTTGATTTGTACATAAATAGTTTTAAAGAAGGATATTTTCCTCCGATGGAACTGCTTGCAAGACTGACTGAGGAATTAGGCGAATTATCCCGCGAAGTCCAACACGTCTACGGGATGAAAAAGAAAAAAGAAGAAGAAGCGATACGTTCACTTGAAGAAGAAACGGGCGATTTATTATTTGTTCTCGTTTGTTTTGCAAACAGGGAAGGAATCAGTTTGGAAAATGCGCTCACGAATGTACTACAGAAATACAAAGTGCGTGATGCCGATCGTTGGACAAAAAAGGAGGAAGAAAAATGACGCTAAAAATTGTACTTGCAGGTGCTCGCGGCCGGATGGGAAGTGCCGCAATTGAAGCCATTCAAAAAATAGAAGATATGGAAATTGTAGCCGCATTGGATTATAAAAACGATGGATTATTTTTACATGAAGATAAAGTGCATGACACTGAGATTGGAATTCCAATTTTTACTTCGTTCGATCGTTTAGTGAAGGAAACACAACCTGACGTTTTACTCGACTTAACAACTCCTGACGTTGTTTATGAGAATATGTATAACGCGATAAAAAATGGGATTCGACCAGTAGTGGGTACATCTGGTTTAAGTTTTGAAGAGATTGAAAAGTTAACGGAATTTGCAAACGAACAGGGAATTGGTGGCATTATTGCGCCAAACTTTTCAATTGGTGCTGTTTTAATGATGAAATTCTCAGCAATGGCTGCACGCTATCTCGAAGATATTGAAATTATTGAATCACATCATAATCAAAAAGTAGATGCTCCGTCTGGAACAGCAATGAAAACTGCTGAAATGATTATGAATGTGAGGGAATCACATATTCAAGGTCATGAAGACGAGAAAGAACATCTAGCAGGTGCAAGAGGCGCAGACATAGAAGGTATGAAAATACATAGTATTCGATTACCTGGTCTCCTTGCACATCAGGAAGTATTGTTAGGTGCTGATGGAGAATTATTAACATTGCGCCATGATTCATTTAATAGAAGTTGTTTTATGCCAGGTATTTTGATGGCAATACGGAATGTGTTAGAACGAAAAGATCTTGTTTATGGACTTGAGAATATACTCGACTAACAATAGTAAGAATACTTATTAAGAGGGTGGTTATGTTGGAAAAATTGAAAATAGGTGTCATCTGCTACCCTTCATTAGGTGGGTCGGGTGTAGTTGCAACAGAATTAGGGTTAATGATGGCCAAAAGAGGTCATGAGTTACATTATATATCGTCGAGCGTACCTTTTCGTTTATTAGGGCGTCATGAAAATGTTCATTTTCATGAAGTGACACTTGAAGGGTATGCTGTTTTTAAATATCCTCCTTATGATATTGCGCTTGCAAATCGGATTGCGCAAGTGATTGAGTCTGAGCAGCTTGACTTGCTTCATGTACATTATGCAATGCCACATGCTGTAGCCGCAGCGCTTGGGAAAGATATGGCTGAATCAGATATCGGTGTGATCACAACCCTTCATGGGACAGACGTGACTGTATTAGGTCATGATGAAGGACTTCGTAATACAGTCCAGTACGGCATCAATAAATCTACTATTGTCACTGCCGTGTCCAACTCGTTAAAGCAAGACACAATTGAATTGATTAACCCGGATAAAGAAATTCGTACCATCTATAATTTTATCGATGAGGAAACGTATCGTCCAATTGAACCAGGAACGTTAAAAAAGGAACTAGGCATACAAGAAGATGAAAAGGTGCTCATCCATATTTCTAACTTTAGAAAAGTGAAAAATATACCAGATGTTGTAAAAAGCTTTCAACTTATTTTACAAAAAGTCAATGCGAAACTTCTTCTCATTGGAGAAGGTCCTGAAATGGATTCAATTAGAGCATTAGTAAGCGAACTTAATTTAGAAAATCATGTACTGTTTACAGGAAAAAGAAATGATATGGCAGAATTGCTAGCGATTAGTGATATGATGTTTCATTTATCGGAAAAAGAAGCTTTTGGCCTTGTGCTACTTGAAGCACTTGCTTGTGGCGTTCCCTCGGTTGCAACTAATATTGATGGGATCCCTGAAGTGATTACGGATGGCGTCAATGGTTTTCTTGTTAATCTTGGTGACATTTCAGAGGCGGCCAATAAAGCGGTCCAATTGTTACAAGATGAAGACTTGAGGCAACGTTTTATTGAAAATGGCTTCCAAACGGTGGAGGAGAAATTTGGTTCAGCTAAAATTTTGGAGCAATATGAACAGCTATACTATGAGGTGGCAGGAAAAGTATGATTCAGTCATTTGGGACACCGGCAAGTTATCTTGTACTCGAAAAGCTTGAACAACACGAGCATGAAGCTGTATTTGTAGGGGGAGCGGTGCGCGATTATATACTCGGAAAACGAGCAACAGATATCGACATTGCGACCTCAGCAGAACCGAATGAAGTAAAGAAGATTTTTTCAAATACGGTAGATGTAGGCATTGCACATGGGACTGTTTTAGTAGTGCTGGATCAAGAACCAATTGAAGTAACAACTTTTCGAACAGAAGGGACCTATTCTGACGCTAGGCGGCCCGATGAAGTTCAATTCGTAAAATCATTACGTGAAGATCTGCTGCGTAGGGATTTTACATTTAATGCACTGGCCATGACGAAAGACGGTAAATTAATTGATCTATTTGGCGGCCAAGAAGACTTGAAACATAAAATCATTCGTGCAGTTGGTGTGCCAGAAGAGCGATTCCATGAAGATGCACTACGTATGATGAGGGCGCTACGTTTTGCTGCTGTATTAGATTTCAACCTTGAATCTGCTACATTCGAGGCAATTTGTAACCAAGCAGAACGACTAGAAAATGTTTCTGTAGAACGAATAAAAATGGAGATGGACAAGTTGTTTTTAGGATCCAATCCCATGGCTGCATTTCAGTTGTTTAAAGAAACCGGACTTCATAAGGCGGTCCCATTATATCCAGAAAAAATGCTCGGGGTAGAATCTGCACTTCCGTTCGCTTCAGTTAAAGAAGGATGGGCATTTTTCCTCGTTGCTGGAGGGTATTCAGCTTCAGCACTAAGCCAAGCTTATAAATTATCCAATGAAGAGAAAAGATTTATTGCTGAGGTAGAGACCGCATACGCTATTCGAAAAGAGCGTCCATTTACGGTAGATGAGCTTTATATATATGACGTACCTGTATTGGAAGCTGCTGAAAAGTTTTACCGTGCCAGAGCTATGGATAGAAGTTTCGCATCTTTTCCGCAGTTTAAAGAAGAGAAAAATAAGCTCCCCATTCAGTCGCCAAGAGATTTACAAGTGAATGGGAAAGATTTATTGAAATGGGCGGATGTGAAAGGTGGCCGTTGGACTGGAGAATGGATGAAAAGAATTGAAGCTGCAGTCTTGCACGGTCGATGTGAAAATGATCCGAATAAAATAAGGGAATGGTTTATGAATGACTTCAACAGCAAAAAGTGAGTTGTTAAAAAGATTATTTGACGCAGACGGAGAACCAGTTTCTGGACAGAATCTTGCCGATGAATTCGGCGTTTCCCGTACTGCGATATGGAAATATGTGAAAGAGTTAGAACAAGAAGGATACGAAATTGGAACTGTCCGTAAAAAAGGATATTATCTCATTTCAACGCCTGACAGGGTAAATGAAGCAAATATAAAGAAGTATTTAACAACCGAAGCGTTTGGGCGAACGATTCGTTATTTTGAATCTTGTGATTCCACGCAGTTTATTGCGCATGAGTTAGCACAGGAAGGCGCACAGGATGGGACAGTTGTCGTTGCTGAAGAGCAGCTAACCGGAAAAGGAAGAATGGCGCGGCCTTGGGATTCAAAAGCTTATAAAGGCATTTGGATGAGTGTCATTACAAGACCACATTTAACCCCACAACAAGCTCCGCAAATGACTTTAGTAGCAGCTGTAGCGATTACAAGAGCGATTGAGGAAGTAACAGGCTTAACAGCGCAGATTAAATGGCCAAATGATTTGCTAATCAATCAAAAGAAAATAACGGGCATTTTAACGGAATTGCAAGCAGACCCAGATTTAATAAAGTCTATTATTCTAGGCATTGGCATTAATGTGAATCAAAGCATCGAGGAATTTCCAGATGAATTAACATCCATTGCTACTTCCTTGAAAATAGAACTTGGACAATCTGTCAATCGGGCAAAGCTCATTGCAACTACGTTAAAGTATTTAGAAGAATATACAAAACTATATGAAGCACATGGATTTAGTCCAATTAAGTTACTATGGGAAAGTTATTCAAATACAATAGGACGCAGAATACGTGCAACGATGGTGAATCAAACCGTTGAAGGGCTAGCAATTGGAATTACAGAGGAAGGTATGCTCGAATTAAAGCTAGATGATGGAACCATTTATGGGGTTTATTCTGGGGATATTGAATTCAGGAAATAATGTGTATACTTTTTGAGTAGGATTTGCTATAGTGAACTTGTAGGGCAGTATCATATTCGAACTGCACCAACAGAAAAATTGATAATTAAATAGTTCGTTCAAACATGATCTGCCTTGATCTTAAAATAAGACAGGGACGGAGGAAACCATTTTAAAGTGATGACGCAATCCTTCTGTCCATTTTTAGACAGAAGGTTTTTTATATGTCTAGCTTCAGGCGCCTAGCGCTTTTCTCATGGTTTTTTCCCGGAGAGGAGAAAATATGAAAACAACAGCAAATTTTTTAAACATGAAAAAAGACGGTGAAAAAATCGTTATGCTAACGGCTTACGATTACCCAACAGCTAAATTCGCAGAAGATTCTGGGGTTGATGTAATTTTAGTCGGCGATTCATTAGGAATGGTTGTACTTGGCTATGACTCAACAGTTCCGGTAACGATGAATGATATGATTCATCACGGTAAAGCTGTAAGGAGAGGGGCAAAAGACACATTCATCGTCGTCGATATGCCATTTGGTTCTTATCACGGTTCTTATGACAGAACATTGCAAGACGCAGTGCGAATTTTTCAAGAAACCGGTGCGAATGCATTAAAGTTAGAAGGTTCAGGAGAAGTGATCCACGTAATTGGCATGTTAACAGATACTGGGATTCCTGTCGTGGCACACTTAGGATTATTGCCGCAACATGCAGGTGTACTCGGCGGTTATAAAGTCCAAGGTAAAACAGCTGAGGCCGCGGAACAATTAATTAGCGATGCGCTGGCAGCAGAACAAGCGGGTGCTTGTATGGTTGTTGTTGAGTGTGTTCCGTATCAGTTGGCACAAAAAGTATCTGAAGCGCTGACGATACCAGTGATTGGCATTGGCGCAGGCGCGGAAACAGATGGTCAAGTACTTGTATTCCATGACACAGTTCAATTTGGAAATCACCATATCCCTAAATTTGTAAAGAAGTTTGCCGATGCGGGCAGAACGATACACGATGGGTTAACTGCTTACGTAGAAGAGGTAAAGAACGGTTCATTCCCAGCGGAAGAACATCGTTTTACAATGAAGGAAGAAGAACTAACGACCTTGTATGGCAGCGGAAAAGGTGAATAAATTAATATGAAAATCGTTAATTCTATTGAACAATTACGAAAGCTTTTAAATCGACAAGTGCGACAACGTCAAACAGTTGGGTTTGTGCCAACGATGGGCTTTTTACATGAGGGCCATTTAGCACTTGTTAAAAAAGCTAGGGAAGAGAACGAGATTGTAGTGATGAGTATTTTTGTTAATCCAACGCAATTCGGTCCTGGTGAAGATTATGCCACTTATCCGAGAAATGAACAACGAGATGCCGCATTAGCCGCAGAAGCTGGTGTTGATATTGTTTTTATGCCAGATAAAGACGAGATGTATCCAAGGGTAGGAGATATTCAAATTTTCCCAGGCAAACAAGCAGAAGTACTTTGCGGTGCATCAAGATCCGGTCATTTTGATGGCGTTTTGAAAGTCATATTGAAATTATTTAATATTGTCGACCCGGACCGTTCTTATTTCGGAATGAAAGATGCCCAGCAATTGGCAATCATAGAAACATTTGTCGAAGACTTTAATTTTAGGACGACAATTGAACGTGTGCCAACTGTGAGGGAAAAGGATGGCTTAGCAAAGAGTTCCAGAAATGTTCGACTCTCACCTAAAGAACGTTCGGAGGCACCTGTACTGTACGAAGCGTTGCAGCTTGGAAAAAAGCAATTAGAGCAAGGAAAAGAAGCAAGTGTCGTCGAACATGAAGTGGCACAGTTGATTGAAAATAAAACTTCAGGGGCTATCGACTATGTAGCATTGCTCGCTTATCCATCGCTCCAACCATTGACTGCCGATTCAGAAGAAGCCATCTTAGCTTGTGCAGTGAATTTTGAGAAAGCTAGATTAATAGATAACGTAATCGTGAAATTAAAGGATGAATTGCCATGTTCAGAATGATGATGAATAGTAAATTACACCGGGCAACGGTTACGGAAGCAGACTTGAATTATGTCGGCAGTATTACAATTGATGCTGATCTACTTGAAGCGGCAAATATGTATCCGAACGAAAAAGTACATGTCGTCAATAATCATAACGGTGCACGTTTTGAAACGTATATTATTGCAGGTGAACGGGGAAGCGGAGTCATTTGTGTGAACGGGGCAGCAGCTAGACTCGTTCAAAAAGGAGACATTGTGATTATTCTGTCCTACGTTTATGTGATGGAACAAGAGGCGGAAAGTCACGAACCGACTGTGTTGATTTTAGATGAGCAAAACCAAATTCAACAAATGATAAAAGAAGCCCCTAGTATGCGTATCTAGCATTTCAATCCCACCCGTATGAGATGTAACTCATCTTTTACGGGTTTTCTTGTTTTGAAATGATTAGTATGAGTAAAAGGATTATTGGTGATAAGCTATAGAACAATTAATCTCCGTTCCAATCGGACGCTTTCCGCGGGCACGGCTTCAATCTCCTCGTCGCTACGCTCCTGCGGGGCTTTCAGCTCGCGCTGTTCCCGCTGGAGTCGCCGATTTCCACTACGATTAATAGGAATGCACATTGAATAATTTGGATTTGAAGGCATGAATAAAGGGCTCTCTTCTTTCACGGTGAAGTTTGCACACGAACACTAAAGGAGAGAACCGACATGATGAAAAGTAATACGAAATTACTAACATTGATAGAGATTAAAACAGATTTATTTAGAAAGCTGAAAGTGCTCAAGTTTATTAGGTCAACATTTACAATTTTAAGTCGCTAAAGGATTAAGTCCGCTAGTTCAAGAGAAGGCAATGGAGCTAGCGGTAGAAGGACAATCTGCTCGAACAGCTTCTAGGGATATTGAGTTAGCGAAGATCAACGAAGTTATTTATAAACACAGTCTATGAAAGTTATATGCGTTTAAAAATTTATATATTAGGTATCTCTGTTGATTGGAGTGCAGAGCGGCGACTCGGGTGGGAGTAGCGAAAGCTGTAACGAAGAACGGCTTTTGCGAGTAAAAGCGAAGCGTTATGAGCATGAATATCTAATCGGATGCCTTAATTTCTGCAAAAACCGCAGAAATACGGCCGATCGCAATCTGCGTTTTGCGATTGGCTCACCGCACGCCCCACCGAACGCGTCCGCTCGGAACGGAAATCAACATATTTTATTTGACATTATTAAAAATGGAATACCTATCTATTCCAGAAGAGAAAATTACTGCTTAAAATAGCACCCACAAAAACTTGACTCAATCAAATGATTAAAATAACCGATTTATCGACTTCAATATGATATAATTTCGATTAGCATTGATTACAGGAAGTTGATGATTGAATGGACACAAAAACTTATGCGGTTGTCGATTTAGAAACAACGGGGCATTCTTCTGCTAAGGGAGATCGAATTATCCAAATCGCAATCGTTCTTATAAAAAACGGAAAAATTGAGCAAAGATATATGCGCTTTGTAGATCCTTGCCAAAAAATCCCGCCATTTATTCGAGAATTAACGAATATTAATGATGAGGATGTTGAAGGCGCGCCTACTTTTGAAGAAATTGCTGAGGAAGTAAGGCAGTTATTGGAAGGGACAGTTTTCGTTGCGCACAATACAGCATTCGATTTGCCTTTTTTACAAAGTGAATTTAAGCGTTGTCAAGTAGGTGAATGGTCAGGGAATCAAATTGACACTGTGGAACTGTCAAAAATTGTATTTCCGTCGCTCGCTAGTTATAGGCTGCAAGACATTGCAGAAGAACTAGGTATTCAGCTGCCGTCTGCACATCGAGCAGATGACGATGCAGAAGCGACGAGTGAGCTCCTACTTCAATGTTATGAAAAATTACATACGCTCCCGTTAGAAACATTGGAATTA
Organism: Sporosarcina pasteurii; assembly: GCF_041295575.1. Lineage (NCBI taxonomy): Bacteria > Bacillati > Bacillota > Bacilli > Caryophanales > Caryophanaceae > Sporosarcina > Sporosarcina pasteurii. The sequence goes on along the minus strand of NZ_CP160452.1, from coordinate 1,837,434 downwards.
CTTCATAAAAGGTCGTTTAAGTTGAAATCCGATTTAGCGAGTCTGTTTTATACCGTATTAAAAAATGTCCGTGGCAAACGTCAACGCATTCAATATTCGAAGTTTCGTGGGATACCTTTTAAACCTGTAACACCAACATCAAGTATACAATATGGGGATGTTTCCTATCCCACACAAGAGGTACAGAAAACAAAGTTATTCAAAGAGGCTTTTCCAAACTTTGAAAAGAGATCTTCCCAATTTGCCTTTATGGATACCGTTTGGCGAACATTAACGGAGAAATCAGAAGTTGCAGCGGAGGTACCGACAGGAATTGGTAAAACAATTGCTTATTTATTACCAGCCGCATTTCGTTCGATTGAACAAGGCAAACCCGTCGTTATAAGCACATACACCAATTATTTAGTCGACAAAATTGTCGTAAGTGAATTAGAAAAAATCTCTAACATGCTGAACATAACACTAAAAGCGACTGTGCTTAAAGGGAGAGAGCATTATATTTCTCTCGGTAAGTTCGAGGAGTTGCATACGTTAACAGATCAATCTTACGATGAGACATTTTCGATCATGCAAATCCTCGTATGGTTAACAGAAACGACTACCGGCGATTTAGGTGAATTAACCGTTTCCGGTGGAGGCCAATTATTTATCGATCGAATTAGAAATCGTTCAGTTAGCGTGTCAAATGAAGAGCGTGAAGTTGATTATTATAGGCAGCATTTGCAGGCGTGCGAAAATTCAAATTTTATTATTACAAATCATGCGATGTTGCTGTCAGATATCAATCGAACGGAGCCGATTTTTGATAATATTGCTGGTTTAGTTGTAGATGAAGCGCATCAACTCGTTCATACTGCCGCAAGACTTAGTGAAACTGTGTTTTCTTATACAACGTGGAAATATATTATGGGGCAACTTACTTCTACTGCTGAGGGACAGTTGCTTTCAGAAATCATGACATTAGCCGACAGATTAGGCGTGTCCATTCCGAAAATAGAGACGATCATGAGTTCATTTGAGCAGTTTACAACTGTGTTTGATGAAGTGGCGAATCAATTGGCCTATTTCGTTCCATCAACGATAAAAAAGCAAGTAGGCCATCGAAAAACTTTCGCACTCAACGAATTACAAAATATGCGAAAGCAATATGAGAAAGTATCTACACTTATGTTCGAGTACCTTGATTTCGCTGAAAGTATCGAAAGGCGCTTTGCCATTCATACATCGAATATGACGAAAAGCGAATGTGCATTAATTGCAGAATGGTCCTACTGGGTAAGAGAACTTAAAATAAAAGCAGGTGAATGGGTTGAACTCTTTTTAGAACATGACCCACAAAAATACGCCATTTGGATTGAAAGGGATCAACGGAGTTTACCTAGTAGTTTAATGGCGATCCGACATCCGCTTGATAGCTCAGCCACCATTCAAAAGTTTACCGAGCGTTTAAAAGTAAATCGAACAGGGATTATCTGGACATCTGGGACGCTAGCGATAGGCCAAAGAACGAGATACATTCCAACGCAATTAGGTTTGGATGAAACCGTACCGCTTGAAGTATTTGAAGCACCAACGGATTTTTACAATGGGGCAGAAATGTATATTGTGAACAATATGCCTGATATTCAACAAGTTTCTCAATCAGATTATATTGAAGAAGTTGCGAATGCGGTGATTCAGACAACAATGGCAACCGGCGGAAGATTATTTGTGCTCTTTACGTCAAGAGATATGATGAAGAAAACATATGAGTTAATTATCGATAGTGAACAATTGGAAGAATATGCGCTCTTTGCACAAGGTATTTCGGGCGGCAGCCGGATGAAATTATTAAAATCATTTCATCAGTTTAATCAGTCCGTTTTATTTGGAACTAGTAGTTTCTGGGAAGGCGTGGACGTTCCGGGAGACGCACTGTCAGCAGTTATTGTTGTTCGGTTGCCTTTCACTTCACCAGAAGATCCAATCTTTAAAGCAAATGCGGAGAAATTAACAGCGGAAGGAAAAAATCCTTTTACCGAGTATGCGTTGCCAGAAGCAGTCATGCGTATGCGCCAAGGGTTTGGAAGGCTTATTCGTTCATCGTCTGACAAAGGTGCGTTTATTATTTTGGATAGAAGAATTGAGGCAAAATCATACGGGAAACACTTTATTGATGCTTTGCCAAATGTCCATGTGAAAAAAGTACCGCTTGAAGTAATGGTGTATGAACTCGAAAATTGCTATAATAAACGTAGGTGAAAAAGTGTTAGAAGATTCCTGGGACGTGAGTAAACATGTTAAATTGGGTTAAATTTATTTCGGCCTTCCTATTCGCATTGGTCACGGTTATTGTCATTACTGTTTTTTACAATGCGAATAAACCGATAGCTACTGTAAAAGATACAGCGGCAGAAGCGGCCGTCCGTTCAGGGCAAATCATGACAGTTGACGCCATCCAACCCTATAATGGGACAGAATCAATGGTCACTGTATTCGGGGTAAATCAAGATGGTGAAAAAGTCGCGGTGTTTGTGAATGAACAAGATGAAAAAAATTTTCAAGAAGTTAAGCTAGCGGATGGCGTCTCCAAAGAACAAGCACTCCAAACAGTTTTTAAAGAGCATCAGGTAGATAAAGTTTTACATGTCCAATTAGGGATTGAGGAGAACGAACCGATTTGGGAAGTTGCCTTTAAAAATGATAGTGGTAAATTGAATTATGTATACATTCTCTTTAAGGATGGAGAATGGACTAAAAGAATTTTAAATTTATAGGGGGAGAGATGGAATTGAACAATCGCTTAGCATCTAGAGTAAATACTTTAACGCCTTCAACAACTTTAGCTATTACGGCAAAAGCAAAGGAAATGAGAGAGTCAGGAATTGACGTCATTGGTCTTGGCGCGGGTGAACCTGACTTTAACACACCAGAGAATATATTGTCTGCTGCAATCGATTCAATGAAAGATGGTAAAACGAAATATACGCCTTCTGGTGGTTTACTCGAATTGAAAGATGCGGTCATTGCCAAATTAGAAAGAGACCAGGGGCTTACATATGAGCGTGGTGAAGTGATGATTGGCGTTGGGGCAAAACATGTATTATATACACTTTTCCAAGTGACATTAAACCCAGGCGATGAAGTTATTATTCCAACACCTTATTGGGTAAGCTACCCTGAACAAGTGAAATTAGCAGGTGGCGTACCCGTACATATCGAAGGAACGACAGCAGCGAATTTCAAAGTAACAGCAGAGCAAATTGAAAATGCTGTGACAGATAAAACGAAAGCGATTATCATCAATTCACCAGGTAATCCAACTGGAATGATCTATACGAGAGAAGAACTTGAAAGCATCGTTCAAGTGTGTAAAGAGAAAGATATTTTAATCGTATCAGATGAAATTTATGAAAAACTAATTTACGATGGAAATGAACATATTTCACCTGCACAATTATCTGAGGATGCGAAAAAACGTACATTAATTATTAACGGTGTCTCAAAATCGCATTCTATGACAGGTTGGAGAATTGGGTACGTTGCTGGAGATGCTGAAATTGTAAAAGCGATGACGAACCTTGCAAGTCATTCAACATCAAATCCAACGACAACTGCACAATACGCTGCGCTTGAAGCGTATAATGGACCACAAGATACAGTTGAAGAGATGCGTAAAGATTTCGAAGCGAGATTAGACAAAGTTCATCCACAGCTGGCAGAAATTCCAGGTTTCCATGTATTAAAACCACAAGGCGCGTTTTACTTGTTACCAGATGTTACTGAAGCACTGGAGAAGACGGGCTTTGCAAATGTAGATGATTTTGCTGCAGCACTATTAACTGAAGCGAATGTTGCGATTATTCCGGGCTCAGGCTTCGGAGCACCAAATACAATTCGTTTATCCTACGCAACATCTATTGAGTTAATTGAAGAAGCAATTCGCCGCATCCATCAATTTGTTAAAGATAATTGGAAAGAGTAAAAAGTTCTAGTAGTATCAATTTCGGAGGTTATTATGAAAACAATTATGATTCATGAAATGGCAGACCATGTCGGAGAAACAGTGCGTATCGGCGCATGGCTTGCGAATAAACGTTCAAGCGGTAAAATCGCATTTTTACAATTACGAGACGGTTCTGGTTTCGTACAGGGCGTCGTTGTAAAAGAAGTAGTAGGAGAAGAAATTTTCAAAACAGCAAGAGGGATTTCACAGGAAACCTCACTATATATCACTGGAGAAGTCGTAGTCGATGAAAGATCATCATTTGGCTATGAATTACAAGTGAGCGACGTCAAAATCATTAAAGAAGCAGTAGATTATCCAATTACGCCAAAAAACCATGGAACAGAATTTTTAATGGACAATCGTCATCTTTGGTTACGTTCACGTAAGCAACATGCAGTTATGAAAGTTCGCGATGAAATTATCCGCGCGACATATGAGTTTTTCCATATGAATGGCTTCGTCAAAGTTGACCCGCCAATTTTAACAGGTTCTTCACCTGAAGGTACATCAGATTTATTTGAAACAAATTACTTTGATGAAAAAGCTTATTTATCACAATCCGGTCAGTTGTATATGGAAGCTGCGGCGATGGCACTAGGAAAAGTATTTTCATTTGGACCCACTTTCCGTGCAGAGAAATCAAGCACACGTCGTCACTTAATCGAGTTTTGGATGATTGAGCCTGAAATGGCTTTTGTTGAACACGCGGAAAGCTTAGAAGTACAAGAACAATATGTGTCACATATCGTTCAATCTGTCCTTCAAAACTGTCCATTAGAACTTGAGAGACTTGGCCGTGATGTATCGAAACTTGAAAAAATTCAAGCGCCATTCCCACGTATTTCATATGACGATGCAATTGAATTTTTACATGAAAAAGGTTTTGATGATATTCAGTGGGGCGATGATTTCGGTGCACCTCATGAAACTGCAATTGCAGAAAGTTATGATATGCCTGTATTTATTACACATTATCCAATCGGCATTAAACCATTCTACATGCAGCCACATCCAGACCGAGATGATGTCGTATTATGTGCAGATTTAATTGCACCTGAAGGATACGGCGAAATTATCGGCGGTTCAGAACGAATTTATGATTATGAGCTGATGAAACAACGTATTAAAGAACATAATCTAGATGAAGAGGCGTACAAATGGTATCTTGATCTATCTAAATACGGAGCAGTCCCACACTCAGGCTTCGGGCTTGGACTTGAACGAACAGTTGCCTGGATTTCAGGTGTAGAACACGTTCGCGAAACAAACCCATTCCCACGTTTATTAAATAGATTGTATCCATAATTTAAATAGAAACTCTTGTAAAATCGGTGGAAATTTTTTTCACCGATTTTATTGACGATTTATATAAAAAGGAGTATAGCTATGCAACCAGACGAAAGACTCCATCTGTGGATTGAACAGGGAAGTGTCAATATTTCACAGCTCTTTTTTCACAATTATAAACAGCTTCAAATTGAAGACCTAGATGCGATGCTGATTATGCAAATGACAGCTTTTCGAGCAGAAGGAAACCTATTCCCGACGCCTAAAGACTTTGCAAATCGAATGCATTTAACAGAAAATGAAGTAACGGTTATTTTACAAAGACTAATGCAGCGCGGTTTTCTTCAAATTGTGCAAAGTCGCGATGAACAAGGCGTGCTACATGAAGTGTTTTCACTCTCGCCGTTATGGAATCGTTTAACCGATAAGAAAATTCTTGTGAAAGAAGAAGAGGAAGAACAGGAAGATAAAATTGAGGAAGGCGAGTTATTCAAGTTATTTGAGCAAGAATTCGGACGCTTTTTATCTCCAATGGAAACAGAATCAATTTCGATGTGGCTCGATGAAGACGGACACTCTACTGATATCATTCGGGCGGCACTTAGGGAAGCTGTAATTGCACAAAAAGTGAGTCTTCGATACATTGACCGTATTTTATTTGAGTGGAAAAAGAAAAATGTAAAATCAATGGCAGATGTTGAACGTCAGGCTAAAAAATTCAGAACGACTGGTGTTCGACCATCAGAACAAGAGAAAACTGTGAGGGTGAAAAGAGTACCCTTTTATAATTGGTTGGAAGAGCGAGAGTAGGGGGATAACATGTTAACGAAGAAGAACTGGGAATTTTGCCTTGAACAATTTGCGGAAATGTTTCCTGATGCGCATTGTGAATTAGTCCATGATAACGCTTTTGAATTATTAGTTGCAACGCTTCTTTCTGCACAATGTACAGATGTACTCGTGAACCGTGTTACCGCAGAGTTGTTTAAAAAATATAAAACTCCGGAAGATTACGTAGCCGTAGAAATTGAAGAATTACAAAACGATATCCGGTCGATTGGATTATATCGCAACAAATCTAAAAATATTCAAGCGCTTAGCCAATTGCTGATTGATGAATACGGCGGAGAGGTGCCTGCAGATCGGGATTTATTAATGACTTTTCCAGGGGTAGGTAGGAAGACAGCGAATGTCGTTGTCTCCAATGCATTCGGTATTCCGGCATTAGCTGTTGACACACATGTCGAGAGGGTAGCGAAAAGATTAGGGATGAATCGCTGGAAAGATTCACCGCTAGCTGTTGAAGAGAAAATAATGCGTTGGACACCAAAAGACAATTGGACAGACACACATCATCAAATTATTTTCTTTGGAAGATATCATTGTAAAGCGCAAAATCCTGGCTGTGACGTTTGTCCATTGTTATCGATTTGTAGAGAAGGAAAAAAACGGATGAAGGCGAGGGCATAAGGAGATGAATCGCTTTTCTAAAGACTTACTAAAACCTTATTTTGAGCCGTGGGACAATGTGAAAGAAGCAATTGAACAAATGTATGAGGAAAACAATCCAGGAAAAATCGAGCAAATGGAACAATCAATTCAACAGTATATCCAATTATTGGAGTATGGTGGAACCGAAATAAATGACCTGACTGGAAAAAATGAGTATATTTTACTACCGTTAAACGGTAGTGAGCGACTTGAATTTATTAAAAAACAAATACATAGCCGGTATGCCTTTGTTCAATTATCTGCTTTATTTGATGAAACAAGAAAGAAAGCAGCTCGACTATCCGTGACTCATTGATCAACCATTTACGAATAATTTTAAATTAAAAGCTGCAATCACATATAGATTGCAGCTTTTTTAATGGATACTTATTTTAAATTAAGGTTGTTCATCCTCGTTCTCATCATTGATTTCATCATCCGGGGGAGTGCCTGTGTCGGCGCCCTGCTCCTCATCTTCCCGGTTTCCTTCATTATTATTTCCGGAATTTCCTTGACTTCCATTATTTCCGTTGTTGCCATTGTCGCCATTATTCCCGTTATTCCCTTGATTTCCATCTTCACCTGGCGACTTTCCATTGTTATCTTCTTCAGGTGGTGTATTCTCTTCATCAGGATTTGTTTCAGGTTCTTCTTCGGGCTCTTCTTCAGGAATTACTTCCTCTTCACCATCAACTTTGAGCGTCGTAGAAATGGCATCACTCTTCAGTTCACCGACTGAAGCGACAACGCTAAAGGTGTAGGTTGACCCACGATTGACATCGGTGAATGCTAAGGCAAATTCTTTTGTTCTAGCCACTTCTATTGTTTCGCCGCCGTCAATATTCGCACTTACTATAAATTCAACATCGCCTTCAATCAGTTCTGAATCAGGGCTTTCATGTTCCCATGTTAACGTGATGGACTCATTTTCTTCATTGAATGTAGCGCTTAAATTAGACGGTGCATTTAATACAACTTCTGGTTTAGCTACTTCTTGTGGCACAGAGCCTTTTACGAATAATTCTGTTCGTTTCATACTTGCAGGAATTGCTGGACTTGCTTTCATTAATGGGTTAGAAAGGTACACAACTTCGACTTCTTCTACAGAAGATGGCTTTTGGAAACGTGGTGTTTCGATATTAGCTGAAATATCTTTCATAACTCCTTTAAATAAATCTCTTGGTATCATCCTTTGTCCTTGCCAACTAGTCATCGGTGTTCGGTCTTTATATCCGCCCCATGCAGCGACTGTATAGCGTGTAGAATAGCCTACAAACCAAGAATCTCTTGCTTCGTTCGTTGTACCTGTTTTACCTGCGATATCGAGACCAGGTACATTTGCATTCTGTCCTGTTGCCCCTGGTTTTGTAAAGACATCCCTTAGCATATCCGTTATCATATATGCGGTGGAATCTTTCATCGCCACAACCGATTTAGGTTTCAAGTTTTTTTCTGTTTTACCGTCACGCATGACAATTTTATTAATAGAATACGGTTTTGTATAAACACCGTTATTTCCGAATGCTGCATATGCGCCTGCAAGATCAACTGTTGAAAATTCCTCTGTGGTTCCGCCAAGTGCTGATGCTTCATGGGCATCTCCTAGTTTGATACCTAACTTGGCTGCAAAGCTCATTGCGTCATTTTTATCTACTTCTTTGAATGTTTTAACTGCAGTTACGTTACTAGATTGATAAAGTCCTTCGCGTATTGTCATGGGACCTTTAAAACCAGGATAAGCATTGCCTAGAGATTTTCCGTTTGGATACTTATAAGGCTCATCTACAACAACCTGACCAGTTGACCAATTTAAATATTCAATCGCCGGTCCATAAGATAAAATCGGTTTCATCGTTGAGCCGAGTTGCCGTTTTTCTTGGCGGGCAAAGTTTGTACCATATGAATAGTCGCGCGAACCAATTGCAACAATCCCACCTGTTTGTGTATCCAGTACTGTCATTCCTGATTGAATTTTATCGTCGACATAAATACTTGGATTATTAATACTTTCCTCAACAATTCGTTGCGCTGATGGATTGAATGTCGTATGAATTTGTACACCATCATTAATAATGTCACCGTACCCAGCTTGTTCCAACTCATTCAGAACAACATCAAGTAAGATAGGGTACTTAAAGTTGTTTGCAACTCTTTCTTCTTCTGGACGCAAGGTAGACGTTACATCGGTTGCTTGTGCTGCTTCCATTTCTTCTTTTGTAATTTTTTTATGCTGATGCATTAAAGATAAAACAATATTTCTTCGTTTTTCTGCACGTTCAGGATTATTGTAAGGGTTATATCCATTTGGACTTTGAGGAAGTCCAGCTAGCATAGCAACTTCATGTAATTCTAGTTCATCTAATTTTTTGCCGTAAAAATAATCGGCAGCCGTGCCAAAACCGTATTGGTTACCTGACATTAAAATTTTATTGAAATACATTTCAAAGATTTCTTCTTTTTCGTAGTTTCTTTCCAATTGAAAAGCCAGCCATGCTTCCTGTGCTTTTCTTTTTAGTGTTTTATCATGTGTTAGAAAAGAGTTTTTAATGACCTGCTGTGTTAACGTACTTGCGCCTTCTGAACCGAATCCTCTTTTAAAGTTTGCAATTACTGCACCGCCTAATCGGTAAAAATCCATTCCATGGTGCTTATAAAAACGTACGTCCTCAGTTGCGAGAATAGCATCTTCCATTAATTTGGGGATATCTTCGTAATTCACATATTCCCGTTTTTCTGAGCCGGTTGTATACATCAGTTCGCCATTCGCATATAAAATTTCGGATGATAATGGATCTCGAAGTAATTCTTCGTCTAGTTTAGGTGCTGAACTTGCGTAAAATGCAAATAAACCTAAACCACTAATCAGTCCGATAAACCCAATTGCAACGAGTGCTAAAAAGATTTTTTTAATTAGACCTTTATTGTTTCTGGGTTTTTGATTTTTGTTGTTTTGTTGTTGAGCCCTTCGTCGTTCTGTTCTTGAATTTATTTGATCGCTCATATTGTTTCCTGCCTTTCAATCATTTACTCTTCATTGTTCATTAATGTAGTGATACCTTTCAAATAGTCTATCGTTGGCATTAAACCGATTTTAATTTCAATGGCTTCTTGTTCGAACTCTTTGAGTGGAATCGATTTTCTTCCGCCATCTTTCATTCTAGTCCACTTTTGCATCATCATTTCATAGGGAACGATGAAGTATCGATCTAGTGATGAAAAACGAATAATTAAAAATGTAATGCCATGTTGTTCCTGTACACGTTTCATATGTTCCACTTGATGAGCATGTATATTTTGAAGTGGAAAAGAGGTTTTACTTTTCGTTTCTTTCGCCTCAAAGTCAATATATTTTCCATTCCATACGCCGTTATAATCTGTTGTTGACGGTGTCCGATAATAAGCTTCGGTAATTACTGCCGCACTGCGAGATGGATAATTTACATTGACTACTTGTATCGGTATTGGTTTTTTATGGATGACAGCAATGTTTCTACTTAGATAGTATTCATTGGAATCGTTCAGTTCATCCTCTAAGGTTTTCCCTCGATTACTATACGTATCATTGTGCACAATTTGACGCTCCGTCGCCGCTCTAACTGGCCTATATCGTTTCCCATTCGGATAACGTATCGTCATCTCCATCACCTCACATCTACTAATCATACCATAAGCATAAGACGGACGAATAACAACAAAGTTTCAAAATGATAAAGAAAAATTTAAAGTTGGAGGAATGCACGTTCGTTAACTGTTGGTGAACCACCCTAGAATCTGTTAAAATGACAGTAGGACTCAGAAAGGTGATGTGTGATGAGTTTAATAGAAAAGTGTGAAATACTACTTGCTGTCTGCGCAGAATGTCGCCAACGGCATACAGACATGAGAGAACAAGATAGAGAACCAGATTTTTTTAATGAAGTAAAACCTTATGCAGATAAATATCATGCTTTATTAGATGAATGGGCAGAAGAATCCTACGAATGGATAAAAGTAGCAAAGCCTAAATATACCCATCCTGTACAAATTGAAACACTTACTGATGGGATGAAACAATTTATCGTTCAATCTTTTTACAAAAAAACGGGATTGAAGCGATTTGTGCAATCTATCCAGTCTGCAGAATATACGCTGAAAACTTTTATTGATGCATTGGAAAGGGAAGGAGAAGGAAAATGACATCGATTCATACAGTGTTAGAAACATTGCGAACGGACCCGGACTTTTCCAGAAACGTCATGCATCATAGAACGATTGAGGAGAAGCCGGCTTCATACAGCGAGTTTCCAAATGTATTACATCGATCTATTCGTAAAGCCTTAGCCACTAAAGGAATTGAGCAGCTTTACAGTCATCAACGCGAAGCATTCGATGCAACCTATAATGGACAATCGATTACTGCTGTTACCCCAACAGCGTCAGGAAAATCACTTTGTTATCATTTACCGGTTTTACAAAGTATTTTGGAAGATTCCTCCTCGAGAGCGATTTATCTTTTTCCTACAAAAGCTCTTGCACAAGATCAGTTAGCAGATTTGCATGGATTCATTGAAGCGAGTGAAGAAACCATTTTAAGCTATACGTATGATGGAGACACTGCACCAGGACTCCGTACGAAAGTGAGAAAGTCGGGGCATATCGTATTAACAAATCCAGATATGCTCCATTCTGGGATATTGCCACATCATACAAAATGGGTATCTTTATTTGAAAATTTAAAGTATATCGTCGTCGATGAACTACATACCTATAAAGGTGTTTTCGGCAGTCATGTGGCACATGTATTACGCAGATTAAAGCGGATATGTAACTATTACGGGAGTGATCCTGTCTTTATTTGTACGTCAGCAACCATCGCGAATCCCGCAGAACTAGCCAAGTCATTGACGAATACAGAGATGCGCTTAATTTCAAATAACGGGGCACCGGCTGGAAGAAAACATTTCATCTTTTATAATCCACCGATTATCCATCCGACATTTGGTGTTCGTAGAAGCGCGGCGCTCGAAGTTCGCGATCTTGCTTCATTGCTCTACAGAGAAGGCGTCCAAACGATTGTCTTTGCGAAAAGTCGCGTCAGAGTAGAAATGCTCGTCACGTATATGAAAGAGTTAACGAAGAAAAAATTGTTTGACGAGACCGTAATGGGGTATAGAGGCGGGTATCTGCCTTCAGAACGAAGAAAGATTGAAAAAGGTTTACGAGAAGGCAACATTAAAACGGTTGTCAGTACGAATGCACTTGAACTTGGCATCGATATCGGACAGCTGCAAGCTTGTATTATGACGGGATATCCAGGAAATATTGCAAGTGCACTCCAACAAGCAGGACGGGCAGGGAGAAGACAAGATGAAGCTTTAATTATTTATGTCGCTCAGTCTACCGCGCTCGATCAATATATTATCGAACATCCTGATTACCTTCTTGGTCAAGCACCAGAAGAAGCAAGAATTCATCCCGATAATATGTTTATCCTCATGGACCATTTGAAATGCGCTTCATTTGAATTACCATTTACGATGGATGAGGCATACGGGGAATTTGAAGTGCAACAATTACTAGCATTCTTAGAAAGTGAAGGGGTTTTAATTCAAACATCAGAGAAGTGGCATTGGATGACGGACCAGTTTCCTGCAAACAATATAAGCCTTCGCTCTGCGGCGCAAGAAAATGTCGTCATTATTGATAGAACAACACCAAAAGAAACAACTGTTATTGGTGAAATGGACCGCTTTAGCGCGCTTACCTTACTTCATGAAGAAGCCATTTATATTCACCAAGGAACTCAATACCAAGTAGAAGAATTAGATTGGGAAGAAAAGAAAGCATATGTCACGGAAGTCGATGTAGATTACTTCACTGACGCAAATTTAGCAGTAGAAGTAAAAGTAATGAATGAAGATGAATCGACGCAGTTCGAGCAGCATACGACTGCTTACGGTGATTTAGCAGTTCTTGCGATGACCACGATTTTCAAGAAAATTCGATTCGGCACCCATGATAATATCGGGTCAGGACCTATATCGCTCCCTGCTGTAGAATTACATACGACAGGAACCTGGTATGCTTTTGATGTTCCGGAAGGGTGGTCTGAAGCAAAGTTAACAGATGCGATGACCGGAACAGCTTATGCAATTCAATCTTTTATTCCATTATTTGTAAGATGTGACCGATCGGATATTCATGTAATGCCACAAGTTAAAGCTGTGCATACAAAAAAACCGACCTTTTTTATTTATGATAGTTATCCAGGCGGTATCGGCTTAAGTGAAAAAATTTATAAACGCTGGTATGAATTACTAGAACAAGCAGCTGAGCATATAGAAAGTTGTCTATGTGATCACGGGTGTCCGGTTTGTATCGGTGCGCAGGAAAGTGAAATTAGCGTAAAAAATGATGTCATTTCACTTCTTTATGCAGTAACAGGGGGCGAAAGGCGTGTCCTATGAACAAAAGTTAATGGCAATGAAAAAAATGCTCACTAAAAAGCCAAAGCCAACAAAGAAAACAAAACGTGATCCGGTAATTCCTCCTGCGCCACCTTACGAAAAGAATTGGTTGAAGACAGGATTAATCAAGGAAGAGAATCAGTTTGGGGTTGTTTATAAACGGATTGTGGAATATGACGAAACTTATTACCACGGAAATAAAAAAATAGGTGATCTGCAGTCAACACTAGAAAAGTGGAAACGTTTTGATCGTGAACATCCGTTAGCCCCAAAAGGCACAAATAAGCTTGTTTTTTTTGATACAGAAACAACAGGGCTAAAGGGAGCGGGAACGCTTATTTTTTTGCTTGGATTCATGGAGCAAGTGGAGAATGGATTTCGGATGACCCAATACGTTCTACCAGGACCTGATCATGAAGCGGCTTTTTTATATGCCTCAAAGTTATGGAAAGAGGAAATGACGCTTATTACGTATAACGGAAAAAGTTTTGATTTACCTCAAGTAGAAACTAGATGGACGATGAATCGCCAAAAGCTCCCGAAGCTGTTAACCCATCATCAAATTGATTTACTTCACGGGGCAAGACGTGTATGGAAAGCTGAGTTAGATACATTTAAACTTACGTCCATAGAAGAAAAACAGCTGCACTTTTACCGCGAAGGAGATATCCCGGGCCATTTAGCCCCGATTATTTATCAAGATGCGGTGAAAAGTGGGCAGGCAGAAACATTAATGAAAGTGCTTAAACATAATGAATGGGATATCCTTTCCCTTGTAACACTTTATATTCGTGCGACGAATCTAATCTTGGAGACAACAATTCCCGAAACGGCAATTACACATACAAATATCGGCAAATGGTTTGCTGATTTGAAACATTATGACGATAGCGCGTACTTCTTTAAAGAGGTCATTGAAAAATACGGTTCAGACCATGCGATGTCGCATTATCATTATGGGTTCATTTTAAAAAGGAATGAAGCATACGATAAAGCTGTACAATCGTTCAATATTGCAGCAAAACAGTTAGGCGGGAGAGAAAGAATCATTGCGTTAGAGGAAGTGGCGAAGTTACAGGAGCATAAATTGAAAAATTTAGCTGCGGCATTAGAAGTAACAAGAAATGCGATGAGTTTTATTGATAAGGATTCAGAACTGACAAAACGATTTCGTACTCGAGCAGAAAGAGATTTCCTAAAGCGGGAAATGAGGTTAATAAGAAAAATATTTCCCGGGGAAGCGCAGAAAACGACAAAAGCAGACTGAGTTGCTTAGTCAATTTCATAATCCAATCTATTCGCTGCGCAGATACGATATATAGTTGAGTTAAACCGTTTTCAACTATATATTGTATCAGCTTAGCGGTTTTAGGTAATTATGAAATTGACTCCGCTGTTTAAAAAGGACAAAATAGGTTAGATTATGCTATAATATCGCATAAGTTTACCAATGATGGAAGGGCGATTTTTTATGGAAATAAAACTGGACACGAAAACGATACTCGAAAAAGAGTTTAAATCGGGTTTACGTGGCTATAACCAAGAAGAAGTTGATCTTTTTCTTGACGACATTATTCAAGATTACCAAACTTTTACTAAAAAAATTGAGACGTTAGAAAAAGAAATCGAACAAATGAAAAGCCAAGTTGAAAAAGCGAATAGGCGTCCTGCAACGGCGAATACAGGTTCAACCAATTTCGATATTTTAAAGCGAATTTCCAATCTGGAAAAACATGTTTTTGGCGATAAATTAAGTGAATAATCCTTTTTCCTCAAGATGATTGAAAAAAAGTGTCGAGTATTGTATAATAAAAAAACCGTAGCGCAAATTTAGGTAATCGCTGCAAAGCTTGTCTTTGTAGAGGAAAGTCCATGCTCACACGGATCTGAGATGACCGTAGTGTTTATGCTCAGCAAAAAAATAAGCTGGGGCATCGCAAATATGCGATGACGGCGGGAATACGTCCTAAGTTAAGCTTGCTTAATATGGGCTAGGTTCCCTGAACAGTGCCACAGAAACGTAGCTGCTTCGGAAACGAATCAGGTGGAACGCGGTAAACCCCATAAGTGAGAAACCCAAACTATGGTAGGGGCACTCTTCGAAAGGAAATGAACGGACGAAGGGACAGGAAAACATTCCTGTAGATAGATGATTACCACCCTAGTACGAGGCATTCGCCGTTTGAGTACACGGGAACAAAACATGGCTTATCGAATTTCCTATGGTATATTCAATTAAAGTTGAAGCTCTCCTGTTAATGGAGAGCTTTTATTTTGGCAATGAACAATACGAACAGTGAATGATTTTGGATACTTTATTGGTTTAGGTCCATGATAAGTAAGTGTTACTTTATACATAAAATAATTAAATGAACATTGCATATAGAATAGAACGGGAGTTGGAATATATGAGTAAATTTAATTTAGTTGCCACATCAGCTATGGGCGTAGAAGCGCTAGTCGCTGATGAAGTGAAAGCGCTCGGATATGAGACAAGGACGGAAAATGGAAAGGTGTATTTTCAAGGAGACGAGACTGCCATTGCAAGAACTAATATGTGGCTGCGCGTCGCTGATCGAGTCAGAATTATTGTCGGAGAATTTCATGCGAAAACATTTGATGATTTATTTGAACAGACGAAGGCACTTGCTTGGGAAAAGTTTTTACCAGTAGATGCTGCTTTTCCAGTAGCGGGTAAATCTGTAAAATCTACTTTATACAGTGTGCCAGATTGTCAAGCAATTGTTAAAAAAGCGATTGTTGAACGGTTAAATCGTGCTTATAAAAGAAGTGGGTTTTTATCCGAATCAGGTCCGTTATTTAAACTGGAAGTATCGATTTTAAAAGATAAAGTTACCTTAACGATTGATACGAGTGGAACTGGGTTGCATAGACGTGGCTACCGAGTTGGACAAGGGGATGCACCGATTAAAGAAACGCTTGCAGCAGCACTTGTCACGTTAACGCGCTGGAATCCAGACCGTCCTTTTATGGACCCGCTATGTGGTTCAGGAACGATTCCAATTGAAGCAGCGATGATTGGTCAAAACATCGCACCTGGAACGAATCGAGACTTTCTAAGTGAAGAATGGCCATGGATGGGACAAACTGTATGGGACCGCGTGCGTGAAGAAGCGGAAGACTTGGCAAAATATGACCAACCTCTCATGATAACAGGGTCAGATGTAGATGGTCGTATGGTCAAAGTAGCTGAAGAAAATGCCATTGAAGCAGGATTCGCAGATTTGATTCAATGGAAACAACAAGATTTGAAGGATCTTTCAATCGAAGGTGTAAATGGTGTCATGGTTGGAAACCCTCCTTATGGAGAAAGACTAGGAGAGATTGCAGAGGCTGAAGACATTACACGAGCGCTTGGAAAGGTCATGGAAAACCATCCGTCTTGGTCTGTTTATATGATTTCTCCTTTGGAAAATTTCGAAGAGCTTTACGGTAAAAAAGCGACAAGAAAGAGAAAACTATTTAACGGCTTTATCCGAACAGATTATTATCAGTTTTGGGGCAAGCGTGTTTAGCATATAGTAAAAAGTGTATTAAAAAATAGGTTGGCAAAAGGGAAGAGAGCTGCATCTCTCTTCCTTTTGTATGTATAGTTTGGAAGGAGTTCGCTGTATGAAAAGAAAGTTACCATTCCCTTTATCGAGAGAGAAATCGTTTTATGATTCATTAAATGACTGGATTGGCGATACGTTATATGACGATTTAACCGAAAAAGGGTATGAGTGTCGTGATGAACAAATTTTCATGGCATTTCAAATTGAGCAAGCGTTAAAAGAGAAAAAAGTATTATTTGCAGAGGCTGGAGTTGGGACTGGGAAAACGATAGCGTATTTATTACCTGCAATCGCTTATGCGCGTTATACCGGTAAGCCGGCGATTATTTCCTGTGCGGATGAAACCCTTATTGAACAGCTCGTAAAAGAAGATGGCGATATTTATAAAATGAGCAAAGCGCTTAACTTGAATATTGACGTTCGTCTTGCAAAAGCGAGAGACCAGTATTTATGTTTAAAACGTCTAGATGATGCTTCTAATAGGATGGCGGAAACATATATAGAAGATGTAGAAGATAGTTTACCAGACTTTGTTTATGGGTCCGGTTCCTTACAATCTGTTCATCCGTACGGCCAGCGTTCTGACTATCCTGAATTAAGTGATGCACAGTGGAAGACGATTAATTACCATCCGATTCAACAATGTGAAGCTTGCGATTTGAGAAACCGTTGCGGTCAAACCTTGCACCGTAATCATTATAGAGCGGCTCCTGAGATTATTATTTGTTCACACGACTTTTATATGGAGCATATTTGGACGAAAGCGTCTAGAGAGCGACAAGGACAATTACCGTTACTGCCTGAAGCATCGATGGTAATTTTCGATGAAGGACATTTATTAGAATATGCTGCACAACGCGCTTTGACCTATGAAGTTCAAGACCATACTTTGCTCAATTTACTAGAACGTGTAATGGTGGATGGGGTACGTGAACAATCACTGCAACTCATGGAGCAACTGATTGACGTCCATGCCTCGTTTTTCGCATTATTACACGAACATGCTGAAGAAACGATGAATGAACGAAAAGCAATTGAAAAGGTACCTGAACTATTTGAAGTAGGACGTCTTGCTGTGAATATTTCAACGGCGCTTCTTGAAGAGTTTGTCTTTGAAGGCGAGCTATATATTATTCCAGAATACGAATTGAAAATGGTTGAAGAATACCTGGAACAATACATCTACTCGATGGAGTTATTCATTTCAGGGCAAGATGCAGTTGATTGGCTCCAAGATACGGAAGAAGAAATGTCGCTTGTCATTATGCCAAGACTTGTAACGGACATTTTAAAAGAAAGCTTATTCTCTTCGAATATGCCAATTGTCTTCTCATCTGCAACATTGTCATTGCAAAAAGACTTTACTTATATTGCAGAAGGATTAGGCATTGAAAAATATTTATCTTTCTCAGTCGAATCTCCTTTCGATTATGAAAATGTTATGAAAATCTATGCACATAAAACGCCTAACGAACAAAAAGTCGAGCAAGTTGAAGCATTATTACGTGAAGAAGAACAGACGCTTATTTTATTCAAGTCTGAAACAGCGATGCTTCAATTTAAAAAGGAACTATCGGCTGAAGTACAAGGCGATATCGGCTTTGAAGGTGAGCGAGAGTTATCATCCATCGTTCGAGATTTTCAAAATAAACAATTGAAAGTGTTATGCTCATTTAATTTATGGGAAGGGTTGGATATTCCAAAAGATGCACTAACACGTGTCATCATTTATGACTTACCATATCCGCCTGCTGACCCGCTATTTGAAGCGAAACGAAATCATGCGGAGGATGCGTTCCAAGAAGTTGACCTACCGTTTATGCTGTTAAGATACCGTCAAGGAATCGGCCGACTGATCCGAACGTCAGAGGACGCAGGGGAAATTCATGTATTAGTAAACGAAACAGAAGAGAAGATGTTAGAGAAGCTTGAGCAAGTATCTCCTGTGAAACTAATATAGGAAAAATTAAATTACACACGAAAAAGTCCGATTCGCTTATGAATTGGACTTTTTTCGTTTCAAATTTGTACTTACCGTAAGCATTTGGATGTTAAAAAGATAAAAGGAGAAAATTGTGCTTAACTGAAAGTGTTTGAGATACTATCAATGGGGGTTGATTCAAATGAAAGGCAAAGATAAAAAATTATATGAAGTTGATTTGTATGATCCCGTTAAAAATTACTTTACTGAACAAGGATATGATGTTTACGGGGAGGTTCATGATTGTGACGTAGTGGTCGTGAAAGATGACGAATTGATTATCATAGAATTAAAACTGCGGTTAAATTTAGACTTAGTCATGCAAGCGACGAAAAGGCAACGATTGTCGGATCAGGTATATGTCGCCATTCCCAGACCTACCTATAGTTTTCGTTCACAAAAGTGGCGAGATATTTGTTATTTGATGAGGAGATTAGAGGTCGGGTTAATCGTGATTTCATTTCAAAAAAACAAGGAACAGTTGCAAGTAATCCATCATCCGGTTTCATTTGATAGAGTGAAAAGTATGCAACTTAGTAAGAAACGAAGGACTCGTTTATTAGCAGAGATTGAAGGCAGGACTGGGGATTTTAATATAGGCGGAAGCAGCCAAATGAAAATCATGACTGCTTATAAAGAGACTTGCATCCACATCGCTTGTTGTTTGATCCATCATGGTCCTTTATCGGCTAAAGTGCTACGAGAAATTGGTACTGGAGATAAAACATCGCGAATACTCATTAGAAACTACGACGAATGGTTCGAAAGAATAGAAAGAGGCGTCTATGCAATTAGTGAAAAAGGCAAAAAAGACTTAAAAGACTATCCCGAATTTGTTGAGCATTATATGAAATTAGTTTAAAAGAAAATGAGATTTCTGAAACGTTTTTGTATGTATCGTTCTATTTAATTTAGGGGTACTTTTCATAGTAAGCAATCACCGTTGTTCAGATCTGTTCCTTCGTGTAAAATGAATATTATTGGATTCATTTCTGCGATGAACGATTTATGAACTGTTGAAGATAGATAGAAGGGTGTTTTATAGATGATAGGGAAGCGTTTTAAAGTAAAAGTTGACCATTTTGATAATCGCGGGGTCGGCGAATCAGTGACGATGCGGAAAACGAAACGGGGGAACGAGAGTCGATTGCATTTGATGATTCCTTATGCGATTCCGGGTGAAGAAGTAGAAGTAACGGTTGAGCATGCGATACGTAGAAAATGGCAAACAAGTGTTGACCAATTTGTTCAGACGCACCCGGATCGCGTCGAAGCACGTTGTCCGCATTTTGAAAAATGTGGCGGTTGTTCGTGGCAACATCTTTCTTATGAGGGACAATTGCGTCAGAAAACGACTGCGGTAAAAGGGTATTTAGAAAAAGAAGGTTTCGATGCTGCGCTAGTAGAAGAGACGATTGGCATGGAAAATCCTTGGACGTACCGTAATAAAATGGAGTTTACTTTTGCGCCAGATGGTTCACTTGGTTTACATGAGAAAGGTAATTATTTAAATGTCATTCCGCTAGAAACTTGTTACATCATGAAGCCAGAAATGAAAGAGGCTGTACTTGAGGTGGCGGATTGGGTAAAAGCGCATGAGTTAACGGGGTATAATAAAGAAACGGTTGAAGGATTACTTCGATTCGTGATGGTAAGGCAATCATTTGTAACAGGCGAAATTATGCTGGCGATTTTTGCGACGGCAGGGCCTGATGAAGTGGCAGGCATTCAAGATCTCGTATCTAGAATCGAAACGAAATTCCCGAATGTAAAAAGCTTATTATGGCTGGAAAACCGTGATTTAGCGGATCGTTCGCAGGCGGAAGAAACGCATCTGCTACACGGAAGAGATTTTATTTACGATGAAATTATGGGCTATCAATTCCGCCTATGGTTCGATACGTTTTTCCAACCAAATCCTGTACAAGCTGAGCAGTTAATAGAACTAGCGATTGAAATGGGCGAGCCGAAAGAAACAGAA
This sequence comes from Sporosarcina pasteurii, assembly GCF_041295575.1. Classification (NCBI taxonomy): domain Bacteria; kingdom Bacillati; phylum Bacillota; class Bacilli; order Caryophanales; family Caryophanaceae; genus Sporosarcina; species Sporosarcina pasteurii. Next base: position 1,816,685 of record NZ_CP160452.1, on the reverse strand, counting down.
TATATGATTGATCTATTTTGTGGTGTCGGTACGTTCTCACTGCCTTTTGCGAGCCGTGTAAAAGAGCTGGCAGGTATTGAGCTTGTGGAAGCATCTATCGCATCAGCAAAAAGAAATGCAAGTGATAATAACGTTGACAATACGAGCTTTTTAGCAAAAGACGCGCGGCACGGAATTGACGAAGTGCTGCAGGAATTTGGCAATCCTGAATTATTACTATTAGACCCACCACGCTCAGGAGCGGGCGGAAAGGTGATGCGTCGAATCGGACGTGCACAACCAGAACGCATCGTTTATGTGTCTTGTAATCCGGAAACATTTGCGGAAGATATTGTGCATTTAAAAGAGTTTGGCTATGAGTTGAAGAAAGTCCAACCGGTAGATATGTTTCCGCAGACTTATCATGTCGAGTGCTGTGCGTTGCTAAAAAAAATATAGTAAATAGAAAAGCTCGTCGTTTGATTTTTTGAAGGCGAGCTTTTCTAATTACATAGTTAACGCAACTCATTTGAAAATCGATAAAAGATTTTAGGGGATCCGTCTTCTTTAATTTCGATTCGATCTACAAGGCGGTTTAACATTTCTCTTGTCAGTTCATTGAATTGAAGGAAATGATTTAGCATCTTTTTTACTTGTGCGATATCAGCTGGCGTTGTATCCTCAGACTTGGAGTTGGATTTTTTTAACTCGTACTTTTCAGAAAGCAGCGTATTTAATTGCTGATCAATACTATCAATCGTTAAGCGATAATCTTCTATTGTTATATTGGATTGGGCTAGAAGTTTAGTAAGTCGCACTTTATCACTATTTAAATCAGCGATGTCTTTTTCAACTTTAACTAAGCGCGTTTTTGTACTATTACTTACTTTTCTTACTTTCCTAGCAATAGAATCTTTTACATCTTTTAAATTCAGTTTGTTTGCTATGCCTCTAATATCTTCAAGTATTATTTTTTCAAGTTCTTTTTCCTTTATAAAATGCTCTGAACAGGCCTTACTTCCATGCTTATTATAATTACCACACACATAGCCTTTTCTGTTCTTCTTAAAGTGTAGTCCTCTACCACAATCAACACAGAAGGCTATATTCGTGAATAAATTAATATTTTGTTGTGGTCTAATTCGTTTCCTGGAAATAATTAGGTCTTGGACAGCATTAAATGTCTCAAGAGAAATGATGGCGTCGTGTGTCTCTTTTACGATGACAAACTCTGAAGATGGAACAAGTTGTCTAGAATCTGTCACTGATGGTCTTGTGTCACGACATTGAACCAAGGCTCCAACGTAATGAGGATTTGTTAAAATCCCCCTTACTGTAGAGCCGTGCCACTTATCACTTGCATTAGATTTGTTACTAATTTGTGCAGGTGTAGGTATTCCTTCGTTATACAACCCTCTGGCAACGGCATCAAAGCCCTTACCCTCAAGATATTCCCGAAATATTCGTCTAACAATATCAGGGGTAAAATCATCTTTAATAAATAGCTTTTTATCTTTGACATAATACCCAAGAGGCGGTATAGAACCGTTGAATTGACCTTCTTTTGCTTTAGTTCGATAGGTATGTTTAATCCTATTGCTGGTTTTTTGTGATTCTTGCTCATAAATCCACGCATATAAACCGAACTTATCTAAGTCCCCATTCAAAGTATCAATTGCACCATCAAGCGTTTTTAGGTGAATCTTATGCTTGGTTAAAATCTCTTTCAATTGATAAGCAAGAGGGACATTTCGCGCAAGGCGAGACAACTCCTTCGCCAAAATCAAATCGAACTTTTGTTCTTTGGCATCGTTAATCAGTTGATCAAGTCCTTTTCGATTAGATCGTGTTCCCGATTCAACCTCTTGATAAAATTCATATATTTCCCATCCATTCTCCGCGCACACTTGTGTGAATAATTTTCTTTGGTTTTCAAGAGAGGATTTTTGCTCCTCTCTACTAGTGGATACACGAACTAGAATGGCAGCTTTTAATGACTTGTGCCTATGGGTATCATTGTTCTCATACTGTCCAGTTTTTGTATATGAATCATTGGCTAATGCTAATCTCATGATTGATCACTACTTTCATCATGAGATGTAGTGGTGTTATCTTTAGCATATAGGTTTTTCACTATTTGGTCAATTTGACTATCGATTAGATCAATTATAATTTCTTCTAATTTACTTTCATTTGTATAAACACGTTCAATGTTCATTGTTAGCCTCCATTAATATTGGTGGCTAGATATTTCAGCCGGCTTTTGATCTAGCTGAAATATAATACTTTGTAATTTTGGATATTCTAATAGCAAAATCATATAAAATTAAAGTTTTTCCTTTCATCCTGAATATGAGGCATGTAATTTCAATCGTTAAAATGGTAGAGAGTATCGGATCTACCGTTAACATAGCAACTGCCACAGAATTAGTGTTAAGCACTCCAACCCTTAACAATGTATGGAGAGAAATCAAGCCATATTTTAAAAGCGGAATACACAATGCTTTCTAGTATTACTAAAAATGATTGCGCTACGTCTAGACCCTACAGTATTAAAATAATATTAGTTTTGAATCGCGTGAAAATTCAATGCTCGGAAATGGTACAATGAAGAGGGGGTGGTCTTATGAAAAGAGTATTGATAAACAAGGTTCGCTGCAAAAAGTGCGACGATGTCATTGAATCAACACATAGCCATGATTTTAAGAGATGTAAGTGCGGCGCGATATTTATTGATGGAGGAACGGATTATCAGCGCTATGGTTGGGGGATGAATCAGGGGGAAGGCGAAGAGCTTGGAGATTATATTGATTTTAGTTATTCCATTTATGAGGACGATTAGAATTGTTTTATAAAGAATATGGCTATTTAAAAATAAAATAAAGTGGAATTTTCATACTGAAAATTGAGAGTGAGGGGCGAAAGTGATAACTAATGATATTATTGAATGGGTAAAAAAACAGCCTTATTGGCAAAAGGTAATAGCAAAAAAGATATTAAGCAACGATCGAATTACTGATCAACGATTGGACGAAATTTTTCAGATCTTTAAAAGGGAAAATAAATTATGTACTGGAGAATTTGAAAAAGAAGAGCTGAATTTTTCCGTTAACAAAACTGCCAGCAATATACCAAATATAAGATGGAAGGGCTTGGCAAGTGTACATGGAGTAAATGCAATAAGAAATGGGGAGAATTTGCCGATAGGTGATAAAGTCACTCTGGTTTATGGGAAAAATGGAAGTGGAAAATCAAGTTATACTAGGTTGTTAAACAACATATTTATCTCCAGAGGCGATAAAAATATAATGCCGAATCTATACAGTGACACTACTGAAATGCCTAAAACGAAAATTGTTTTTGAGAATGAAAGTGGGGATATAGAGGAACTAAAATACCCAGACGATAAAGGGCATGCTTATAACAAGAGAATTACGGTGTTCGATTCCTATAGTGCTATACATGATTTAACAAAGGAAACTGAATTATCATTTTCACCAACTGAATTTAAGTTTTTTGACGACTTTCTATTATACATTGAAAAAATCAATAGTAAATTTGAAGAGGAAATTTCCACAAAAAATTTACGAAATGATTTTATCAAGTCTTTTGATAAGGAAACTTCTATAAAGCAAGCAGTATCTAACCTTGGTAGTAGGTCAGATATTGACCAATTTAAAGAGATTATTAAAGTTTCCAAAGAAGATATAACGACAAATGAACAGAATACAGTGCGTAAAGCCGAGTTACAATCAATGAATATAGATGTTAAGAAAGGTGAGTACAATCAATTAATATCTAATCTAGAGAAATGCAAAGATACTATTATTATGCTTAATCATAAATTTAGTTCATTGAGATTATCGAATACTAAATTATTGATTGAAAAAAGAAACGAATATAAACTTATTTCTTCAGAGGAAGGACTTTCTCAATTTAAAAATGATAATATATATAATTTGGGTTCTCCGGAATGGAAACAATTCATTAGGGCTGCTCAAAACTATTATCAAACCGTCGAACGAAAAATTGATTATTGCATTTTTTGTAAGCAGAATATAGATGGAATTATGTTGGTCGAAAAGTATTGGAAGTACTTAAAAAGTGATGCAGAAACGAATCTTATTACTAAGGAAAGTGAAATCGAAAAAATAAAAAAAGATTTCTCTAGCATAGAATGTACTATTTTTACTAAGGAGTCCAAACTAGATGAGTGGCTTAAAGAATATCAACCTAAACTTTACGAAAATCTTGTTGATGGGGAAACCGGATTTAAGAACTTACGCCAAAAACTAGTGCAATCACTTGAATCCTGTGAATGGGATGACTGCATCAATACGTATGAATTCAATTTAGAAAAAATAGATTCAGCAATCAAATATATTTCCACAAAAATATTAGAATTGAACTCTGAAAGTATACAAGATGAGATTGAAAAACTTCAGGCAGTGGAAAATGAATATTTTGATAAACTAAAAGCCGAGAAGTTATTATCAGATATCGAAAAGTTTGTGTTGGATAGTAAATGGCTTGAATTAGCTAAAAATTGTAAAATCATGACCCGCCCAATAACTCTTATTCAAAATCAATTATTTTCAAAATATGTAACGGGTGAATATGTAAAGGTATTTAATGAAGAGTGTAAAAAACTGAAAGCAGAATTTTCGGCAGAAATTAAACAAAGGGGAAGTAAAGGAGCTACTTTAAATAAGTTAACAGTCAAAGGAAAGAGGCCCTCGGATATATTGAGCGAAGGTGAGCAAAGATCCATAGCTATAGCAAACTTTTTAGCGGAAACATCTATACATAACAATAACATTTGTATAATATTTGATGATCCAGTCTCTTCTTTAGATTATAAACGAAGAGAAGTTATTGCTAATCGATTAATAGAAGAAGCTCATCAAAAACAGGTAGTAATCCTTACGCATGATCTAACATTCTTATTGGCTCTTCAAAACAAATGTGAAGAACAGGGGATAGAACATCTAACCACAACTATAAGGAAAATTCAAACAACAACTGGTATAGTTGAAGATTCTATACCATGGATAGGTATGCCTGTGAGAAGCAGAATAGCTCATTTGAAAAATAAGTTACAAAAACTTACATCTAATTACAACAAGATCACACCAGATCAGCCTGGAAGTATAAAAGAATATGAAGAAGGGGCTAAATTTTGGTGCGAACAATTAAGAGAGACCTGGGAGAGATGTATTGAAGAGATTCTATTTAACGACTCTGTTCAGAGATTTAGCCCTGCTATACACACTCAAAGATTGAAAAAGGCACCTTTTACTACGGAGCTTTATACGGAAATTGAAAAGGGGATGGCGGAATCTTCTAACTGGGTCCATGATAGGGCCTCTGGATTAGGTGAAGAAACACCTGAGCCAGAAGTGTTGAAAAAATATCTTGACGACTGTGAGGCATTTATTAAGAAAAACAGACCAAAATAATAATTTTTGGGTTGCTATATTAAGAGTGCGAAAATAGTCATTATCGCACTCTTTATTCTTAATCATTTCGAGATGGAGTTACTCCACTATATGGCCCGATTGTTGAAGACAGTTCTCACCGGAAATCATTCTAACCAGTAAAACAATTATAACATTTATTATTGTATAAGTGACCAAAGTACCTTGCTTTTTCATGTTCGTCAGAAGAATGATTTCAAAAGTACAATTTAACGCTACGACAAAAATAGAGTTTTTGAGAAGGGTTTTTATCAATTATTAAGCCTTCTACGCAATCAGTAGAATATTACCGAATTATTCTGGTGATAGTTCACTTTCTACTAACCACTTATGATTTTTAACTTTTTCTCCTGCAGTAGAAATATAATCTACCATATACACGGTTGTATCATAAGCACCTACAATTGTAGCTTCAGCACCCTTCATATTAGGCTTATGGTCAGCAAGTATAATAGCCTTACTTCCTACCTGAAAAGCGGGATTTTCAGCTATTTTTAAACCTTTGGGAACTTCTCTTGAACTCGAATGATTCATATTCATATTGTCCATCATCAATATATTTTGCAACCAAGCCGCATGTCGTTGTTCATCATGCGAGGCATGCATGAAGTGCATTTGAACATGATGAGTTGTTGCTCTTGACGAAATATCCTGATAAAAAGAAGAAGCTTCTAATTCATTTTGAATTGCTTTTTGTACACCTTCTTTAAAATCTCTTGGTAATTCCCCAGGAGGAATTTGTGGTTGTTGTCCACCCATCATACTTAAAATCATTGTAAACCAATGATAATGCCTCATTTCATCGTGCTGTATTCTTAAAATAATCTGTCTGAACTGTTCATTGGTAGTTAATTGAATTAATCTTTGATAAAAATTATAAGCATGAACTTCTAAAATAATTGCTTTTGAAACGTCTTCCATTAGATGTGCGTCACTAGTTAAATTCATCCCCAGTCCCATACCCATAGGACTGGTACCAAAACCATTTTGCATATTAGAAGTCAAAAAAATCTCCTCCAATCCAATATCTAAGCTAGTATATGGTTAAATAATCAATATGTTTCTTTAGCCTACACTTTTTACAAGCATTCCTACATAAATGGGGCTGAAGGAAAAGGATATACCCCTGAAAAAGCATATGAGACAGTAGAGGAATGGGGAAGAACAGAGTGTTCTAAATCTCTTCAACAAAATTGATTTTATAATTGAAATCATATTTTAGTTATTCAATTATAAGGCGCGATTGCGTAGAGAGCAATTTGCGTCCATTCTGCAATAGGAGCCTTTAGCCGTAGACACAGGAGGATGTAAAGATGAAGAAAATTATTGTTGTTATGTTGATGCTTATTTCAGTTTTGGCTGCATGCTCCTCAACAGTAACCGACCTAACAGCGGTTGAGGATATACCGAAATTTGTACAGGATTCTACACAGCCAAATGTTCAATTGCAGCTAAAAGAAGAAAACAAAAATAGTTACTATATCACTCTTCAATCAGAGGGGGATGCGGATTTTCATTATAATGTAAAAGGTAACATAGTGGTGATTCAATTTGATGTATCTAACTCCGACACAGGCACAAAAAAACAAAATGTATATCACCTAACAACAGATAAAGATATTGATACTATTGAAGTATATATCAATGGAGAACGCGGCGGTTTTGACATAATCTCATTCTCATTAGATATACGCTAAATATTTCAAACAAACGGGCGCTTTAACGGAAAAACAAGGCGCCCTGTTTTTTCATTATCGGGCCAGATTGTAGAGGTAGGCGCAAATCTTAACTTTAGGTTTGCGCCTTTATAACATTAGCACAAAAAATCAAGTTACCTGAAAAATACTTAGTTATACTGGGTTTGTAAGGTTAAGAGGTGACCAAATGTCTTATAAATACCATGAAAATGCTATTCAAAGATCATTAAATTTTATTGAACAACATCTGACTGATGAATTGCAGATCAACCTTTTGGCTGAACATGTTGGTTATTCGAGATTTCATTTTCAACGTATTTTCCAAAAGATTATTGGAAAATCAATTGCTGAATATATAAGAGAACGGCGAATGACCCAAAGTGCGAGAGAGTTAATTACTACGGATCAAAGAGTGATTGACATAGCTATAACCTATCAATTTAATTCGCAGGAATCTTTTACAAGAGCCTTTAAGAAAGTTTACGACATGACACCAGGAGATTATCGGAAACTGCTTAGAAAATTAGTTAGCAAAGGAGAGTTAATTTTGAGTACAAAGGATAACGCACCTAACGGTTGGATTATGACGGGGGAATCGCCATTTGATTATGAAACTGGTTTAGACAACAGTGTTGTACATAGTGGTAATTACTCGGCATATTTGAAATCAAAGGATGAAAAAGCAAGAAGTTTTGCGACATTGATGCAACAAATTAAGTCAGATAAATATCGGGGAGAACGAGTTCGATTTTCCGCATTTGTGAAGAGTACAGATATTAAAGAAAGTGCCGGTTTGTGGATGCGTGTCGATCATTCTTCTGGTGAAGTCCTTGCCTTTGATAATATGATGAATCGTCCAATCAAAGGAACAAACGAATGGAATCATTTCAGTGTTGTATTGGATATACCAATAAAAAGTGAAGTAATAGCATTTGGTGTGTTGTTAAATGGATCTGGTCAAATTTGGATGGACAAACTTGGTTTTGAAGTTGTAGACGATAGTGTCCCAGTGACAGAACAAAGCCCCACAGAAGGTTTATCTAATGAACCTGTAAATTTAAATTTTGAAGATAATACTACTGCCAGGTGATGGAAAACCGGTTCGGAAAAAGGAGGAATTAATTAGCCGTGAGGAAGTTTTTATCAGTTTTATTACTAATTGTTAATTCACTCACTTTTCTTATTGGACTTGGGTTTTTATTTGGAGAAGATAAGGAAAAAGATAATGATTTAAAACAGGAATAGTGCAACAATCGGGCGCAATTCTCTAATAAGGATTAGCGCCTATTCAGTAATAGGGACATTTAGTGAAATAAGGTTATTGTTTAATCTGGAACTTTTACCAATACGTACCGTCAAATTCACGTATGGAAAATTGTTGTGGAATGTGCAATTGATTTTTGAAAGGGGAATTTAGAAGTGATAAAAAAAGCTGTAATTTCAGGAATTATATTTTGTTCAATCTTGTTAGTTGGGTGTAATGGAGAGAAAGAAGAAGCATCAGAATTAGTATTGACCGATAGCGAGCAGGAAGTAGTAGTTGGTGATCAGGGAGATGCTGAATTATTAACAGAATTACAAAATGAAATAATAGTAGCTATTACAGAACGAACAGAAATTGATAGTGAATCAATAGCAATAACATTAGGTGGTAATATTAAAGAAATGTCTGTATCAGTAGGTTTCCCAAAGAATGTAAAAGTTGATGATACGATGATCCAACAAATAGTTGAGGATTCTATAAAGAAAGTATCTGAAGCAGAAAACGTAACAATTAGCGAAGAAAATATAACAATAAAAATCGAGAAATACTAACGGGGAACTTCAGCTAACGGGCGCAATTCTTTAATTAGGATTAGCGCTTATTCAGTAATAGGACCATTTTGTTGTAGACATGTTACCTTAATAGATTTAATTTCGTCCTAATTTAAAAATGACTTTGAAAGGATGAAATATGATGTTAAAAAGAAGGTGGAAGCAATAGGACTTACTGTGATAATTGCTTTGCTCTTGCTGATCTTGTTTGTTGTTGTCATAGTGTTTAGGAAATGGAAGGCCTTTATTATTTCTGTCTTTAGTTTTTCGATAGTTATTGTATTAGTATTCAAATTTCCAGTGTTACTCCAAAAGAGTACTGAATTATTAGGTGAGGGTTTAGACCAAATACAGGTTGGCTCCTTGATCGATAAGGACGATACATCCCAAATAGAAAATAATGTGATTTATCTTGCTTTGAAGCGAAATCCTAAAATATTAATGCGAGTTGAAAAAGATATAGTTAAGGAGTTAACCCTGGTTACTGAGCCTATAGATACATCGATATCTACAATGAAAGGAATAAATTTGAATAGTACATTTGCTGATGTTGTTCATAATTATGGTGAATCTTATAGATACCTAAAATTTGTGGAGATGTATGGTGTAGGAATTGAGTACAGAGATAAGAAAAATGGAATCATTGTTCAATTCTTTTTTGATAACGATAAACCAAACAGTCAGGTACGCAATATAGAAGTTATAAAAAAGTAAAGGGCATTTAAAGTTGCAATATTTTTTAGGCGTTTACAAACGTTACCAATACAGCCTTGCAATTATAATAGTCAAGTAACTATAAGAACGGGTTAGGCAAGTCTTGCCATTCATCTTCCGTAATCGGGCGCGATTGTTTAATATCAAAAGCCTAAATTAAAATCAACCTATATGATTTGACAATACTTCAATTTTTGTTATCTTAAATAGGTATTTTTAGTCACCATTTCTCAGGTGAAAGTCATTACACCTTCATTTTTTAAAAAGGTGAATGATATTCACGCTTATAGACTAATATTTACATTGAAAAAGAGCGGGAAACCACAACGGTATACCGCTCTTTATTTCAACCGGGCATTATTTGCTCCATGTATCCTTGAATATCTTCTTCTGACATTTCCCCAGTTATTATCTTAATAATTTTGCCTTCTGGATCAATAAGAAGAGTGGTGGGCAGTGGTTTAATGTTATATGCCTGCATTACACCTTTATTTTTGTCAATGAGGGTGGGGAAGTTCATTCCATATTGTTCGGCAAATCTTCGAACTTTTAGGTCGGACTCTGCGATATTAACAGCTAATATTTGGACGCCTTTATCTTTGTAAACTGTGTATTGCCTTCCCATCGCAGGCATTTCCCTTTTACACGGCGCACACCAAGTCCCCCAAAAGTTTAAGAAGACGCCCTGACCCCTATAATCGGAGAGGCGATGACTTTCACCATCTAAATCCACCAACGCGAAATCTGGAGCATTATCTCCAACCTGTAATATTCCATGCTTTTCTTTTGTTACGCTGTTGTATATTGTAAATATTATAGCACTTGTCAGTAACAGCAAGACAACTAACCGCATAATGAAGCGGCCCTTCCTTTTATTATTCAACTTACGCTTACTCCCTTCAAGAACATGCAGGATACGAAGGTATCCCTGGACTATCTTTATTTACGTTTATACTACTAAAAAATTATCAAAAAATTATGCAGTCACGAATCCGTCATAATTGTGGAAGGTGTCGTTTCTTTTTATCTTACTCAACTCTTTCTGCATAATTAATTCATATTTGTTCTTTATACTAAAATTCAAGAGAGGGGCGAATGTTCAAGTGAACAGAATCTCTACTAAGCTAACATCTTACTTTTTCATTGCTGTACTCATCATGGAGATTTCCCTTATTTCATATCTCCATCACAATATCGTACATGCGAGGATTGACGAAGAGTTCTCGAGATTATTGGCAACCGGTTCAAATCATCGGGATGTTCTTATCGAATATTATTCAGATACAACGATGAAACACATTGTGTTGATGGAAAAAGACGAAGAGCGGGAAGTCATTATTACAGACAAACAAGGAAATATTATCCAAAGTTCAGTTGAAAATATAGAAAGCGTTGAAAAATATATTCCAAAAGGAACAGCTAACAATCTTGAGTCCGACACAATTTTAGCGTCAGATTGGGAAGGGCTTCCATATATCATTAGCGGACATCCATATAAAGTAGATTCGGGACATTCAGGTTATATCATCATGTTTCAAAGTACTAGGCCGATCGAACAGTTAGTTGGGAAGTTGAACATGTATTTTGGTTTGGCAGGTGTGACAAGTATCGTTGCATTATTTATTATTTACGTGGCACTATCTAAATTCCTTACGCGTCCATTAATCCGGATGAAGGAAGCAACAGAGAAATTGAGTGAAGGAGATTTCAATGTGAGCCTTCCATTCATTGGAAATGACGAACTTGGTGAATTGTCAGGTTCTATTCAAAAGCTATCGAACGATTTGGAGAGATTAAAAACGGAACGAAACGAGTTCTTAGCTTCGATTGCACATGAATTAGGTACGCCGTTGACATACCTTATTGGCTATTCGAAAGTGGCTATGAGACCTGGAGTAGATGAGAAGGATCGTAAGCATTATCTTGCAATTATTGCGGAAGAGTCAGAGCGGATGAAAGAACTTGTTAAAAACTTATTGGATTTGGCGAAAATGGATGAAAATACATTCACCGTTTCAAAGGAATATTTTATGGCTCGACCATTCTTAGAGGAAATCCTTAGGCTCGTTGGACCTTCTTTTAAACTGAAGAAACTTAGATTGGAATTAATTTGTGATGATGAAATCAAAATTTATGCAGATCCATTGAGATTGGAACAAATCATATTGAATTTACTTGATAATGCTTTGAAATATTCAGTAGAGGAATCGGTTGTGACAATAAAGATTCTTAATAAAGGAGAGAAAACAGCTATTTCCGTTCAGGATTTTGGGATTGGTATCCCAACTAGAGAAATAGAGTTCATTTTTGAAAAACTTTATCGGGTAGAAAAGTCACGCTCGCGTACATCCGGGGGATCTGGCATTGGTTTAGCTATCGTAAAAGAATTAGTAGAAGCACACGACGGGAGTATTGAAGTGGAAAGCAACTTGGGAAATGGAAGCACGTTTACCATTTTTATTTGAGAGGAGGTTACCAGCCTACATGAGAACAGTCTTACTCATTGACGATGAGCAAAGGATGCTAGACCTCATCGAGCTATTTCTAATTCCCCATGGTTTCAGATGTATTAAAGAAACAAACGGGAAAGAAGCGTTGGATACATTAAAGAATGAGAATGTTAGTCTTGTGCTTTTAGATATTATGATGCCCGAAATGGATGGTTGGGAAGTATGTGAAAAAATCCGTGAGTTTTCCGATGTCCCAGTCATTATGTTAACAGCGAGAAGTGACAAGCTTGACCTAGTGAAAGGGCTAGATAGTGGTGCTGATGATTACATTACGAAACCTTTTGATGAGCGAGAGTTGTTGGCAAGGGTAAATGCAATGTTACGTCGTTTCCCTGATGAAGAGGAAAAGACAGAAATGGTTATGCATGGTGACTTTAAGCTAGATAAAGAAACATATTCATTACATTTTAGAGAATTGAAAGTACCACTAACACTAAAAGAATTTTATATTATTGAAGCTCTACTTTCTCGGCCAACAAAGACTTATACACGAGAACAGTTATTAAATGCTGCATGGGACTATAACACCTATACAGACATCAGAACTGTGGACTCGCATATTCGGAATTTGAGAGATAAATTAAAAACGGCTGGATTTCCTATTGATGAATTTTTAAAAACAGTATGGGGAATCGGATATAAATGGGGCTAAGGAGAAATATTATGATGAAAATAACGAAATTTGTTGCTGGATTGTTAGTTTTGCTCGTCATTCTGTCGGCTTGTAGTAAAGATAATAAACCGTATGCGTTCGAAAAAGTAAAAAACAGTAAATTTGAACACATACATGGCTTGGGATATATAAACGGAGGACCGGAATTTGTACTTTCTACTCATCATGGACTTTACGAATATGGTGAAGCAGGTTGGAAAGAAGCAAATAGTGAAAAGCATGATTATATGGGTTTCCAAGCTGTACGTGAAGGTTTTTTCACTAGCGGGCATCCTGAACAAGGATCTGACTATAAAAATCCGCTGGGTCTTGTTAAAAGTACAGATCGGGGTGCTAGTTTTGAAAAACTAGTGTTCTATGGAGAAATTGATTTTCATTATCTCGCGGCGGGCTATGATTCGAACGCTATCTATGTACTAAATGAAATGCCAACAAAAGAATTGGCTGGTGGCCTACATTATACTTTAGATGAAGGAACCACTTGGCATGAGGCTTCTATGAATAATTTCAACTCGGAATTCATTTCAAATCTGGCTGCTCATCCATCACAAGAAGAGCTGATTGCCATTGGAAGCAAAGACGGCCTATTTATTTCGAGGGACTATGGAGAGAACTTTGAACTTTTGAATGATGATGAAATGGTGCTTTCTGTAACTGTAACTGAAAATGGAATGTACTATTCTAGCTATGAAAATGAAACGACAGAACTCAAGTTGTTTACATTTGAGAACAATCAAGAAATGAAAATTAAACTTCCAAATGAAAAAGTGAGCCCAATTGTTATGATTGCGGTTAATCCGGAAAATGAGAAAGAGATTGTCATCGCTACGTTTAACAATGATATTTATTTAACAAAAGATGAAGGGGCTAATTGGAAGGTACTTGCAGAAAACAGCGAGTTGAAGAAATAAGATGGTGATGACCAAATGTATGGATTTATGTCAAAAATCAGTCAAACAATAACTGAACCTGTAACCCTTCTTATAAATTCATTTGAACAATATCCACTTGTGGTTGCACTTCTTTTGGGCTTGATTGGTGCAGTTGCTCCTTGCCAGCTTACAGGAAATATGAGTGCAATTACTTTATATGGAAACCGTACAATTCAGATGAAAGATAATATGGATGAAATCTTCGCTTTTATGCTTGGTAAAGTAGTGGTGTTTAGTTCACTTGGACTATTCGTTTGGTTTTTTGGAGAATCATTCGAAACTTCGCTAACAGCCTACTTTCCATTACTACGTAAAGTGATTGGCCCACTTATAATCATTACAGGACTTGTTTTGATTGGAATTCTGAAGCTGAAATTCCTGCAAAAATTAACGATGCGTATTCCGATGCGCTTACAGAATGGAAAATTAGGTTCATTTATGTTGGGCGCAAGTTTTTCTCTAGCTTTTTGTCCAACAATGTTTGTACTTTTCTTTATCTGGCTAATGCCGATGGTAGTAACGACTTCATATGGCTTTGTATTGCCAGCTGTTTTTGGGATGGGAACATCACTTCCACTCATTGTCCTATTTTTATTAATATGGCTCTTTGATGCGAAACGACTTGTTATGAAGAGAAGTATGAAGACTGGTAGAATCGTACAACGTTTGGCAGGTATTATTCTTATCTTTATAGGGATTGTTGATACCATCACTTATTGGGGAATTTGAATTAAAAGAGTGAAATTAATTGTTGGGATATTGGGGAGAGGAGATTTACAATAAATGTTTGCAGATTTGAATTTGTTTCTTGCCTTTGGTGCTGGTTTTTTAAACTTCATATCCCCATGCACACTGCCGTTATACCCAGCCTTTATATCTTACATAACGGGAATGTCACTTGATGAAATTAATTCGGATAAAAGAAAAATTAGGAAAAGCGGAATGATACATACCCTTGTTTTCTTAATTGGTTTTTCAGTTATCTTTATTTTTCTTGGGTATAGTTCGTCACTTGTTGGTACATTTTTTTATCAATACCAAGATCTTCTACGTCAAGTAGGCGCTATTTTCATTGTTGTTTTTGGTCTGATGATTTTGGGTTTCTTTACGCCTGAATTTCTAATGAAAGAGAGAAAATTACAGTTTAAGAACCGTCCCACGGGCTATTTCGGTACATTCCTTATCGGGCTTGCGTTTGCAGCAGGTTGGACACCTTGTACAGGGCCAATCACAGGAGCAGTTTTTATGATGGCCGCACAAAATCCGGGGGCGGGGGTATGGTATATGCTTGCCTACGTTTTAGGGTTCGCAATTCCATTTTTCATCCTCTCAATTTTCATTAGCCGTGTTAAATGGATTCAAAAACATAACCGTAAAATAACAAAGTTTGGAGGCTATCTAATGATTGGTCTGGGTATTCTCCTGTTCTTCGATGGGTTAAGATTAATAATTACTTGGATTAGTCCATTCTTTGGCGGATTTATGGGGTTCTAGGTTCAAAATTATGTCCTAAAGAGTGCATTCAATAAAATATTAGTTTCACATTTAAAGTCCGTCGCATTGTACGGACTTTTTTTATGGATCTAAATGAACTTACATATGCCGGCCTCTTAAAGTCGTTCACACACTTGTCTAACGCTTTGCACTAATACTGCATAATTGTTCTGTACCATTAATCTCAGGAGAATAATGGAGTTCTGTGTACGACTAGATACTCTTTACGAAAAAGTTGAAGGAGTCAATAAAAATGAGCAAAATTACATGCCAATGCGGCCACGACAACCCATTTGGCACAGTACTTTGTGAACGTTGCGGAAGACCTCAAACAGAAGAAGCGAAAAAAAGTAAGCTTATCGATATGAGATACGAAGGTTCGGCAAGAAGATCGCAAACCTATAAAAGAACGGTTATCGATAAAATTTGGAATTTCTTTTCAAGCGTTAAAATAGGTGTAGCGATTATTATTGCGGTTCTTGCGACTTCAGCAATTGGAACACTTTTTCCGCAAAAACTATTTGTTCCGGCAACTACTGAGGCAGATATTTTTGCTTATTACGAGAAGCATTATGGTATTGCAGGAACACTATATTACAAGCTAGGATTTTATGATATGTACAATAGCTGGTGGTTTATTACGCTAATAGGAATGCTTGGTATTTCCATTATCATCGCCAGCGTTGATAGGGTTGTTCCTTTATACAAATCATTGAAAAAACAACGGACGAAACGTCACGTCTCATTTATGAGAAGACAACGGATTTACGGGCTAGGCACTGTTGAAGATTCAGATATGTCAATGGCTAAAGCAGAAGAAAAGCTAAAAGCACTACGTTACAAGGTGAAGACGGAAGACGGGGCAATTTTAGCAGAAAAAGGACGATTTTCAAGATGGGGTCCATATGTTAATCATACAGGATTAATTATTTTTCTCTTCGCCGTTCTTCTGCGAGGCATTCCAGGATTTTACGTGGATGAAGCACTGTGGCTTCGTGAAGGAGAGACGCGTGCTATCCCAGGTGCGCCGGGATACTATTTAAAGAACAATGAGTTCATTCTGGATACTTATTCAAAGGAAAATGATGCGGTGTTCAGTCAGGCAATTGACCGCGTGGGAACAATCGTGAGTAATTACCAATCAGATGTTACGTTATATAAAGATGCAGAAGGCGAACTACCAGGACAGTCCGAATTAGAATTAGTCAAAGATTATTCAATCGTTGTCAATAAACCTCTTAACTTTGACGGATTCAGCGTTTTTCAAATGGATTATCGTCTCGGTGAACTTAAATCAATGACTTTCCAATTAATTGAAAAAGCATCTGATGCTTCTCTTGGAGAATTCACAGTTGACCTTATCAATCCAGAGACAGTCTATCAACTTGGTGAAGGTACATATGTGGAATTGAAAGATTTTTATCCAGATTACGATGGTTTTGAAGATGGTAAACCGAAAACAAAGTCACCGCTACCGAACAATCCTGCATTTATCTTCAAGATGGTAACACCGGAAAAGCCAGATGGTGAAATGAGTTTTGTTGCAATACGTGAAACCGTTGAGACTGAAAAAAATGATTACAAAGCAACGTTTCTAAGTGCCGAAACACGTGATGTTACTGGCCTTGTCATCCGGAAGGACAAGACATTGTATATTTTGCTTCTTGGAGGAATTATTTTCATGATCGGAGTCGCTCAAGGATCCTATTGGAACCATAGAAGAATATGGATTCAAAAAGGTGAAGGCGATGAAATAGTCCTCGCCGGACACACAAATAAAAACTGGTTTAGCTTGAAAAAGGAGCTTGATAAAGTGAAAGATTATGCAAGCTTGCCACTTTACGAAGATAGGCAGGATGCTGAATCAAATTCGAATGCAGCGAAAGGGGACAACTCATAATGGAACTTGCATCTTTAAGTGCTAATTTGCTTCTTGTCTCTTTTATCGCTTATCTTATTGCAACGATGTTTTTTGGTGGGGCGGTAAGGGGGTCAAATTCGGAAGCCACCTATCAAAATAACCGTTGGGGAAAGATAGCGATTGTAATTACAATCATTGGATTTATAGCGCATTTGGGATACTTTGTTTTACGTTGGATAGCTACCGGACATGGACAAGCACCGGTTAGTAATATGTTTGAGTTTACGACTGCATTTGGAATGATGATAGTAGGCGCATTCATCTTATTGTATTTCCTCTACAGAACACCGTCGCTAGGCTTGTTTGCCTTGCCACTAGCAGTCATTATCATAGGCTATGCAAGCATGTTTCCAAGGGAACTTTCACCGCTTATCCCGGCATTACAAAGTTACTGGTTGACGGTTCACGTCATTACTGCTGCGATTGGAGAAGCAATTCTTGCAATCAGTGCGGTTGCAGGCCTAGTGTTACTGTTAAAAAATGTTGACCTAACGAAAAAGTCGAAACAGCGCTTTTGGTTGGAATCAGTTATATTCACAGTTGTTCTTTTTGTCGGTTTCATCCTGTCTTCTTCGACATTTGCCCTTATCGGATATGAAGCAAAATTTACTTATATTAATAAAAATGAACAACAGGCTCAAATTGTATATAATTATCCCCCGTTATTCGGTATGAATGAGTACGAATCGCTTACACCAGATAAAATGACACCACTTGTTGAAATGCCGGCAATCGTCAATGGAAAGACATTAACGACGCTTGTCTGGTCAGTTGCAACAGGAATTGTTCTTTATTTGTTACTTAGACTGATTTTGCGCCGTCCAGTCGCAACGTTGTTCCAGCCATTAGCGAAAAAGGCAAATTCCCAAGTCATGGACGAAATCGGATACCGTTCAGTCTTAATCGGTTTTCCAGTATTCACACTTGGTGCGCTTATTTTTGCGATGATTTGGGCACATGAAGCATGGTCCAGGTTTTGGGGATGGGATCCGAAAGAGGTATGGGCGCTTATTACATGGCTATTCTATGCAGCCTATCTTCACCTACGACTCTCCCGTGGATGGGAAGGTAATAAATCAGCATGGCTTGCGGTCATAGGGTTTATCATCATCATGTTTAACCTCATTGCGGTTAACTTGATTATTGCAGGGTTGCATTCGTATGCATGACAAGACAAGCTTTAGGAAAGACAATTAGAAGGAAGAGAGAGGTTGATATATGGTGAGTCTGCTCTCGATAAATCCCGTCGCATTTTCGCTTGGTGCGCTCGAAATTCGTTGGTACGGGATTATAATTGCACTTGGTATCGTCCTGGCATTTGTCGTTGTTCAGAAAGAAATGGTGAAACGCGGTATGCATTCAGACTTTCTAACAGATTTACTTGTTTGGGCGGTTCCAATTTCAATCATAAGTGCGCGTATCTATTACGTCATTTTTTCATGGGATTATTATAAAGAACACCCCGGGCAGATTATTCAAATTTGGGAGGGTGGCATCGCAATTCACGGCGCGCTGATTGGTGCTTTTGTTACGACATATATTTACACGAAGCGACATGGTGTTTCGTTTTGGAAAACAGTTGACATTGCTGCTGCCGGACTTCTAATTGGGCAAATAATCGGACGTTGGGGAAATTTTATGAATCAAGAAGCGCATGGCGGTCCTGTTTCGGAGAAGTTTCTAGAAACAACTATTATTCCCAATTGGATTATGACTCAAATGACAATTGATGGTGTGACATATCACCCGACGTTCCTCTATGAATCATTATGGAATATCATCGGTTTAATCATTATTATCATATTGCGAAGAGGCAAATTGAAACGAGGCGAAACGTTCTTATTCTACCTCATATGGTACTCCGTTGGGCGCTTCTTTATTGAAGGGATGCGTACAGATAGTTTATATGTAGTTGGTGAACTTCGGGCGGCGCAGCTGGTTTCCTTCGCCACAATTGTTTTTGCGATTATCGTTTTCATCGTAAGGCGATATATTAAAAAAATCGAAATCACATATCAAGATATATAAAGAGGGGTTCGGAGAAAGGAAACGGTCCAAAATAAATTATAGGAAGGAATTAAGGCAACATAGAAACCTGATCAACATTTGCCGAGTGGTGTGACTTAAAATATCAGTATTAATAGTAGCCTTAATAGTAGATTTGGAATAAAGAAAGATACGCATCGGGATAAAGAGAAACTATCCCAATGCGTATCCTTTTATTTTAATTAAATTTTCACATGCATGCCCAAGATTTCGGAGTTTTAGCATTTAGCATTGATTGCAATAATTAACGTACCTAGAGACATATCGCCTCAATATCTGGACCTAGAACATCGCCTATAGAATATGGAGCGCTGACAGCCTAGGCAATTGCAACGATGTTGTAACCAATAGCCTTTGTAGCTATACCTTATGAAAAATCGGGTTTATATACTAATTTATTTATTATATCCAAGGCTTTATTGTTTCATTTGTTCTAGAAAACCAATTTTTTTCGTCAAATCAGGAATATCGATGAACGGATTCCGGTTTCCTTGAATTTCAAAAATAGCTTGATTTCTATGCTTTTCATAATTAGTCACGGGATATTGCCCATGCCATCGAAATAGTAATGGAATATTGATTCTCTTTCTATATCTTTTTATTATTTTTCTAGGGTAACGTAATAAAAAATAAAGAGTTGCACGAGCGGCGGTGCCTTTTCCATGCTCTGGTTCAAAACGCCCCATTTCATACAATCCACAGTGATTGCGGGTCCTTCTTGAGTCTTTTTTTGATTCGAATTCGTAATACGGGAAGTTTGATCGAATACTATTACATTTGGGTTCACAAGTAAATAAATTATGCAAATCCCCTTTCATTGGTTCTCTTGCTTTGAACCAAGATTGGGGAACAACGTGTTCAGCATTAAATTTATGTTGATTTGAAATTTTTTGAACTTGCCTTTTAAAATTTTTACTGGTGTCCATTTGATTAATCATGAGTTTTCGATAATGTTCAGACCGTCTTTGTATGGTTGCGAATTCTTCTTCGATAACTTTTTGAGGATTTTTCTGAATTCCGGAGTAAATGCTTTTAAGTTGTCCATTTGGTTGAAGATCTACCCATGTATATAGGTATTGATCTTTGCTTATATAATAAGGATGCTTATACCTATGAGTTTTTTTAACTAAACATTGTAATTCTTTGAGTAGTTGAGTAGATGTTGCAGAATTAGGAGAAATATCACAGTAATAATGTTCAATCCAAAAGTTATCAAGTTTTTCATTATAGTATAATTCGGCACTTGTATTAATTTTTCGTTGGTTTCTTGTTAATTCTGCTAACAGTTCCTCTGAATCACAATTCTCCATACACTCCAATTCATGCAATTGTCTTTGGATTAGTCCATTATTCTCCACTATGATCATCCTTTCTTACGTAATAATATCGTTCCAATAATACAGGTGATTTTAATTCACGGGTACTTTCTATGTATGAGTCGTATAAGTGCCTCGTTTCACTTAATAAGTAAATACTAATAACATTTACAATTAAGAGGATATTAGTATTTACCTAATTGCGGAAAGTCTTTTAATAATTTAATGTCGGGAGGCTGTGATAACGCCATTGGCTCCCGACATTAAGCTGTATCAAAACAACAGTGAGTTATTATAGTTTTAGAAGTTTGGCATTGATTGCTACAATTACCGTACTTAAAGACATTAATATCGCCCCAACCGCTGGACTTAGAACAATGCCGATAGAATATAAAGCACCGGCAGCTAAAGGAATTGCGGCGATATTATAACCAGCTGCCCACCATAGGTTTTGGGTCATTTTACGATAAGTTGCCTTTGAGAGCTTGATAATGTTAACAACATCAAGCGGATTGCTCCTGACAAGAATGACATCTGCCGTTTCGA
This sequence comes from Sporosarcina pasteurii, assembly GCF_041295575.1. Classification (NCBI taxonomy): domain Bacteria; kingdom Bacillati; phylum Bacillota; class Bacilli; order Caryophanales; family Caryophanaceae; genus Sporosarcina; species Sporosarcina pasteurii. The sequence continues at coordinate 1,795,565 of NZ_CP160452.1, read as the reverse complement.
TGGCGACATCCGTCCCTGCTCCTACGGCAATTCCAAGATCCGCTTTTGCAAGGGCAGGGGCATCGTTAACCCCGTCACCTGTCATGGCGGCTCTTAGCCCTTCAACGGTTTGAATATGGTCGATTTTTTCTGATTTCTCATGCGGAAGAACTTCTGCAATAATTTCTTCCATATCAAGTTTCTTGCCTACATAATGTGCTACTTTCTCATTATCACCAGTAAGCATGATAGATTTGATTTTCATTTTTTTTAGTTGGGCGATTGCATCCATTGCAGTTTCGCGAACTATATCTGCAAGGGCAATCATTCCAGCGAGTTTTCCTTCAATTAATGTGAAAACGACTGTTTTTCCTTCCGCAGACCACTCATTGAATTGGACATGGTCATAATTAAGGTTTAGTCCATTTACATATCCCGGGCTGACGACCATAATTTGTTTTCCATTGACAGTTCCCTGTAACCCCTTACCAGTCAATGATTGGAATTCTTGCACAGGGTGAATAGCGATTTCCATTTCTTCAGCCTTTTTCGTAACTCCTTTTGCAAGTGGGTGCTGAGATTGGGATTCAACAGCCGCTGCGTTCAAAATGACATCTGTTTCCGTGAAGCCATTGTAAGTGTAAATATTTGTGACACCAAATTCTCCCTTTGTCAAAGTCCCGGTCTTATCAAAAACAACTGCCTCAATATTACGAGCGCCCTCAAATGCTGCTCGATCTCTTATTAGCAATCCATTTTTTGCAGCAAGTGACGTAGAAACTGCCACGACTAATGGGGCGGCTAGACCTAGTGCGTGTGGACAGGCGATGATGAGTACAGTTACCATTCTTTCCATCGCGAATGAAACAGGGTATCCAAGTGAAATCCATATGGTAAACGTGATAATTCCAGCGGCAAGTGCGCCGTAAAACAACCATTTTGCAGCTCGGTTCGCAAGATCTTGAGCTTTAGACTGGGATTCTTGCGCCTCTTTTACTAGAGTAATGACTTGTGAAAGATAAGATTCACTTCCTATTTTCTTAACTGTGATTACAATAGAGCCTTCACCGTTAATGGAACCTCCGATTGCCTCTAGTCCGGCCTCTTTTTCGACAGGCACTGACTCGCCCGTCAGCATTGATTCATCTATAGTCGATTTTCCTTCGAGAATTTCACCATCTACTGGTACTTTTTCTCCGGGTTTTACAAGAACCTGATCTCCATGTTTCAATTCAGTTACATCGACTTCCGTTACAGTCCCATCTTCCCCGATAAGATGTGCTTCAGATGGCATGAGTTTGGCAAGTTCCTCCAATGCTTTTGAGGCTCCCATGACAGAACGCATTTCAATCCAATGACCGAGTAGCATAATAACAACAAGCGTTGCTAGCTCCCAGAAAAACTCATTTTCTGCATAACCGAAAACAGCAGCCGTGCTATAAACATATGCCACGATAATGGCTAGGGAAATTAAGGTCATCATTCCAGGGATTTTGTCTTGAAGTTCATCTATGGCTCCAGTCAGAAAAGGCCATCCCCCATAAAAGAATAAGAATGTTGATAATGCAAATAAAATGTACAAGTCCCCAGTGAAGCGCCAATCAACATTAATAAACATTTGAATCATCGGTGAAAGAATCAAAATAGGGACGGTCACAATTAAAGAAATATAAAAACGCTTTTTAAAATCCTCTACCATATGTGCGTGGTGATCATGATGACTGTGATGCCCTCCTTGGGATTCCAACTCCGCTCCGTGATGATGGTTCCCATCAGTTTCATGGTGTTGGTGTGAATGATTTGACATACCATCAACTCCTTTCGTAATTCATTGAATTATAAGTATGAAGTGATTTTATCAGTTAACTATGCAAAAAATATGCAAGTTCTACTTTATCACCATTTAAAAGAGCATTCCATTGCACCTGAATGTCAGTCATTTAAGCTGTTTATATTACATACCCTTATAAGGTATATACCCTTTCATTGCAAACGGGAAACATAAATACTTTATAGCTTAAAAGAGGTGGGGGATTGATGGGGAACTATGAATTGTATATATTAGGTTCGCTTGGTTTGTTAACATGTATAGTCGCTATATTAGCGATAATTTGGAAAAATAAATTTCGCAAAATGCAGGGAATGGTAATTTCAATGTTCTTTGGTATGAATGTAGGTTTGACTGCTGGTGTTTTATTAGGTGTAACCTTTCAAGGGAATTTATATTATTCAACAATATTATCAATGGTTATAGGCATACTTGCGGGCGCTTTTAGCGGCTTTACTTTCGGAATTCTTCCAGTATTAGAAGGAATAATGGCCGGTTTGATGGGTGGCATGATGGGGGCAATGTTAGGCGAAATGATTAATATGGATGAGTCAATCAATTTAATACAAATATTTTTACTTCTATCCACTAGTACAATTTTTTTGATGGTCATATTAAAAACTCCTTCCAAAAGTAAATTGAAAACTAAAAGATGGTTATTAAAGCCCCTCTTGCTTGCATTCTTTATCGCGATGTATTTGATCACGGGACATTCATTGGCGAAATAGGAATGAACAAAATTCATCGTGAAGGTGTGTTCTATTTCTTTTTGGGTTATTTAATAAATTGACCTTATACGATAAAGATATTAATATAGGGTTACGGGGTATGTATAAACGATTATTAGGAGTGATAATCATGCAGAAGACCAATAAAGTAACGGTACAACCAAATAAACAACAGCTTCTCAATCGGTTAAGACGAATTGAAGGACAAGTGAGAGGTATTCATCAAATGGTCGATAACGACCGCTATTGTGTTGATATTTTACACCAGATTAGTGCTATTCAATCTGCATTGAACAAGGTTTCATTGGCATTGCTAGAAGATCATACGCATCACTGTGTAGCAAATGCGATTAAAGGGCAAGATGGTGAAGAGGCTATTAAGGAATTGATGGATGTTATGAAAACGTTGACGAAATAGAAAATTCCAGGATTGTTTATTTGTCATTTGACATACCGTCCAGGGGTATGGTAAGTTGAAATTAACAATTAATATAGGAGGCTGTCAAAATGAAAGAGATAGTAAAAGTACAAGGAATGTCTTGTAATCATTGTGTTAATTCAATTGAAGGAAGCGTTGGCAATCTTACAGGTGTATCTGCTGTAATGGTGAATCTGGGCAGTGGCGAAGTTTCGGTTGAGTTTGACAATGAAAAAATAACTTTAGAGCAGATCAAAGAGACAATAGAAGAACAAGGGTATGACATTGTCTAATTTCGGACCTTATTAATTAGGGGATTTAGTAAATAATAGTCTTTCGCCTATACTATATGAGGGGGAAAAGGCGACGGATTAGATCGTGCCTTTAGGTATGGTCTTTCTTTTCCAATGAAATATACCCCCACCATGTATTGGAGGGATAATAAATGGCAACTGAAGAAAAAACATTGCAAATTAGCGGCATGACTTGTGCAGCTTGTGCAAACCGAATTGAAAAAGGGCTGTCAAAAATAGAAGGCGTTGAAAAAGCAATTGTCAATTTTGCAATGGAAAGCTCTACGATTGTTTACAATCCAGAAAAAACGAATGTGACCGAATTTAAAGATAGAGTTGAAAAACTCGGATATCAAGTTGTCCAAGAAAAAGTAGATTTTGATATCTCCGGCATGACCTGTGCGGCATGTGCGACAAGAATTGAGAAAAGAATTAAAAAGATGGATGGCGTATCTAACGCCAACGTTAACTTTGCACTAGAAACAATTGCTGTTGAATATGATGATAAACAAGTTGCAACGGCTGATATGATTGCGGCTGTTAAAAAAATGGGGTATGAATTAATTCCTAAGCAAGACGGGAAAGACAAAATTGACCACAAAGAACAAGAAATTAAGAAACAGCAAAGAAGATTCATCTTTTCAGCCATATTAACTTTTCCGTTGTTATGGACGATGGTTGCGCATTTTGAATTTCTATCGTTCATTTATATGCCTGCCATTTTGATGAATCCATGGCTCCAGCTTGCGCTTGCAACACCGGTTCAATTTATTGTGGGTGCTGGATTTTATAAAGGGGCTTTTAATGCATTAAAAAATAAAAGTGCAAATATGGATGTGTTGGTTGCCCTTGGTACAAGTGCAGCATATTTCTATAGTCTCTATTTATCATTTGAGTGGATGAATGCTGGAAGTATTGGAGAACCCGAATTGTATTTTGAAGCTGCGGCAGTTATTATTACATTGATTGTGCTTGGTAAGCTGTTCGAGGTTCGTGCCAAAGGGAAGACGAGTCAGGCGATTCAAAAACTACTTGGTTTACAGGCTAAAACAGCTCGAGTCCTGAGAGATGGGCTTGAGAAAGAAATACCTATTGAGGAAGTTGTATCAGGGGATACAATCCTAGTAAGACCAGGGGAAAAAATCCCGGTGGATGGAGAAATTATTGAAGGACGCTCTGCAATCGACGAATCGATGATTACAGGCGAAAGTATTCCAATTGATAAAGTTGCGGGTGACGCGGTAATTGGTGCAACAATTAATAAGAATGGCTCATTGCAAATCAAAGCGACTAGAGTTGGAAAAGATACAGCGTTAGCGCAAATTGTAAAAGTGGTTGAAGAAGCACAAGGTTCCAAGGCTGATATCCAGCGTTTGGCGGATCGAATTTCTGGGGTATTTGTACCGATAGTTGTTGTTATCGCAATTACGACATTCCTAATTTGGTATTTTGCTGTGACACCGGGTGATTTGCGTTCTGCATTAATCCCAACTATCTCAATCTTAGTTATTGCCTGTCCATGTGCGCTCGGTTTGGCGACCCCGACATCGATTATGGCAGGTTCGGGTAGGGCTGCAGAAATGGGACTGCTCTTCAAGGGTGGAGAACATTTGGAAAACACGCAGTCAATCGATACTGTAGTCTTAGACAAAACCGGCACAATTACAAAAGGCGAACCTGCCTTAACAGATTTTACAGTAACCTCGGACTTTACGGAAGAAGAAGTTTTGCAGTTGATTGCAACTGCTGAAAATCAATCTGAGCATCCTTTGGCTCAGGCAATTGTTAATGGCGTAAAAGAAAAAGGAATTGAACTTCTTGAAGCAACTGAATTCGAAGCTTTGCCGGGTTTTGGAATTCGGGCCGAAGTAAGTGACAGGGAAGTGTTAGTTGGAACGAGAAAACTGATGAGGAAGAATAACATCTCAACCGCGGATTCGGAAGTATCCATGGAAAAATTAGAGAGTGAAGGGAAAACAGCGATGCTAATTGCGGTAGATCATAAACTTGCAGGCATTGTTGCAGTAGCTGATACATTAAAGGACACATCCAAAGAAGCGATTGCTAAGATGCAGGAATTAGGTTTAGAAGTAATCATGCTGACGGGAGATAACCAACGTACCGCCGAGACGATTGCCCGTCAAATTAACGTGTCTAACGTTATTGCGGAAGTATTGCCAGAACAGAAAAGTGATGAGATTAAAAAGCTTCAAGATCAAGGAAAAAAGGTAGCAATGGTTGGGGATGGGATTAATGATGCCCCAGCACTTGCGATGGCCGATGTTGGGATGGCAGTCGGAACGGGTACTGATATCGCTATTGAAGCCGCTGATATTACGCTAATGCGGGGAGATTTAAATAGTGTTGCGGATGCATTCATTATGAGTCGAAAAACAATGCGAAATATTAAGGAAAACTTATTCTTCGCATTCATTTACAATACAATTGGAATTCCTATTGCAGCAATCGGCTTATTAGCACCATGGGTTGCTGGTGCGGCAATGGCCTTCAGTTCGGTATCCGTAGTGTTGAACGCATTGAGATTACAGAAAGTAAATTTGAATAAATAATCTTTGTATGATAGAAGCATAGAAAATGTAAGCATAAAAATGAGTAGGATAGGAAAAACCTCCAATCCTACTCATTTTTTTACCTACTTTGAAATAGGCAAGTGCTAATCAGATTATGTGACAATTAGTGTCGACTTCATATCATCATGACCTGCCCCACATGGAATGTTGCAGTAAATCGTATATTCGCCTGGCTCTGTAGGTGTAAAAGTAGCCTCTCCATCGCCTTTTATATCCACGTCGAGGCCGTCAATAGCAATTCCGTGCATGCCTTCCTCGTTTTGATAAGTTATTTTAACCTCTTCGCCAGCTTTAACTGTGTACTCAGCCTGATCGAATTCAAAGTTAATCCCTGTAATATTGATTTCATTACCAGAAGATGTATCTTCCGAAGCGCCAGTATTATCTACCTGTCCGGTTGTTTCAGTTGTATCTTTTCCGCTACAAGCAGCAAGAACAACCAAAACACTTAACAGTAGTGTTAACATTAACCACTTTCTCAAAATGAATACCTCCTATATGTTTGGGGATTTATTTCATTTTATCCCTCTTATATATAATAATATCTATCACATATCCATTATCTATGGAGAAAATAAGACAAAGTTATGACGATTATCGGTAGGCGGAAATAGACTCTCCTAATTTTGCATAGTTATTTGATATTCTCTTGTTAAACTAGAGAAGGAAAAATACAAAGGGGAGGCGGAGTAATTGATGGGGATTAAAATCAGGATTACCGCATTGGCGATAAGTATATTGATTATCAGCGGTTGCAGTAATAATAGTTCACAACCTGACGTGGAAATGGAACATTCGGATATGAATCAACATATGGAAGAAATGCATGACATGATGGAAGGTCATATGAGCCATGATGAGGTGGTGCCTTTAAACGACTCAACAGGAGAAAATGAATTGAAAATCCCAGCGATGCTTGAACCGGATAATGAAGAGGGAATTGTATATACAGTTAAAGCACAAAAAGGGCAAACTGAAATATTCAATGGTATTGAAACAAATACATATGGATACAATGGTTCGTTTTTAGGACCGATGCTTCATTTTGAAAAAGGCGACAAAGTTAAAATTAGAACGATAAATGAATTGGATGAGGAGACAACCTTTCATTGGCATGGACTAGAAGTATCAGGGGAGGCAGATGGTGGACCGCATGATGCCCTTCAGCCTGGAGAAGAAAAAGTGATTGAATTTGAAGTGACGCAAGAGGCATCAACATTGTGGTTCCATCCACATCCTCACGGCAAAACTGCCGAGCAAGTATATAATGGACTTGCAGGGTTAATTTATATTGAGGACGATAATTCCAAAAGCCTAGGATTGCCAAATGATTACGGAAAGAATGACATTCCTTTGATTTTTCAGGATAGAATCTTTGATGATAAGCATGAGTTGAATTACAATGCCGCAATGAATGATGACGGGACAGTCGGTGAGACATTATTGATTAATGGAACGCTCAATCCTAAGTTGACTGTAAACCAAGAGAAAGTACGTCTTCGTTTATTAAATGGATCGAATGCGAGAAATTATACATTTAAATTGAATACGGGGGATTCTTTTGTTCAAATCGCCACGGATGGAGGCTTCTTGAATGCACCAGTTACTTTGAATGAAGTTACACTGACGCCTTCAGAAAGAGCAGAAATCATCATTGATTTTTCACAGTTTAATGCGGAAAATGACTTGGCGTTAATTAATGAAGATGGGTATGTCCTTTTACCATTTGAGATTTCTGATCAAAACGGAGTAAATAGTGAGATTCCTGGAGAATTGAATGATTTTACATTGACAGAAGAAGAGAAGAATTTGCCAGTTACAAAGAAAGTCGAACTCTTTGGAATGATGGATATGGTAGAGATAAATGGGAAGAAATTTGATCCGGAAAGAATTGACTTTACACAACAACAAGGCGTTACCGAAGTATGGGAAATTTACAATAAACCGGATATGATGGGCGGCATGATTCATCCATTCCACGTTCATGGGGCACAATTTAAAATCATTTCAAGGGATGGAGAAGCACCACCGCAAAATGAACGTGGATGGAAGGACAGTTTCTCCATAAAGCCAGACGAAACAGTTAAAATAGCGATACAATTTAAGCATAAGGGCGTGTATATGTTCCACTGTCATATTCTTGAACATGAGGACAATGGCATGATGGGGCAGGTGAAAGTGGAATAAAATCAATTTAATCGTGTAGAAGTCTGCTTTGTTAGCATAAATAATGAAATTCACTAAAGAAGGAGTCAGTGTGTATTTGTACATACTGGCTTCTTTAAATTTATACGCAATAATTCTAATGGAAATAAGGGTTTTTTGAGGAGTTTCTTCTTTTCAGTTTGAAAACGCTTTTGAAGGGAAAAATATTTCCGACAACAACTATATTCGGAGGCGATTTCATGAATACTAAATACGAAGAATGTCTAAAGGCATTGTTAGAATGTTTGGAGGCATGTAATGTCTGTTTTGATGCGTGCTTGAAAGAGGAAGATATGGAGATGATGGCTGATAGTATCCGTTTGGACCGCGAATGTGCAGATATATGTGCGTTTACTGCACAAGCCATTACACGAAATAGCACTTTTACCAAGCAAATTTTAGAACTTTGTGCAGAAGTTTGTGAACGCTGCGCGGGGGAGTGCGAAAAGCATAATCACGACCATTGCCAAAGCTGTGCTGAAGCGTGCCGAAAGTGTGCAGGGGTGTGCAGGAAAATGGCAGCTTAAAAAAGGGAAGGAAGTTTAATTTTAAGCTATCTCAAGAAAGAATAGTTCTTGGATAGCTTTTTTATGCTTATCTCAGAAAAGGAGTGTTAATTTAATGAAAAAGCAATTACTTTTTTAGTATCGCAGTGGTCATTGGTTTAAGCGGATGCGGGAACAATACGAGCAATGAAAAACACACAAATGTCAATAATGAACCGAAGCAAGAAGACATGGAAATGGAAATGAAAATGAATCATTCCAGCTCAGGTGAAGTCCCTGAAAGCTTGAAAGTCGCTGAAAACCCGACATTTAAAGTTGAAGTGAAGCAATTGTTACAGCAGATCATATGAAAGGCTGTAACAACAATTGTTGGCGCTTACGACACAACAGCTTACGCCATCTCTTATACACCGGTAACTGGTGGAGAAAGAGTTGAAAATCATAAATGGGTTATCCAAGAAAGGATAAAAGATGCCAATGATAAAGAATTGGAGTCAGGAACTGAGGTCACTATAGAAGCAAATCATATGAAGGGGATGAAAGGTGCAATAGCTGAAATTGATTCGGCCGAAAAAAACTACTGTCTATATGATTGATTCCACTCCGACTACTGACGGGGAAGAAGTTACAAATCATAAGTGGGTAACGGAAAGCGAACTATCGGCTAAATAATTTTCTTACACACGAGAATACTTGATGAAAAGAGAAAAAGAGAAAGCTGTCCACTAATATTGATGGACAGCTTATTTCTATCACAGTTTTTATTTATCGTAATTTTTCATTGCCAATTTGGCGGCATAATAAACGACGATGCTGATCACGAGAAGGTTAAATGCCCATCCGATAAATCCATATCCCATCATCCCAAATCCATAGCCACCCATCATTGAAATCTTCTCCTACAAAGAAATTATTCATTAAAATGCCGGCTTCTCATGTGAGGATGCATAAAGCCGTTTTCACCATGACAATCCTTATACATTTGCTCATATTGCTGTGGAGAGAAGTTTGGATGCATTTCTTCCATGTGTGGTTTCATATCCTCAAAATCAAAGAATTCATTACCTGTTGAATGTGCAAAACCGAAAGTTGCACCTCCAAATAGAACCGCACCGGCAATAAACCCGACTAATAATTTTTTCATCGTCAACATCTCCTTCCTCTTCTTACTTACATCATATATGTGCGATATGTAGATTTTATGGGGAACTTATGTGGAAGTCGTGAAGATTTTCATTTGCACATGAATAGGTGGTACTATAAGGAAAAAGGGGGTTTTTAAATGACTAAAATCCTTCTCGTTGATGATGAAGATATGATTCTTGAAGTGTTAGAAGCATACTTTGAAAAGGAAGGCTGGGAAATTTTTCTGGCATCTAACGGGATAGAAGCATTAAAAAAAATAAAAGAAAATGATCCAGATATCATTATATTAGATCTCATGCTTCCAGACATATCGGGGGAAGAAGTTTGCAGATTAACTAGAAAAGACAATGATGTACCTATTATTATGTTAACAGCAAAATCAGCGGAAGAAGATTTAATTAATGGAATAGTCATCGGGGCAGATGATTATGTTACCAAACCATTTAGCCCAAGGGAAGTAGTAATTAGAGCAAAAGCGATATTACGAAGAGTTAATAAAACGGAAAATGAAAAACTTTTATCATTTAATCATGGGAAATTGAAAATAGATCTTTTTAAAAAGAAGGTTGAATTGAATCATCAAATTGTCTCTTTAACGCCAATTGAATATAAATTATTGGTTGCGATGGCAAGTTATCCAGGCCGTGTATACAGTCGCGCTGAATTATTGGAAAAAGTACAGGAAGACGGCGCTTATTATGAAGGATATGAACGAAGTATTGATACCCATGTTAAGAATTTAAGGAGAAAAATAGAAGCTGACTCCAGGCAACCAATCTATATTCAGACTGTATTTGGAATGGGGTATAAGTTTGGAGGCACCTCAAATGCGTTGGACACTTCGTTCTAAAATTTTGCTCTATCTATTAATTGTTTCTTTTTCTGGCATTCTTCTAACAAGTTTTTCTGTTTTATGGGGATTTGAAAATCAATTTAATCAATATTTGCAGAAAAATCGTGAGGACAGCAGTTCGATAATTGAAAAACAAGCAATAGAAACTTATCAAGGAACAGGGATTCTTGTGAATCAACAACTGGCTAATTTAATGCACCAGCAAGCAATGACTGATCATTTATATTATAGACTCATTGATGAAAACGGACAAATCGTAGGAGATACTACGATGATGCTTGGAATGATGGGCCATATGGGAATGCATGGCAGGGCAATAGAGACCGAATATCAAATGATAGCATATGACCTAATCGTTGATGATCATGCCATTGGCGAAATGGAAGTTTATTTTCCGAAGAAAATGGTAGGCGAGGAAGTTGTATTTATAAGATCTATAAAAACAAATATTTTTGTTGCCGTCATTGTAACGGTAATATTAGCCATTTTGTTCAGCCTATTGTTTGCAAAACGATTAACAGCCGGATTCGAAAAATTAACAAAAGCAATTCGGGACCTACAAGAACATAAATTGCATCCGCAAGTACCTGTTCAAGAATTAACAGACGAAATGAAACCGCTCGCTGAATCATTTAATAAACTTGCTGAGTCGCTTTCAAAAGAAGAAGCGCTACGAAAACAATTTACAGCCGACTTTGCTCATGAAATACGAACACCGCTTGCAACGTTAAGAAGTCAAATAGAAGCGTATCAAGACGGTGTATTTGAACCAACCCCTAAACGATTACAACAAAGTCATGACGAGTTAATGCGGCTAGTTCGTCTTGTGAATGAAATGGAGAAGTTACTTGCTGCAGAAAATCCACAAATAAAGCTTCAAAAAACTAGGATAGAAGTAAGAAGTTTATTGGGGCTAATAGAAGAACATTTTACACCGTCATACTTGGAAAAAGGCGTACACTTAAATATTGAAAAGCCGACAAAGGAATGTTGGTTCATAGCAGATCCAGATCGTGTCATTCAGATATTAACCAATATAATCAACAACGCACTTCAGTATACACCGGCGGGCAACGTTGTTTCAGTTGAAATCGAGGAGTCTGATGATTATCTTGGATTTATTATTTGCGATGAAGGCACAGGCATTGCTGCGGAGGATTTGCCGTATCTATTTGAAAGATTTTATCGTGGCGATAAATCAAGGGATAGAAAAACTGGCGGGATGGGAATTGGGTTATCCATCGTAAAGGCGTTAGTAGATGCGCACCAAGGGAAGATTGAGATAGAAGGTAAACTAAATGTAGGAACAAGAGTAATGATACGCCTTCCGAAAATTGGCGGGTGACACTCGACTATTGATTGATAAATACCAAAAGTTTGTTGTTTAATTAGCATCCCTGTCCCTCAAGCTATTCCAAACGTTTTGAATTGTTTTAGTGGCAGGGGGGGCTTTAATTACTTTAATGGTAGTCATTGACGGTGGAGTAATGAGAGTTAGCATTTACTCTTTGGATTCAACAAAGAAAAGCAGTATTTGTTAAACAATCAGGCGCGGTTGTTGGGTAAGGAATATAGAAGTTACAAAAAAAATACGGCTAGTAAAAACGCACAGATTGTGCGTTTTTAATGCTGTTTATACTGTTGATTTATGGTGCGAAACATATGCTGATTAGGATGACAATTGAAGAGCGTTTCAGCGTTTTCTCCCCATCAACCGAACCCGTTATTATGTTAACACTTCCTTTTGTAAGATATAGACCACATACAATTACATTCCGCACTGCTTGCAATGCAACAATGTTTTTCAGAATTAAAGTTCACTTTTTTATTTCCGTATGGATATTCTTAGTTGCTCTAATATGGATGGCTTATAAGTTGGAATTAGGCCGGTTGCATATTCATATGCATCCTTATTTAGATATTCCTTTAGCGGAACATAGTGAATCCCGATATCTTTTAATTCCTCGATGTTTTTCTCGTATTGTTGGTGAAGTGCTTGTTGCTTTATTTCTTACCCCATGTCATTTGTTATCCTTCCCCCGACATTATTTTACTTATTACACTTTTTTCCCGTATGCATTTATTGGTTACAGCCCTTTCAATGTACGTTTATGTTCTTTATTGGCATTGTCACTTGATATATCCGGCGAATGAGATAGAACTAAAAAGAAAAACTTGAAAAGAGATTCCTTTGACCAAGCGAATTATGATACCCTAATAATCAAAACGGATGTTCGTCCTAGTCTTTTATATAAGGTAATAACAACGCATAGAATCCTTTTTTCTGATCGAATGATAACGTTGCAAATACTTCAGATAAAATTATATCAAGCTCCTCTTCGGTCGCCACTTTATCATCTTCACTAAACTCAATTCTTTGTAGCCTACTATTATCCTCTAACATGTGAATAAATTCGCTCAATGATATATTAAAAACTGTACATACTTTTTCCAATAGGGATAAAGTGATTTCTTGGTTACCGCTTTCTATACGTGATAGGGAAGGCTGGGAAAGTCCAAGTTCCCTTGCGAAATTAACCATTGTTAAGTTATTTTCTTTCCTCAGTTTTCTGATCAAATTACCAGCTTGAAAATCGTTCATGATAAATTTCCTCCCGTTGTGTTTATATCATCGTATTATTTTCTCGTTTTACAATCAATATATTACATGGTATATTCGATAATGTGATATATTCATTTGATGAATGAGGGGAGTGTATAGATGATTGATGGTTATTCAAAAGTGGTTAATGAGTTAATTCAAAATCGGCTAGATAGTATATTGACTAGCAAAGAATTTGCAACGGCTATGGAGGGCGTTTATCAGGGTTTAGAACAAAGGCTTTCCTCAAGTATTAAAGACCTCGGTGAAAGAGAAACACATGAATTAATTGAAGATCTTCGAAACCATGTATACGAACATGTGGAAGAGCAAAGCAAGATAATTTATCGTACAGCATTTAAAGATGGTTTTTCATTTTTTGTTGATAAATTATTACCAAACAAATAAAGGGGGTGTCAGTTACGGGTTAATTTTGGAATAACGGCAAGAGTAGCAAGTGGTAGAATCCTATTGCTAGCATATAGAAACGGAGGAATATTCGAATGGACACATTATCCATAGGGAAAGAGATCACCTATCATTTTTCGATAAACTATAATATGAATAATTCAGGTACAGAGGTTGTAGAAACGCGTACGATTAAAAGAGAATATAAGCACGATGCATCCAATTCATTACAATATCTTAAATCGGATATGAAAACATATTCCGTAAATGAGGCGGGTGATCGAATTGTAGGTATGCTGGTTACTGAGTCATTACTGGGATTATCAAGTGAAATTACAGCTGATCAATTTGAGATGCTCATGGACAAGTCATGTGATCTATTCACGGTTGATATGGCCGGATTGAATTTACGTTAATAAATTAACGGTAAGGTAGTTTGCAAAAAAAATGAAGACAATAAATAGATAGTGTAGCCACGGCTACTGTGGACAAATATAATGGTGTCCTGTAGCAATATCTCCTTCCTATTGGTAGTAGGAAGGGGATTTTTTCAATTATGTACTATTTAAGTGCCATAACAACTCCACTTTTAATTCATAATGTCCCCATATATACTTGACTACTATTTTATCCCGGTCCTTTAATATCTGGATTTCTTCTTAATTAAGTCATAAATTCAAACACAACTGCACTAGTAAGTAATGTTCCAATTTACGTAAATTTGCTGCAGAACAAAACTTTATTAGGGAGAGTTTACAAGAAGATAATGAGCTACACTTCCTACATATTCACATTAATCCACAGATATTATTAATCCACAGATATTAAAATATGAGAAAATGCTATTTACGACAAAATTTAATGTAACGTTGCAAGACATGGCTGATATCGCTTTGGACAACGGCACGGGTATTTGGTGTTTTTCTGAAGATGAATCAAGAACTTTATAGATTAAAATATGAGATTTATAGTATTCATGGGAACCACGGCATGAAAATTTTCCGTGACTCAATAATAGCTTTTTTCGATAGCATGGAATATTCATGGAGACTCGAATATCTGGTAGAAAGGAAATGGTTTTTCCATGTTTTTAGAGAACAATTTTTTGAGCCGCGTATAGACTCCGAAGAATTAAAGTAAATCTTTATATACCAATCAATTTTAGCATTTCGGAAAGGGGTTAATAATCCTTTACTAGTAACTAGTTCCCCCTTTGCTACTCCGCGATACTACCCTCAAAACGGGGTCTCATAAGGATTGAAAAGTTGGAGCGTGTTGAGGGCTACCAGAGGGTATTAGTCGGCTTGGAAGACGTAAAAGCAATCATAGAAACCCATTTATATCAAGCGGTAACGGGGTTTAGGCCTATGAATCCGTTCATACCCTTAATTGGGTACACTATACTATACCCAATTGGGGGTATGAACCCGAGGGAAAAAATCGTTGTGTGACAAAAACAATATGCATATATAGAATGTTCATTGAAAAAATTACAAGGGTTAATTTAGTTGATCCGGCAGCCAAGCGAAATAACCGATGAATACCCATTCTGAAGGGAAAATGGAAGATTGTATAGGTGATTGTGGTAACTTGCCCCCAAAAACTATTTTATGATCCTTGGGTTGCCTTTGCGATGTTGAAACAGATCATTGTGTTGACTGGGTGGCGAGATATTGTGGTTGATAGGATAAAGTGATTTGAGAAGGAGATGTTTTGCAAAAGTATTGAAATCAACGAACATTTGCCGGTTCGGGCATATACGCTTACGTAACAGCCTTCTACATCAAATAGCTTGGGCTTTTAAGGTTAATAAAACGGAAAATATTATATGGTAACGATAGAAGGTGACCGATGATAGAGGCTGGATGATTGAAAAGGCATATCTAGGTTATCGAAACTGAATAATATCAACTTTGCGTCATGGTCTCTATTAATAGTAACTACTCCCGCGAAATTGATAAATCCACTTAGATTAATTGCGATATAAGTGTATTACTTACTATCTTGGTGGTGTATATTGGTATCCATTAATCGTATCTAATGGGAAATATGGTTTTAAAAATGATTGGGAAACTGTGGGAAGTATTGAAATGAATGCGTTTGTACATGGCCTCTATCATTGGTAACGGATAATGGTAACCTCTTGATTTTGTTATGTATCCAGCCATTCATGGTGAATGACTAGCCTGTTACTCAAACAAGTAGGGCTTTGTATCAATTTGCAGCCTTCTACAATTACATATCTTCGTATTGTTTCGTTGCCATACATAAAAGCATCCCTTTGATTAAAAAGGTCATCAGGTCTTCGAATATAGAAGTTATTCAGGTACATTGCTTATGAAAGGCTACGTGATTAGTTTCAATCACTGATGACTATTTGATGAAAGGTAGATGACGAATGAAAACGGCAGAGGAAATTATTAATCATTTGAATGCGACAGGTGCAAATGTTTATGATTTAAGTGAGCAGCTGGGATTCGGAAGATCAACTTTGCAGGGAAGATTGAAAAGATTGATGTATAAAGTGAATCAGGAAGGACGATGGGTGTATACTGGTGATCCCGATGAGGAGCCAAAAGATGTGGACGTCGTTTCCAAAAAGCGTATGACGACAGCGAAAACAACCCAAACAGTGTCTGGGGTGTTGAATGTTTCTAGGGACCTTTCAATTCATGAAGCATTAATGCAGTTAAAATTAGTGGATAAAGGTGTAAGAACAACTATTACGATACAACCTGAATATATGGAAGAGATGAAAATGCTTGCCACCAAAACCCGTTTACGACTGTCGGATTTGTATACATTGGCTATATATGAGTTGTTGGAAAAATATCATTCAAATTAATTTAAGAAAGGGTATGGATGTTTTAGGACATTCATACCCTTTTTGCGTTTGTATAACTTATTACATTTTACTATTTAACGGGTTACATAATTAGTCTCTTAAATGGGCTGCAGCCAAAGTTTATATAGCTGTACACGGAAAAGGTAAATGGAAGCTTGATACAATAGCCAACCCATTCATTGCGTTCATAAATAATGTTATTTAAGGACATAGGACAAAGTGGTTCTCCTTTCAGTTTTAATTATAAATATTTATTAACACTGGGACATTGTTTATCATTTTGTTTTTCAATGCTGATGTCGGCTATACAAAAGCCTGCTTACTGCAACCATTACTTTTGGGTAATACACTTTCCCTGAATGGTGAAAGGTCGGGTTCTTTTTCAATCTTTAGTATTTCCAGCCTTATTAATGTGATCTAATTTAATAAATAGTGGTCAATAATAAAAAGAATGTAAAAGGACTTGCAAAATAAAGAGAGCGATGTATAATGATTTACAAATAAATATATTATTCGACTTTCTCAACAACAAGGGAAAAACCCAAGAGGAAGTAGTGAAATACACATCTTCATGTGTGTCTATTTTGCTGCGTCTATCTTTGGTTTTTCTCTTTTTTTATTGCCAAAAATTCGTAGGCGCCGAAATAAAGAAAGGATTGATAAAAAAAGGTTTAGGTAGAACGACTGTTCAAGGCCATATACTGCAAATAACTAAAGTTGAGTTAAAACAGCAAAAGTGACAAGGAGTTGATTTCTATTAAATTAAAAAAGTTAAAAAGGGTCGTTATAAAAGAAGAGCTATTCAAATTGACCGGTAGCATGGAAGAGGCCGTCATATTGAACCAGTTCATCTATTGGTCAAAAAGGACGAAAGATGCAGATCAATATATTGCCGAGGAGAAGAAACGGGTAGGGGAAAATGATAAGTCAATAAATTCGACATTATCCAAAGGCTGGATTTACAAGACGGCCGAAGAACTTGCCGATGAAGTAATGCTTGGTATATCCATCACTACGCTTCGTAAGCATTTAAAAAAATTAGTAGATCAAGGTTATTTAAGTAGGCGAAATAACCCGAAATACAAGTGGGATAAAACTTTTCAATACCGTGTAAATTCAACGAAGTTAATGTTTGATTTGCAAAAAATGGGATATGAATTGGAGGATTATCCCGAACTGTCACGAAACTACAAAATTGATGTTTCGAATAAGAAGAATAATGACTTGAATGGTCAAAATTGTGATTCGAAGCGCGAAAATTGTGCTGCAATACCAGAGATTACTTCAAAGATTACTTCAGAGAATATCCCAAAGACTTCATCATCCAAAGAAGTCGATGAAGATGGCGAGAAAAATAATCATTTAAATCAATTTGATTTAATCTGTGAAACCTATTTGAGGTTAAGTAAGAAAACACGGTCACGGTTATCTGATTACGATCAAAAGACAATGTGGAAGGTAGTTCGAAAAAATTGGGACACTTATCAGGTGATTGATTGGATTAAAGAATGTTTCAAGCAATTCAAACCACAGCATGAACGTGATGCCATTCAATCATTTCAGTATGTAGCAAATTATATTTTTGACCAAGCTTATAAAAATACTCAGGAGGTCTTGCAAGATGAAGAAAGTACAGGATATTTTGCCGGAGATGAATATTTCCAAAGATATGAATCCAAAATCATATGAAAAACCAAGAATATTAACAAAGGCATCTGATAAATGTATCTTTAGGATTTGTGATGGCAGGGGACAAATTCATCAGGAAAATAAACCAGGGGATGACTATATGGTAATATGTCAATGCCGGAAATATAAACAGCAACTACGTAAAATTAAGTCTGCAGGAATTCCAACTGACTATACAGACAAAACAATGAATGATTTCAAAATTGATATGTATGAAACAGACTACAGTGTGAGGCTGGCAAAATATGCTAAGCAGGCTGTCACAGGTTATCTTGACCGGTATCAGGAATTTGAGGACATGGGTAAAGGTTTCTATTTTTATAGCCAGACAAAGGGTTCAGGTAAGTCACTATTATCTATGATTATTGCAAACGAGTTAATTAAGAGGTACGAATTGAATGCCCTTTATATCTCGGTCGTTAATATGCTGACCGAACTTAAAAACAAAATGAATCAAAGCAACTCCAAGGTAGGGGTGTATGATCTAATCGAATCTTTCAAGAAAGCAGATTTGTTAATCCTAGATGATTTAGGAGTGGAGAAAGCAACCGAGTGGTCGGAGGAAATATTAACACAAATATTGGATGACCGTATGAATTATCGTAGACCTACAATTATTACATCCAATGTTTCTGTAGAGGGATTAGAAAGAAAGTACCCTGCCGGTAGGATTAAAAGCCGAATTGAAAAATTGACATTTCCGCTACGTCTGCCTGAAGAAAGTGTGAGGGAAACGTTATCAAAACAAGACAATGAAAAAATGGCTCAGATGCTATTTAATTAAAATAAAGAAATGTGTTTAATCTATTAAAATATTGGTAATCGTTGTTAAAATATTTATGTAAGGTTTTAGTACCAAAATAGGTTTAGCATAAAAAGGGAAAACCCATTGCTTAGGGTTGGCAGCAAAACAAGTGTATGTTGCTACCTCTGCATGGCGTTTTCTCTTTTTAATTATCTAACAATAACTAAAAATAAGAGGGGTGCATTAATGATGAAAATAAACGTTAAGGATTCAGATAAACTACGGGCTATGTTAATTGAAAAAGGATATTCCCAACGTAAATTCTCAAGACTGATTGGCATGAGTGAAAACTACTTTAACCAAATTATTAATCATAAGAAAAATCCTAGTCCTGCGGTTGCAAAAAAAATAACAAACCAATTAGGCGTTGAATTCTATGAGGTGTTTTTAATCACAAAGTAAAACGCGCAGGAACTTCTATTCGTAGTAAATTGCAAAGCTACATTATTACGAGGTGATTAATTTCATTGTTATTAAAGTTAGAAAATCGTCGAAGCGCATAAACCTTTCGACGATTTTTGTTCTATATTTTTTCTATCCCGAATCGCTCTACAAAATTTAAGATACCTTTCAATCTCTACATTGTGTAAAGGACCTTGAAGTGCGATGGTGAATAAAACGTATTTCGGTAAACGTTTAGGCCCCTTCTTCGGTAAGCAAGAGATAACGTTCATTATAACCAAGGTAACGAACATAGAGCGATTTTCCTTTAAACAGCTGATTTATATTTGTTAATAAATTGCAATAAGGAATGAAACCTAATTTATCTCCCCTGGCATGGATGATTACTTCAATTCCTTCTTCAGTTAATTTTTGAACCCGAACCTTTGTGTTTTGATTGATAAATAGACCGGTCATATCCGGTTGATCCGATAATAAGTACATCGATAAAATTCTCCTTTCTAATTGCCAATAATTATTTGAAAAATAAATTTACCTATCTACGGGGGGCGAGACAGGTTATATCACGTTTTATATACTCAGGGATTATATGGGCTTGTTTAATAGCCTTCTTGCCGCATTATGAGCGCTTTTTGCAAAAGGGTTATAGTACTTAAAGTCAATTGGTAAGTATTCTATAGATATTTTAAGATTTGGATTTTGAGTCTGCTTCAAATTTAAAAATTGTATTAATGTCTGTTGCTGTTTTATTAAGGATAGCCCTTTTTTAAATGTCACTTTAGAGCTAAGAATCTGATTGATATGATTGACATCGGAATAAATAATTACATGTGTGTTGAATCCATCTATATGATTTTCAAAATCTAATAGACCCGAAACTATCGCCTGTAATTCCCCGTATATATTTTTACCCCTACAATCACTTGGTGTATAAATAATGTTACTATTGACAGTTACAGATCCCTTTTGTACATAGGAGCAAGCGATAGACATCATATTACCTTTTCCATTCATGGAGCAGTCACAATAAATATACAATGTCTCTTGGCTATTGTATTGACTGTAGATCATATCTTTAAATTCCTGAGTAAGTTTGATACTGGATCGTCCCCAAAAATTTGGTTTTTTCCCACCTCCGTTTACTGAGTTTTTCACATTCATATCGCCGCCCCCTTTTTTAAACATTAGTACTACTATAGATGGTACTTGATTAAAAATATATACTATTTCCTTATCATGTCAGTTAGGAGTCATAAACGATCGTTTTGCAGTCATGAATAGTAAGTAGATATAATAGCATCTAGGCAATTGTTAATAGGGTGGAGGTGTTTGGCAGACACTTGCCCCCTTTAATTTGGCGTTCATTTTTATGTTTTTTGTTCATTATAAGTACACCTCAACGAGACAATATTAAACATGGATATATTGAGCTTTTAATTGTTTGATTAGGCTTGTATTGGATGCATTTGCTAAACAAAAGGTAAGATATCCTAGAAATGACTACCGCTTATCAAGGGGTGAGTTTAACAGCTTTCTAGACTAGTTCAGGAAGCAGATATAGCGATAGATCAATTCGTTGATTATAGTAAAATACGTTTTGTCTTTGTAACCTTGTACCAAGTCCTTAAACAGCAAGGGTTTCTTGTTTGAAAGGTACTTTCGTATGGTACAATTTAAAGGAAGAATCGAATTGTATGATATACAGGCAAACATTCAAAAGTAGAGCTTTAACTAATAAATAAACGATTAGATACAGGAGACAAAATTATGATTACATCAGAAGATATTAAAAGAAGATTATGGGACGGTGCGAATGACCTTCGTGGGTCGATGGATGCCAGTCGTTATAAAGACTATATGCTCGGGTTAATGTTCTATAAGTTTTTAAGTGACAAAACGTTAGAAGCATATAAAACAGCAAGTGGTGAAAGTGGAACAGAAGCGGAGATTGTAGGGGCATATGAACAAGCATATGACAGCTACGGTGACGGTTTAATTGATATGATCCAAGGAATTCTTGGGTATTACGTTTTACCACAACATTTATATCAAAGATGGCTGAAAGATATTCGTGAAGGGTCGTTTGAACTTGAAAAAGTAACGGAGAGTCTTCAAAGCTTTGAACGTACAGTTGCGACAACAGGTGATGTTGACGACTTTAAAGGCTTATTCTCTAGTTCGACAATTGACTTAACTGATACTGCTTTAGGCAGTAACTTAAACGCGCGTAGTAGAAACGTTCGACAATTGATTGAGTTATTTGCGGATTTAAACATGGTTGCATTACAAAAAGGTGACGTACTAGGGGATGCGTACGAATATTTAATCGGTCAATTTGCAATGGAATCTGGAAAAAAAGCCGGGGAATTCTATACGCCTCAACAAGTAAGTGAGGTCATGGCACAAATCGTTGCCAAATCAACAGACATCAGCTCAATCTATGACCCGACAGTTGGTTCGGGATCATTACTATTAACCGTGAGCAAACATTTAACTGCAGATGAACGTAAAAATCTTCACTATTACGGACAAGAGAAAAATACAGCGACGTATAACTTAACCCGTATGAACCTATTGTTACATGGTGTTCGACCAGAAAAAATGACGGTGAAAAACGGTGATACATTGGGACAAGACTGGCCTGAAGATCCAGAACGTCCAAGTGAAGGCGTTCAATTTGACGCGGTTGTGATGAACCCACCGTATTCGGTCAAAAATTGGAATCAGGAAGACTTGAAAGTAACGGACCCACGTTTTGAAATTGCAGGTGTACTCCCACCAGCTTCGAAAGGGGATTTTGCCTTTTTATTACACGGCTTATTCCACTTAGGACAAACAGGAACGATGGCAATTGTGCTGCCGCATGGTGTGTTATTCCGTGGAGGTACAGAAGGGGAAATTCGTAAACGTTTGCTTGGCAGAAACCTCATCGACGCGGTGATTGGTTTACCAGACAAATTATTTACGAATACGGGGATTCCAGTAACAGTGATGATTTTGAAAAAGAATCGTTCACTAAGTGATCCTGTGCTGATGATTGATGCATCAAAAGCGTTTATAAAAGAAGGTAGACAAAACGTTTTACAAGAAAAAGATATCGCGAAAATTGTCGATACGTATGTGACACGTAATGAAGAAATCGGCTATAGCCATAACGCGACATTAAAAGAAATTCAAGAAAATGAGTATAACTTAAACATTCCACGTTATATTGAAGCGATTGAACAAGACATTGCACATGATGTTGAAGCACATTTATACGGCGGCATTCCAACGCGTCAACTCGAAAAGTTAACCGTCCTTCACGATTTCACGAAAGATGTGCTATATGCAGCTTGTGAAGAAGTTCGTCCAGGATATGTGGAACTAACGAAATCTGTTGATGTGTTAACAGAAGATGTGTTAGCACATGAGCAGGTGACAGAAAAAATTGCAACACTCACAACAGCAGTTGAAACGTATACGGCGGCCTACTGGGAACGTTTAAAACAAGTCGCAGACGTCGATGAAATCGGGCCGTTAAAAGAAGAAATGCTAACAGAGATTAAAGACGTCTTGGCACAATTTAAACATGTCGATGTGTACGCAGGCTACCAAATCATTGCGGAATTGTGGGAAGAGAGGCTCGCAGAAGATACGGAGAAAATTGTGCTTAGCGATTTTTATGAAGTTGGAAAAACACGTGAACCAAATATGGTTGTAAAAGGTTCTGGTAGCACAAAACGTACAGAACAAGACGGTTGGGTAGGCGCCATTGTCTCGAATGAATTGATCTTACAAGAACTGTACACAACGGAAGTAGAAGAAATGGATGCGAAAAAAGAAGAAGTCGGGGTGATCAACGAAGAAATCAATGAACTCGTTGAAGCGGCGAAAGTAGAAGAAAGTGAAGAAGCGGATGCATTAGGGGATGCCTTAAACGCTAGAGAAGACGACTTCACGATTGGAAATATTCGTGCGGAACTAAGAGAAGTGGAAGAAGAGTCGGAAGCCCATCGACTCCTTACGAAAGTGAGAAAACTCGTAGAACAACGTACAAAGTTCAATCGTGCCATTCGAGACGAAGAAAAAGCACTGAACGACGCAGTGGAAGAACGAATCGAACAATTAACAGACGCTGAAATCGATCAACTCATGTACAAAAAATGGTTCGGAAATGTCACTCAATCCATGACAACATTAATCGAGCAACCACTCAAAGACGAACTCGACATATTAAAACAACTCAAAGAACGTTACCGTGACACATTAGAAACAATCGATGCAGAAAGCAAACAACTTGAAAAAGCATTTGAAGCAATGCTACAAGAGCTGGTGGTGACAGAGTGATGGAAGAAAAGAAGTTGGTGCCGAAGAGGCGGTTTGAGGGGTTTGATGGGGAGTGGGAAAAAGAATATCTTGGAAACATTAGTGATATTAAAACAGGTCCTTTTGGTAGTAGTTTACATGCAAAAGATTATGTGAAATCTGGTGTACCTATTATTACTACAGAACATTTTAAAGAAGGTTTCTTACCAGTAGAAGCACATGGATTACCACAGGTATCTTCTGAAGATTATTCAAGATTAAGTGCTTATAGATTGCTAAAAGATGATATTGTCTTTTCAAGGGTAGGATCTGTAGATATCAACGCATTAACAACACAAAATCAAAACTTATTAGATACTAAAAAAGTGAAAAATGACGTTGTAACGAGAGCAGTAGGTCAAACTATGCCTTCCATCAATACTGAGATTTTAAAAAGAACAGAGTTAACTATGATTAATGCTATAAATGAACAACAAAAAATCGGCAAGTTTTTCAAGGTGTTAGACGAGCGGATTGCAAATCAAGAACGAAAAATCGACAAAGTGAAAGCCTTAAAAGAAGCGTACTTAACCGAAATGTTCCCACAAGAAGACGAAACCGTACCGAAAAGACGGTTTGGAGAATTTGAGGGGGAATGGGTAGAATCAACCATTAAAGACACGACGGAAATAAACTCAGGAATGGATTATAAACATTTGAAATTCGGGAATATTCCAGTTTATGGAACGGGTGGATATATGCTATCTGTAAATGATCAACTTTCAACCAGCGACGGTATAGGGATTGGTCGGAAAGGAACTATCGATAAGCCCCAGTTTTTAAAGGCTCCATTTTGGACAGTTGATACATTATTTTATATGATACCAAAAAAAGATTACGATATTTATTATTTATATTACTTATGTAACACAATTAAATGGAGAAAGTACGATGAATCAACCGGAGTACCAAGTCTATCAAAGGATACTATTGGAAACATAAGCATCATGACACCAATAATAGAAGAACAACAAAAAATCGGTAAATTCTTCAAAAACCTCGACAATCAAATTGCTACTGAAGAAGCGAAGCTGGAGAAATTGAAGAAGATGAAAGCGGCGTATTTAGAAGAAATGTTTGTGTAGAGAGGAGGATAATCATTGGATACGGGACGTAAAAATGCATCGGAAAAGGCATTTCAGGAGAAGTTTGTGCAGAAGCTTGAGCAATATAAATGGCGCGCGCCAGATGTATTAGATGGCAATAAACAACGAGTAACGGTACAAGATTTGGTGAATAATTGGCGGAAAGAATTGAATCGGTTGAACGCGGATGTATTAGAAGGTGTTGCACTAACAGACAGTGAGTTCCAGCAAGTGATGATGAAAGTTTCGCAGCTCGACAACAGTTATGAAGCTGCGAAACTCCTCGCGATGGAACAATCGACGGGGAAAATTGATGGCATTTACCGAGATTCAAACCCGAATATTATGCGAGAACAAGTAACCTTAACAATCTTCAAAAAAGCACAAGTGAGTGGCGGCGATTCGAGTTATCAAATTGCACGAGAAGTCGAAACGCCGAATGGCCACCGTTTTGATATCGTTTTACTCATTAACGGTTTACCTCTTATTAATATCGAACAAAAGCGTACAGATAAATCATTGGAAGAAGCATTTAACCAGTTCAAAGGTTATTACGAAGCGGGAGAGTATGCGAATAACTTTATGGCATTTTCGCAAATGATGGTCATGACGTCAGAAGTAGCGACGCGTTATTTTGCGACACCGAAGTCGATCAAAGATTTCAATCCTAGTTTCGTTTTCCATTGGGCAAATAAAAACAATAAGCCAATCAATCATTGGGAAGAAGTTGTCGAGCAATTTCTCATGATTCCGATGGCACATCAAATGGTTGGGGATTATTTAGTCATTGATGAGGCGAAGGAAGAAGAAAATCGCCGTCATATGTTATTACGCTCTTATCAAGTTCATGCCCTGCAAGCAATTGAAGGCGCTGCACTGGGTTGGGATAACGAAGACAAAATCCCACATGGTGGATTTGTATGGCATACGACGGGTTCAGGAAAGACGATTACAAGTTTTAAAACGGCGCTGTTTTTATCGACAAGAGCTGGGTTCGATAAAGTCATTTTCTTAGTGGACCGGAAAGAATTAGATAGTCGTACGAGCGAAAATTTTAAAGCGTATGCGCAGTATGAAGCAGTTACCGTTGACGATACAGCACATACATATCAGCTTCGTAAACAGCTGACATCTCCTAGTAATGGGATTGTTGTTACGACCACATTTAAGCTGAATAATCTTGTGAAAGACTTAATGGATGCGAAGGGTGATCAGTTAGCAGACAAGAAATTTGTATTTATTATCGATGAAGCACACCGCACAACGATGGGTGACATGATGGTGACGATTCGAGAGTATTTCCGTAAAAATGGCTTGTTTTATGGGTTTACCGGTACGCCTTTATTTGATGAAAATAGAGCTGCGGGAATGATTAACAAGAATAGCGAGCTTGTGAATACGACGGAAAAGCTATTCGGTCCTTTATTACACCAATATACGATTGATGAAGCGATTGCAGATAAAAACGTTCTCGGTTTCCATATTGATTACATCAACACCGGTGAATTTGAAAGTTATGACGCCTTGCGCAGACAAATTGTAGATGCCTTGCAGGAAGAGCAACCTGAAGTGCCAAGAAGAGAAGTAGAGCGTGATGTGTATGAATGGTCGGAGCTTGATGTTGAAAAGGAAGCACGGAAGCGGAAGTTGCTTTATTATCATGATGAAACCCATATCCCAAAGGTTGTAGAAGAAATACTTGACCACTGGATGGATCAGTCGCAAAATAAAAAGTTTAATGCGATTCTAACAGTTGCATTTAAACAGCGTGTGATTGCTTATTATGAAGAGTTCCAAAGGCAATTGGCAGCGCGAGATGACTTGTCCGTGAACGTTGCGATGACCTTTAGTTTTGGTTCGGATGCAGATCAGGAACCGACAGACCCAGAACTCATTAAGAAAATGTTCCAAGACTACGCTGCATTTACAGGAATTGAGTATGCTTATGGTGATTCAAGGCGCGGAGAACAAGCCTATTATGAAGATTTAGTCGAACGTGCAACGCGTGGTGGAAGTGGACGAAATCCGAGGAATATCGACTTAGTGATTGTTGCTGACCAATTATTAACAGGCTATGATTCGAAGTTCATTAATACATTGTATGTAGACCGGACACTCGCACTTCAAGGGCTAATTCAAGCGTATTCGAGAACGAACCGAATTTACGGGAAAGAGAAGGAATTTGGTTCAATTGTCAATTTCCAATATCCACGTTTAACAGAGCAAATGGTGAATGAGGCACTTATTTTATATGGAAGTGGCGGAACGAGCAGTAGTGCAATTGTTGAACCGTATCCAGAAGCGGTCGATTCATTCGTTCAGTATTCGCAAGATGTGAAGCAATTATTGACCGATCCGACAGCTTGGCAACAGTTAGAAACGAATGAAGAAGCGAAAGAAATGTTCGTCAAAGCATTTAAACAAGCGAATGCACAACTCAATACAATCCAGCAATATTATGAATTTGCGTGGGTCGATGAAGCATTTGGCTTGACCGAACATGAATGGATGCAATATGTCGGGGCATACCGTAACTTAACGCGAGATGATGAAGACGATGGAGGAGAAGACTTACCAGTATTACCGTTAGGCGAGACGAAATTAGCACATGCACAGCGGATTGATGCAAACTATATTATCCAACTCATCGGAAGTGAAGCGACAACATCAAATGGTAAACAAACAGTCGATGCGGAAACCTTACGATTAATTTATCAACATATTGAAGAAGTGAGCAATATGGGAGAGTACGATCAGGCGGAGTTATTGAAAAAGTTCGTCCAAGAAGAAATCGAACCAGGAAATGTCCCAAGTAATGTTAATTTCGACGATGCATACGAAAACTGGAAAAATGCAAAATTAAAAAAGGAAATTTATAAGATTTCGAAAGAGTGGGGCGTGAATGAGGTCATCTTTGAAAAAGCAGTGAATGCCTACTCGGTGACGAAGCCAGATGAAATTCCATACATCGAAGATATCACAAAAAGCGTTGACTACCATTCGATAGAAAATCCAAAAACACCTAACCAGCTCGTTCACAACATGGAGTTGCATAAGACATTGCCAGAAATTGTGCCGAAATTGAAGAGGAAGTTTAAGTGAATAATTTATACAGCGTGTTGGATATCATTCGACATGCTGTTTTTTTATACTCAAATCTATTAGAAGGAAATTAGAATAGTTGGTAAGCCACATGTTGTATGGTAGAGTTTATGTTACCGCTACATGTTGTGTTTGAAGTTTTATTTCTGCGAAGAATTTATTGGTTATTAAAAATACAAAACAATCATTTATACAAGGTAAAAATTATATTTTAAGAAAATGGAATATTTAGGTTTATTAATATATGAAAGATAATGTATATGATAAAAAAGTGTTAAGAGTATACGCTTTTTATGTTTAGCGTGTTTTCACTAATTTAAAGAATCAAGGAGGATTTTATGCGTATTTTGAGTGCTATCTATTCGACAGGGGATGAAACTGAAAGAGAGATTTACCTCGATGAAGTAACGCCGAGTCTTTATGAAAGAGAATTGAAGGGAAAGTTGCATTGTGTAACAAAAGGTTGTCCAGCTAGAATTAGTTTTAGCAGTGGTAGAAAATCGCATTTTAAAACCTGGAGATTTGATGAACATTCGATCGACTGCATTTTTCATTTTGATAGAATACCTATAAGTCTAGGTACTAATACAACTCAAATAATTAGTGTAGAAATTCCTTTTAATAGAAGACAAAATGCTTTAAGAGAAGCGTTTATCCTTATGAATTTAACTGATGAAGAAAAAGGAGCTATACAGAAAAAAAGAACTAGCTCTGGAAATCAAAAACCTAGAGCCATTACTACGAATACAAAGAAGAGTGCAAGTTCCATGCAGATGGTATTGTTTGATGGTGACCTTTATGAAGATGAACTCGTGCATCGTAGGAAAAATATCTCTAAACGATATGTTGATGAAATAACGGAAACAGATATTGGTGAAATTAGATTGATAATGGGGAAAGTAAAAAGCATTAAAAAAGTAGAAGAAGTGGCGGAAATAGTCGTTGAGTATAATAACGAGATAATCACAGTGGTTTTTGAAGAAGCTTTTATCGCCGAACGATTAAACAATAGCTATCTAAATAAATTTTGGTCAATCGAACGTTTACTCAGTCGTGGAAATCAAGTTCTCTTTACCGGGATTGGGGACGTTCGAAAGAATAGTAGAACAAATAGATTGGAATTAGTAGTTTATATAGGATCAGACTTTAAAGTAAATAATATTGATATGTCTAGATTGGCGGTGCAGTTTGCACAAGAAGATTTATAACCTAATGTTTTAGTGGTTGATATTAGATAATACAGCAATGCAAAAAGACGATGCTAAACAATCGGACCAGCGCAACAAGTTCTGTGATAAACGTATCAGAGTGAAAACACTTTTTACAGTAGGTAACGGATGGACTATATGAATGAGGAATTTATAGCAAGTTCAAAACTAGTTACAGAAATGAATCTACCGTATGAATATATAGGCTAAAATTGGAACAAAAATATGCCAACAGTATTCAAGCAATTGCCGAACTTACTTATGATTGCACTGAAGTAGCAAGAGAGGCTGCCAAGAGTGTTCACACTCTTTATTCTTAATCATTTCTCTATTCTTGTCGCAGCGTTAAATTGTACTTTTGAAATCATTCTTCTGACGAACATGAAAAAGCAAGGTACTTCGGTCAATTATAAAATAATAAGTGTTATAATTGTTTTACTAGTTCGAATGACTTTCGGTGAGAACACTATCTTCGGTTGATAAAAATGACGGTGAATTGCTAAAGTACGCAACGGTTCAGCAAGTAATATTGCGTACATGCCCGATTGCTGCTTCATTATCAATGATGACGTAACGCACATGAAAATACCACCAAAGTTAGATTATTGGTGGTATTGGGATATGGCACTAGAGCAATAGATGGCATTTATTGGGGAGAGATAGAGTCTAACATATAAATTATCTCAATACAGTTATTTCGGTATCTATAAGCATCTTCATATGTTATAGACCCAAAGTTACTATGTACCACATCATTTCGTAATGACATTATTGCCCTTATGTAATGAAATTGTTGTTGAGAGATCATATTCATACTTACCATAGTCTTCAAAATACTCATTGGTGTTTTGTATTCGACATTATCATCTTCACTTTGTCTGATTTTGGACAAGCGCTTTTCAACTGATTGCCATGAATCTAAAATAGCAAAATCAGGACGGAGTATGGCTAATTTTTCGAATTCGTCTAACGGAGTGAATTCCCACTCAGGTTTTGTTTCTGGAATGCTTTCACGTTGACCTGAATCTTCATTTTCATTATCAATATTAGCAAGTATTTCACTAAAAGTAATAGATTTATCTCCAGCTTTGAAAGACTTTAATCTTGTTAACAAATCAAATATTTTGGTAATGTTATCACCTATTTCTTTATGAAAAAAAATCACTATGACAAAAATAATAAATGGCCACGATGTCACAAGATTGGCGATAAAATCCAAAATCATTTTAGTAATTTCGATTATCAACACATCCATTCATTTTACTTTTACCACTATTTTACCATGAGAGTAGGCTATTACAATGACTGAGCAATAAAAAAGATGATTATCGATTATAAAAATATTGTCGAACAAGTGGATGGCCTTTGCGATTTTGGTTATACGAATATAATGAAAAACTTTGAGTTTGTCGAAGTGACAGTGAGCGAGCAGGAAGGTTCTCCATTTTGACATGTACCGAAGAGAAAGGAAGCTGAAAATGGGGGCGGAGAACTAAAACGTTCAGAAGAATTTAACGCAATCGTAAAGCCAGTAGAAGAGAGAAACCCGTTAGATGAAATCATTCACAGAAGAACGTGATGCGAAAATTGTAAACATGGCAAAAAACAATAGCCAGGAAATGTTCGAAAACAGCCACTTTAAAGATATATTTGTGGATCGGGTAATGGACGAATACACAAAGAATACAGAGGCTTATCAAAGACTAATTGGGGCGGACGATACATTTTTTAATGCTGTTTATTCATTGATTGCAGCGGATGTATATAAGACGCTGAGGTCAGAAGTCTAGTTATTTAAATAACTATAACATTTAAGTCGAAGTTGACCATAAATCCTTGTCATTAGGAAATTGTACCATGTAATAGAAGTGAAAAGTAAATGGAAATGTGCCTGTATCATAAACATAATAGTTTAGTGTACAGGCATGTTTTACTATTGGAAGTAAATGGATATAAGAAGATTGGGTGGTGCTTTTAATGGTAGATTTGTTAAAAGAAAAAGATGAGTTAAAAGAGATTTTAACAGCAAATGATTTTATAGAAGTATTCAATAATTTTAAAGTGGAAGGTATGGAAGGAAAAGAAGTTGTTGGTTTTATGTCTTCTCACAATGATGTTTCTTTTATAAATAAACATTTTAATCTTCAGGCAATTCATCGAAGTATTAGACATACAAATTTTTTTATTAAAAAATCATTAGACAAAGCATTAGAAAATATTTATATACAAGACTATAAAAAAGTGGAATTGTTCCAACCGGCGAATGAATTTGAGATGGAAGCCATTTTTTATGTGGAAAATGCAATATTTAGAACTGTAGTGTTATGGGATTTGCTAGGTCAGTTATATAACGAGTATTTCAATATAGGAGTCTCACCTCGTTCTTTGTATTATAAAGGATTTTTCAAAAAACAAAAGCAAGAGGAATTAGCAAATAATATATTCATGTATTTAGAAAAGAAGGATCTGGAGGTTGATGGTGAAATGAAAGGCCATCATAAGTTTATATCTGATTATAGAAACAAAATGACACATAGGAACTCTCCAAGTGTGACAACGCTTTCATCCTTTGATCACAATATAAGATTGCCGATGAGATTTGTTAATTATCGAGTGATAAAAGACTATGAAAAAGTAACTTTATTTATTCAAGAGTTGTTAACTATTATAGAAACTGATTATAAACGGCAAATATAATAAAATGTGCCACTAATATTATTTATCTTCTTGTTTATTACTAAGGATTATGTTTTTATCATTTAAATAGTCAAGAGTAAAATTTTATGGGGGTCTTTACATGAGTAGTATCAAAGTCAGAGGGATACAAATAGAAAATTATCGCTCCTTTGGTGAGATGAAATCCATTACTTTTCCAACTCAAGATTATAAAAAGCCAATTGCAATTGTAGGCTATAACAATGCTGGTAAGACTAATTTGCTTAATGCCATTTTATATGGCATCCGCGAAAAATACGTAAATATAAACACTTTTACAAGAGACGACTTTCATAATAGAAGTTTTAAGAATATTCCACAGATACTTACAGGAGTAACAAGTAGTTCAGAAAAGAGAGTAGATGGAAAGATTGTCGATTTGACAGGGTATCATTATCTAGATATTAATTTAGATGGTGAGGAAATTGAAGATGTAAAGGTTAATTCATATGTAGATTGGGAAAGAAAAGTTCCTAACTACAGAGTATTTGGGGCATCCAAGTATTATAAAGTTTTTTATATCAACTTTCATGAAATTAAAAAAGAGATTTCGACTAAAAAAACGAGTTGGGGGAACCTAACCTCATTTCTTGCAAAACATATTCAAAGCTTAGTAGAGACTGATCAAAAAATGCAAAGAAACAAAGATAACTTTAAAACTGAAATAAATGAGGCGACTAAAAAGATACTTTTTGGTTCGCAGTTAAATGACTTTGTAGAAAAAATACAACTAAATTACTCCAAAAATCTTCGAGATAATAATTGTAATATAGAATTTGGGTTGCCTGATTACGAAGATATATTTTTAGAAATGATGTTCAAAATAGGGCTTAATGGTGATGCAGGAAATTTGATACCACTTGAACACTTTGGTGATGGTTACATTTCAATGTTCGTAATGGCTGTAATACAAGCAATAGCAGAATCAAATACTGAAGATGAGTGTCTCTTTTTATTTGAAGAACCGGAAAGTTTTTTACACGAAAATCATCAAGAGTATTTTTACAAAACTGTATTATGTGGTTTGGCGGAAAATAACCATCAGGTGATATATACTACGCATTCAGATAAAATGATAGATATATTTGATACCAAAAGCATAGTAAGGTTAGAGTTCGATGAAAAGAAGAAGCAAACAGAAGTAAAATATAATGAATCAACACTAGAGTTTTCACCGGCCGTTAAAATTACAGAAGCTGATAATAATGAGGTTATAGACAAAGTTGAAGATTATAATAATTATATCAAGATTATTGAACCTAATTTAAATAAGATAATCTTTAGTAGGAAAGTTCTTCTTGTGGAAGGACCGAATGACATGATGGTGTATAAAGAAATAATAAGAAGAAAGGTATTAGAAAGAACAAATGATCATAAGTACTCTGACACTTATCTAAATTTCAAGAACATAGCTATTATTCCTCACCATGGTAAGATCACGGCACTAGTACTTATCAATTTATGTAAACACCTTGGATTAGATTACTTTGTTATAAATGATTTTGATTTTGATTATGATCTTGTTAGTAAAATGAACTTTGCAAGTGAGGAAGATTACAAAAATAGTGACTTTTATAATATAGAGATTGAGGAAATAAAAGCCTATAACGTAAAAGGAGAAGAGTTAAGTCTAGGGACTAAAAAAGCGATGATGACCACCAATTGGCGATTGATAAATGAAGCCAAGTTGAATCAGCTACATTTTAATATACCTAAATTGGAGAAGTTGATTAATTATGAGAAGGGGGATAAAGATAGTATTGGGATTTGGAATGCAATAAATAGAATGGACAATTTTAACGAAGACTTATTCCCGAATGAGTTAGTTGAGTTTTTAGAAATAGATGAATTGTAGCCCGCAATATATCAGAAATATTATGAAGTAAAGAGCATTAACATTAACTCTCGTCTCCATAAGCAATTTTTATTAACATAGTCAAAACCATGGGCAAAGATTTTTAAAAGAAAAAATACCTATAAAACCTTGATGCGAAAGCATTCCTACAAGACGTAGGTTGAAATCCCACCGTAACCGGCACCCCAAATGTTTGGCTGAACTGCCCAAGGCCATGGAAAGAATGAGGGTAGTGATTTAAGCAAATTGTTTTTATGTCAATCACTGCATAAACCGCGGGGGCAGTTGTTAAGGTCGATGGTTTGCCATTTTTAATAATATCATTAAACGTCGGCGCTCTATCTACCCATTGAATGTGTTCGGGGATGGTTATAAAAAAAAAGCGGACCTCCTTTAAAAGAAAGTCTGCTTTGAATGATTAATTTGGTAATGAATAACTAATTTGAAAGTGTCCATTGAATTGTTTGTCTGATGTTTTGATGAACAACCTCGTTTGGCATCTCAGTAGAAATGATCTTTACATTGTATTTTTTAAATTCATCCAAAATCGCTGTAAGTTCATTTTTATCCCGTGAAAGTCGTGTATATGACCTTATAATAATTGTATTAATTTCCTTACTGCGAATCAATTTTAATAACAAGTTTAAAGATGGTCGATATCCTACTCCGCTAGCTAAATCAGTTAAGATGATTGGATT
The DNA here is from genome assembly GCF_041295575.1 of Sporosarcina pasteurii. NCBI lineage: Bacteria > Bacillati > Bacillota > Bacilli > Caryophanales > Caryophanaceae > Sporosarcina > Sporosarcina pasteurii. The sequence goes on along the minus strand of NZ_CP160452.1, from coordinate 1,761,257 downwards.
TAAACCATTTACTTTAGCATAGGCTACCAGATTTTGTAGCTGCTTCATATTTTCCAAAGAATTAGTACGACAATAAATTGCCGCATCAGATTGTAAGTTTTTCAAAGATTTCAATATCCTTTCAATTGTTTATTTGTTGTTCAGGTAATGTTATTGTTCGTTAATGAACATTTGGATTAGGTTTTATTGGTTTGTCGTCTGTTTTCCTCCTAGATAAAAGACTTTTAAAGTGGCTACATACCCGCCGCGGTTTTCGCTAAGTGTGTGTAGTACTATTTGTTTAATCTTACAAAGTACATTGTATCTTCGTATTTATATATTCGAAGAGTTTTCATGAAAAATAATAATTTCTTTTTATTTATATTTTTAGATTTGATTAAAATAGAAATAAACCATGCTTTCAAAAGATGGGGAATCCTTTATTTACGTTAAAAATGATTTGTTGTAAGCACCACTACATCTCATTTTAAATTTTAATAATCTACCGTCAGTACTCTACACATGTGGAAGTAGTGGGGTTGTTGGTGAAAGAATTGTCTAACTAAAATAAAGTCTTCCGACAGATAATAAACATTTCCGATTTTTTATTGCCAAGTGAGTCAATTTCATAATTACTTAAATCCGCTAAGTTGATACAATATATAGTTGAGAACGGTTTAACTCAACTTTATATTGAATCGGCGCAGCGAATGGATTGGATTATGAAATTGATTAAAGTACCTATGTCAAAAAATATTCTGGTAATACGCTATAAATGTATAGATAACCATCGAAGCTGATATCTACCGAATGCAGGATGTATGATTGTGCATGTGTGTGAATTAACGTGAATGTTTGTAACACAGGTACCTAAAATTAATGTGAAATAGCCTGACAGCGCATTAGCGTTGTCAGGATTTTTTTAAAAAAGTATCACGATTTTAACTTCGCTATCTCTTCTTCAGTCAAGTAACGCCACTGGCCACGCTCTAATGATCCAAGCTCAATATGCTTGATTCGAACCCTTCGCAAGTGCGTGACAGTATATTGAAATCGTCTGCACATTCTACGGATCTGTCGATTCAATCCTTGAGTTAACGTTATGCGAAACGTAAAATTGTCCAACTGTGTAACGGTACAAGGGTTAGTCGTCGTATAGCCTTTTGTTCTCGGATTGTAAATGTCTACACCGTTTGATAAATCTTTTATAAACGTATCCGTTATTTTTTTGTTGACGGTTACAACATATTCTTTTTCCTGTTGATTCTCGTCTTTCATTAAGTCGTTTACAATACTCCCGTCATTGGTTAATAAAATGAGACCTTCTGTTTCTTTATCCAGGCGTCCAACGGGAAATATCCGTTCAGGATAGGAAATAAAGTCGATAATATTACCGGCAATAGCAGGGGAGGCAGTACAAGTGATCCCACTCGGTTTATTAAGTATCATATAAATGTCTTGTGCCGTATGTGTGATGGTGTGACTGTCTACTTCAACATGATCATCCTCTTCAACAAAATAAACATGTGACGCAATCTCACCATTCACTAGAACCTTTTTAGCCGTAATATAGCGTTCCGCCTGTCTTCTGGAACAAAATCCCGAAGAACTAATATATTGATTCAACCTCAACGTGTCCGCTCCTTGTCAATCTACGTGTTTTTTCCATTATAACATGTTTGCTATTTCGCATAATGACTTGATTCGCTCTTAGGTGGTAATGTAATGAAGTATCATATCTAAAGGGATCGGAAAGCTCGCATATGTCGCTCAAAGGAAGCTTGGCGACTTGCCTTCTTTTTGTTTTCCATAAAATGTGATAATACAGAATCATCTTGATTCTAGGGGGTCTTCCTAGTATAATATATAAATCGACAAGTTTAGAAGTTTCTGATAATTATACATAGGGGGAATAGGCAGATGAAAAAGTCTTTACAGCTAACGATTCTTGCGGTAATCAGTATGTTTGTTTTGGTTGCTTGTGGAAGTGACGGTGAGAAGGAAAGTGGAAGCGATAGCGGCGGTGAGAAATACATAATTGGTGCGACACAAATATTAGAACATCCATCGCTTGATGCTGCGACTGAAGGATTTAAGAAAGCCATTGAAGATGCAGGCATCAATGCGGAAATTGATTATCAAAGTGCACAAAATGATATGAATAATGTTGCAGTTATTGCAGATAAGTTTGTTGCGGATGGTGTCGATTTAATCTTTGCAAACTCAACGCCAAGTGCTTTGGGTGCTCAAAATGCAACGAGTGATATCCCGATTTTGTTTACTTCTGTGACAGATGCAGTAGATGCTGATCTTATTGAATCGATGGAGAGTCCAGGCGGAAATATTACAGGTGTTGTTGATTTACATCCAGATGCAATTGGAAAAACGATTGAATTTATTGATCAATATTTTAAAGATGCAAAAGTTGGAATTATTTATAATGCAGGCGAGCAAAACTCTGTTGCGCAAATGAAAGCCATTGAAGAGATTGCAGACGGAACAAGTTTAACGTTAATTGAAAGAACTGTTGCGACGTCAGCGGATGTTCAACAAGCGGCCATGTCACTAGTCGGAGATATTGATGTGTTTTATGTTTTCACAGATAATACAGTCGTTTCTGCATTAGATAGCGTTGTAGATATTGCCAACGAACAACAAATCCCATTAATTGTAGGGGAACCAGATTCTGTGGAATTAGGTGGATTTGCATCCTATGGATTCGATTATTACTCAATTGGTTATCGCACGGGAGAAATGGCAGCGGAAATTTTAAAAGATGGTAAAAAACCAAGTGAAATTAGTGCTGAATATCCGCCAGAGTTAAAGTTGTTTATTAATAAAGAAGCGGCAGAAGCACAAGGAATTGAATGGGATACAGACTGGGACGATGCAGAGATTATAGAATAACAAGTCGGAGGTAGTGAATCACTACCTCTTTAATTTACAATCTATTCAAAGATGTAGTTTTTTCTATCGATAAAAAGAGAGTAATGAGGTGAAAATGGCGATGTTTTTAGCTTTATTTGGTGCTGTTGAATCAGGTTTGATTTATGCGATTATGGCGATTGGTGTCTATTTGACTTTCAGAATATTGAATTTTCCTGACTTAACAGTAGATGGAAGTTTCGTCACGGGTGGTGCAGTTACTGCAATTTCAATTATAAATGGGGTACCACCCATTTTTGCGACAATCCTTGGGGCATTCGCTGGGTTTCTCGCGGGCTGTGTAACGGGCTTACTACATACAAAGGGAAAAATTAATGCGTTACTCTCTGGAATTTTAATGATGATTGCGCTTTATTCTATTAATTTAAGAATCATGGGGAAACCCAATTTATCTTTATCAAGGGAGTCTACTTTAAAAAATCAGTTCATCGAAGTGTGGGAGAAAACGGGAATTGATGGTGTCATTAATAATTTATTGGGCTCTATGGGAATCGAACGATTACCGGCGACGTGGGGCATTGTGTTTTTGATGATTATCATTATGATCCTAATGAAAGTAATCATTGATTATTTCTTGAAAACTGAAATTGGATTAGGGCTAAGAGCCACAGGAAATAACCAAGTGATGAGTCGTAGTTTTTCAGCAAATACGGATACATTAATTATCATCGGTTTAGGAATTTCGAATGGGCTTGTTGCATTGTCAGGTTCTTTAATTGCACAATATGGTGGGTTTACGGATGTTGGTATGGGAATAGGGATGATTATTATTGGGCTTGCTTCGGTCATTATCGGCGAAGCATTGTTTGGTGCAAAAACAGTTGCAAGGGCAACATTGGCTATAATTCTTGGTGCAGTGATTTACCGGATAGTCGTTGCATTGGCGCTTCGAGTTGAATTTTTAGATACAGGGGATATGAAGCTCATTACGGCCATTCTTGTCATTGTAGCATTGGTGACACCAAAAATTGTACAAGTGCAAAGAGAGAAAAAGCGCCGACTCGCAAAACGTGCCGCATTGAAGGTAGGTCATGTTAAAAATGTTGAAGCTTAACAATATAGAAATTACTTTTAACGAAGGAACGTTGGATGAAAAACAAGCTTTAAAAAACACAAATTTAACATTAAAAAAGGGGGAATTTATTACGGTCATTGGTGGAAATGGTGCTGGAAAATCCACTTTAATGAATATTATCTCTGGTAATCTCATTGCCGATATTGGGGATATTTTGATTGATGGGAAACAAGTCACGCATTTGCCAGAATATAGGCGCGCAAAATATATTGGACGTGTTTTCCAAGACCCTATGGCAGGAACTGCACCAGAAATGACGATAGAAGAAAATCTAGCGATTGCTTATTCACGCAATAAAAAACGAACATTGTGGCTTGGCGTGACGAAAAAACGTCGAGAATTTTTCAAGAAAGCGTTACGAACGTTGAACTTAGGATTGGAGAATAGATTAAATGCAAAAGTAGGTTTATTGTCTGGTGGAGAAAGACAGGCACTATCATTATTAATGGCAACATTTACAGAGCCTGATATTTTATTATTGGATGAACATACTGCAGCACTCGATCCTGCACGTGCAGAACTCATTGCTAATTTAACGTCTGAAATTGTTGAAAACTACCAATTAACGACGTTGATGGTGACGCATAATATGCAACAAGCACTCGATATGGGGAATCGTTTAATTATGATGGATGCAGGGAAAATTATTTTTGATGTGAGCGGGGAAGAGAAAAGAAAGCTAACGATTAAAAACTTAATGGACGAATTCCAACGTATACGGGGAAAACAACTGGAAAGCGATCAAGCTGTGTTAGGGTAAAATAAGGGTTGTTGCATTTGATGGAAACCAAAGGAAGAGTAAATATATAGTTCGAAGATGAAGTTAAATCGAATAAGTAGCTAATTTAGGAAAAGAGCTATATGCGACAACTATCTTGACAAAACCGTTATTTCCATATGTACTTCAGTAAAACTCCGGGTATGATCCAAAACTCGGGGTTTTTTCTGTCTGGAAAGTCGAAAGACCCCCGTAGTGACGGGGCCTGTGCTAAAAAAAGATTCACTTTCAAGTACCTGTGCTAAAGGTTATTCTGAAAATTCACTACAAATGTATGGATATTCATGATATAATAGGAGTTGTAGAGTATGATGAATAATAACCTAAGATCTCCTGCCCACCCAAATCAAATGGTGAAAAATTGATTTGCAGAAACAACCCGAAAAATTATTCCTTAAATTTTTAAAAGATGTCTGAATAATCATATGCTGCTTAGATATCAAGTTAACAATATTATTAAGTGTAACTATAGAAAAATGGAGGAAAGATAAAGAATGAATATTGTAATCTTAGAATCTCTAGGAATTAGTGATGAAGAGTTCAATAGAATATCAAAACCTTTAACTGATAATGGCCATGAGTTAGTTGTATATGATGATGGAAAAACAGATGATGAGACCCTTAAAACGAGAATCAAAGATGCAGAGATTTTAGTACTCGCTAATATGCCACTAAGTGGTGAAGTAATCGATGCTGCAGATAAATTAAAATATATTTCAGTAGCCTTCACGGGTTATGATCATATCGACTTAGAAAAGTGTAAAGAGAAAAAGATTCAAGTCTCAAATGCCGCAGGTTATAGCACACATTCTGTAGCAGAACTTACTTTTGGACTTATCACTGCGTTGTTACGCAGTATTGTACCTTTAGATGGTGTCACTAGAGAGGGAGGTACAAAGAATGGCTACAGACAGACTGAATTAAATGGCAAAACATTAGGCGTCTTAGGTACTGGAGACATAGGTGGCTCAGTAGCTAAATTAGGTTTAGCTTATGGTTGTCGCGTCGTTGCTTATAATAGAAGCGAAAAGCAAGAACTGATAGATCAAGGTGTAGAATATAAGTCATTAGATGAAGTCCTAGAGACGAGTGATATTGTCACGATACATACGCCGCTTACAGATGAAACCAAAAACTTAATTGATAAAGACAAGCTAGAATTGATGAAAGAGAGTTCGTTCTTGATCAACACAGCAGTTGGACCGATTGTTGATAATGATGCATTGGCAGAAGCACTGCACAATGGAACAATCGCTGGTGCCGGTTTAGATAGAGTGGATATGGAGCCACCAGTTCCTGCAGATTACCCTATTCTAGATGCTCCGAATACTGTTCTGGTGCCGCATGTCGGATATGCAACAGATGAGGCGATGGTAAGAAGAGCCGAAATTACATTTAACAATATTGTTAAATGGGAAAAAGGCGAACAAGAAAATATCGTTCTATAAAATAGCCTAGAACAAACCTATCGTTACGGTAGGTTTGTTTTATTTATGTGAGAGGTATTATCAGATATAGTATATATAAATGTAAATTTAACGCTAATTAATTGCCAAAAACTAGTGGAGAGTTTGTTTTTAAAAAATGCATATGATTTTTAGAAATAAGATAGGGTAAAAGAGCGGGTTGGGGGTGGGAGGTTCGGAGGAGTTTAAAACACCGACACAATAATAAATAGAAAAGCTCGTCGTTTGATTTTTTTGAAGGCGAGCTTTTTAATGTCTCAAGAGAAATGATGGCGTCGTGTGTCTCTTTTAAGATGTATGAATCATTCGCTAATGCTAATCTCATGATTGGTCACTTCTTTCATCATGACATGTAGTAGCGTCATCTTTATAGATCTTCCACGAAGGAGGAGCGGTCTTATGAAAAAATATTGGTAAACAAAGTTCGTTGCAAAAAGTGCGACGATATCATTGAATTAACACATAGCTATGATTTTAAGAGATGTAAGTATGGTGCGATATTCATAGATGGGGGAACAGATTACCAGCGCTGTGGCTAGGAGATGAATCTGGGGAAGGGGCAGTGCTTGAAGATTATATTGACTTTTGGTTATTCAATTTATTAGGAAAGTTAAAGATGGTTTTCAAAACAATCGAGTTTTTAATCAACTAAGACAGTTATTTTTAGCTCTTTGCTTATCAGCTCAACTGATGTGATAGTTCCGAAAAAAAGAAACCCCTTTAAGGGTTTCTTTTTTGGAACTATCGATAATATTACAGAGGGTCTATTTTATTATTTTAGTTAATTTATTGATAGTCTTTTCTTTTTTAGGTTTAGTCAATAGGTGTGGAAGCATAAATAAAACACAAAATATCCATGCACTAAACGAACTAAACATTAGTTCAACTATTCGGTTCCACCAAAGGCCGAGAGGATCGTAACTAGGTACGGTTAACAATTCAAATGTGTAAATAACAACCAGAAAGCAACTAAATATTATACATAGCCAAAGTAAAATCGTACCTATGTAGTATAGAATCTTTTTCATGTTTATCCCTCAACAGTATTATAATTCAGTTAAAATATTGCATAGTTTAGTAGGATATTCGCTTCTAAACACATATTATATTTATTTTGACCAAAAGTGTTATTTGGATTTGTATAAAGAACACACAGATATATTGCTTACTGGGGATGAAGGAATTAAAACCATTTCATACCAAGACGGGAGGATTTATTCACAAGAGGCAACATCTAAAGTAGTTCAAAAGGAGATTGAAACACTAGGGGAAATAATTCAATGGATTGACCAAAATTGTAAAAAGATAGGTATGGCAGTATTTGACGGCAACAACTCAAAAGAAAAGAACTTTATTCAAAGTATTGAAAACCCGATTTTGATATGTCGACAAGGTTCGGCATCATTAATGATTGATAATTTTTTATTTGATAAATATGCAGCAGAACACAATATAGAAACATTTAACGTCATGGATTTTGTACGTTATTTATTTATTGAAAAAAAGATAACCCAAAGTCAGTATTACGAATACACTTCTAAATTAATAATGATGGGTTATAGCTATATTCGTACTGAACCTGGTTTGTATATTTATTTGTTAAACAAAAATAATTGCCAGATCAACGAGAAAGTAGAGCGCCTTTTTAACAATCTTAAACGAGATGATTTAAATCAGAACATCTTTTATCAAATGTGAAAGGTGTATTAATGTGGCTTGTATAAATGCTAGAAATGAAGTAGACCAGGTTATCCATAAGCTTTGTGAGATTATTTTATATCATCAATACAAAATTAAGGATGGATTAAATAAGTTTATTACTGATTGCGAAAAAATAACATCTGAAAAGATTGGTTTCGATTGATGCGGCGTTAAGGCATTGGGGGGAATTAGGAAAGATTTGATAAGTGGTAGCCATCACAATCACATAGAAGCATTAGATTCCATATTCAAAAACGCTTGGATCTGTATGAACCAGGCGTTTTTGAATTCTTTGTCTTAGGTATTGGAAGAACCTACAGCCCTAATCAGGTCATTTGTTTAGTAGCAGACTTGATATTATCACAAGCGATAGCAATCCCATCATCTAGAAATTCCTGTATATCTTCTTCAGAGTATTTGAGGTCTTCTAAAATGCTTTTTGTGTGTTCCCCTAGTTTAGGTGGAAAGGACCGAATCTTTCCTGATTTTCTAGAAAAATGAAGCGGTACACCGATTGTTTTAAGTTTGCCAATCTCAGGATGATACTCTTCAAATACCATACCCCGTTCCTCAACGTAAGAATCATTCAAGATATCTGATAACTGATTGACAGGTCCAACCGGGATTTCAATTTCCAGGAAGAACTCTTCCCAATCCTTTATTGTTTTTTGCTTGAATATATCTTCTAGAATTGGGATGAGCTCTTCCCGATGAATGACTCTTCCTTCATTTTTATTGAATCGTGCATCTTTTAAAGCTGAAACGTTAATTTTATGAGTAAAAGTAGTCCACATATGATCAGTTGCAATAGCAACAACGAAGTGGCCATCTGACGCTTGAAAGGTTTGGTAAGGAACAATGTTAGGATGTTCGGTTCCAACGGCTTCCGGATTTTCTCCTGTTGCAAAATAACTGCTTGCAAGATAGGTTTGCCAGGAAATAATAGTGTCCAATAGAGAAGCATCAATCCACTGTCCCTTTCCTGATTTGTTGCGTTCCCAAAGAGCTACCATTATGCCAAATGCTGCCCACATGCCTGTGCCTAAATCTGCAAATGAGTATCCAGCCTTCAATGGTGAACCGTCTTTTTCGCCGGTGACAGACATTAGGCCGCCCATTGCTTGTGCCAATACATCGTAGCCCGGTCTTTGGGAGTACTTTCCCTTTTGACCAAATCCGGAAATCGATGCCAATATAATTTTCGGGTTTTTTTCCTTAAGAACCTCGTAAGACAACCCAAGGCGTTCCAGTGTTCCAGGTCTGAAGTTTTCAATTACAACATCTGCCTTTTCAATAAGTTTTAGTAAAATTTCCTTTCCTTTACTAGTCTTAAGGTTTAAACTGATGCTTTTTTTATTTCGGTTAACACTCAGGAAGTAGGTGCTCCAGTCATGTATAAATGGTGGACCAAGATGGCGTGTATCATCACCAGTAGGCGTTTCAACTTTTATGACTTCAGCACCCAGGTCAGACATCATCATCGTTGCGTATGGCCCGCTTAGTAGGCGGGTAAGGTCAATGATTTTAATGTTACTTAATGGCATAGTAAACAGCTCCCGTCTGTAATTTAATGAGATTTATCATGTCCAATAAACAATGTGCTAGATTATTGCCCTACTTTAGAACGATTAAAGTTAGGAGTTCGTTTCTCGATAAATGCGGCGATACCCTCTTGAATGTCTGGAGCGCTATAAGAGTTCAGGATAATCTGTTCATTTTCGTACTTGCTTTCATCCATACCGTCAAGAATGGAGTTAGTGATTTTTTTTGCACCGCGAATTGTTTCTTGCGATCTGTTCACAAGTAGTTTTGCATAGTTATAGGTTTCTTCAACGATTTCAGTCTCTTTATAAACACGGTCAACAAATCCAATTTGGTATGCCTCTTTAGCATCAAAAAATCTGCCTGAAAATAGGATGTCTTTTGCTCGCGAAGGGCCAACCGTGTGAACCAATCGTTTTGTTTGTGGAACACCATAGACCAGCCCGATTTTCGCAGGGGTAATGCCAAATACTCCCGTCACAGAGCTAAACCTTAAATCACATGCAAGTGCAAGCTCACCACCCCCGCCGATGCAAGGTCCTTCAATCATCGCTATCACTGGCTTACTGAAGTTCTCTATAGCATCTCCTGCATTCGTAACATGTGTGTCGTAATTCAACGCATTTACCGCATTAGTACGTTCAATGGCAAACTCTTCTATATCAGCCCCGGAAGAAAATGCGCTCGCATCTATTCCACGAATAATAACGACATTGATATCTTGATCATTTTCCAAGTCTAATAGAAGAACTGGTATTTTCTTCCACATATTAAGTGTCATGGCATTCTTCTTTTCTAAATTATTGATATAGATTGTTGCAATGTTATTGGACTTAGTTACAACTAATGAATCTTTTTTCATGAACATCTCCCTTTCTTTTTTGGACCTATTATTATTCAAGGTTAGTAAACCAAGCCAAGCCTAACTATTCCAATGTTCCAATAGCTTGGCTTCCCTGTACAGTAATATCTATGCAAGTTCCATGCCACTTGCAAAACACTTTTTTTGGTTAAATAAATAATATGTAAACATTGCTAGGTTGCATTTGAATCAATAATCAATCATCTCCGAGTGAGATTGTCATTATTTTCGGAATAGTGTAAAGTATTTCATAATGATACAAAGGGATTTCAATATGTTACTTAAAAGGGGAGGAATGTATTATGTATCCAAGAATAGCCATTTCTGGTTCTGGTCAATTTTCTCTGTTAGCTGCTAATGTTCTGAAGAAACTAAGCTTGCCAGATTGGATAGAAGTAGAGATTGTTGAAAGTCCAATGGAACATTTGTTAAATAGTGATGAAACTGTCTCAAAAGAAATGTTCGATCAATCAACCATTATTATTAGCGGAGGGCAAAGTGCTGAGTTTTTGGAACAAAAGCTTGATAACATGGTTATTCCAGTGAAAGTGTCCTATGTTGAATCACTTATACAACTAGCTAAGGAAAAACAACATGACGAGATCGCTATTATTAATTATAAAGCGAAGTTGGAAGACATCGATGTCTTAAGTAAATATTTTAACTTCAAGATATCTCAATTTAGCTTTGACACATTGGAAGAACTTATTAAAATATTTAAGGATCTTCGCCAAAAAGGCATTAGTAAAATTATTGGAGGTAGTTTTGCTAGTAAAGTTGCAGAAGAATATGATGTGGAAAGTTTATTTTTCTACAAAGAGGCTGCTTTGCGGGAATCAATTGAGATGGCGGTTAAATATCTAACTATTTATCGTAACGAGATGGAACAATCTGCCCTTTTTAGAACAGTTGTTAGGATTAGTAAAAGTGGCGTCATTAGTGTGGATCAAGACTATCGAATTACCAGTGTTAGTACTTCAGCGGAGAAACTTCTAGGTATAAATAAAGATCAATTTTTGAATCATTTTATTGGTGACTGTATAGAAGAGCTTCATTTACCCTCCGAAGAGATTGACGAAAAGTCTGTAGTGTTTAATTGGAAGGGAATTAAATTAGTTGCAAATCGATCGCCTGTGTATATAGAAAAAGAAAAAGTCGGAGAAATATTTGTCATTGATGATGTGAATAAAATTCAAGAGCAGGAATTAGACATTCGCAGGATGATTAATAAAAAATCTTTGCAGTCGCAATATGAATTTATTGATATTATTGGCTCTAGTGAAAGATTAAAACAGGCTAAAGAAATTGCGAAAAAGTTTAGTAAGGTAAATAGCCCTGTCCTAATTCAAGGGGAATCCGGAACTGGAAAAGAGCTATTTGCACAAAGTATTCATCATTCAAGCAAGCGTAGTCAAGCACCATTCGTCGCGGTTAACTGTGCAGCCCTTCCGGAAAGTTTATTGGACAGTGAGTTGTTTGGATATGAAGAAGGGGCATTTACAGGAGCTAATAAAGGAGGAAAAAAGGGTTTATTTGAAATTGCTGATAAGGGAACTATATTTCTTGATGAAATTAGTGAACTTCCTATTCATCTCCAATCTAGGCTTTTAAGGGTGCTTCAGGAAAAAGAGGTGATGAGGATTGGTGGCAATAAAGTGATATCTGTTGATATTCGTGTCATTGTTGCCACGAATAAAGATCTTATGAGATTAATACAAGAACAAAAGTTTCGGGAGGATTTATACTATAGAATTAGTGTTCTTCAGCTTTCTGTACCACCCCTCCGGGAACGGCGAGAAGATATTGAGGAAATTGCAAGGGACTATTTCAGGCAATTAAATATTAATGAAGAACGCTTGCTCACGTCATCATCGTTAAGACTTCTTAATGATTATTCATTTCCGGGGAATATACGAGAACTGAAAAATATATTAGAAAGGTTTCAAGTTTACTCTACAGGAGAGGAGCTGAATGAGGAAACCTTAAAGAAATTGATGCAACAAGCGATAGCCCCGACATCGATTTTCGAACAACCGCGTCCCGAGACGTTGAATTTAGAAGAGAATGAGAAAAATCTCATCAAGGCTGCACTTATTAAACATTCAAACAATAAGGGGAAGGCAGCAGAAGAATTGGGGATTAGCCGGGCAACACTTTGGAGAAAGTTAAAGGAGTGAAACTACGTTTACTAGATTAGACTGGAACCGTTCTTATAATCCTGAATAAAAGATAACTTAGTTGTTTGTTTCAAAACGAATCACCAGCCATTCTAAATTGAAACAAATATTAGCGCTGCATTTCATTGAAAGCTATCTTGCGGGGGGTTAGCAATGTTGGCATGATAATTGCAATACTAGTGGGTAGAGGGTAAAAGAATCGAAAAGGAGGGATTTATGTGTAGCTAATATAGGTCTCTTATAAACTATTTATTCAAATCAATTAATCTTCATGGATTATCGGTAAAGAACGGGTCGTGTTAAATTTCCTTGCTGAATATCCCAAATTTAAAACTTTTGTAGTAGCAAAGTTTGGATTGGAATTACTCGTCACAATAATATTGATAATCGGACTAACTTGTAGCTATTAAATAGAAATGGGGGATTTTATGTTTGCCTATAATCAAAGATTTTTAATGTATTTACTGATAGCCGGTTTGTTGTTGGTGTCAGCGTGTAGTGCGGAGAGTGCTAGTTCAGATGATGGAACATTACCCGAAGGGTATCCAAATCAAACAGTTGAAGTTCTTGTTGGTTATGGAGCTGGCGGAGGGACAGATCTTTCAGCTCGATACATGGTTGAAGCGTTAAATGTTGAAGGTATAGTAGAGCAATCTTTTATTGTGGAAAATATGACAGGTGCAGACGGGGCTATTGCATTGCGGGAGCTTAAAGCAAGACAAGGCAATAAGTATACCCTCGAAGCAATTCCTGAATATGGCTTGGGCTTATGGAATAATGATGGAGATTTAACAATTGAAGACTTTACCCCAATTGCTTCGGTTGCAACAGATTACCAAACTATTGCCGTACCAGGAGACTCCCCGTTTGAAACAATTGAGGATTTCCTTGCTGCGATGAAGAAGGATCCCAAATCTATTGTAATTAGCTCGGCAACATCTTTATCTGGAGGAGTCGGTTGGAAATGGAGTAAAATTGCTAATGCAATTGGAGCACCAGACAGCCCGACTATCGTCCCGATGGAAGGTGAGAATGCTGCACTAACAGCTTTACTAGGAGGAGATGCCGACGCAACATTCGTTGTGCCTCAATTGGCAACAGATCATCTAAAAAAAGGAAATATCAAACTTTTGGCTGTCATGACAGATGAAAGAGTAGAGCGATTTTCCGATGTTCCAACCCTTGTAGAAAAGGAGGTAGATGTAACATACTACAGGCCAAGAGGTTTTTGGATGAATGGAACTGTTTCAGATAGTGTAAGGGAATATTGGGAGGCTGCATTCGAAAAGATGGTGGAAACCGATAAATGGAATGAATATATTGATCAAGCGGGACTGTTGAATGAATTTATGGGAAGCGAAGAATATACAAATTATATTAAAGAAGAAGGTTCATTGTACAAGGAATATTCAGATACCTTCAAAAAATGAGATTGGTTTTTTGGATATAAAGGGGGTTAGAATGGAAGCTCTATTCTAACCTCTATAAAAAATGAGGTAGGAGTGAATAACATGGCATATGCAGAGCGTTCCTTTTCATTTCTTTTATTAATTATTGTTGCTGTTTTTCTTATCGCCTCGTTCCAATATGAAATGTTTTCTACTGTCGGTGGTGTAGGAGGTGCATTTTTACCGCGTAGCCTGGCTGTAATTCTGCTAATTCTAGTCGGATATTACGTCTGGAGCGTTTCACGTAATAAATCAACAGCTGCTAGTGCCGAAGACTTGCCTATAAAAAAAGTAGTTATAAAGCAATTTCTACTGGCACTAACTTTCTATTTAACTTTGTTTTTAATCAATAAACTTGGAATGCTAACCACATTAGGATTATTCCTAATAGGATCGCTCTACTATTTTGAGAATAATTCCTGGAGAAAATCAATACTTATCGGAACAGTGACGATAATATGCGTGTATTTTATCTTTGTACACTGGCTAAACATAATTCTGCCAAGTGGGTTATTCATATAACATAATTCTAATAATGAATTATTATTTGGAGTCACCAGAGGGGGACCAGGCAATGATACAGGAATTAATATCAGGTTTTGCAACAATTATGCAACCAGAACATTTATTTTGGTGTGTTGTCGGAATCACATTAGGAACATTGGTAGGTGCACTTCCCGGAGTGGGGCCTGTTACAGGAATCGCAATCCTTTTACCAATTACATTTGGAATGAATCCAATAAGCGCGCTATTGCTCCTGATGGGCATTTATCAAGGGTCAATGTATGGTGGACGTATTAGCTCGGTACTGCTTAATGTACCGGGAGATTCAGCTGCTGTTGTAACCACTTTTGACGGTTATCCCTTAACTCAGCAAGGTAGGGCAGGTTATGCACTAACCCTTAGTGCGGTTGCTTCTTTTATTGGTGGAGTAATCGGTTTTATAGGATTAGTATTTCTGGCCGGACCTATTACGGGTGTGGCGTTAAAGTTTGGTGCACCAGAGTATTTTGCACTAATGGTGTTTGCTTTAATTGCGACTAGTGGTTTAACAGAGAAAAAGCCATTTAAACCTATAGTCGTTATGCTGCTTGGGTTATTAATTGCATCAGTAGGTGTTGACCCCGTGGCAGGAACGGAACGCTTTACTTTCGGAGTTTTGGCATTATGGAAAGGCATAAATTTTGTAGTTGTTGCAGTAGGACTCTTTGGATTGTCAGAAGTATTTGTTCGGATGGAAGAAAGGATTGATTTACAAGAAGTAAGAAAAAAAATACCTTTTTCAGATCTTTTCCCGAAAGTCAGCGAATTGATTAAAGACTCCTGGGCTATGATACGTGGTTCGATTTTGGGCTTTTTTATAGGGGTATTACCTGGAGCTGGAGCAACAATAGCGACATTTTTAACATACGATATGGAGAAAAAACTTTCGAAAGAGCCAGAGAAGTTCGGTAAAGGGGCTTCGAAAGGACTCAGCGGTCCTGAAGCAGCTAACAACGCGACAGTAGGTGGTGCTTTAATCCCTTTATTTAGTCTTGGTATTCCGGGATCTGGAACTACCGCTATTCTTCTTGGTGCGCTAATGATGCTTGGATTACAGCCTGGTCCGCTTATGTTTGAGACCTCCGGAAATATTATTTGGGCAGCTATTGCCGGCTTGTTTTTAGCCAATGTTCTACTGCTCATACTAAATACAGCCTTTGTTCCACTTTTTGCAATTGCTGTACAAAAAGCGGAGCCTTACCTAGGCCCAATCATTGCAGCATTTTGTATTATCGGCGCATATATGTTGAATAATAGTCTGTTTGATGTTGGATTGATGATTACTTTTGGTATTTTGGGTTACATTTTACGTAAATTCGGATTCCCTTTAGCTCCATTAGTTTTAGCGGTCATTCTAGGCCCAATACTAGAAGATAACTTTAGACAGTCGTTAATGATGTCAGGTAATGAAATCAGCATTTTCTACACAAGACCTATAACTTTAACCATATTCATTATTACTCTTATTATAGTTATGCTACCAATAGTTAGAAAACTTCTAAAGATGAGGCGTAGGGGCATTAGTGGTGTGTGAACAGATTGGAATCTTCACCATAACCGATTCACAAAAAATGTTTACTTTAGAACAAATTTACACAGATATCATGTAGGCACTAGAGGGGAAACCATCGTCGAGGTATTTCGAAAGCGCTTTCAGGGGGCGGTCTCATACCGCCAATAATAACGAGTACCTGTGCAAATACATTACAATTGTATAAATTAAACGAAGGAATCCTGCCATATTAATATTCGGCAGGATTCCGTTTTGCTATTTATTCAAAATCATGAATTGTCCTAAATGTATCTTTCGTAGTGCTCAGCCCCCTCATAATGGACAAAGGATAACAAAGGATATGTTACAATTGGTGATAAATAAGGGTTTAAGGGGAATTTAAGTGCATAATTAGTGTCAGGTACCTGTGTCAAAAACTATTCTGATAATGCACTACAAATGTATGGATATTCGCCTAAGATGATATCTACCGAATGCAGGGTGTATAATTGTGCATGTGTGTGAATTAACGTGAATGTTTGTAACACAGGTACCTAAAATAATTAATAGTCTTCTACTGTCATTGAATCAAAAATAACACCATCTGTTGTTTGAACTTTTAAAGGTTCTTTAATTTCATCCAAACCTATCCGAAATTTAACAAAAGTTCAAAATGGGCACGTTATTTTTGGGGGGTTAAGTTTATATTCATTATTAGGTTTACTTTTTGGTGTTGTTATTTTAAGTGTATTTTACAAAAGTATCTTTCTAAAAGACGTTATTCCACTTCCAATAGGCTGTTTTATAGCGTCTAATATTTACTATCATTTATTATTGGCGGTTTCTAAAATGAGTAGAATATTCAATCGACGGGTGCACTTCTTGAATAAGTATTTGCACCCTGTATGCAGAATTGGGCCAGATTGTTGAGAAAAACAGAAGTGAATTCACATACCTCAACAAATCGATATATATTATGGAACTTTTAAGGGGGCATATTTTCTATGGAAATAAAGTTACTGACATTACAAACAAATAAATTAGAAGTAATGAAAGAGTTTTATACACAACAATTAGGTTTTTCTCTTTGCGGTGAAGGCCCAAATCATTTTCGAATTCAGGTAGGAAAAAGTATTTTAGAATTTACTAATGATAAAGTGGCTGGGGAACTCTATTATCATTTTGCATTTAATATTCCTTCCAATCAATTTCAAGAAGCAAAGGAATGGTTGAAAGGGAAAACAACGCTTTTATTAGAAGACGGAGAGGATGAGGCGGATTTTTCATTTTGGCATGCGCATGCTTGCTATTTTGAAGATCCGGCAGGGAATATTGTCGAACTCATTGCGCGATATAAGCAGAATCCAAATAGTGAATCGTCATTTTCAGTAAAAAGCATTTTGAACATCAGTGAAATAGGTTTAATTGTAAAAGATGCACCAATGGTTGGTGAGCAATTAAAAGAAATAAATATTTTTGATAGTGATAATGATCCAGTTACTAATTCTTCTTTAAACTTCATGCAAGATAACAATGATGGTGTTTTTATTATTTTAACGAGTGTCGATAGAAGATGGTTGTTCTCAGAAAAGAAGTCGAAAATTTTTCCATTGAAGATAATGCTTGATAAACAATTACTTGTAGGTGTAAATGATAAACATGAATTTTTCATCAAAAGAGTTGACTAATAAAATTATTACTTTTCAAAGTGATGATATAGTCTAAAGAATTTCTTCCATAAACGGGCGCACTTATTGAATAAGGAACTGCGCCAATTCAGCATAAGGGCCATTTTGTTACTATTATGAAACTATTCACTATCTCATTCTGCCTTAATTAGTAAGAGTTTTTAGTGTAAGTGGAGGTGTAATTATGTGGTTAATATTTGGACTAATAGCTATAGTAGCAACATCTATAAATCTTTATAGGTATAGTAGAGGCAAAGATTATATATTGGCAATGGCAATGGGGTTATCATTTACAACACTGACACTTGTTGCAGAATACAGTATGGTGTCTTGGGTAAAGGTGGAAGATTGGGCAGCTCTATTAGATGTAGTGCCTAGTATGGAAAGGGCATTATGGTTTTTGACAATAGTTTCTATCTTACTAAATATAGCACCTATACTTTTAGAATTAAAAGGTAAGAAATAATGACTTATTGTCACGCCAGTAATATAATATGCAATTATTTTGTAAGTCTTTATATATAACTAACGGTTGCGATTATTGAAAAGATCGTCTTAACGAAATGGGGATGACTTAAAGGCAACTATATAATAAAACAAACGGGCCATCATTAGTGTAATAATTAATGATTAAATTATAAAAAAAGTTGAATGGAGTAATATATGATTATTTTAATAAGTGCTGTCGGTAGCACTGGTAAAACTTTGATGGCACAAAAGTTGCTTGAAAGGTACCATATACCTTATCTCTCTATAGATCATTTGAAAATGGGGTTGTACAGAGGGGACCAGCATTGTGGTTTTACACCATTAGATGATACAGAGGTTATTGGCGATAAACTCTGGCCAATATTAAAGGGAATAATTATGACGAATATTGAGAATGGACAACATATTATTATTGAAGGATGTTACATACTACCTCACTATTTAAAAGAGCTTGACGTCAATTATTCGGAGAAAATCATTCCAGTATTTCTTGGTTTTTCGAAGAATTATATTCAAAAAAACTTCGAAGCGAAAATAGTGAAACATAGGAATGCTGTTGAACTCCGTAATTCTCCGGAAGAAAGAACGATAAAAGAACTGATCAAGGAACATAAAGAATTTAAAGCACACTGCTTGCAATCAGATGTTAGATATTTTGAAATTGAGAACGACTATTGCAAAGAAATATTGGAAGTCTATGACTATATAGATGCTGAAAAACGGAGAATGGATTTAATTTAAATTGATATCAAAATTTATATTGTTCAACTAACGGGCGCATTTCTAGAACAAAAATCTGTATCCCGGATTGCAGAATAGGGTCATTTTCCAGAAGAAGGAGGTTAAGTCTATGGCTGAAAAGATAAAGGAATTTCATTTTTGGATACCTCTTTTTTTATTAGGTATAAACATTGTTTTCTTAGCCTTTATGATTGAAGAATTGATAGATGCATCTCCTCCAAACTACGGCTCGCTAGGATTTCTAATGCCTATAATTGGACTGATTTCTTTTTTATACATTAGAAAATTCAAAGGAAAAAAATTCGCTGGTTTGAAGCGAGGCTTACAAGTGTTAAACTGGCTTTTTATTATATTTCCAGTAATCATCCTCTGTATTTTCATTTTGGCTTTTATATAGGCAATTGTTCAACAATCGGGCGCTTTAACGGTATAAAAAAAGTGTCCATTTGATTTAAATGCTAATGAGGGGGATGTTTGTGAAGTTATTCTTGTCTATTTTATTGGCTGGTCTTTTAGGAATCTTAGCTTTCCTCGGTCCTATTGGTATCTATATTTTATGTGCAATTATTGTTGGGATAATTTTTAGGTCGTTTATTTTACTAAATGAGATTCATAAACAAGTTGTGCCTGCTAACGCCAATGACAAAGTTAAAGATGTGTACGAAAGGTATATAAAAGAAAGAGATGAAAAAGAGCGGAAGGCTATTGGCGAATGAGCCTAAATATACAATGTTTTTATTTGTATATTATTCTGTAATCGGGCGCGATAATTGAATAATGTTGTGCCAGAAGAGGACCATGACGTAGTTTTCGGACCATTTTGCGGAACCAGGATAGTCTAGTTAAATAAAGAAAGTATAGTGGGGGTTGAAATATGAAAACAAGAAGAATACTATTTTTTGTCGGTTTAGTGTTGCTTATGGCAGGCATATACCTATCTACTCTTTTATCTACTGTATGGATAATAATTGGAACTTTAATGGCAGTCATTGGTGGTGGAGTAATGGGAGTTAGCACTTACTTTTTAGGTTCAATAAAGAAAAACAGTATTTGTTAAACAATCGGGCCATTTAACGGAACAATTTTAAAGGGGGGATAACTATGAGGGGGAGTAAGGATAATAAAAAGAAAAGTGAAACCATTCGTGGAATCCTAGGTTGGTTACCGGAATTAATATACGTCCTTGTGTATATTCCAAGGTTAACAATGAAATTAATTAGAGGTTTATTTTAAATATTTCTCTTTAACAATCGGGCGCAGTTATTTGATTTCTAAGCACCACTACATCATTTAAATTTTTACAATCTACGGTCGGCACTCGACACAAGTGGAGGTAGTGGGGTTGTTGGTGAAAGAATTGTCTAACTAAAATAAACTTCTCTCACACATAATATAGTAATACGCTACAAATGTATAGATATCCATCGAAACTGATATCTACTGAAGGCGGGCTGTATGATTGTGCATGTGTGTGAATTAACGTGAATGTTTGTAACATAGGTACCTAAAATTAATGTGAAATAGCCTGACAGCGCATTAGCGTTGTCAGGCTATCTTTTAAAAAATATCACGATTTTAACTTCGCTATCTCTTCTTCAGTCAAGTAACGCCACTGGCCACGCTCTAATGATCCAAGCTGAATATGCTTGATTCGAACCCTTTGCAAGTGCGTGACAGTATATTGAAATCGTCTGCACATTCTACGGATCTGTCGATTCAATCCTTGAGTTAATGTTATGCGAAACGTAAAATTGTCCAACTGAGTAACTGTACAAGGGTTAGTCGTTGTATAGTCTTTTGTTCTCGGATTGTAAATGTCTACACCGTTTGATAAATCTTTTATAAATGTAACCGTCATTTTTTTTGTTGACGGTTACAACATATTCTTTTTCTTGTTGATTTTCATCTTTCATTAAGTCGTTTACAATACTCCCGTCATTGGTTAATAAAATGAGACCTTCTGTTTCTTTATCCAGGCGTCCAACGGGAAATATACGTTCAGGATAGGAAATAAAGTCGATAATATTACCGGCAATAGCAGGAGAGGCTGTACAAGTGACCCCACTCGGTTTATTAAACACCAAATAAATGTCTTGTGCCGTATGGGTGATGGTGTGACCGTCTACTTTGACATGATCATCCTCTTCAACAAAATAAACATGTGACGC
This sequence comes from Sporosarcina pasteurii, assembly GCF_041295575.1. Lineage (NCBI taxonomy): Bacteria > Bacillati > Bacillota > Bacilli > Caryophanales > Caryophanaceae > Sporosarcina > Sporosarcina pasteurii. The sequence goes on along the minus strand of NZ_CP160452.1, from coordinate 1,740,162 downwards.
AATCTCACCATTCACTAGAACCTTTTTAGCCGTAATATAGCGTTCCGCCTGTCTTCTGGAACAAAATCCCGAAGAACTAATATATTGATTCAACCTCAACGTGTCCGCTCCTTGTCTATCTATGTGTTTCTACCATTGTAACATGTTTGCTATTTCGTAGAATGACTTCATTTGGATTACTACTATTTTTTTATAATATTAAATTCCTAATCATATGTAGTATAATTATACTATATGTGAATTGTAGGAGGAGTGTTTCTATTGGATGGACAGATATTAGCTAACAGTTTAGTTACATTAAAAGGTACAGACCTTAGAATGGTCTATGCATTATTAATAAGAACCAATATTGGTCATCTATTATCGTCAAAAACAAAAGATGTTATATCTAAGTTATCTAAAGAAGAAAGTGATAACTTTACGTATCATTTAGAGCAAGAAGTAAATAAGCTGAAAAATGTAGAAGATCAAGTTCTTCAGGTCGACTTGTTTCTTGAAATGACAAGATTATTGAATTTAAGAGGAACAAAATACACATTAGAGCAAGAAATCGTGGACCAATCTACAATAATTGTAAACGACGTTTATCAGCAATTATTAAAACAGGATAAACAGTTTAAGAGTTTTGCAGTAAATGAATTGAATTCAACAAAGTTACAACAAATGGTTCAATTCCAAATGAGTAAGCTATTTAATGAACTTGATAATAGTTTCAAGGATTTTACTATAGATGATCAAACGAAATTTGCTTCACAAGTTAATGAATACATACAAAGTTTACCAAAAGAAAAGCAAAAACAAATTAAGGACAAGTTAGGTATTGATGAACTAACGGATGAAATGATTCGTAAGGCAATAGCAACAAGTGGGTCAAGTATTGTATTTGCTATAATTGTTGAAGTTAGTGGGTTTGCCTTCTACACCACCGCAACATCTTTACTTGCTTCATTTGCTGGTCTATTTGGTATCACTCTACCATTTGGTGTTTATACAGGATTAACATCTACAATAGCTGTTTTGGCTAATCCATTATTCATAGTTCCAGTACTTCTAGGTGGTGGTGTTTTACTTGTGAACCATCAAAATAAATCATTAAAGAAAAAGCTTTTGCCTATTATTGTCATGCAAATGACACTGCCTTTTATGAGTCAGGAATCTGAGGAGGTTTCTTACGAATTATTTATTTCAGTATGGAACCGACGTTTCAATGAGTATTGCAAGTTACAAGTAGAATTTAAAAATGAAAATGCGGAAGAACTAAACTTACAAAGCAATATCAAGAAAACAAAAGATCGAATAAGTAATATAAATTCATCAATCTATAATGAGGAGTTACAAATACGTGCAGAGAAGCAAAAGATTTATTTTGCCTTGAAATCTAGTAATCTAGAGGATTTAGAGATCAACGTAGCTTTTCAAATGAATAGAAGGGAATACTGGGATATTAATAATAAGATACAATCTTTCCGGCAGGCAAAAAAAGTAGATGCTGTGAATGATAGTTTTCTCAGGAGAATAGGAAATAAATTTTCAAATTTGACTACAATCCTCGATATTAAAAGTGAAGAGAAAAAACTGGATAAGTATCTTTATTTAATGGTTGAAGATGTAATAAAGTCAACTAGTTCTTTCAAGCAAATAGAACGTGCAACGATTAAAGCTATTAATATTAACCTTAAAGAATTACACCAATCTAAGCATGAGGAAATATCATACAAAAATAGTCTAGAATCTTCATTAAAGCAAGTTAAACAAAGTCAGAGCAGTATTTGGCAGGATATTAAGATGATGGAAAAACAGAATTATGGACTCGAACATTTAAGTGCCTCTACACACCAACTACTACCTATGAGTAAAGAGGGGTAACTGCATGAGTATATCGAATAAACGTTTTTGGGATTATTGGGAAAAAGGAATGTATGAGGATGCTCTACAATGCGCAGTCGAGGAAGAGGATCGAAAGCAAAATAGACTGCAAACAATGTTATTTGGCACGCCGGAACAACTAAAACAGACAGTTGCAATTTCAGCAGTGAGTGCTGGAGAGTTTATTTACGACTTTATTATGATTAATCCAACAGTAGTGAAAGGTCTTGATTTTGCTAGAACAGAGGATTTGACGTCTCTATTTACATTAAGTCAGTTTTCTAGTCACATTGATACAACGGTATTAACTGGAGATATGGCCCAGCTGCAAGGTTATGTTGCAGAACAAATGATAGCTGTTGAATTACAAGCCAAGGGGCATGATGTAGAGTTTCCAGAAGAATCGAATAACCCGGGCTGGGATATTTTAGTTGACGGTCAGCCCTTTCAAGTCAAGAATTTAGCTAATCCAGGCGGTGTAAGAGATCATCTGGAAACATATCCGGATATACCAGTTTATGTGAATGAAGAACTTGCACCATACTTTGAAGGAAATCCGAGTGTCTACGTATCGAATATTTCTAGGGATGAAGTAATAGATGCTACGTCCACGACAATAACACATGCGGATGACTTACTAGATTTTGAGATTCCGTGGATTGCAGCAGGGATTAGTTCCATATATAACATTAAAAGGGTTTGGAAAGATGATGTAGCAATTAACCAAGCTGTATTTAATGTAGTGAGCGATACATCTTCAAAAGTAGTATTAGGAGCATTAGGTCAAAAAGCCGGAACTGTTGTAGGGATGATGTTTTTTGGTCCTGCTGGTGGTATTACTGGTGCTATGTTTGGAACATTTGCTGGAGTAAGTCAAGGGGGAAGATTATCTACTGGAATCAAACGAGTATTCTCTAAAAAACAAGAAAAAGAAATGATAGAAGCTATGAATGATTTGATAAGAAAAGTGAAGTCTCAAATCGATCAAAAAGTTGAAATTAAAAAACGTAAATTAGATAAATTAAGAATAGAAATGGTGGATTCTAAAGCCAATAGTGTGGTATGGAAAGATATTGAAAGGCGTTATAAAGAAGAAGTAACATATCTTATTAATAGAAAAGAAGAATTAAATACTATGAATGAATCGATTAAAATTGGGTCAACGATGGTTATGGATATACTTCCGAATGTTATGGCAATAATAACTAAATGTGGTGTTCATTCTTATCATCTGCAGAATGAGATTAAGATAGTGCAACAAAAAACGAATCAGTATATGAAGAAGGGTTAATAATAAGTAACTCAACATTTTAATTTACTATATACACTGACTTTTACAATATAAAATTAGTGTCAAGTGCCTGTGTTAGAAACTAGGATAACTAACTGTAAATGCATGGATATTCATAGAAGTTAATACCTATCGAATACAAGATGTATGTTTGTGCATTTGTGTGAATTAATGTGAACGTTTGTAACACAGGCACCTAAAAAACTATTAGAGAAAGTAATGTTTAACAGTAATTAATACTTATGATAGCTAAATTCGAGAACCTATGCTAAAAATTGCTTGCGTTATGTATTTGAAAGACAAAGAGAATATACTATAATGATCTTAAGTGATTAGACCCAGAATCCTTACGAGGACTGGGCTATTTTTATTGGGGAGGAATATATGAAACCGTTTAAGACGCATAGGAAACAGCTAGCTGTTTTATGTAATCGTGTACTCACTCTCATCGCTTTGGAACCATCGAAAATAGCCTCTTCAATAAGAAAAGTGAGTGGATTTTATATTGATGGGGTTTAAGGGAGGTTGCCCGCGCGAAAAAAACGTGATTCATAGAGGTTTAAACAATCACGATGTTTCACGCGGAGGTACCATCCATCAAATTCAATTAATTAGAACTAATTATCGATAAAATCGAACCTATATATGAAGAACCAACAGGTATAATTTGTAATTGGATATTTTCCTTTAATATACCGAAATTAAATATAAAAAATTATTTATGTCAGGCTTTTTTCAGTTCGTTTTTTAACAGATTCTCCGGCAATACCCCAATCTTCAGGCCTCATTTCTTCAAGTTGAACACGCACCGTTTCTACATCTTGCTCCAAAATACCAGCGATTAAATCGGTGACCTCTTTAATCATTATTTCTTTCTTTTCGGGAGAACAACGCTCCTCAATCATTTTAATGTGGACGAATGGCATACTAAACAGCTCCTTATCTTTTTGGTAAATACTTCATTACTTTAGTCTTTGTAATACAATTATCAAGGTACATGAAAAATTTCGACTTGTCAAACTGTTCTATGGTTAAATGGATTGTTTGTAACAAAAGAAAAGTATGTGCAATGATCCTAAACAATTTGCACATACTCTTGTTACATTGTTCTATTTGGGTGCATTAGATAACTAATCTAATCCTACCTGATAAACGTTGCGGGGGCGTCCTCTCGTTGCGGGTGCTTCCTGTCCAATGATTTTTGCGATACCAGCATTCGTAAGGTTATTTAAAAGCCGGCGAGCATTACGTTCGGTCATTTTCAACCATTCAGCAATATCTGCTGCAGTGATTGCTTGCTTTTCCAAGTTTCGTTGAACAGACATAATTTTATTGAAGGAAGTAATAGATACACCGCATTCCTTTAGCTTATTTCCGATTTCTTCATCTACATTCCTAAACTCAAAAGAGATACTTTTAGATTTATTAAGTGGTCCTTTTACCATGCCGTTATTTTCGACTAAAAAGGCACTATTCGAATTATAGTTTTGTGCATGCAATAACGCTAATCTTGCGTTTTCTTCTGCAGCTAAAGCGGAGTCACCATAGCCTATTCCAATGTTCGCTGGAAAATCTGTAGTTAAGGATAAACTATCCAATAAACGAACACTTTGATCGCCCGCGTTTCGTAGTGAACCCCTAGTAGAAAATATAATAAACGTCCCTGTACCAATGGATAAAAATGAGCCGGATATAGATTCAGTGAATGTTAAAATCGCCGATTGCAATTCTAAATTCAAACGATGTATATCATAAGAAAATGAATGGGGCTTTTCAATTTTATTAATATTATCAATAGATATTAACATAACTGTTAACTGAGATTGTTTAAAATTGAGGGCTTCCCATTGCTGTAATGCAGATTTATATGTTGATCGAATGTTTGCCATAGTAGGTGTAACTCTGTATACAGGTATCCCCTGAGAAGTCAATGCTTCATAGACATCACTCAAACTAGTTACACAAACGGATACTTTTCCCTCGTTGTATAGCGTTGAATGAAATTCAATGATTTGATCGATAGGTGTAACTCCGTGGTATTCATAAAGATGGCAATGTTCATATGAAATATTTAAGGAACGGTATGTCTCGAATATATCACGTTCCTCCATCATATCAAAACTAACGTTACGTAAATCATTTTTACTGTTATAAACAATATTTAAAAGTGTTTTTGTTAAACTAGAACCATTCAAAGATAAATAGAAAAAGAGCTGATTAGAAGAACTTCTTTTTGCAAGTGTATAGGGTGTTTGTCCAGAAAAAATCCAGATATCAATAATATGTTGGTTTTTTTCTACGATTTCTGTTGTTTCAATCGAATTTTTATATTCAAAACAAACAGGGGTCATCTGATCCTCAAATTCCTTCGCGATGTCATTCATAATTTCTACACTGTCTTTTGGTCCGACAATTCCTACTCTAGTTTTCATAGTTATTCTCCTCTGTTTGACGGCACTAATGGAGTATCAAATTGTGTGATACAATGTACTAATGTTTTTACTGCTAATGGTATGACTTCTTCATCGATATCAAACTTTTCATTATGATGAACTGCACTAAGTGTCGTCCCAAACACTACATAAGCAGCTTGCCCGCCGTTTTCTTTAACGCGCGACATCATATAGGTAGCATCTTCAGAACCGCCAGATGTAAAAGTATTTGTGATTTTTTGGATGCCTTTTACTGATTTAGCTTTCTTCCGTAAGACTGCTACTAAATGTTCACTAGGAGTACATGTTGGGGCTGCCCCGACTTCTTCTATATGTGTTTCCACCTCATACATATCCCCAGCAGCCTGCACGATTTTTCTCATACGTTCATACATGTATTCATTTATTTCTGTTGTAGCGCCACGCGTTTCTACTTGGAGTTCTGCCTTATTTGGAATTATATTGCGTCCGGTGCCTGCGTGTAAAACCCCAACATTGATTCGCGATTCTCCTGAACTGTGGGGAGAGATAGCATGCATATTTAAGGTCGCCGTTGCTGCGGCTAATAAAGCATTTTTGCCTTCTTCAGGATTTGCTCCAGCATGTGCGGCTTTGCCTTGAAAACTAACATTCAATTTTGTAGTAGCTAGAAATCCTAAATCACTGCAAACGAATTCACCTAGTTCCGCACCTAGACCAATATGTTGAGAAATGAAAATATCTACGTCGTCAACAACTCCGGCCTCCACCATAGACTTTGCACCACGAACGCCTTCTTCGGCAGGTTGAAAAATAAGTTTAAATTTGCCGTTTAAACTGTCCTTTAATTCAGCTAAAAGGGAAGCGATGCCAAGTCCTATTGCCATATGTGCATCATGACCGCAAGCATGCATCATTCGGTCGTTGACGGAGGTGAACCTTTCTTTTACTGGAAAATGACTGTCATCAGAGGACTCTTGCAGGTCCAAGGCATCCATATCAAAACGTAATCCAATGGTCGGGCCTGGCCTACCTGTATCTAAAGTGCCGACAACGCCAGTAAAGCCAAAGCGTAATTGTGAAACCCATTCTGTGTCAGCCCCTTGCTGGAGGGCACGATCAAATTGTTCTTCCAAATACGCCTGGCCGGGAACGCCCATTCGAGTGCTTTCATCCATTACCTCGCGTCCTGCACGTACTTCATATCCCCAAGTAGATAGTCGTGAGGCAATAAGGGAGGCTGTCCGAAATTCAACCCATCCTGCTTCCGCGTATGTATGGAAATCTCGACGCCATTCAATCAATAGATCCTTTATGTTCTCTACCATTTCCGAAATTCGGTTATTCATTGATACCCTCCATTCATCATTTTCAAGCGATTTGTATCGATCTTTTTACTATTGACCAAAGTAAATTTTCCTTAATAGTTGTAAAAAGCATATTCGCATTATTACAAGAATACACATAAGTTACTGTAAGAATCAAATGAAATTCATTGTTTCAATTAATCGGCCAAAGATAAAGAGATTATGAGTAACTGTATATCTGCGTATTTATAAAATTTTCTAAATTATACAAAAAGTTATTGACATTAAAAATTAGTGCTGTATATTAATAGCAAGGGAATTCAGTGACTGGTATGAATTCACTTAGCCAGTATAAAAAATTCTCTATTTTTACGGTCTACTTAAGGACATTGGCTTTTAAGGGGGAGGATATGTAGTAGTCAGAACTACTTTATCATATGATTTTATATACTATTGTTAAATGAAATTATTTGGATTGCCCAAATGATTGTCAGAATAAATGTAATCGCTTTCAAAGTAATTCGCTATTATTGAAGTCTAAAAAAAAAGAAATAGTAAAAAGTGTTGACATTATTTTAAATAATCCGTATATTCTAATTAAAAGGTTATACAGTAATTGCTACAAAATAAGTAAATCCGATTCGCTTTACTTTTATAGAGAGATGCTGATTTTATATTTTTTGTTGAATAAGGGACTCATTTAGGATTATTTCCGTAAATTAGTTTAGGAGGGATTCAGATGGGAACAGAAATTAGTGAAAAAGGAAAGCTAGAAAGGGTGGATAACTTAGTCTTTCGGGATGTAATCGGACATTTTACTAGCGGTGTTACGGTTATTACAACAAAGCATGAAGGTGTCAATTATGGGGTGACGGCAAGTGCGGTTTCCTCACTATCAGTTGAACCTCCAATGTTGCTAGTATGTATCAACCAAGCGACCGGGACTTGTAATGCAATTTCCCAAGCAAAGGTTTTTGGTGTGAACATACTGCATGAAGACCAAGGGGACATAGCTTTACAGTTTGCTAGACCTTCATCTGATAAATTCAAAGGTATTGAAACGGTTGAAGGGAAATTAGGTGAGCCGATCTTAAAAGATACACTTGCTCATCTGGAGTGCAGGGTCGTACAAGAAGTGACGGGCGGTACGCATTCTGTGTTCCTTGCAGAAGTTATACATGCGGATTCTGAAGAACGTAATCCATTGACTTACTACCGTGGAAAATTCGGACGCTTCATTTCACACAATGATGAAATGGTTTATCTAGATTTACGAAGTAAAGTGTTGAAAAGAGATTTTCAACTAATGGAGCCATTCAATGTTGCCAATTTGACAGAAACACTAGAAGTTCCAAGGCAAGTAATCTACTATGCTCTTACCAAATTAGAAGGCGAAGGTTTAATCAAACGTAGTGAAAATGGTGATTTCTCTGTTACTCCGCTAAGTATTGAGATGCTAACGGAAGCTTTGGAAACACGTTGTGCACTAGAAGTTGCGGCTATTGAAAAGACAGTTGGCAATCTATCTAATGAAGAACTATCTGATTTCAGGAGTCGTGTAGAAGAAACGTTGGCAGATAAAGAAAAAGGTATTACAGATATCGATAAATATATTGAGGCGAATATTTCACTCCATGATTATACGATTGCTTTAACGAATAATGCTACTTTACTAGACTCCTATCGCCGCCTGACGGCTGAAGCAGTTATGAGCAGTGCTTTGCGAGAAGCATTTAAAGAAAATAGTAGTACTGCACGCGAAGAGTTGAATAAACTGGCTGATGATCATTTAGCTTTATTGAAAGCGTATGAAGCGGGAGATAAGGAAGCTGCTAAGTCTATTGTCAAACAGCATACAGAAGAAGCAAAAAACCTAGGTAAATACATTATTAGTCACGCAGGTGGCAGTATTTAATTTTAATATAAAATCAGATACCCAGGGAGGAATTTAAATGGCTTTATTAACAGGAGACGATTACCGCAGATCACTGAATGATGGAAGAGAAGTATATATTGACGGAGAAAGAGTATATGACATTGTAAATCATCCAGCATTCAAGCCAATCATCGATGTAAAAGCACGTATGTATGATATGAATCATGAAGCGAAGTACAAAGACAAATTGACTGTTAAGCTTTCGGATGGCGATGAAATTTGCCGTGCATTTAAACTTCCAAAAACAAAGGATGACCTAAAAGGTATTCGTACGTATGTAGAAACCGTTTTAGATGATCTAGGTGGAGTTGTCTATCGTGTAGGGGATGAAACAATCGGAGAAATGTGGTCATTATATGACGCGCAAGACCGTTTGAATGAAATTGACCCGACCTATGCAGAAAATATTAAACATCATGTTGCGCGTGTGGCAAAAGAGGATTTATTCCACGTTTCAGCCAACACCGATCCAAAAGGAGACCGCAGTAAGTTAATCAACGGTGAAGATGGTGGAACACTCCTTCATATCGTTGCTGAAAATGATAAAGGAATTGTAGTGCGTGGTGCAAAGTTTGAAACTGCCGCTGCTTATGCACATCAAGCATTCGTAAAACCGACGATTTCTAACTGGTCAAATTCCAGTGTCAATATGGAAAACTATGCAGTTGGATTCATTTGTGATATGGGCTCCCCAGGGTTAAAACATATTTGTCGATCTCCTGTTGGAGCTGGAAAAGATCCAGTAAACTACCCACTGTCTAGTAAATTTGAAGAGATTGATACATTGTTGATTTTTGATGACGTGCTAATACCTTGGGAGAATGTGCTATTCCACCGTAATTTAGAGTCAGCGAAATATATTCGTGAAACGGTACACCGTTATTCTTCATACAACTATGTACTACGAATTTTAAGAAGAGCGGATTATCTAATCGGTGCTGCATTATTAAATGTTGAGCAAACAGGTTTGACAAAGATCCCTGCAGTTCAGCAAAAACTATCTGAGCTAATCAACTATCGTGAAACGATTAATGCCCATCTGACAGCTGCAGTTTCGGAAGCGCAATTGTCATCAGGTGGATTAATGATGCCTAACCAGTCTCTTCTATATACAGGTCGTGTGTTTGCGCTAAAACATTTCCCTGAAATGGCACATTTGGCACGTGAGTTAGTAGGTGGACAATTAGCTGTGACACCTGACATGGAAACTATGACGGATCCACAAATCAAGGAATATATTGATAGATTTTATTCTGTTGGTGAGTGGAGTGCAGAAGAACGTGCGAAATTGCTTTACTTTGCACGTGACATGGTGAACTCTTCCTATGCAGGTCACCAAATTACATTTGAATTGTTTGCACAAAGTCCGCCATTCGCGCAACATGCAGCCGTCTTTAATAATTATGATTTGACTCCAAATCGTGAAATGGTGATGAAAGCTGCGAATCTATCGTCTTCGCTAGCATTCCAATCATAATGTTTAGCTGTCCCACTATTGTGAGAGAGCGCAACTTTTGTAAGGAAAACTAGAGGGAAGAGGTGTCATGCATGCAAGTTCATAAATCCAAAACATTAAAGCTTCCGGAGTGTGTTCTAACTATCGGTGCGTTAGATGGACTTCATATTGGTCACCAAACATTAGTGAGGCAAGCTCGTGAGCAGGCTGTGGAATTGGGTGTGCCACTTGTTGTGTATACATTCGACCCGCCACCAAAAGTTTTTTTCCAGCATGTGAAATTACTAACTTCGCTATCTGAGAAATTAGCGATGCTTGAAAAGCTAGGTGTAGATCACGTGGTTGTTGCGCAATTCAATGCGGATTATATATCACAGGGCGTGGAGCGATTTCTGCAGGAATTGATGGATTTGAATCCAGTGGAGATTTTCGAAGGTCATGATTTTCGCTTTGGAAGAGGACGAGAAGGCGATGTGAATACATTACGTAAGTATTTTGATGTGTTCATTTTGGATCCGGTACTGTGTGGTGCAGGAAAAACCATTTCATCCACACGCATACGTGAGTTATTCTTAAAAGGAGAAGTAGATGAAGCCAATCAGTTACTAGGTTGGAATTATCTCAAGCCAGTTGTTCAACAGAACGAGAAAAGATTAGTAAAAAAATAACTTGAAAAGTGGAGGAATATACAGATGACAATCTATGAAGACACAAAAAAAGTGGAGATCCAACGTTTCAGAAAGTTTAAGACGGATGAATATTACCCTTCAGATTTAGGAAAGCCGGAGCACCATATTGTGAATGAGCTAAGTATGGCTGTCCGCGCTGGTAATCGCATTTTTCTTCGTGGTCAAACAGGTTTCGATTTAGAAGGTAACTTCCACGGCATTGGTGATGTAGCTGCACAGACAGATATGGCTTGCCGTTGTGTAAAACAGTTAATTGAAGAGGCTGGCGGATCAGTTAACGATATTTGTAAGATGACAGTTTATCTTTTGAAGCGTGAGGACCGAAGTAAAGTATATCCAGTAATTGCTGAGCATTTTAAAGGTGTCTATCCATGCAGTACGGGATTAATTGTAAGCGGATTTGCAATGCCTGAAATGTTGATGGAAATTGATGTTGAAGCAGTAATTAGCGAATGAATACAAGATAAGAAAACTATCAAATAGAAGTAATGGAGGGTAATCATGAAATTTACAAATACTTTTTCAGTCGCAGGAAGATGTGAAGAAACGGGTGCACTAGGGGTTATTGTTACATCAAGCAGTCCCTCAGTAGGAGCAAGATGTCCGTGGGCGAAGCACGGCGTTGGGGCGATTTTAACGCAAAACGTTACGGACCCAAGACTTGCCAATATCGGTTTGAATGTCTTAGAAAATGGTTTTGACGCGGAATCGGCAATCAATGCAATGAAGGAAGCGACACCCTTCAGAGAATATCGTCAATTAGCCGTCGTTGATGCAAGCGGTAACTCAGCCGTCTTTACAGGTAATAAAGCTCTAGGAGTCCATGGAGAATTTACCGCTAAAAACGTTGCAAGTATCGGGAATTTATTAAGTGATCCTAACATTCCGGAACAGATGGGAAAAATCTTTTTGGATGCAAAAGGCACGTTGGCTGATCGGTTAATTGCTGCTATTTCTAAAGGATTTGAGATGGGTGGAGAGCTGGATCAAGAACATTCCATCGGATTATTAGTTTATCAAGAGGATGCTTTCCCATATGTAGATTTACGAGTGGATTACAGTGACCAACCACTTGAAGATTTGAAAAGGGCGTGGGAAGTTTATGGCCCACAAGCTGAAGAGTATCGAATAAGAGCAATTACACCCGAAATTGCTCCGTCATATGGAGTTCTAGGCGACGAATAATTTGCAATACTCATAGTAAATAACATATGTAGTCATAGACATAACAATCTAGGGCTACATATTTTTTAAACAGATGTCCGTAATAGCGTAGAAAGAATAATACGTAGCATAGGATCAGCGACAATTCATGTTGTATTAGGATTAAGTTAAAAGACTCTAATGTAACAATCAATACGACACAAAGAGGTGGCCTATATGAGTGTTGGAAGTTTTCGTACGTACTACATCATTATTAGCACATTGTTGTTTTCAACGGTTCTATTTCCGATATTTACCTTTGGTAATAAAACCTATCCATTCATACTGGGACTTCCATACAGTTTATTCTGGATCATATTATGGATTGTCATTACTTTTATAGCAGTCCTTATTCTATATTTCATTGACCCAGATAAAGAGGAGGTATAAGTAGATGGAAGATTGGAAAATATCGATGTTAATTATGGTGTTGTATTTAGTTATTGCACTTATTGTTGGTGTAATGGCCGGTAGAGGTACGAACAAAGCGTCATTAGAAGAATTTACTACCGCAGGTAGAGGTTTAGGATTATTCTTAACTTGGTTTTTAATGGGTGGAGCCATTTTTAGCGCCTTTTCATTTTTAGGTGCACCAGGATGGGCATTTACACGCGGCGCTCCTTCGTTTTACATTCTGGCTTATTTAGCATTTTCACTTTTGCCTTGGTATATTCTCGGTCCAAAAATCGGAAGAATTGGACGTAAATTCAATCTTTATTCATTGGTCGGTTTTCTACAGACGCGCTTTCGAAGTAAAGCACTTGGGATCCTTGTTGGGTTCATTGCCTTCTTTGCTTGTATTCAATATTTAGCTACTCAATTACGTGGAATGGCTATTATTTTTAATATCATGACGGAAGGAAGAATTGCTTTTTGGTTTGGCGCTTTGGTTGCTTATGCTATTGTCGTAACTTATGTGGCAACAGGCGGATTACGCGCAGCAGCTTGGTCTGACGTGTTCCAAGGAGCATTAATGATTTCGGTATCTTGGGTTGTAGGAATCATGATAGTAAAGAAAATGCACGGGACGACAAACGAAATGTTTTCAAAAATTGCAGCAGCTGATCCTGATTTCCTTCGAATTGGAGTAGAGGGTTCAACAATGTCCACTACTGCCTTTACTTCGGTCATATTAGTTTCCGTCATAGGGTTTCTTATGTGGCCGCATATGTTTGCAAGATCCTATTCATCAAATGCTGTGACGATAAAAAAGACGGTCATCGCTTATCCGTTATTTGCATTATTAATTATCCCTTTATTACTTGCAGGATTCGCTGCGGTTGGGGTTGTTGATGTTGGTGCTGTCGGCGAATCCGATCAAATATTACCTTATCTCATTACGACATTTTTATCCTTGCCAGGCTGGTTATATGGCCTAGTAGGTGCAGCAGCATTAGCCGCAGCAATGTCGAGTGCTGATGTCATTACACATAGTGCGTCAATGGAATTTACAGATGGCGTTATTAAAAATATGTTTCCGAATTTATCAGATAAAGTGACCCTATTGATTATGCGAAGTGCTGTAGTACTGATTGGAGCTCTTGCATATTGTATCGCGGTATTCGGCGGACAAGGCGTAGTAGCTTTATTATTAGGGGCTTATGGTTCAATCATTCAGTTTACGCCAGGTGTGCTAAGTGCACTGTATTGGAAACGCGTGACAACTAAAGGTGTATTTATAGGAATAGTGGTGGGCTTTGCGGTCAACTTCTACTTCCAAATATTTGCATCGACAACACCTTTTGAAATACATCCTGGTCTTATTGGTTTAATTGCCAATACGATTGTAATGGTCGGGATCAGCTATATGACTAAACCAGATACAAGTTCTGTAGTTGACAGTTATGTAAATGATCCAAAAAAGACAAAACAAATTAAAGATCTCAGTACGACACCTGAAACGTCGATAGATACTTATCAGTCATAGGGAGGACAAATAATGTTGCAGATTCAGTTGCCGCGATTACTTGCCGCTCTTGATAGCTATGCGGAATATGGTCGTGATGAACGTGGGGGGATTACACGACCGAGTTTCTCACCGGCGGATTTGGAAGTTCGGAGACGCTTCATTAAAGAGTTACAAGATCTAGGTTTAGACATAACAATTGATGGCATTGCGAATATATGGGGGAAGCTAAAAGGCAATGGAAAGAAAAAAGGGAGTATAGTCATCGGATCCCATTTGGACACAGTTCCAAACGGGGGGAAATATGATGGGGCCCTAGGGACACTTGTTGCAAAAGAGATTATTCGAACCGTAATCGAAAACAATATTACCTTTGATCACGACTTGGAAATCGTCTCTTTCACTGCAGAAGAGTCAAATGACTTTGGTTTGTCCACGCTAGGAAGCCGTGCTTTTGTTGGTAAACTGACGGAAGATGAACTACGAATGGCCACTGACTCCACAGGTCTTCTATTAAGTGATGCTTTGCAGAAAGTAAATGGAGATATCGAACGGATACATGAAATGGCGTCGATGCATGAAGAGAAGAGAATCTTTGTGGAGATGCATATAGAACAAGGAAAGCGCTTAGAGTCAAATGATAAATCAGTGGCGATTATTAACAGTCTAGTTGGCGTATACAGAAGTAAGGTAACGGTAATTGGTGAAGCAAACCATTCGGGAACGACGATGATGTCACATCGCCACGATGCACTCACTGCTGTTAGTGAGATGATTCTTGCAGTGGAACAAATTTGCGGGGAAGATGAAACGGATTTGGTTGGTACGGTAGGGAAATTGGAAGTATTGCCGAATGCCGTAAATATCGTTCCCGGGCAAGTAGAGTTCGTGCTGGAGATTAGGGGAGAATGCCAAGAGCGTATGGACCAAGTAGTAGACAAGATTGAAACGAAGTGGAATGAAGTGACGCAACGTCGTAAAGTGCAAATAAGTCAATCCATTTTACAGCAACAAAAACCTACTATGTTGGATGAAGAAATTGTCTCCATTTTACAAAATTCCGCAGAACGAATATCTGTTCCTTATATGACGTTGCCGAGCATGGCAGTACATGATGCTGCTCATATGTCCCTTATTTCAAAATCTGCGATGATTTTTGTAAAAAGTATCGATGGCAAGAGTCATTGTCCCGAAGAATACAGTACACCTGAAGATATTAAAATTGCGAGTGATGTCATGTTGAATGGTATTCTTGCAATTGATCAGCAGATGGATTAAATGATCTGATTTCGCTTGGAATGTTTAGAGTCTCAATTTAGTATGCTAGCTTCTTCATCATCTTTTAAACTACAAATAAGGTTTAGCTAGGTGACGAAACCGTCTTAGAAGGTGAATGTATGCTTCAATTCACCGTAGATTATCAATTGTTGATGTCAATCTAGAAAGGGATGGGTAGATGTGAAATATCGTATAGAAAGTGACTCTTTAGGAGAGAAGCAGATTCCTGCAAATGCTTATTATGGTATACAAACAGCTAGAGCACTTGATAACTTTCCGATTACGGGGGAGAAACCACATCCAGAATTGATTAGATCTATAGCAATCATTAAAAAAGTTGCTGCTAAAGCCAATGCCGAGATAGGACTGTTGGATAAATCCATCTCATTAGCAATCAGAAAGTCCGCTCGGGAAATGGAACAGGGTTTGTGGAATAATCAGATTGTAGTGGATACGATTCAGGGAGGTGCTGGCACTTCATTAAATATGAATGTTAATGAAGTAGTTGCCAATCGCGCAATTGAGATATTGAAAAGTTCCAATGTCACTGTTAGCCCAAACTCTCATGTCAATATGTCCCAGTCAACAAATGATGTAATCCCGACAGCAGTCCATCTTACCTTGCTTAAATTAGCAAAAGACTTAGGCACAGGTTTGAACACCTTGCATAAACAGTTAGTCATTAAAGAAGAGGAATTTGAAAGCGTTATCAAAATGGGGCGCACACATTTGCAAGATGCCATCCCAATACGACTTGGTCAAGAGTTTGGTGCTTATGCCTGTGTCATTCGACGGGATATAGAACGGATTGAACAATCTGTACGGCAGTTAAATAAAATTAGTATTGGAGCAACTGCGATAGGAACGGGTCTGAATGCTAGAATTGATTATCGCGAAAAGATGATGGAGTATTTAATAGAAGAAACAAACTATCCATTGGAAACAGCAGAGAACTTAGTGGATATAACACAAAATACAGATCGTTATACAGAAATCTCTTCAGCGTTGAAAATCTTAGCTATCAACCTATCCAAAATTGCAAATGATTTACGGTTACTATCATCTGGCCCGTTAACCGGATTCAATGAAATTAACTTACCTGCCAGACAATCAGGTTCATCCATCATGCCAGGAAAAGTGAACCCTGTTATTCCGGAAGTTATTAATCAGATATCATTCCAGGTTATCGGAAATGACCATACCATTTCGCTTGCTTCTGAAGCAGGTCAATTAGAACTTAATGTGATGGGGCCAGTGATTGTATCAAATTTATTAAAATCCCTCACGATGCTAACAAATGGTGTAGATGTACTGTCGGAGTTTGCAATTAAAGGAATTACGGCAAATGTTGAACGTTGTAGAGAGTTAGTGGAATCAAGTGTTGGAATCGTAACTGCGATCAATCCGCACGTCAGTTATGAAATTGCATCTAAAGTTGCAAAGGAAGCACTTGTCACTGGACAGTCAGTGCGGTCAATTTGTATACGTCATGGATATCTGACCTCAGAAGAACTCGACATCATTTTGGATGCGAAGGAAATGACTGAACCTGGTATTGCCGGTTCAGCGCTTCTAAAAAAAGCAGTAGGAATATCATAAAATAATTATACCCGCAAAAATAAGATGTGCAAAAAATTTTGCAAAATGATTCAGGTATATTTAAAGATTTATGTAATGATATAAATTTGTTCATGTCGGTTGAATTAGAGCAAGTAGCGGGAACCATTCGGTAGGGTAACGGTGTAGACTTCGAGACTAATCTTTTGTATGAGGAAAGCCAAGATTTAGATAAGGTAACGAATGGAAACAGAAGTTTTCCAAGTTCACAAGAAATCACAAGATTAAATGACAACTTTTAATCAGAATTGTCAAAGGAAAATCAGTGGTTAATAAAGCTACCTAGAGGCTACTGAGTATAATTTATCATCAAAAAGATCTTCCCACTAATCAGGAAGATCTTTTTCTTCATAAACGAATATCAAAATACAACACCTAAATGTTCACTGGCACAAGATTTCTTCTGTTAATAATTCGGGAAACTTTGCTACAAGCTATTCAGTCAATTAGCTACAATTGCATAAGGAAAGTTGAGAGTCCAATCAATATAAAGTAATTGGACTCCGTATGTACTATTATTCATATCCTAGAATTGTTATAGTTTTATTTTACACAGGCAACAAAAAGGAACCCTACACCATCACCGTTTTGGCGCTCTAAATCCAGCGTTATGTGCTTCCTCAACCGAACAGAACATCCTAGCGGGGTTTGTTGTTCGTTCATAATAAGTACTCCCGGGAACATGGTAAATGCCGCTGCTACTTCCTTTAATGTTACATTCGCCTGATTCATCTGGTTCAGTTTTTTGTACTTGTTGTGTTTCTACGTTTGGTTTACTTGTGGTTACAACTGAATGATTTTGTTGTTGATCGTTAAATCCTTTAGCTGAAACGTAATTTTCAATCGACCAAATACCGACTGCTTTTTTCTTTGCATTATTTTGTGCGGCTTTAAACTCATCCAAATACTTTGTATTAGGTGGGTAGACCGCAACTCGTGCAAGGCCTTTTTCTAGTAACGTTTGGTTAAAAAGCTTGTCACCAATCCACACATAGGCTAGTACTCTCCCATATCTATCCCGCTCTTGGACTCCGACTTCTAATGTGATAACTTTACCTTCAAGTTGTTCAGTCGTGAATGCAGATGCCTCTGGTCCGAAAGGTTGGACCCCCATTTGAGGATGCTTTGTTTCCGGGGTATCAACTAAAATAAGTCTTACCCTTTCTTCTTTACCATCCATTTTCACAATGATCGTATCGCCATCGATAACTCTCTTAACTTTCGTTTTGATACCTTGTACATCACTTGGCAGAGCGCGTTCGCTTGGTACATCAATCTTGACAGTAGTCGTTAATTGTTTGTTTATATCAACATGATCACTGATTAATAAATCACTAGAATCCCCGATAATCGCTACGACTGCATCTGGTTGATCATCAGCCAACGATACCTTGATCGATTGCTTGCCTGATTTTAACTCTTCAATTGGTATTGCATCCGTAGAAAACTGACCGTTTTTTACTGTGAGTGTTTTTTCTAATTCTACAGATTTATGATTTGAAAGTGTTACGAATAAAATTGTTTCGTCAGGCAAATTCGTTTTTCCTGAAATTTGTAATGCATTGTTTTCAATCGTGTTACTCATTGTTAATTCGGGTGAGAGTTTTTCTTTAAGTGGCTGTACTTCTTTTTGTGACAGCGTTTCATTCTCCATCGCAAGCTCATTGTTGATGCTGTCGTTTATATCACCAGAGCATCCTGTTAATAGTAAACTTGTAATTAGAAATAGTGTTAGAAAAGGACGAATGAAAGGGGAGTCCTTTGTAGTTGTATTCATGATTGTCTTACCTACTCCTTTTAAATAATTTTACTGGTATATCAATTTCACACGTAAACGGAGCAGGGCCCTACTACTATTCCGAAATTTGATACGTCTAAAAAAACATGTTATTTCACTATACTATATTTGGATGATAATATCATTTGATGCAAGTAATCTACGGTATTTTAACTTCCACTGGTGCATCATAATCCATAAAAGCCTCCGCAAATAAAGCTTTGTCGGTTAATTCACGGAAGATGCCGTCGTAATAACCGATAAGGTTGCGGATGTTTTTTCTTTTTGTTGCTTGAAACAAGACACGAATTGCTTGGATCGCAATTGTTTTTAAAAGTTCACCTTTGTCTGCGTGAACATCAAATTTCATAAGTCTTGTCGTGTGTACGCGATAAATGCCGTAAAGTTTGCTGGCAAGAATTTCATTATTATCTCCTGAGTAAGACTTAATTAGATCCTTGAAACGTGTGTAAAGTGTGATTGGAATGATTGGCTCTTCGACGTAAGTATGAATTGGTTGATGACTTTGTTCAGTTTTCGCCACTTGCTCTACCTTCGTTTCAGTAAGGTCTGGTTGTTTGTAAGGTAAAAAAATATAAAGGTTGGCACCTTGTCCACCTGTTTTCTCGCGTGAAAATGCCTGTCTTTTAACTATATGTAATCGCTCCAATTTCTCGACTGAGCGGCGAACAGTGCGGTCTGATTTATGTAAAGCCTTTGCAATCGTGCCTACTTTTAAGTGCGCAACGCCTGGGTATTTCACTGCATATCGGCTTAACATCGTAAGTACGTTTAGATCCGTATCGTTCAATTGATGCCTGTGGTCATTTAAATGCGAAGCAATTGCCTCATTGAGTTCATATTTATTTGCGAATGATTGGTATTGAGTTAAATAGTTCATGGATGATCGGCCCCTTTATGTTCCTGTCACCCTCTATATAGATTGAAATTAGGAAAAGGGATACATTTTTTAAAAAATAAATTAAAAAACTTTTAATAGCAGCTGAATACGTATTATAAATACAAAGATAGTAGTTTAATAAAAAGATAGGTTCGGGATTGGATTTGGTGCCTTTAAGCCTTGGGGGAGTAGGGAGATTGAGAGGGGGCGGGTGGACATGTCCGGGCGGTCATTGTGGGGAGTTGGCTGGATTGATACTAGTGGGGGAATCGTGCGTACCTGTGGAAGAGGACTAACAGATAGTTTAAAAAACAAGATTGATTGCCACTTACACAGGTGGAATGGTAATCGGCTAGGATAAGAGAATCAGGGTTTACCTGATTCCCTTTTATAAATTCTGACAATGCAAGATATCAATAGAAAGTCATTTTCTTTTCATACCAGGTTTCCTAAAGTTTGTGTTGCTTTTTTTAACTTTCTTTTCAAACTCGACAAACACAAAGTATTTAGTTTCTGTCATCTTCTCAACACTGATCACTTTTCCGTTACGCCCTTTTATCCTTACCCTATCATCCACGGCCGGTATTATTCGTGAGGCTATATTCAGTACTTCAATTTTGTTATCAAAATAATGAATGGCATACATTTTCTAATCCCCTTTATTAAAATGAGTGTTGTTATACATTCATTTTATGAAGGGGAATATGATATAGAACGTGGGCAAGTGATTTTACGAAGCGAATAAGAGTTTACTGAAGTAGTATTTTTCGGTACTTATGTGTGAAGCACAAGAAACGATTCGGAATTGTGTGGCACACCCCTAAATTTAACAAAAGCTGATTTGAGAGAAGTATTAATTAAGATTATGTAGCAATGCATAGTAAAAACACTGCGTGGCAAACTAAGGGCCACGGAGGTGTGTATAGTGAGCAACGGTCCAAAGAATAATGCAAGCAGTAACGTCAGCGATGAACAAGCGGTACGCAAAAATTTGTCACGGGAATTTGATCATGAACTTGCGAATGAACCGTTAACAGCAGCTGAAAGGTATAATAATAAGAAAACAAAGAAGCGGCAATAGCCTAAAAATGATTCCTCGTTAACGCTGTTAATGAGGAATCATTTATTTGGCAGATATAGTGGCGGCCAAGTTAAAATTAACCAACTTCCAACTTTATCCAAAATTCTTGGTCCAACTAAACAAATTTATTGTTTCCCGACAAGTGGATGTAATGTTTCATTTCTTTGTGATCTGAAGCGGTGTTATTTTCCTACTATCACACTCATCAACTAAGAGGTATGGTGAAGGATTCCTATATACCTTTTCGTTTGATTGATATTATTGTGTCCAAGAATGCTACAAAGATCTTCCAAGCTTAGACCAGCTTGATAAAGGTGGTTAGCCCTGCTTATTCTGTATCCACGTATGGAATCAAAATCTGGAATTAGGTCGGGATTATGAATCCTGGCCCTTTTTATATAAACGCGAAGGTATCTACATAAGTCTGAACATGAAACATTTAAAGTCGGGAAGAAAAGCTTTTGATGATCTGATAGATAATTTTCTTTTAAATGTTGCTGAATTAGCTTAGTGACTTGGTTTGATAATGGAACCCTTCTAGTTGTATTTAATGATTTTAATTTAATATGGGGATTGCCGGAGAAATCAATATCTTCTACTCAAACGTTAGTAATTTCGTTCACTCTGGCTCCGGTTTCATATAATAAACTTAAAATCACGTAGTGCTTCCTCTCAATACTGTCTGCTAGGTTAATTGTCTTTAGGACTGCCTCAATGGCTTCAATTGAAAAGTAGTTATTTGTTTTACCGAATCTCATTGTATTTTCTCACTCCATGCTCATATTGATTACAAATAGCATGGGAGATATTGTGGGTGCTTAAACATTTATGAATGAAAAAGCTACATCCGATGCCAGTCACTCATTTTTCGGTGCCTATGTAAGAAACAAATTAAAAACGATTCGAAATTTTGTCGCGATTAAGCACCTAAAATAAACCATAATTTTCAAAACGTTAATCAATTCCTTATTTTATAAACGTTTACAAAGGTTTTTGGTTCAAGTTGGTTCTAATTTCCTTATCAATCCGAAAAGCGAAGTCATCAAACGGTATGGCGGCCTATCGAAACGTATAAACTTTTCCAAGATAGACAAGTTAATAATGAATTGTTCCGAAAAAATACGATAACTGATTAATAAACTGTTAAAAAAATATACAAATTGGCGTGATTCATTTAGCCGCATTCCGAAAACGGATTTTCGAGAAGAGGTAAAGTTGATGACTAAAAGAAATGCTAAAGATGTCAGAAAGGGTATAGGTTTAGGCGCAACATCTGCTATTGCATGGGGTGTTGATACAGTAATTATTGGTGTGATTATTGCAAGTTCACCATTTAAAGAAGCTACGCTGTTGGCACCAATTATCGCTGCATTCATGCATGACTTTTTCTCTTCGATTTGGATTTCTTTGCTTATGATTATTAGAGGGCAATTTATAAACGTTTTAAAGTTATTGAAAACAAAAAGCGGTGCGATCTTAATGTTAGGCGCATTATCAGGCGGCCCTTTAGCCATGAGCTTTTATTTTCTCGGCATTCAATACGCAGGCGTTACGTATGCCGCAAGTATTGCATCCATATTCCCTGGAATTGGTGCCGTACTGGCATTCTTTTTTCTAAAAGAGAAAATGAATAAAAGAACATGGTCCGGCGTTGTTTTAAGCATTATCGGAGTCATTATATTGGCCTATGTGCCGACAAAAATGGATGCAGCAAGCAATTTCTTCATAGGTATACTGTTCTCATTGGGCGCTGCAATATTCTGGGGACTTGAAGGTGTCATTAGCGCCTGGGGGATGAGGGGAAAAGATGTTGAACCCTTATATGCCATTAATATTAGGCAAATCACTTCAGCGTTCAGTTATGGCATAGTAATTGTACCGTTTCTTCACGGCTACCCTTTAGTATTTGAAGCAACTACCACTAGCATCGTTTGGGTAATCGCCATTGCTGGTTTTTTAGGAACCGCAAATTACTCATTATACTATTCGTCAATTAATTTAATCGGTGCAGCAAGGGGGCAATCTTTGAATAATACGTATGTATTTTGGGCGATTGTGACCGAAATTTTATTTATCGGTACGCCGATTAATTTACAATTTATCATCGGTGCCATCATCGTATTATTCGGTTCAATCCTTGTTTCGGGGAATATTAAAAAATAAACCGTATTTTGGGAAATAAACATCACTGCATAGGCATTTCTATGTAGTGATGTTTTTACGTTTGGTATTAGTTATCTTGACTATTAACCAAAGAAAACTTATAATGAACACTGAATTTTAAATAGTAGGAGGATATTAAAAAATGACACATGCAATGAGACTACGCTTCCCAATTTTGAACCAGTAATTGAATATGTTCAAAGACTCTGGTTTGTGTAAACAGAGTAAACGGGATTAGTCTGTCCTTTTTTAATAATTCTCATTTCATATAAAGGTACTTACTCCATATTTGCGGCCATTTACTTTATTTATATTTGAAGTGGATTTATACTGCTGAATTTATTGGGAGTAATATGTCATGTTGAGAAAGGCGGATTGTTCTGCCTTTCTTTATTTTTGTCTAAACTACTTATTTGCTGAAGATTGTTGTAGACAATAACTATTAGGATGGAATTTTATCCCTTCACTCCAGGAACATAAGCGGCCAGTGTTTTTAATTTGGAGGAGATTGCCATGCAAGTTTTATTATTCTTTTGATACGGGCTTTTGTAAATATAAGCTCGTATCGATCCTAGCTATCGATACGAAATGAAATTATTTCGGGAGGTAGCCAAGATGGAAAAAGTATGTTTTGAATTGGAAAATATAGAGGTAACTTATTTAGATAGAACTGTCTTAGAGATTGAACGTTTAGCGGTCCACCAGTTTGACCGAATCGGCGTTGTTGGCAAAAATGGAGCAGGTAAAAGTACATTATTAAAATTATTAGCAGGTTTGATTCAGCCGTCAAGAGGAAGCGTGCATAGTCTTATAGATTTTGCTTATTTTGATCAATTAACAACACCAGAAATAGGGGAGATAGACTATGAGTTAATCGGAAAGTTGTCTATCCCAGAAACAGAAGTTAAAAATTATAGCGGCGGAGAGCAGACGAGACTTAAATTAGCTAAAATGTTGTCAAACTATCATGAAGGGTTGCTTATTGATGAACCGACCACTCATCTTGATGCAGAGGGGACTCAATTCTTCGTTGATGAATTAACTTATTATTATGGTGCACTTGTGCTAATTAGTCATGACCGCTATGTGCTGGACCAGCTAGTGACGAAAATTTGGGAAGTGGAAGATGGCGTTGTTACGGAGTATACAGGCAACTACTCTGATTATGTTAATCAAAAAGTAGTTGAGAAGAAAAGGCAACAGGAACAGCATGAAAGTTACGTGAAAGAAAAGATACGTCTGACGAAGGCTGCGGAAGAGAAAATGAAAAGAGCTGCTAAAATCACTCAGGCGAGCGGACGTATCCAGGATACAAAAGTAAAAGGGAATAGAATGTTTGAGACGAAATCAAAAGGAACGAGTCAAAAGTCTGTACAACGGGCAGCAAAGGCCCTTGAGAAAAGAGTGGAGCAACTTGAAGAAGTGAAAGCGCCGGAAGAGCATCAAATCATTTGTTTTCATCAGTCAGAAGCATTTCAATTGCATAATCCTTTTCCAATAATGGCAGACCGTATTAATTTAAAAGCTGGGGATAAACCATTATTTGAAGAAGCAAGTTTTCAATTCCCATTAGGTAAAACCATTGCAATTACCGGCAAGAATGGTGCAGGCAAAACAACTTTTCTCCAACACATTTTACAACATGGTGAAGGACTGACAATCTCACCTAAAGCTGTCATAGGCTCATATGAACAAATGGATTATCAATTCACGAAGGATGAAACAGTTTTAGCGTATATGAAGGATAAAAGTGACCATCCTGAAAGTCGAATTCGTGCTGTCCTACACGCTATGAATATTAAAGGAAATGATCTGAAAAAGAATGTCCGTGATCTTAGCGGCGGCCAGGCTATTCGACTCGTATTGTGTCAGCTATTTTTAGGAAGATATAATATATTAATATTGGATGAGCCAACAAACTTTTTGGATATTTATAGCATTGAAGCGTTAGAACGCTTTTTAGAAGGATATGAAGGCACAGTCATACTTGTATCTCATGATTGGACTTTTATCGAGAAGGTTGCAGATTGTGTATATAGCATTGAAAATCGAAAACTCGTTTTAAGAAGTTAACGAACTAAGAGGCAGTGGGAAACCCTGCTTCTTTTTTTAGTTAGTTATCAAAAAGCAAAGAAGCGGGGAAGATTTTCCTGATACATCCGACAATAACCGTTTCTTTTTTATCGGGTTTTGTTTTTTGATCGTTATTATAATTAAACATGAAGGAGGATCCAGGCATGCTAAAAAGTTTAAACGAGGCGCTAGATTATATTGAATCACATTTGAATGGTGAGATTGATTATAACGAATTAGAGCGAATTACAGGAACTTCTGATTATCATTTTAGAAGAATGTTTTCATTTCTTTCGGGCATTTCATTAGGGGAGTATGTCCGCAATAGGAAATTATCTAACGCTACTTTTGACTTACTACATGAAGGAATGAGTGTTACAGAAACGGCATTCAAATATGGTTATGAGTCTGTTGATGGATTCTCACGTGCCTTTCGAGATTGGTCGGGAATCAGCCCTTCAGAAGTCAAAAAGAATAATACACTCAAAGCATTTCCTAAGCTCTCCTTCCAACTAACGATTCAAGGAGGAATAAATATGGATTACAAAATTGAGAAAAAAGAATCATTTAAGATTGTCGGTGTAAAAAAGAGAGTTCCTATTCAATTTGAAGGTGAAAACCAAGAGATTATCGAGTTAGCCAAAAGCATTACACCAGAACAAAGAAAAAAGCTACATGATTATGCAAATATGGAGCCAAATCAAGTTGTGAATGCCTCATATAATTTTGAAGATGGCTGTATGGAGGAAAAAGGCAGTCTTGATCATATGATAGGCTTATTAACTACAAAAGAATCAGATTTTGATGCATTTGAAGTAGTAGAAGTCCCATCGCTAACTTGGGCAATATTCTCATCTAAAGGTGAATTCCCAAAGGTGATGCAAGAGACTTGGGCGAAAATAGCTTCAGAATGGCTTCCTTCTTCAGATTATGAATTAGTAGAAGCTCCTAATATTTCTTTTACAGGAGATTTGTCCGACAGAAATAATGTTTACAGTGAAATTTGGTTCGCTGTGAAGAAGAAAAGGGAAATTTAGCATATTATTTATCTTTGTTCTTTAAGGGGAAAAACGGGAAAAGTTAAAGCTTTTTCTCGTTTTTTTTAAGTTGAATAGTTATTTTGAAACTTTATTCATATGTAATCGTAATATAAGAAATGAGTCAAATTGGATATTAGGAGGTAATTTTTTGATACAAAGTAAACCGAATTTTTACCTTGCTCTTATTTTACTTGTAACATTCATGATATTAAATTTCCCTTATCCGCATGAAGATCCGTATGGAGAGGTAATTGCAACGGTGTTTAATATTCCTATCCGTTCAAGCAATGGATTTCATTTTGTGGGAATTACGTCTTTACTGTTATTGATCATAGGTTTATTTTTACTCGCCAATTCAGTTGAGAAATATCGGAGCCGTTTTGTGTTAATTGCTATTATTATCGCATTCGTTGGTCCATCATTAGTTGCAAGCTCATTTCAAAAAACATTTGCAACGGGCATATACGCTGTTTCCTATGATCGTGATTCCAGTCGCTGTCAATTTGAAATGATTGATCAAACAACATTGCGTGGGGAATGTGAACTTCCATTTGAAAATTACAGTAAAGATGAAGTTCGTTTTAGCGTGGAGTTTGAAAAGAATTACTTCGAAGATGATTTCCCGATGCTGTCACTTCTGAACAACGATGCACCTTATGAAGTGAAGTTAGAAGGACATGAAAGAAAAATTGTGAATATTTTCACGAATATTGATGTGTCAAATATGGAAAACCATATAGACAGTGGTGAGGCTTCTCTAGTGACGATTATTATTAAATCTGGAGAAAAAGCTAGAAGGTTATGAATTGAAGTCGAAGGAAACTTAGACAATTAATGAAACGAAAGAATATATGCACGTGACATTTCCAGAACAAATTTTAAAACCAAGTCTATTTCGCTAGTAGCAAATCATCGACAAGTCACCACGGAATTAATTAGTTTAAAGAGTACTAGCTGCAATACTTGATGTAAATCAATTTCTTTTAGATAACCCCGTGATAATATGAAAGCGACAAAAATAATTTGTAAGGATGGGGAAAATATGTTAAAGCAACTAGCATTTGGAGAAGTGTGGAAAAGTCATTTTAAAACATTAGCTCAATATGTCCCGATAGTAGCAAGGGTTCATGGCGGCAGTCATCCAGAATTTCATAAAGTTCATAAATTATTTGAGGCAATCAGTAGTAAAATAAAGGAAACAGATTCGAAAAGCCTTGACCTGAGCAAGGAATTCGAAGGATTGCGTGAAGTTACAGATAATTACACAGTCCCTGAAGATGTATGTGGAAGTTATCAAGAAGTTTACAGAATGTTGTCTGAAGCAGATCAAGCATATCAAGCTATTTAGAAATAGTAAAAATGAAAAAGGCTGTCCAGCTAAATCAATGGACAGCCTTTTTCGTTATGAATAAATAAATGTTGGTTACCAACCAATATATATAAGCTATCAAAGTTCTATTTAATAAAGACAAGCATAAACCTTTAAGAGAGAACAATAAAAGGTGTGTTAAGAATGCATGAGATGTCACTCATGACGGAGATTATTAAAATCGTGTCTCATGATGCTCAATCACATGGTTTTAGCAAAGTAGATAAAATTGATGTGATTGTTGGAGACTTATCAAATGTATTGCCTGATGCGCTGGAGTTAGCATTTTTTCACTTTCAACGACAAGGGTTAGGCATTCTTGATGAAAATACGCAATTAAATCTTGTACGCGAAGAGGCAAAAGCAAAATGTCAAACATGTCTGTTTGAATTTGTTCCGGACTATAGGATTGCACTGTGTCCTAAGTGCGGATTAGCAAATTGTTTACTCGTTTCGGGTGAAACATTCAGGGTTGAATCATACGAAGGAAGTGATGAACTGTGAAAGTTAATCTTCAAGAAGATGTGTTAAAAGACTTAGACTTGACCGCTGCTTTTAATAGAGAAATATTCAAGGAAAATAATATTCTCGTGATTAACATTATGAGCTCCCCAGGGGCAGGGAAAACAACTTTACTTGAAGAGACAATTAAAGCGTTAAGAAACGATTTTCAGATGGCTGTAATAGAAGGTGATTTGGCAACGGATTTGGATGCTGAAAGGATACGTTCATTAGGAGTTGAATCGGTTCAAATAAATACAGTAGGCGGATGTCACCTTGATGCAAGGATGATTACGAAGACATTAAACGAATTTGAACTAGACAAGATTGATATTCTCTTTATCGAAAACATTGGAAATTTAGTTTGCCCATCAGGCTATGACTTAGGACAAGAATATAAAGTTGTGGTTTTAAGTGTCCCTGAAGGAAATGATAAAATTCCGAAGTATCCTGTGATGTTTAGACGGACAGATGTAACGATTGTGAATAAAATTGATCTCCTTCCTTATGTTTCTTTCAATTTAGAAGAAGCAGGAAAAAACCTAAAAGAAATTAATCCACAAGCGCAATTGAAGGCTTTATCCGCGCAAACGGGGGAAGGAATGGATGCATGGATTCATTGGATAAAGGACGCTTATCATCAATGTATAAAGACAAAGCCATTCAAATAATCGTGAAGGAAAAGGTAGAGTCTACTAATTGGATACCTGCCGACGCTGCGATTTGTGATCATTGTTTTGAAGAAATGGAAGATCCCGACAATCGTCGTTTTCAATATCCATTTATTAGTTGTCGTCAATGCGGACCGCGCTATACGGTGATTGATCGTCTACCATATCATCGATTAAATACGACGATGAAGGAATTACCTACGTGTCTCGAATGTAAAGTGGAGTATGAGACTCCCTCGAATCGGCGGCACCATGCTCAGTCGATTTGTTGTCCAAACTGTGGGCCAACCATTACGCTATTCGATCAAAGCGGGGAATCACTAGCTGAAAATCATTCAGCCATCACCCAAACAATTAATCTAATTAAACGAGGAAAGATTATTGCCATTAAAGGAATCGGTGGTTTCCATTTAGCTTGCGATGCTTACCAAAAAAAGGCAGTTGACCAATTAAGGCTTAGAAAGAAACGGCCACAAAAGCCGTTAGCAATCATGGTTAAGTCTTTAGAAGTGGCAAGAAAACTTAGTTATATTTCTAGCCAAGAGGAAGAACTGTTGACGAGTCCCGAAAAGCCGATTGTTCTATTAAGAAAAAAAGAAGGCGTCTTGCCATCAAATCTTGCTCCGGGTTTATCGACAATTGGCGTGATGCTTCCTTATACTCCACTACATCATCTTTTATTTAAGAGTAATACATTGGACTGCATCGTAATGACGAGTGCAAACTCATCTGGATTGCCCATTTTATATCGTGATGATCACTTAAAATACTTACAAAACATAGCTGACTATATCATGACCCATAACCGTGAAATTAACATTCCCATTGATGATTCAGTTGTACAATATGATGGAATTCAGAAAAGATATGTACGACGTGCGAGAGGATTTGTTCCAAAATCATTCCACACAACATCTAATGTCGACCAAATTATTGCCTTGGGAGGCAATCAAAAAAATACATTCTCCATCGGCAAACAGGATAAAATCTTCATGAGTGCTCACGTAGGTGATTTAGAAAACGAGGAAATGATTAATTTTTTTGAAAACCATGTCCATCGGTCCAAAAAATGGCTTGGAATAAAGGGACAATATGTGGCAGTCGACAAACATCCGCGATATGTATCTAATACGATTGCGCCAAAAATCAATCATAATATCCTATCCGTTCAACATCATCATGCACATCATGTGTCTTGCATGGAAGATAACGGTCTTAAAGAGCCGTGTTTAGGCATTATATTGGATGGCACTGGATATGGTAATGACGGTAACATCTGGGGATTTGAATTTCTATATGGAGATGCAAAGTCTTTTAAACGTTTGGCTCATCTTCAATATACGCCTCTGCCGGGCGGGGAAAAGGCTGTGCAAGAACCTTGGAGAAATGCAGTAGGGATGCTGCTTTATTACTGGCCAGAAAAGGGTAAAGAGTTATGTATGAAACTTTTTCCTGAGAGAGTCAAAGAAATAAATATTATAGAAAAAATGATAGCCCATCAGATAAATACACCTTTGGCTGGCACGTGCGGCCGCTTATTCGATGCTGTAAGCGCCATCTTAGGGATTTGCTCGACTTCAACGTATGAAGGGGAAGCAGCAATAAAATTATCCGAATACATGAATGAAACAGAACTTGAAAGTATCCATGATATTTACCCATTTCATTTACAAACAAACATTGCAAATGAACTTCAACTAGATTTATCTCCTATGATTGATCAAATCATTCAAGACAAAATTCAGCAACAATCTATTCCAACCATTATAAAGAAATTTCATAACACATTAGTTACCAGCTGTGTACAAATCATTTTAAAATTGGTGGAAAATAAACCGGAACTAAATCGAACGGTTGTACTGTCAGGAGGCTCTTTTCAAAATCTATATCTTGTTAAAGAGATTCAGAAAGGTCTTCAAAAAGAAGGGTTTAACGTTTATCCACATAAAAATGTCCCATGTCATGACGGGGGCTTATCTTTAGGGCAAATCATCATTGCCGCTCATAAGGCAGAAAACTTGCGAAAAGACTTGTGAAGGGGAGGAGAGTATTTGTGTATAGCAGTACCTGCAAGAGTAATTGAAATTGAAGAGCAAAGTGCTTTAGTAGATGTGATGGGTTCACGCATGCATATCGGTATCTTTTTTGTTCCAGAGGTTAACGTTGATGACTATGTCTTACTCCATGCCGGACAAGCGATGACGATAGTAGATGAAAATTTCGCCAAAGAAAGTATTGAAGAGTGGAGGAATATTATAGATGCCGAAAATGGAACCATTTACTGAAACGGATTTAATTTATGAATTAGTTGAAGCGGTGATCGATTTAGCGAAGAGATTTAAAGAAGAAAAAGGGAGAATCCCGGTATTCATGGAGGTATGTGGCTCCCATACGATGGCATTAACCAAAACAGGCATAAAGGCTAGGTTGCGTGATTATATTCATCTAATTTCCGGTCCAGGATGTCCAGTTTGCGTCACCGATCAAAAATCCATCGATGCGATGATTCAGTTGTCAGAGGAGCCTAACACGATACTTTGTACATTTGGCGACATGATGCGTGTACCAGGTTCTAAGTCCACCTTGATGGAGGAAAAGACATCCGGTAAGGATATAAGAGTGATTTATTCTCCATTAGATAGTATAAAAATAGCAGAAGAAAATCCGGAAAAGGAAGTTGTCTTTTTAGGGATTGGATTCGAAACGACAATTCCAATTCTTGCTCTTACGATTCGCCAAGCCGAGAGAAAAAACATAAAAAACTACTCGATTTGGATGACAACAAAATTAATTGAACCTGTATTAAGTACGATGCTTCAATCGGGAGAAGTAAAAGTTGATGGCTTTCTTTTGCCTGGCCATGTTGCTGTCGTTACAGGAAAGCAAAGTTATCATTTTTTAGTTGAAAAGTTCGCTATTTCAGGAGTCATTACCGGTTTTGAACCGATTGAATTGCTTAGTGGAATTTACAAGCTTATTCAACTTCACTTGGAAAAAAAGGTTGATGTCCTTAATGAATATACGCATGTTGTAAGCGATAAAGGAAACATCGTGGCTCAAAAATTAATAGAGGAATATTTAGAAACCGATGACGTAGAGTGGAGAGGTATAGGTGTCATTCATGAAAGTGGATTAGTTCTTAAAGGGCAATATGCGCAATACGATGCAAAAAGGAAGTTTAATATTCCGTTAGGAGAACCAACACAAACAAATTGTCGCTGTGGTGAAGTGGTTCAGGGATTAATTGCTCCAGAAGCGTGTAGGTTCTTCAATAATGGCTGTACACCCACTCAGCCTCTTGGTCCTTGTATGGTCTCAAGCGAAGGAACTTGTGCAGCGCATTATCAATTCATGAAGGAAGTGTCACCTTGATGCAACAAATAAGTTTAGCACATGGAGAAGGTGGAGAATTAACACATCAACTTATCCGGGACATCTTTATTCAATCATTTGGCCATATAGAGCAAACTAAGTTTGACTCGGCTATTCTTCCTATTCCTACGCAAACGATCGCTGTAACAACTGATAGTTACGTAGTGAAACCAATTTTCTTTCCAGGCGGAAATATAGGGAATTTAGCAATAACTGGAACTGTAAACGATTTAGCAGTAAGTGGTGCTACGCCTCATGTAATCACTGCGGGCTTTATAATCGAAGAAGGTTTTCCGATAGAAAGTCTAAAAGAGATTGTTAATACGATGGCAGGAGAAGCAGAAAAGGCTAAGGTGAACATCGTTGCCGGTGATACAAAAGTAGTCGAAAAGGGTAGTGTTGATGGTCTTTTTATTAATACGACAGGGATTGGTTTTCTGCAGGAACAGCATCGACTGACGCCCGAAATGATTCAAGAAGGTGATGCTGTGATTGTTAGCGGTACAGTAGGTGATCACGGGGTGGCTATATTGAGTGCGCGCCAGGAACTCGGGTTACTGACAGATGTTAAAAGCGACTGTGCATCACTGAACGATATGATTCATGGGCTCACGGAGGAAATTAAAGGTGTTCGGATAATGAGAGATCCGACAAGGGGAGGGTTAGCGACAACACTAGTGGAATTATGCGAAGACTTTCATTTTACAATTGAGGTAAATGAAAAATTTATTCCAATTCGCGGAGATGTTCAAGGTGCATGCGATATTTTAGGTTATGATCCTCTATATTTAGCAAATGAAGGAAAAGTTGTGATGATTGTTGATTCTAATGATAAACAAAAGGCACTTGAAATCTTGAGAAGTCATGAGATTGGAAAAGATGCAAGCGTAATTGGTCAAATTACTGCCCGCCACAATCATCCTGGAAGACTATTATTAAAAACACCGGTTGGTACAACAAGAGGACTTGATCGTCTATCAGGTCAACTTTTACCTAGAATTTGCTAATCATTTTGATAACTAAACATAGGATAGAGGGATCAGCCTAAAGGGGAGAACAATTTGCAAAATATCGAAATGATTAGAATGCAATTAAATCATCTTGTTACACAGGCACGTTATGACATTTATATGCTTTCCACGTTGAATGACCCATCTATGAAACAACAAATTTTGCAGCGACTATGGGAGACATTATCAGCCATTCATTTCCTCAGTGAATCGCTGGCGAGTCAAGCAATGACTAATAATCATTTATCACCTTCACAACAAGCTATTCCTGCGGGGATGATGAATCAGACACAAATCCCGCCGATTACACCTGCTCCAAATACAGCACAGTCTAACCAGCGTCCGTTTACACTTGGAGAATTAGCCACTTTTACTGGGAAAAATGGAAGACCGGCTTATGTTGCAGTTAATGGCATTGTTTATGATGTGACAAACAATCGAGCTTGGGCAGCAGCTACTCACTTTGGCTTAATTGCAGGGAAAGATTATACGCAGGAATTTGCTTCTTGTCATACCGGGCAACAATCAATCTTAGCAACACTACCTGTTGTAGGGAGGTTGGTGTAATGGAAGGACAAATTTTACCGCCGGAGAATTTAACGAACGAGGCCATTGCAGAAAGGTTAACAACTACAGCACGAAAGAATCTTGAAACGGGGAGTATTCAGAAGAAAAATCTCATTTACTTAGAGTTAAATGGATGTTCCGGTAATATTATTTCTCTGTTAAACGGACAGAATCCCGACTTCGAGTATACATTAAATTCAATGGTCCATCTTCGTTATTCTAATAGTTTAATGGCTGCTGAAGGAGAGCAGGCCATTGAGCAACTGCTAACAGCAATGGATGAAGAGTATATTTTAGCAGTCGAAGGCGCTGTAGCGTTAAAAAACAATGGGTTATACAATATTATCGGGAGCTGGAAAGGAGAGCCTTTAACAGGTCTTCAAGCAGCTAAAATGCTCGGAGAAAAAGCTTCTCATATTCTAGCAGTAGGGGCTTGTGCAACACATGGGGGTGTCTCAGCAGCAAAACCAAATCCAACACAATCTGTAGGACTGCAGGAAGTTTTGCCGGACAAAAGTATCATTAAACTTCCGGGATGTCCTGTTCATCCAGACTGGTTTTTAGGGACCTTAGCGCATTTGTTATTATATGGGGAACCGGAAACAGACAACTTAAATCGGCCTTTAATGTTTTATAGCACACTTATCCATGACCGTTGTCCAAGAAGACCGTTTTTTGACCGGGGGATTTTTGCCGAAAAATTAAGTGATAAAACTTGTTTATTTAAGCTTGGATGTCGAGGACCTGTTACGAGAGTGGATTGTCCAACAAGGCAATGGAACGGCCATGTAAATTGGCCGATAGGGGCTAATACACCATGCATTGGTTGTGCTTCCTTTGGTTTTCCGGATGCCATGGCACCGTTCATTAGTTATGATACGACTAGGGTGGTAAAAGATGAGTAAGAGAATTGTAATAAATCCGTTGACAAGAATTAGCGGTTTTATGGAAATTGATGTGATGGTTGACCAGAATCGGGTTGTTGATGTCAAAACAAAAGGAAATTTATTTCGCGGATTTGAACAGATGCTAATTGGTCGAAGTCCTTTTGATGCCGTTTATTTTACCCAGCGAATATGCGGAATTTGCTCTGCTGCCCACTCAATGGCTTCCTCCCTTGCTTTAGAAGATGCTTTAAATATTGAGCCTATGGAACAAGGAAGATATTTACGAGATATCATCCATTGTTGTGAGTTTCTACAAAATCATATTCGTCATTTTTATCAATACACTGTTCCTGATTTTGTAAAGATTGAGCAGAATACACTTTTCCAGTCCGATCATAATGATTTTCGATTACCTAAAAACATTAATGACCGGATTGCTAAGCATTATTTTGATTCTCTGACGTTCAGTCGGTTAGCTCACGAGATGTTAGCGGTGTTAGGCGGTAAAGCCCCTCATAACCACGGTGTTTTTATTGGAGGCGTGACAACACAAGCAACAGCGGAAAAAATTGTTCATATTGACTCTATTTTAACGAAAATTATTAGATTTATTGATGATAAAATGATTCCGGATGTCTATGATATTGCGAATTTCTATAAGGATTACTTCCACTTAGGCGGAGGATACGGAAATCTTTTAACTTACGGTGCATTTAACGATTATAAGGAATTAGGCACACTATACGTAGATCCGCTCGTGTTCACAAAAGGAACTGTTGAAGCATTTGATGAAAATAACATTCAAGAAAAAATAGATTACGCCTATTTCAAGTCAGTGAATAACAGCAATGAGCCAAGTGAAGAAGTGACAGAACCAGATATGGATAAAGAAAATGCTTATTCATGGGTAAAGGCACCAAGATATAATGGACTTCCTTTTGAGGTTGGCCCGTTGGCACGGTTAATATTAAGCGGGGCGTATGAAAATCGCATCTCTGCTATGGATAGAACAATTGCTCGTGCATTAGAAACAAAGAAAATCGCAGAGATTATGAAAATTTTAATTCAGCAAGTCGTACCGGATGTAGATGTACAAAAAAAATATGACCTTCCAGAGTCGGCAGCTGGAAGGGGGTTAATAGATACAACGCGAGGCGGACTCGGCCACTGGTTAAAAATTCAAGATCAGAAAATTTCCTTTTATCAAATCATCACACCTTCTACATGGGATTTTTCAACTAAGGATGATAATGGTTATAGGGGTACTGCAGAAGAAGCCTTAATGGGCACTTACATCGAAAATCCAGATAACCCTGCAGAAATCGGAAGAATTCTCCGTTCTTTCGATCCGTGTATGTCATGCGCGACTCATGTATATAGACCTGGGAAACAAGTAAAGACAATTAAGGTGTTTTGATGGGGAAAATAATTGTATTAGGCATTGGGAATCGATTAATGATGGATGATGGAATTGGCATTTATCTAGTAGAGCATCTTGCTCAGCTGAATCGTACATCTGATGTTTCTTTTTTGATAGGAGAATCAGATATCGATTACTGCATGGATCAAATTATGAAAGCTTCAGTTGTGATCATTGTAGATGCTGTTTTTTCAAACAGTCAACCAGGTGAACTAACTGTTTACCCACTTGCCCAATTGCATGAGTATCATGCGTTAGACATATCTGCGCATAACTTTCATTTGTTTCAAGCGTTGTATCAATATACAGAGTCAATAAAAGGTTACCTCATTGGGGTGGAGCCTTTTGAGATCGGGTTCCATATTGGATTAAGCGAAACGTTAAGTGAAAAATGGAAAACAATCTTACAAGATGTATCACAGTCTATTGATAAGCTGCTTGAAATGGAATCTGGCATATCCCGTTAAAATAGTTTGTGTTGGATAAATAAAATCCATAACACAATTAATCTCCGTTCCAATCGGACGCTTATCCAGCATTAGGAGGCAGATGCTCGAGTCATAAGCCAAATTAACTGCGTGGCAAAAGACGCCACTCCGTTAATTCGTCTTATGCTTGTCGCATCTAAGCGCCTCCTTCCGCATTTATTATTTCCGCGGGCACGGCTTCAATCTCCTCGTCGCTACGCTCCTGCGGGGCAAGAGCTTTCTGTATAATTTTTGTAAAGACCACAAAAATTATACAAACCGAACTCTCCGTTGTTCGGCTAGCTCGCGCTGTTCCCGCTGGAAGAGCCGTCACGAAGAACGGCTTTTGCGACCAAAAAGCGAAGCGTTTGAGAGCACTCGCCGATTTCCACTCCGATTAATTGGTGTGCACATGGAATAATTTGGATATTCTCATCTGTACGACAGATGAATTTCATATAACTTCAGTTTGTAAAAGATATTGGCGTATTGATTCATTGCTGATAACCGAATAACCAAGTAACTTTTCTAATGTGTGAGAAGCACTTCTATAAGATTGTCCTTCAACCGCTAGTTCCATTGTCATCTCTTGAACTAGCGGGTTTAATCCTTTCGCGTCTTCAAATTGCAAGTGTTTATCTGATAATACAACTACCAACTGAATAAATGCTTGAATACCTCGTTCACTCCAGCTTTTACCATTCTTTAATCGTTTCGCAAATACGCGCATAGTCGTCTCCGATGCACCCATTGGAAGCATATTGCTCGTATCTTGTAAAAATTTATATATAAGGAATCTCTGTTGATTGGAGTGCAGAGCGGCGACTCGGGTGGGATTAGCGAAAGCCGTAACGAAGAACGGCTTTTGCGAGTAAAAGCGAAGCGTTATGAGCATGAATATTTACCAGGATGCCTTAATTTCCGCAAAAACCGCAGAAATACGGCAAATCGCAAGCTGCGTTTTGCGATTGGCTCACCGCACGCCCCACCGAAAGCGTCCGCTCGGAACGGAAATCAACATAGTTTATTTGCCATTTTAAAAAACGAAATACTATCCTAGAAGAGAAAATCTCTCCTAAAATTATTACCCACAAAAACTTGGCTCAATCCTGGGATTTTTCTAAGCGAAAATGATAGGGTGAAGTGTTAGACTTATGTAGATAGGCTAATGCTATTGATAATTAAAAATTATTTAGAGGAGTCGGTTTTCTATGAACAAAGTACTGCCATTTTTAATGTTCCAAGACGGTAAGGCGGAAGAGGCGATGAATTATTACACATCGCTAATCGAGGATTCGGAAATTACAAGTATTGTAAGATATGGTGCAAATGAATCTGGTGACGAGGGAACTGTTATGCAAGCGACATTTTCCTTGAAAGGACAAGCATTCATGTGCATTGATAGTAATATTAAGCACGAATTTGATTTCACACCGTCATTTTCAATCTATATCACATGCGAAACCGAAGAGGAAATTGACGAGCTTTACAATAAACTTGCTGATGGTGGACAAGCACTTATGCCTTTAGGTGATTATGGATTTAGTAAGAAGTTTGGCTGGATAAATGATAAATTCGGCGTTTCTTGGCAGCTTAATCTACCATTGTGATGTGCACTAGCTGAACAAGAAATCTAGCGGGAAATACATGTGAGAATAGTAAGATTTATATGAATTATGGTACGATGTTACGAGAAAAGGGGAGGCGAATCAATTTGACAACAGTTGAGAAATTTGAAAGTTTATTAAAAAAAATGAGCGCCTATGAAGAAGCGGTTTCCATTATGTATTGGGATATGCGTACAGGGGCTCCCAAAAAGGGAATCCCAATGCGTTCAGAAGCGGTAGGGGTATTATCCACTGAATTATTTAAAATGAGCACGTCAGATGAAATGAAAAACTATTTGACAGAACTTCAAAATGAAAAAGACGGTTTAAATCCAATTGTATTAAAAACTGTAGAAGAAGTGCAAAAAGAGTACGACCTTAGCAAGAAAATACCAGCTGATGAATACCAAGAATATGTCGTTCTTTGTTCAGAATCGGAAGCAATTTGGGAAGAAGCGAAGGAAAAATCTGATTTTGACCTGTTTTTACCGTACCTTGAAAAAGTTGTTGCAATGACAAAGAAGTTTATCGGATACTGGGGCGAAAAAGACGGGAATGCTTATAATCGTTTACTTGATCAATACGAGCCTGGACTTACGACAGAAATTATCGATGAAGTGTTTGGTCAATTGAAAGAAACGATTGTTCCACTTGTCAAAAAGATTGGTGCACAAAATAATCAACCGAATACGTCATTTTTATTCGAAAAGTTTCCAAAAGAACAGCAAAAGGCATTCAACTATAAAATCTTAGAACAACTCGGTTATGATTTTGACGCGGGCCGGTTGGACGAGACAGTGCATCCTTTTGCCATGGGCATTAATACTGGAGATGTGCGAATTACAACGCGTTATGATGAACATGATTTCCGTTCAGGCATATTTGGCACCATTCATGAATGCGGTCATGCACTGTATGAGCAAAACTTCGATAAAAAATTAGAAGGTTATCCGGTAGCTGACGGGACTTCTATGGGGATTCATGAATCGCAATCCCTATTTTATGAGCATTTTATTGGGCATCATGAAGGGTTTTGGAAATATAATTTTGAGAGCCTACAAGCACACTCACCAGAACAGTTTGGAAACGTGTCGCTTGAAGAATTTTTAAGCGCAATTAACGTTGCGCAGCCTTCATTAATTCGCATTGAGGCGGATGAATTAACGTATCCACTTCATGTCATGATTCGTTATGAAATTGAAAAGGAATTATTTAACGGTGACTTGAAAGTGAAGGATTTACCGCAAGTATGGAATGATAAGTACGAAGAATATCTAGGTATCCGACCTGAAAATGACGCGGAAGGTGTATTACAAGACGTCCATTGGTCTGGCGGGATGTTCGGCTATTTCCCATCCTATGCACTTGGGTATATGTACGCGGCACAATTAAAAAATGCGATGGTAAAAGATCTACCACAGTTCGGTGAACTTTGCGAAAAAGGAGAGTTTGAGCCGATTTTAGCATGGTTGACGGAACACGTTCATCAATACGGAAAAATGAAAAAGCCACTTGAAATTATTCAAGATACAACTGGTGAAGGACTAAACGCCAAGCATTTGGCGGATTATTTAGAAGAGAAATATTCAGCGTTATATCAATTGTAATAAATGTTAAAGAGCCTCGATACCTAATTGCATAGGTATTTGAGGCTTATTTTTTTATCAGGCGCTATGCCGTTAACAATAGTGATTAAAAAATGATAATTATTAAAATCTAATTAAAAGATGGTATGATAGAGAAAGTATGATAGGGAAGGGATAGAATTGTCATGTCGAATTTTGACGTTAAACTTCAAGAGCTTGTAGAACAGGCCGCCACTTGTGGGAAATTATTCGAAATGAATCATGATGAAACACGTTTTGAGAAGTTAATGTACTTTGGGGAGAAGTTATGTAAAAAAGAATATATGATTGGTTTCGCTGGACACTTTTCAGCTGGAAAATCGTCTATGATCAATGCGTTAACAGGTGGGGATTTATTACCATCCAGTCCGATTCCGACAAGCGCCAATATCGTAAAGGTCCGTAAAGCTGCGGAAGATTATGCCATTCTTCATTTACTGGATGGCAAAGCTGCCAAATATGCAGGACATCGTTTTTCTGAAGCTGTTAAATCATTTAGTAAAAATGGGGACGCTGTATCTCTTATTGAAATTGGCCATCAACAGTCAATGCTACCGGATGACATCACGGTAATGGATACACCGGGTGTCGATTCAACGGATGATCGCCACCGACTCGCAACTGAATCAGCGCTTCACCTAGCAGATCTTGTCTTTTATACGATGGATTACAACCATGTGCAATCTGAGTTGAATTTTACTTTTACTAAAGAATTAATGCGTTATAATCCAAATGTTTATTTAATCATTAACCAAATTGATAAACATCGCGAAAGTGAATTACCTTTTGAACAGTTTAAGCAATCTGTTCAGGAGTCATTTAACATGTGGGGCGTTGAACCAAAAGGCATTTTTTATACATCACTAATGGAACACGACCATCCACATAATGACTTTTTGAAAGTGAAAGCAATCGTCGATGGGGCAATGAGAAATTGGCAAACACATTTTATTGAAAATGCTACGCAAACTTTAGAGAAATTAAAAGACGAGCATCGAACCTATTTGCAAGAAAAAATAGAAGAAACAAAAGAACAGTTCTCCGAGGTTGTTTTGGAGGATGAATGGGAAAAACGTGCTGAGCTTATCGACGAGGCGGATGCAATGGAAAAGACGATGTCAGTCGTTCAAAATCATTCATTTGCGCAAGATTTTGATCGCGCGAGAAATGAATTAATTCAAAACGCGGCGATTACTCCATATGAAACGAGAGAATTGCTAAAAAGTTATTTAGAGTCATTGTCTAGTCGATTTAAAGTAGGCTTCTTATTTGGGGCTAAGAAAACAGAAGAAGCACGAATTGAACGTAAAAAAGCGTTTGAAGAAAATATTATGAACTTGTTACATACGCAAGTTGAAGTTCATTTACGGTTGTTAATGAAAAAAATGTTGAAAGAAGCAAACATATTGACCGACGAACGTTCATTGGCAATCGATGGAATGGATTTAACCATTCCTTTAACAGCCATTGAAAACCAATTTCAACCTGCAGATGTCATAACAGGGGATACGATTTTAAATTATGCGAGCCAGATGAAGACCAACATTCAATTGGCATACCGCCGCTTAACAGAAGATTGGAAATCAGAAATGGCAGAGATTGTGGAAAACACGGGCAGCCATACATCTGAAAAGTTTACACATCAACTCCAAATCTTAAATGAAAAAGTTGAAGCGATTACAATCGTCGACCAGTACTTAACGAAATTGGAGAATATGGATGGCACGATTAGCAATCCTCCATTTGCAATAATGGAAGCGCGTGAAAAATTTATTCAACAGTGGGAAGAAGAACTGGAACTTCATCTTACAGAAGAAATAGAAGAAGAAGTTGAAGAGCATACGGTGCCTGTTGAGGAAGCTACTTCAACAAGCGTTCCTACAGAAGAAACTATGTACATTCCCGCTGAAAATGCGATTGAACAGGCGTTTCATGTTGCAGATGTATTGCAAGGCGAGGATAGCTTTTCGTCAGTGGCCAATTATTTACATGACAAAGCAAGCCGTTTACAAGATCAATCGTTTACAGTCGCGTTGTTTGGTGCTTTCAGTGCTGGGAAATCCTCATTTTCGAATGCGTTAATTGGAGAGAAAATTCTGCCTGTATCACCCAACCCAACGACGGCGACAATTAATCGGATTCGACCTATTATGGAAGATAAAGCACACGGGATGGCGGATGTTATTCTGAAAACGGCTGATCGTATGACTGAAGATATTATCCGTTCATTCGAAGCTTTGGATATTCATATTACGACACTTGAAGAAGCTTTTGAAAAAGTTGAGTTAGCTATCAATGCACAGTTGACCGATGAAAAACAACAAATCCATAAAGCATTCATTACTGCGTTTAGTAAAGGGTATGAAACGTTTTATCCGCAACTAGGTGAAATACTACATGTGGACCGACAAGAATTTGTTCGTTTTGTTGCGGAGGAAGAGCGCAGTTGTTTTGTAGAATCCATCGATTTTTACTACGACTGTCCGCTAACAAGACAAGGTATTACGCTCGTTGATACACCTGGGGCTGACTCAATTAACGCTAGGCATACAGATGTTGCGTTTGATTATATTCGAAATGCAGATGCCATTCTTTTCGTTACGTATTATAACCATGCTTTTGCACGGGCGGACCAAGAGTTTTTAATACAACTTGGCCGCGTGAAAGATGCATTTGAGTTAGATAAAATGTTTTTTATTGTGAATGCGATTGATTTAGCGAAAGACGAAGAAGAAGCAAATGCGGTGAAATCGTATGTTACGCAGGAACTCCAACAGTTCGGCATACGCCACCCGCGTGTCCATGGATTGTCGAGTATTGATGCCCTAGAGGCTAAAATAGAAAATCGTCCAGAACCATTTATGGAAGATTTTGAAGAGGAGTTTCACGATTTTCTTGCGCATGATTTAACAGGGCTTGCTGTACAAGGATTACAAGAGGAAACTGAGAAAACGATTGAACGTCTCGCCTTGTTAATTAAACAAACAGAAGTAAACCGGTCACGAAAATCCGAGCGTCTTCAAGAGTTGGCAGTCATTGAAAAGGATATACAAACGAGATATGAAAGAGGATTTGGAGATGTCCTGATTCAAAATGCGCTCAATGAATCGAGCGAGTTACTCCACTATGTATTACAACGTGTATTTCTTCGATTTCATGATTTCTTTAGAGAAGCGTACAATCCGTCCATCTTTATGCATAAGTCGGCTGAACAAGCGTTGACAGTTGCATTAGATGACCTTGTTGGAATGGTAGGATTTGATGTGACGCAAGAAATGAAAGTAACCAATTTAAGGTTATTAAAGTTTATGACGAAACAATTAGCGGAACGTCAAAGAGTAGAAGCGAGAGCACTTAAAGAATTGGACGAAACACTTTCTCCAATTGTCTATGAACCAGTGGAAGGTGAATTGCTATCGTTTGAAATACCTTTTCCAGATGCAATGGTTTATAGAAGTGCAAATAAATTTTATAAGAATGAACGTTCTTTCTTTGAAAAAGGAGACCGTGAAAAGTTAAAAGTCCATCTCGAAGAATTACTGAAAAATGATACGGTGATTTATTTAGATAAAATGAAAGAAAAATTTGAGCACTGGCAACGCGAGTGGATGCAAAGGGAAGCGGAAAACTTGCAACGTCATTTACTTACAGAATGTATGAATCAAATGCATTCGGAAAAAGAATTGCTTGAAGAAGATGAAAAACTTGAAGCATGGCGTGCTCTTTATGAAAAAATTCAAGTGAAGGAGCTGGTGTAATATGTCATATGTATTTATTTCCTTGGAAAATATTGATCATGCTTCATATAAATGGATAGATGCACGATTCTCCTTAAAAGATCCGGTAGAAGGTAAGAGGAAATATGAGGAAGCACATGTGAAAAATGCGGTGCACTGGGATTTGAACGATGATCTATCAAATCTTCATGACTCAGGGGGACGTCAACCACTTCCACAAAAAGAAGCGCTTGTTGAATTATTTGAAAGAAGTGGCTTGGCACTGGATGACCAGATTATTGTGTATGATGACGGCGGTAGTCCATTTGCGACCCGCGCTTGGTGGATACTCCAATATGCGGGTTTCAAACAGGCCTATATTTTATTGGAAGGTTTTGAGGAATTAAAGGCGGCAGGTATTCCGATTGATAGCGAGAAGCCTCAAATTAAAAGGACGATTGTTACACCGAACTGGAATGAGTCAATTTATGCATCTAGGCAGTATGTCGAAGAAACAGTTGACGGAAAACGAGATAATACCCTTATCGATGCACGTGCTGCGATAAGGTATCGTGGTGAAACGGAGCCACTTGACCGGATTGCAGGCCATATTCCCGGCGCGCTGAACTTTGACTGGGAACAATTAAAGGAAAACGGCGTCTATCGCTTAGACAATCAATTGCAAGAACAACTTGGACAATTAGTCGGTGACAAACAAGAAGTAACCGTTTATTGTGGAAGTGGCGTGACTGCAACGCCGCTATATGCTATGCTAGCCCATCATGGTTATGAAAATATACGCCTGTACGTTGGTAGTTATAGTGATTGGGTATCAAAAGTAGATGCACCTGTTGGCGTAATAAAACCGCAATAAAAGGTATAGGAAGTGAAGAGTTGAAATACGCTATATTTGGGGATATTCATTCTTCGATAGAAGATTTAGATCAAGTGCTCGAACATATAGAGCACATCTCACCAGAGGCAAAGTTAATTGGTACAGGTGATCTATTTGAATGTACAATTAGTAAAAAAGATATAACGGATAAAAAATTCACCGAATTGAATCAAGTCATGCTGAACCCGGACGGATTTGAAACAAGATTGACTTTTCCCTCAGTGAAAGGAAATCAAGAGGAACGGATTATCCAAATTACAGAAACAAACAATCCATTACGTGAAAAATTGGTTGAACTCCCTGGGACGATCATGATTGAA
Source organism: Sporosarcina pasteurii (assembly GCF_041295575.1). Lineage (NCBI taxonomy): Bacteria > Bacillati > Bacillota > Bacilli > Caryophanales > Caryophanaceae > Sporosarcina > Sporosarcina pasteurii. Next base: position 1,695,740 of record NZ_CP160452.1, on the reverse strand, counting down.
AATGCTCAAGTGATTCATGGACATCAGTGGAAATGGGGCGGGGAACCTTGGTCGCTCATTGCTGCGGAAGTGAATGATCCACTTGTGTTTTATGGTCATAGCCATACTTCAATCTTAACAATCGATGGTAACCAGCAAAAAATAGTGTGGGATCATCCGTATGACGTGAATGGTGAACAGGTTATGGTCAATGTTGGTGCAGTTGTTGGGGAACGAGAATGGGTACTATATGAGGCGGACAAAAAAACCGTCACTTTTTATAAAGCATAGTGAGAATGAGGGGTGAATATAGTCACAGAAGAGGGGGAAGTGAACCTTCCTAACTCTTCCGTGACAAATATCGATCACGGCATATGTAAAGCTTTTTTCGCCAATGCATCGGCTGCCCGATTTTCCGCAGTAGGAATCCATTTAATAAAAAAGTAGTCAAACTGCTCTGCAATCGTTAAAATTTCGGCTAAATACTTTTTATATGTAGCGTTTTTTACGAATTCATTGTCAACTGCCGATACAACAATTTGTGAGTCGGAACGAACGGAAACAATTCCCGTCGTCAGCTTTGCCGTTTCTTCTAAACCGCGAATGAGTGCTTGAAATTCAGCGGAATGATTATCAGTTGGGGCAATTTTTTCAGAAAGCTGAATATGATGTCCTTCTCCTTTAATAAAAATGCCGATTCCACTTTTACCGGGATTTCCTGCACTTGCACCATCAACATACAGTTCAATCAAATCGATCACCTCAAAATAAGTTTATATTTTAACATATCGAGTATTCTACTACTATAATTGGTTGTTCAGTGTTAATCAAAAAAGCTGTTAGCAAGGGGGCCATGTTTTTGGAACGATTAAATGTCATGAATGAAATCGATACCATTATGGATACATATTGTATGGATTGTTTATTGAAAAAAGCATTGGCAAAAGATAAGGGCAAGAGAGCCGCGCACAGGTTTTGCATAAAAGAATGTACTGTAGGTGAGCAAATTCGGTTATTAGGTGAAGAAATGAATAAGCGCTCACATTAAAATCCCGCGGACGATGAGTATGTCAGCGGGATTGAAGTTTAAATTTCTTGATTTAATTTTGTGACATTGGCCGCCTGAGGTCCTCGGTTTCCATCAGTGATTTCAAATGATACTGATTCGCCTTCATCTAGCGTTTTAAAACCTTCCCCAACTATGCCAGTAAAATGGACAAATACATCTTCTCCGTCTTCCGCTTCAATGAAGCCATAGCCTTTTTCATTACTGAACCATTTCACTTTACCTTGGTGCATATACGCTCCTCCTCAGTCTTTCAATGTCTTACCAATATGTTACCTAGATGGTTTAACTATACACGAATCGACAAAGTGCGTCAATGAAATGAGAAACTTCAGACTTGTGCGCAATGAAAATTGTGAATTATTACTAGATGTGTTTTTAACTGTTAGGTGAAAAATAATAGAAAAGAGGGGTCGCATGGAAAAGGTCATACAGTCCTGTCGAGAAATGGCTTATCAAGTATACAGTAAATTTGATGCAAGCCATGATATGCAACATATCGATAGGGTTTTAAGTAATGCTAAAAAAATTAGTGCAACAGAGCCACAGGCCGATGAGTTTATCATCGAATTAGGGGTATTACTGCACGACATCGATGATCCAAAGTACTTATCGGAGGAGAATCCTACAGCGAAGGATATTTTAGAAGCCCATGAACTCGATGCGGCTGTCATAAGCGATATTTTAACTTGTATTGCTGCTGTGTCTTTTAGTGGAGGCAATGAAGAAGAAATTCCGTCAATAGAAGGAGCGATTATGAGAGATGCCGACCGATTAGATGCCATTGGGGCGATTGGTATTGCAAGAGCTTTTGCGTTTGGCGGTGCAAAGGGGAGGAAGTTATATGATTTATCCGAAGTACCAAGGGATGAAATGACGGAAAAAGAATATCGGAAAAAAGAAGTTGCCACAGTAACACACTTTTATGAAAAGTTGTTAAAGATAAAAGGGTTAATGGTAACTGCGGAAGGAATACGACTGGCGCAAGAAAGACATGACTTTATGGAAAGTTTTTTAAGACAACTTTATCACGAAGTCGACTAAATAACGCCTTCCATTGAAAACAAAACCCGAGACTCGTTGTCTCGGGTTTTTTGCTTACTGATTTACTGTTTGAAGCGAGGCTAATGTACGTTCTCGCTCGTCGTAAAATGAAGATAAATAAGCTTGTTCATAAGCATAGCCTGTTTTCAGCAAAATTCTTTCATTGTAAGCTGCCGCCGCGAATTGAAGTCCTAACGGAAGTCCGTTCGGGGCAATCCCGCAAGGAATCGATAATGCTGGCTGTCCTGTAAAGTTAAAGACTGCAGGCAAACGAACCATGGCGTGGAACGTACTATCCATCACACCGTTAATCTCAAACTTTCGCACACCAATTTTTTGTGCCGTGTCGGGGATAGTTGGGGTGGCGATAATATCGACATCTTTAAAGAGCTTTTCAAATTTCAAAAACAGCTCTTCTTTTCGCCTCAAAGCCTTTATATAATCAATGGCTAATATTTGGTGGCTATTTTCTAAGGACATTTTTACATCAGGTCCGAGTAAATGAAGCGATTCTTTGATTGTTTTTTCATGAACAAGACTTGATTCAGTAATGCCGATGCTCATTGAGCAAGATAAATCAGATTCAGAAAAGGGTACATCAATTTCAATTAAGACTGCTCCAAGCTTTTCTAAACGGTGAAGTGCTTCGGTATAAGATTTTGTCATATGATCCGCAATTTGCTCATTAAAATAGTTTTTAGGTACACCGATTCGAACACCTCGTATATCTTCCGAAAATGCGTCTGAATACTGCTTGCCACTCATCGCCTCTAACATAAATCCTAAGTCAGTCATATGATTTGTAATCGGTCCGATATGGTCAAGCGTCCAAGAAATCTGTCTCACATGATCGTTATCAAGTAAGCCGAATGTAGGTTTAAGCCCGACTGTTCCCGTAGATGCAGCCGGAATTCGAATAGAACCTGCCGTATCAGTTCCAATAGATGCCATACAAAGCGAAGCAGCTACCGCAGCTGCAGAACCACCGCTTGATCCACCCGCCGTATATTCCTGGTTCCAAGGATTTCGGACAGTGCCATAAAAAGGGTTTTCAGAAGTGATGCCAAAAGCATATTCATGTAAATTCACTTTACCTAAATTGATAGCCCCTTCTTTTTGCAAACGGGTGACAATAGGTGCATTTTCAGTCGGAATAAACGCTTCCTCGACTTGCGAACCGCTAGTCGTTCGAATGTTTTTCGTATAAATATTATCTTTATACGTAATTGGAATGCCTTCAAGCACCCCGTATGCTTCGCCCGCTAAATACTTCTGTTCAGCAATTTTCGCTTGTTTGAGTGCTTGTTCTGCGGTCACAGTGATAAAAGCATTTAACTCTTTTGTTGCTTCAATGCGCTCTAGAAAAATTTTCGTAATTTCAACTGGTGAAAACTCTTTTTTGATAAAACCTTGTTTCAGTTGTTCAATTGATTTTATTTTCATTAGAAATCCCCCATTCACCGTGATATTTGGTAGACTCTACTTCAGAGTAGCATATTCATAGAAAAGTGGGGAGAAATTGATTGAGAAATCTAATGATTGAAACAGAAAGGCTAATCATTCGTCCTTATGAAGTAACAGATTATAAAGAATGGACAAGAGGGTACAGTGAACGTTTGCCTTCAACGTATAAATATGATGAAGGCAATGACGGAGATGCTCATTTATTTACGAAGAAATGGTTCGCTGAATGGGTAGAAGACTTTCAAAAAGCCGCGGAACAAGATGAGACTTATTTATTCGGGATTTTTCGCAAAGAAGACGGCGCATACATAGGAGAAATTGAATTGGTTACCATTTTAAGATTGGACTATGAGTGGGGGATGATGGGGTACAACATACACAACCAATTCCATAGGCAAGGTTATGGAAAAGAAAGTGTAGAAGCAGCAACGAACATGTTTTTCGAAGATTTACGGTTTCACCGAATCGAATTACAAATTCACGTCGACAATGAACCGTCTAAAAAATTAGCAGAAAGTGCTGGATTTGATTTTGAGTGCATTCGAAAGAAACATTACTATGAAGGAGGAAAATGGACAGATCAACTGATTTATGTAAAATATCGTCAAAGTTTGATGGGGTAATTTAGCATGGAGTGTATCCTCAACCAAAAAGCAGGCATTCGTCATTCGACGAGAAAGCCTGCTTTTCTTAAAGCTGTTTCAGCATTTTCAATTTCTTGTTCATTGTCTGCAATAATCGTATGTAAATGAATCCCTTCGGTTAATTCTAATAAAAGGGAGGCGTTTGTTTGTTGAATGTTTTGGATAAAGTTTTGAACTTCACTACGATTAGACACCATGACAGATGCGGTTAAATCTCCATAGATGGGATGTTCGATTTTTACATCTTTTACTGTGACACCATTGTCTACTAGAATATTTAATTCTTCTTCCGTTTGCTCTGCTGTATGAGAACAAACGATTACCTTTTCTATTTTTTTCGGCTCCACTTGTGGATGCATATAGATATATCCACGATTTGTCGCCATGATGGGTTCACCCATCGCTTTTAATAAAGTAACATCGCCGACAATGACTTGCCGACTGACATTGGTCATTTCGCCAAGTTTTCGACCTGAAATGGGGGCAGTTGCCTGTTTAAGTGTTTTAACAAGTAAATCACGCCGCTGATCTCCTAATATTTTATCTGAGGATGTCATATCTTAACCTCCTTTGTAGCCTTATTAAAACAGTTTAGCATATCGTAAGAGACCATGCTAAATATGAGGTGCTTATGATTGAGTCAAGTTTTTGTGGGTACTATTTTAAGCAGAGGCATTCTCTTCTTGAATAGTTAGGTATTCCATTTTTAACAATTAATCTCCGTTCCAATCGGACGCTTTCCGCGGGCACGGCTTCAATCTCCTCGTCGCTGCGCTCCTGCGGGGCTTTCAGCTCGCGCTGTTCCCGCTGGAGTCGCCGATTTCCACTCCGATTAATTGGTATCCACATGGAATAATTTGGTTTTTGAGGCATGAAAAAAGGGCCCTCTTCTTGAGTAGTGGAGTTTATAGACAAACACTACAGGAGAGAACCCACATGATTAAAAATAACAGGAAATCACCAACATTGAAAGAGATTGAAAAACGTCACTATGTCCATCAAGAAACCCCCCCCTTTTGGTAGGGTTAAAAGTTTTTTAATTGATACATATGGCTATAATATGAAGTTATTTGCATGTATAGAAACTTATATATAAGGAGTCTCTGTTGATTGGAGTGCAGAGCGGCGACTCGGGTGGGATTAGCGAAAGCCGTCACGAAGAACGGCTTTTGCGGATAAAAGCGAAGCGTTATGAGCATGAATATCCAACAGGATGCCTTAATTTCTGCAAAAACCCGCAGAAATACGGCAAATCGCAACCTACGTTTTGCGATTGGCTCACCGCACGCCCCACCGAAAGCGTCCGCTCGGAACGGAAATCAACATAGTTTATTTAGTGTTATGTTATGGTTTTTATTTATCCCCCATAAACATTTTACTCATACAGGTGCTTATTAAAATGAATAGAGAAGTTAGTTGTAGTAGATTGTAGTTTTATTATGTAAACCTAAACGGTAAAGGTAAGCTGTAAAAGCTTACCTTTACCGTTTGTTTTTCTTCATCTCTTTCATTCGCTCGTAAATCGCAGCTAATTTGACTTCGTCTCCTGCTTGTACAGGTCTATAAAACTCAGTTCCTTCAACTTTGTCAGGTAAATATTGTTGATCAATCCATCCGCCAAATGACCCGATTGGCGTATTGTGTGGATACTGATAACCGACATGTCCGAGTTCCGCCGCACCCGCGTAATGTGTATCTCTTAAATGAGGGGGAATGTCGCCAGTATTTCCGCTGTTAATTGCTCGAACTGCCGCATCGAATGCTTTATAGGCTGAATTGGATTTTGAAGCGAGACACATTTCAATCACTGCATTTGCAAGTGGAATGCGCGCTTCTGGCATTCCTAAACGGACGGCTGCTTCAGTGGCGGCAAGTACGTGGGCACCGATATGTGGAGCAGCAAGTCCGATATCTTCATAGGCGATCACGAGTAACCTTCGATTCACGGCAACTAGGTCTCCAGTTTCTAATAAATGCGCTAAATAATAAATCGCTGCATTTACATCACTTCCACGAATCGATTTTTGAAGTGCGGACAATAAATTGTAAAAATGGGAACCTTTTTTATCGCTAAATAAACCAATTCTACCAATTAGGTTATCTACTAGCCAATCTTCTACAATCGTTTCACCATTTTCTTCATCACTTGCGATGACGACAGATTCTAAAACATTTAATGCTTTTCTCGCATCGCCATTTACGCCTTCTGCTATTTTCAATAGTTGTGCTTCTGTAATGCGAATGGACTGTTTTCCAAGGCCACGTTCCTGATCTGTTAATGCTCTATGTAATACGCCGAGTAAATCAGATGCTTCTAATCTTTTTAGTTGCTTGATTTCCCCGCATCTAGAACGAATCGCAGGGTTTACATCATGAAACGGATTTTCCGTCGTAGCTCCGATCAGAACAATTGATCCTTTTTCAACATGTGGTAATAAAGTATCTTGCTGTAACTTATTAAATCGATGGATCTCATCAAGAAACAGTAAAACTTTTCCTGTAACACGGGCTTCAGCAACGACATCTTCAACTTCTTTTTTTCCCGATACCGTTGCATTCAATGATATAAACGGTAAATCGCTTGTTCCTGCAATTGCATGTGCCAGGGAAGTTTTTCCAATACCTGGTTCTCCGTAAAGTAACATAGAAGGAACATGTCCTTTTTTAATCAGGTGATAAAGTGCTGTATTTTTGCCGATAATTTCTTCTTGACCGGCAATTTCATCTATATTTTTTGGACGCATGCGATAGGCTAATGGTTCATTGTGCAAAGTATCACTCCTCGTACAATTGTTTCTCCATTATACACATCATTTACTTCGATATCATTTCGTACAAGCAAATCGTGAGTTATGCTATACTATTTTGAAGCAATATGTAAAGGACGGGGTACCGAACCATGAAAATTTCCACAAAAGGACGATATGGCCTCACAGTAGTTGTCGTGTTAGGCGCTAAATACGGAGAAGGGCCAGTTCCATTGCGTCAAATTGCAGAGGAACAATCATTATCTGAAGCTTATTTAGAGCAGTTAATTCCACCATTACGCAATCACGGCATTGTGAAAAGTGTGCGCGGAGCTTATGGAGGCTATATGCTCGCCAAACCGCCCGAAGAAATTACTTCCGGGGATGTTATTCGCGTATTAGAAGGACCCATCCAGCCAATTGAAGGGTTGGATGATACAGATATTCCACAATATAAACTTTGGAAAAGCATTGCGGATGCTGTAAGGGAAGTACTTGATACAACAACAATAGCGGATCTTGTAAAATCAAATAAAGAATCTACTATGGATAGTTATATGTTCTATATTTAAAAGGAGTTTTTTTATGAAAGCAATTTATCTAGACCATGCAGCAACGACACCTGTTCATCCGCTCGTCACAGAGAAATATGCAGAGCTACTGAATTCCGTGTATGGGAATCCTTCTAGCATCCACCAATACGGTAGGGAAGCGAGAAAATGGTTAGCTGATGCAAGAAAAGTAATGGCACAATCTATTCATGCAAAACCAACTGAAATTATTTTTACTTCAGGTGGGACAGAAGCTGATAATATGGCGATATTTGGTGCCGTGAATGCCATGAAATCTAAGGGGAACCATATTATTACGACAAATATTGAGCATCACGCGGTGTTAAATACGTGTAAACAACTCCAAATAGACGGTTTTGACGTGACAATTTTAGAGGCAGATATAAATGGTCAAGTTCATGTAGAACAAGTTGCAGAAGCATTAAGGGATGAAACGATCCTTGTCACGATTATGCTTGGAAATAATGAGGTTGGTACAATTCAACCGATTGATGAAATTGGAAAACTGCTAACAAGCCATCAAGCATTATTTCATACGGACGCAGTACAAGCTTATGGAATAGTACCAATTAACGTTGATACACTTGGGGTTGACTTACTATCTGTCTCTTCCCATAAATTAAATGGTCCAAAAGGTGTCGGCTTTTTGTATGAACGAACCGGCACACCTTCAGCACCTCTCGTTTACGGTGGAGAACAAGAAAGAAAACGTCGTGCAGGTACAGAAAATGTGCCAGCAATTGTTGCTTTTTCAGAAGCGGTAAAAATTGCAGAACAAACATCTGAGGAAAATAGTTTAAAGTATCATGCGTTTGAAAAGAAACTAACAACAATCTTAGCGGAACAAGCGATTCAGTTTACTGTAAATGCCGTGGAATCGGATCGTTTGCCGCATATTACAAATATAAGTTTTCCAGGCACAGATATTGAATCACTTCTCGTTAACTTAGATATGGCAGGGGTTTGTGTGTCGAGTGGTTCAGCTTGTACAGCAGGTTCACTTGACCCGTCACACGTTCTAACGGCTATGTATGGTAAAGGTGCGACCGAACTTCGAAACTCTGTCCGATTTAGCTATGGATACGGCTTAACGATAGAGCAAATAGAAAAGGTAGCCTATAAAACAGCAGAAATTGTAGCAAGGCTAGTAAAATGATAGGTAAAGGATTGAATAAGTTATGACAATAAAAAAAGCACCATCTGAAACGCGTGTCGTCATTGGCATGTCTGGTGGCGTCGATTCGTCTGTCGCTGCGCTTTTATTAAAAGAGCAAGGCTATGACGTTATCGGAATTTTTATGAAGAATTGGGATGACACGGACGAGTTCGGTGTTTGTACAGCAACAGAAGATTATGAAGACGTCATTGCTGTTTGTAATGAAATTGGCATTCCATATTATGCCGTTAATTTCGAACAACAATATTGGGATAAAGTGTTTACGTACTTCTTAGATGAATATAAAGCGGGACGTACACCAAACCCAGACGTCATGTGTAATAAAGAAATTAAATTCAACGCATTTTTAGACCATGCGATGAGTCTTGGTGCCGATTATTTAGCAACTGGACACTATGCACAAGTTGTCGACACAGAAGATGGCGTAGCGATGTTGCGCGGTAAAGATGAAAGCAAAGACCAAACTTATTTCTTAAATCAATTAACGCAAGAAATGCTTGAGAAAGTGATGTTCCCACTCGGGCATTTAGATAAAAGTGAAGTTCGGAAAATAGCGATTGAAGCTGGCCTTACTACAGCAAAGAAAAAAGATTCAACGGGCATTTGCTTTATCGGCGAAAGAAATTTTAAGGAATTCTTAGGTCAATATTTACCAGCGCAACCAGGAGCAATGGAAACGATGACGGGTGAAACAGTCGGTCAACATGATGGACTTATGTATTATACAATTGGTCAACGTCATGGGCTTGGCATTGGTGGAGCAGGTGATCCTTGGTTTGTGTTAGGGAAAGATTTGAAAAACAATGTACTGCTTGTTGGGCAAGGTTTTCATCATGATGCATTATACTCAGATAGTTTAACAGCGGTTGATGTGAATCTCGCAACACCGAGAAAATTACCAACACGTTTTACATGTACAGCGAAGTTTAGATATCGCCAACCGGATACGAAAGTAACAGTTGAAATAACTGGAGAACATACAGCGAATGTCATATTTGAAGAACCAGTTCGTGCGATTACACCAGGACAAGCGGTTGTTTTATATGACGGCGAAGAATGTCTAGGTGGCGGAACGATTGATACGGTCATTAAAAATGGCATCAAATTGGACTATGTAGGGTAAGGGGTAAACAATATGGATCATAACGAAAAAGGCATTATCGCCTTACAAAATGAACAATATGAAAAAGCAATTGAATCTTTTTTAAAAGCAATTGAAGAAAAGCCAGAAGAAGCAGTCGGCTATATAAATGTTGGCAACGTATTTGCTTCGATCGGTGATACGGAAAAAGCGGAGCCTTTTTTCCAAAAAGCCATCACATTAGATGAAGAGGCGGGTACGGCCATTTACGGTCTTGCGAATTTATATTATAACGAAGAACGTTATGAGGAAGCTTCTAAGCTATATGAACAAGCGATTCGTAAAGGTATAGAAGAAGCGGATGCTTATTTTATGCTTGGGAAAAGTTTAGAACGTGCAGGAAAAGTGAAGTTAGCACTGCCTTATTTACAAAGAGCTGCTGAACTTGCCCCTACCGATATGGAAGTACGGTTATCTTATGGGATTTTACTTGCGAACTTAGAATTGTTTGACCAAGCAGGCGAAGAATTCCGTTATGTCGTGGAGCATGATGAGGAAAACGCAGATGCCCATTATAATTTAGGCTTTTTATACGCTGTATCGACGGATCGAAAAGAAGATGCACTTAAACATTTAAAGCAAGCATTTACGCTCAACCCAGAGTATGAACAAGCACGTTATATTTACGATATGATTCAACTTGACGAAAGTTAAGGAGGGGTAAGATGTGGAAAGTCAAACCGAAGAACTGTATATAATTGGGAGACCGTTCGTTACAATATTTCATAATGCTGATAATCTCTTTACGATTTGTAAATGTAGTATTACAAAAACGAACTGTGATTATGATGAAAAAGAAATTGTTGTAAAAGGAAACTTTCCGCAACTAGCTCCTGAAGAAGATTATAAATTTATTGGTAGACTTGTGAATCATCCAACGTACGGTGCCCAGTTTGATGTCCATACTTTTACGAAAGAAATGCCTGGAACAGAAACGGGACTTGTTCAGTATTTATCGGGTGACTTGTTTCCAGGAATTGGGGCGAAAACTGCTTCCACCATCGTTGAAACACTTGGGACAGATGCCATTAATAAAATATTAAATGATGCAACTGTTTTGGATAAAGTTCCCCGTTTAACAGAAGAACGGAAGGCTACCCTTGTCTCTGTTTTGCAACAAAACATGGGATTAGAACGAACGATTATTCAGTTGAATGAATGGGGCTTCGGACCGAAAGTAGCCATGCGAATCTATCAAGCGTACCGTGAAGAAACAATTGAACTATTAACTGAAAATCCATACCGGTTGACAGAGGAAATTGAGGGCGTCGGTTTTCAACGGGCCGATGAACTCGGTCGACACTTAGGGATAACAGGCAATCACCCTTCTAGAATTAAAGCTGCCATTTTATATACGATTAATGAAGTTGTGCAATCGGAAGGACATGTGTATGTAGAAGGGGAAGTCGCTTTACCTGAAGTAAAGCGCATGCTTGAAATGAGTCAATCTATGGAAATTCCCTATAGTAGTATTTCACAAGCGATCATTGAACTCGTAGAAGAGGGAAAGTTATCTGCCGAAAAACAAAGGCTATACACCCCGTCATTATATTTTTCGGAAATAGGCTTTGCGTCAAAAATACAAGAAATTATGAGTAATGGGTCTGAAGATCAATTTCCAGTTTCAGAAATCCGTTCAGCAATCGGTGAAGTGGAAGAGCGTCTTGGCGTCAATTATGCGGAAACACAAGTAGCTGCTATTGAAAAAGCGCTCCATTCACCCGCGATGATTTTAACAGGTGGTCCAGGTACAGGGAAGACAACGGTAATTCGAGGGTTTGTGGAAGTTTTTGCGGAACTTCATGGTTTGTCTTTAGATCCAGCAGAATATGCAAAAAAGAAAGAAGCCTTCCCGATTATTTTAGCCGCTCCGACTGGAAGAGCAGCGAAACGGATGTCCGAATCGACGGAACTACCTGCGATGACAATCCATCGTCTACTCGGTTTCACAGGCCAGCAAAAAGAAGAAGAAACCGACCGAGAAATCGAAGGGAAACTCGTCATTATCGATGAAATGTCTATGGTCGATACATGGCTAGGCCACCAGCTTTTAAAAGCACTCCCAAAAGACGTACAAATTTTATTTGTCGGTGACCAAGATCAATTGCCTTCCGTCGGACCAGGTCAAGTGCTAAAGGATATGTTGGAATCTAACGTGATTCCAGTAGTCGAACTAACAGAAATTTATCGTCAAAGTGCAGGCTCCACAATTATTGAAATGGCCCATATGATAAAACGTTCAGAGTGGTCTACTAACATCGTTGGTAAAACATCTGACCGTTCTTTTATAGCAGCAAGTGCGGACCGGATTTTGGATGCCGTACATCAAATTATCGATAATGCAATTTCGAAAGGGCATAGCATAAAAGATATCCAAGTGTTGGCGCCGATGTATAAAGGTCCTGCAGGCATTGACGGCTTAAATAAAATGATTCAAAAAATGGTGAATCCCCCGAGCTCTAAACGAAAGGAAGTAACATTTGGAGACGTTGTTTACCGGATAGGCGACAAAGTGCTTCAACTTGTCAATCAACCGGAAAGCAACGTGTTTAACGGCGATATGGGGGAAGTTATTAGCATTATTAAAGCAAATGAAACGGTCGATAAAAAAGAACTACTTGTCGTCTCTTATGATGGCATCGAAGTGACCTATGAAAGAAAAGACTTAAATCAAATTACACTTTCTTATTGTTGCTCCATTCATAAGTCACAAGGAAGCGAATTTCCGATTGTCATTATGCCAATCGTGCGTGCTCACCGGAAAATGTTAAAACGTAATCTTCTTTATACAGGAATTACACGTGCTCAAAAGTTTTTAATTCTTTGCGGTGAACCAGAAGAGTTTAAAGCAGGTATTTTAAGGGCAGATGAACTCGCCCGCCAAACGACCTTACAAGAGCGTTTAAACGCATATGGTGAACCTCATACTGCTACAGATGAAGATAGTGAAGAAACGCTTGAAGTTGAGCAGGAAGAAGTAGAAAAAAATTATGAACTAACGACCGACAATATCCTTGCGATTGACCCGATGATCGGAATGGCTGGTATTACGCCATATGCATACGTACAGGATGTCGATTGACAGTCGAGCGGAAGTTTTCTATACTAAAAGCAATATAAGGAATACGATGACAGAGACAGTAAGTATTTTTACTCGTACAGAAAGGAACCTCTTAGGCTGAAAAGGTGACCGAGCCCGAAAATATTGAACGCTACTCTTGAGTGCAGCTAAACCCTGCCGTCTGCCGCGTTAAGGCAACCAAAGATACTAATTGTTCATTCGACAAATTTAGTAATTAGGGTGGTACCGCGAGATAATATCTTCGTCCCTTTCTAGGGGCGGAGTTTTTTTGTTTTTAAAAACAAAAAACATTATTTAACACATTCCTTATGCAGTCTTTTATTATTTACTCGAGGAGGATTATTATGAAAAAATTAACAGCGTCAGAAATACGTTCTATGTTTTTAGATTACTTTAAAGAGCATGGTCATAGTATCGAGCCATCTGCACCGCTTGTTCCTATTGATGATGCTTCATTGTTATGGATTAACAGTGGGGTAGCAACATTAAAGAAATACTTTGATGGGCGAATCGTTCCTGACAATCCAAGAATTGTGAATGCGCAAAAATCGATTCGAACAAACGATATCGAAAACGTAGGAAAAACTGCACGTCATCATACTTTCTTTGAAATGCTTGGGAACTTTTCGATTGGAGACTATTTTAAAGAAGAAGCGATTATACGTGCTTGGGAGTTTCTAACATCTAAAGATTGGATTGGTTTTGATCCATCGTTACTATATGTGACCGTACATCCTGAAGATGATGAGGCGTATAACATTTGGCGTGAGCATATTGGTTTATCTGAAGAACGCATTATCCGATTGGAAGGAAACTTCTGGGATATTGGTGAAGGTCCAAGTGGTCCAAACACTGAAATTTTCTACGACCGTGGGCCGAAATATGGCGATGATTTTTCTGACCCTGAACTATATCCAGGCGGAGAAAACGAACGTTATTTAGAGATTTGGAACCTTGTATTCTCGGAGTTTAACCATAACCCAGACCATACGTACACCCCACTTCCAAACAAAAACATTGATACTGGGCTTGGATTAGAGCGTATGGCATCCGTTCTTCAAGATGTTCCAACGAACTACGATACGGATTTATTTATCCCGATTATTCAAGAAGTCGAAAAAATTTCCGGTAAAAAATATGGCGTAGATGAAAAACAGGATGTTGCATTTAAAGTCATTGCTGACCATATTCGTACAGTTGCTTTTGCAATTGGTGACGGCGCATTACCGTCCAATGAAGGGCGCGGCTATGTATTAAGAAGGTTATTAAGAAGAGCGGTTCGTTTTGCAATGCAACTTGGCATCAACCGACCATTTATGTTTGAACTTGTACCAGTCACTGGTTCAATTATGAAAGACTTTTACCCTGAAGTAGATGAGAAAAAAGAATTTATCATGAAAGTAATTCAAAACGAAGAAGAGCGCTTCCATGAGACGTTAAATGACGGAATGTCTATCTTGTCAACAGTCATTGAAAAAGCAAAGCAAGATGAGTTGCCAACTGTAAGTGGTGCTTCAGCGTTTCAATTGTATGACACATACGGTTTTCCATTTGAGTTGACTGAAGAGTTAGCGGAAGAAGCAGGCGTTCAAGTCGATGAAGTTGGTTTTAAAAATGAAATGGAAAAACAACGTGAGCGCGCACGTGCTGCACGTCAAGATGTAGATTCAATGAAAGTGCAATCGGGCGTTTTAGGAGACATTCATGATCCAAGTGAATTTATCGGTTACGATAATTTAACTACAGAAGCGATAGTATCCAATTTATTACAAGATGGAACAATTATTGAACAAGCTGCTGAGGGGGATGAAATTCAATTTATCTTGAACGTAACACCGTTTTACGCGGAAAGTGGTGGACAAATTGCAGATAAAGGAACGATTGCAACAGATTCATTTATTGCAGACGTTCAAAACGTTCAAAAAGCACCGAACGGTCAGCATTTACATACCGCAACTGTTCGTACTGGATCTATCGCTTCAGGAACTACAGTTATTGCAACAGTAGATGCAGATAAAAGAACGAAAACGATAAAAAATCATACGGCAACGCATCTTCTTCATAAAGCGTTAAAAGAAGTGTTGGGTGACCATGTCGCACAAGCGGGATCATATGTTGGTCCAGATCGTCTACGTTTTGACTTCTCTCATTTTGGTCAAGTGACAGATGAAGAACTTGAGCAAATTGAAAAGCTAGTCAATGATAAAATTTGGGATGATATCGAAGTCGCGATTTCAAAAAAGCCAATTGAGGAAGCAAAACGTCAAGGTGCGATGGCTTTATTTGGCGAGAAATATGGTGATATCGTTCGTGTCGTAGCAATTGACGATTATTCAATTGAACTGTGCGGAGGATGTCATGTTGAATCAACTGCTAAAATTGGTCTCTTTAAACTTGTTTCCGAAAGTGGAATAGGTGCTGGAACAAGGCGTATTGAAGCATTAACAGGTAAAGAAGCATATGAAGCATTAAAAGAAGAAGAAGAGATTCTTAAATCTGCGGCAATGCTGATGAAAGCGAAACCGAAAGAAATGGTTGCGAAAGTGGAATCTGTCCTTTTAAGTATAAAAGAGCTTGAACGTGTGAATCATTCACTTTCAGCGCAACTCGCTAATAGTCAGTTATCTGGTGTATTAGATGGATCTGAAACAATTGGTGGTGTTACGGTTGTATCAGCACGTGTCGATGTGAAAGATAATCAGGCACTCAGACAAATGATGGACGAATTAAAACAAAAAGTTTCTAAAGGCGTCATTGTCCTAGGTACTGTTGTAAATGAAAAAGTCATGCTTGTTGCAGGCGTAACGGATGACCTCAAATCAAGCGATTATCATGCTGGAAAGCTTGTAAACCATGTAGCTTCCCAATGCGATGGTAAGGGTGGCGGCAGGCCGGATATGGCAATGGCGGGTGCAAAAGATGCTTCCAAGCTTGATGATGCGCTTCAATCGGTGTATGATTATGTGAAAACAGTATAGTATGCTGTTTGCATCGTATACATTTTGAAACGAAAAGGAAAATCTGAAAGCGGGGTTGCATAAATGGATTCATACGACAAAACGATGAAGTTCAACTTTCCTGAAGAATCGATGGAAGAAGAAGTAAAGCAAGTCATGCTTCACGTCCATAAAGCATTAGACGAAAAAGGGTACAATCCGATTAATCAAATCGTAGGGTATCTTCTATCAGGTGACCCTGCCTATATCCCACGTCACGAAGATGCTCGTAATATGATTCGAAAACTAGAGCGCGATGAAATTATCGAAGAGCTTGTGAAGTTTTATATTCGTGAAAACGGGGGACAATTAAAGTGAGGATTATGGGGCTAGACGTCGGCTCAAAAACAATTGGCATTGCAATTAGCGATGCCTTAGGGTGGACAGCCCAAGGTATTGAAACAATTCCGATTGACGAGACTGAAGGAGAGTTTGGTTTAGAACGAATTCGTGAACTTATCTCAACATATGAGGTAAGTGAGTTCGTCATTGGCTACCCGAAAAATATGAATAATACGGTTGGTCCAAGAGGGGAAGCATCTGAACATTATGCAAACCTCTTGAAAGAAAATTTCAATCTTCCTGTTACTTTATGGGATGAAAGATTGACGACAATGGCTGCGGAGCGTACACTAATTGAGGCGGATGTAAGTCGAAAAAAACGCAAGCAAGTAATTGATAAAATGGCAGCCATTATGATATTACAAGGTTTTTTAGACAAAAAAAATAGATGAGGTGAGCAGAAAATGGAACACGGACAAGAAACAATGACAATTGTAGACGAACAAGGAAACGAGCATGTATGTGAGGTAATTCTTACATTTGAATCAAAGGATTACGGAAAATCTTATGTACTTTACCATGTTTTAGGGAAAGATAATGACGAGACAGAGGAAATTGAAATTCATGCCTCTTCATTCATCCCTAATGAAGACGGTGAAGAAGACGGAGAACTTATGCCGATTGAAGATGATAAAGAGTGGGAAATGGTTGAAGAAACATTAAATGCATTTTTAGGTGAAGAAGAGGAAGAGGACTAATCTTTATATGCACGTTAGCGGGACGGTGCAATACCGTTCCGTCTTTTTCGTTATGTGTAATTAAATCTTTAAGATATAAAAATAGATATGTCGTCAACTTCAATACATAAATTTTCGTATTTAAACTGTTTGGTCGGATCGTTTCCGAATGAAAGAGGTGGATGACGCATGGAAAAAGGTTCGAAAAAAGAAATCATGTTCGACCGGATGCGTGAAAAGAAAAAAGAAGTGAAAATCGTTAGGAAAATCGTCTTCTGGATTGCGATAAGTATACTTGGCATTGGATTAATAGGTGGGTTAATTACTTATAATTATATTTCAAAAGGGTTAAAAGCATACGATCCAAATTCTGAGGAAATCATTGAAGTTGAAATCCCAATTGGTTCAGGTTTAAATAATATTTCAAAAATCCTCGAGGAAAAAGGCGTTATTAAAAGCGCAAGTTTATTCAAATACTATGCAAAATTTAATAACGAATCTAAATTTCAAGCGGGTACCTACGATTTATCAAAATCAATGACCCCAGATGAATTAATAAAAAGCTTAAAAACAGGAAAAGTATACCACGAACCGGTATTTACATTAACGGTACCAGAAGGTCTGACGCTGAAAGAAATCGCTAATATTGTAGAAAAGCGTACAGATGTAAGTGCGGAAGATTTTTTAGCTTATGTGAATGATAAAGAGAATATCGAATTATTAATGGGGAAATATCCGCATTTACTTAAGGAAGAGATTTTTGGTGAGCAGATTAAATTTCCGTTAGAAGGATATTTATTCCCTGCGACTTATCCATTTTATGAAGAGCAGCCGTCTGTTGAAACCATTGTAGAGAGTATGTTGGAAGCGACGGAAGCGAATATTCTACCGTATTTAGATTATCTAGAGAAAAACGATAAAACCGTTCATTGGTTATTAACCTTCGCTTCATTGTTAGAGAAAGAGGCTACAGCACAGTCAGATCGTGAGACGATTGCGAGTGTGTTCTATAACCGTCTAGCAATCGATATGCCGTTACAAACAGACCCAACTGTTGCCTATGCGCATGGCGAACATTTAAGTAGAACGTATTACAAGGACCTTGAAATCGATGATCCATATAATACGTATAAATACGCCGGCATTCCTCCAGGACCGATTGCAGGCGCGGGAAAATCGTCTATAGAAGCTGTCGTTGATCCAGCTCAAACAAAATATTTATACTTTTTAGCAGATAGTAAAGGTGTAAACTATTTCGCAGATAGCTATAAAGAACATTTAAGTAATCGTGCGAAATATATTGATAAAAAGGCTGAATGATTGAGGAGTTGGCTACGATTTATAATTATGAAAATTACTTAGCTGACCTTGGAAAAGAAAAGAATTCACTATTGTTAGAAATGGAAAGCTATGCAAAGAAAAACCATGTCCCAATTATGGGGAGTCAAGCAATTGAAACTTTTATCGGGTTGCTTTCGTTACAAAAACCTAGATGTATTCTTGAAATTGGAAGTGCTATCGGCTATTCTGCAATAAGAATGGCCCATGCATTCCCGAATGCATCAATCACAACGATTGAGCGTGATTCGGAACGCTTTCATAAAGCTGTTGAGTATATTGAAGCTTCCGAGATGAGTCAGCGTATCGAGATTATTGAAGCTGACGCATTAGAATTATCGATCGATACACATTTAAAGAAGCCCTATGACGCTCTGTTTATTGATGCGGCCAAAGGGCAGTACAAGCGTTTCTTTGAAAAATATTCACCCTTAGTGATACCAGGTGGAGTTATTTATTGCGATAATATGTTCATGCATGGTATGGTTTTGCAGGAAGATAAAGACGTGCCGAGACGAAAGCGTACAATGATCCGTAACTTGAAGGAATTTACTTCATGGGTAATGGCGCATCCTAGTTTTGATACATTCTTACTTCCAGTAGGTGACGGAATATTAATTGCAATTAAAAAAGAAGCATAGTAAAATGGCGTTTCATTGAAAGTGAAACACCTTTGCAACTGAAAGGATGCCAGAAATGAAAGTAGATAAACCACTCGTCATTGGAATTGCTGGAGGTTCGGGATCGGGAAAAACGAGCGTTACGAATGCAATTTACGATGTGTTTAAAGATAACTCGGTTGCTGTGATTGGCCAAGATTTTTATTATAAAGACCAGTCGCATCTTCGCTTTGAGGAACGGTTAGAAACGAATTATGACCATCCGCTTGCATTCGATACGGACTTATTAGTAGAGCATATTCAAATGTTGCTTAACCGACAACCGATCGAAAAGCCGACATATGATTATACACAACATACACGTTCTAATGAAACGGTTATGATAGAACCGAAAGATGTGATAATCGTTGAAGGAATTCTTGTATTAGAAGACGTTGCACTTCGAAACTTAATGGATATCAAATTGTTCGTCGATACAGATGCAGATTTGCGGATTATTAGAAGGATACTACGCGACATTCATGAAAGAGGTCGTTCTATCGATTCCGTTGTAGAACAATACCTGTCCGTTGTTCGACCAATGCACAACCAATTTATCGAACCAACGAAGAAATATGCGGATATTATTGTCCCAGAAGGCGGGAAAAATAAAGTAGCAATTGACCTGATGGTGACAAAAATAAAAACAATTCTTGATAAAGGAACAGAATTATACTATGATGATGACATAAAATCATAGGCGTTACTTGCTATGTCGCATACTAAAATACAAAGCGGCATAGTATTTTTATGAATAGTAATTTGAGGAGTGATGGGAATGATTACGGAAAAGAAGTTTCCGATGACTGCTGCGGGAAAAGCAAAGCTAGAAGAAGAGTTAGAACACTTAATAACGGTTAAACGTAAAGAAGTTGTAGAACGTATTAAAATTGCAAGAGACTTTGGTGACCTCTCGGAAAACTCAGAGTATGACTCTGCGAAAGAAGAGCAAGCATTTATCGAAGGAAGAATTTCTTCAATTGAAGGAATGATTCGTAACGCATTGATTATTGACGAGTCTGAATTTAATACAGACGAAGTACAACTTGGAAATACAGTAACGTTTAAGGAATTACCAGACGGTGATGAAGAAACGTATACCATTGTTGGTTCAGCTGAAGCGAATCCAATTGAAGGATTAATATCCAATGATTCACCAATTGCAAAAGGTTTAATTGGCTGCAAAAAAGGCGATGAAGTGAAAATTAATACGCCTGGTGGAGAAATGTCGGTTACAATCTTAGAAATAAAATAACCGTATGAAACCGCCTTCATTTGAGGGCGGTTTTTATCAATGTAATTAATCTCTTATGATGAATCTAAATAGGAAACAAATTTCTACTTAAAACGTCTCATCAGTAAGCGTCTAAACTATACTGGGAGCTGAATGAAGCATGAACAATCCTGAAAATAACTTCTCCAGATTGCATAGAAAGAAAAAACGAAAAGATAAAATATTGAATGTGCTAATTGCAGTGGTCGTAGTTGCAATTGTCATAACGGCATCTATTATTTTTCTTGGCGGCGCGAAAGAACAATCTGAGAAAGAAGATATAATAAACAATGAGGAAATCGTAGAGCAAAATACAGATGACGAGGTTTTGGAAGAAGAGGAAACTTCGCTAAATGACGAAGAAGTAGAAAATGTAGAAACAATCGATGAAGATGCTGCATCAGATGAAGTTGAAGATGTAGAAATAGACGAAGTTGAAGATGTAGAAATCACAGTTAACCCAAATGATCCAATCGTCTCCCAATCAATCGTGAACCCGGCTTGGGAGCCAATCGGAACAGAACAGTCCGGTGAGCACGTTTCTGTATACAAACGAAATTCAGTGGACTGGAAAGAAAAAGAGCAGGCACTTATTTATGCTACGGGAATCTCTGCAGAAAATATGATCATTTGGAAGCTTAAAAATGGCGGAAGTCCTCAAAAGTCAATTGGAATTATTTCTACTAAAGACAAAACTGAAAAATATCGAGTTTTCTTAGAATGGGTGGACAATGAAGGTTGGAAACCTGTGAAAATGGATGTACTCACAACTTTAGACTTTAATTATTAATATGGATGAAAATGGAGGGATACTTTTGAAGGTTGGAGTAATCGGTGCAATGGAGGAAGAAGTAAACCTCTTACGTGAAGAAATTGAATCACCCAAAACAAAAATCATCGCAAATTGTGAGTTTGTTGAAGGCGTACTTGGAAAGCATGAGGTAGTTCTTGTGAAAAGTGGCATTGGGAAAGTGAATGCAGCCATTGCAACTACTTTATTGCTTGAAACTTACAAGCCGGATGTTGTGATCAACACAGGCTCAGCAGGTGGATTTTTAGAAACACTAGAAATAGGATCGATTGTCATCTCAGATGAGGTATGCCATCATGATGTAGATGTTACGGCATTCGGCTATGCGCATGGGCAAGTTCCTAATTTACCTGAAACATTTAAGGCAGAATCAACACTCATCCAATCAGCGAAGGAAGCTGTAGATGAAATTGGTCAACATACATCTGCTGTCGGCCTAGTTGCTTCAAGTGACTCATTTATGAGCGATACAAACCGGGTAGAACAGGTGAGACAAATCTTTCCATCAATGATTGCAGCTGAAATGGAAGCTGCTGCAGTTGCCCAAGTTTGTCATCAGTTCGGCACGCCTTTCGTTGTCATCCGTGCGTTGTCAGATATTGCAGGAAAAGAATCTTCAATTAGTTTTGATGAGTTTCTTCCAGTAGCAGCACGTCATTCTACAGATATTGTTTTACGTGTCATCTCGAAACTTTAATGGTTTCATGTTAAGATAAGGATAGTGTAATCATATTTATTATCTTGCGATGTAGGAGGGGTTTATCAATGGATGGAATTATGTTTGCGATGATGTCAGGCGTTTTTATTTTTGCGATTGCTGTTTCAGCTGTTATTTTACGTGAGGTAAATGAAGAGTAAGATGATTGAAGAGGCGCTTCCGCTGGGGTTGACTCCCAAGTGGAAACGCCTTTTCCTTTGGGTTCGATAAATGGAAAATGATGTATTGTACTAGTAATATTTCCGGTTTAACAGGCGATGTGTTGGTTGGACAATATACGATTAATCATTATATTCATGTTTGAAAAGCTGGTATAATTTTACAATGGCGCGTTTTTCGATTCTTGAAACATAACTTCTCGAAATATTGAGTTGTTCTGCAATTGCTTTTTGTGTCATCGGTTTGTCATCTAATAGACCAAAGCGTCTTTGAATAATTTCAAGTTCTCTTCCATCTAGTTTACCGAGATGTTTATACAATCTTTCTTTCTCTTCGTTTTGTTCGACTGCGACAATCGGGGATTCATCGTCCGTTTGGAGCAAGTCTGCAATTTGCAGTGATTGACCATCGCTTTCACCGCCGATCGGTTCAAACAAGGACACATCTTTTTGTACTTTTTTTTGAGTACGGAGATACATTAATATTTCATTTTCTATACAGCGTGCCGCATATGTTGCCAGTTTCGTTTTTCGGTCGGCCGTATACGTGTTTACTGCTTTCATAAGACCGATTGTTCCGATAGAAATATAATCGTCTAGAAACTCATGTTTTGGATGGAATTTTTTTACGATATGTGCAACAAGTCGCATGTTCCGTTCGATTAGTTCATCACGTGCGTCTTCATCTCCGGCTGCGAGTCGCGCAAGACAGTCTGCCTCTTCTTCTTTAGAGAGTGGACGCTTGAATGCCTGCCCTCGTATATAACCGATAACTGCAGGTATCTCGAGCCAAAGTTGAATCACCGACATGACAAATCCGCTCATCAGGCCACCTCCTTGTCGTTGTATGACAGCATATGCGGTCATCATATGTGTAATGAGTAAATATTTTCACTTTTTATAGCGGACAAGCACGAATAGTTGTCCAACAAAAAAAGGACAGACATTATAAAGAAAAGTGCCTTATATGTTATAATACTTGAGTACTAAGTTGATAATCGGAGTGAATGGAATGCTAAAGAAGTTTTTGCCGGATGAGTTTGTGAAAGACATCTTTCACATCAAAGCTGAACAGTTAAAAGAGCGCGGCATTAAAGGAATCATAACAGATTTGGATAATACGCTCGTCGCATGGGACCGCCCAGATGCAACACCTGAAGTGATTGAATGGTTAGAAGGCATGCAACAGGCGGGAATCCGGGTGACGATTGTTTCTAATAATAATGAGTTACGTGTAAAAGCATTTTCTGAGCCGATTCAAATGCCATTTATTTCGAAAGCGAATAAACCTTTAGGAACAGCTTTTAGGCGCGCAGTAAAATTAATGGGAACAAAAAAGGAAGAAACAGTCGTTATAGGAGATCAATTATTAACAGATATTTTTGGTGGAAATCGTCAAGGACTTCACACAATTTTAGTCATTCCTGTTGCGACATCTGATGCGAAAGTTACAACTTTTAATCGGAACTTAGAAAGTTTTATTATGGAGCGTTTAAGACGACGCGGCCTTATTTATTGGGAGGAATAATATTGGAAGAATTAAAATGTATTGGTTGCGGCATTACGATTCAAACGGAGAATCCTAAGCTGGAAGGATATGCTCCACCCGCATCTTTGACAAATGAGGACCTTGTTTGTCGACGTTGCTTCCGTCTTCGTAATTATAATGAGTTACAGCCTGTATCATTAACAGGTGATGACTTTTTAAATATATTGAATGGAATTGGAAACAAAGAAGGGATTGTCGTTAAAATCGTGGATATTTTTGATTTTAACGGTAGTTGGATTTCAGGGTTGCATCGTTTCGTAGGTAATAAGGATATTTTATTAATCGGAAATAAATCTGACTTACTGCCAAAATCAATTAATCCAAACAGAGTAATTAATTGGATGAAAAAAGAAGCCAATAAGCTGGGCTTAAAACCGGCAGAAGTGTTACTTGTTTCAGCCTATAAAGGGCACGGCATGGAAGAAACATTACAAAAAATTGATAGGCTTCGAAAAGGCAAAGATGTCTACGTCGTAGGTTGTACAAATACTGGTAAATCGACTTTTATTAATCATATTATTAAAAGTGCAACCGGTGCGAATGAAGTGATTACAACGTCTCATTTCCCCGGTACAACATTAGATATTGTAGAAATCCCGTTGGACGATGGAAAGGCAATTTATGATACGCCGGGTATCATTAACGACCATCAAATTGCCCACTATTTAGACGAAAAAGATCTGAAGTTAATTACACCTAAATCTGAGCTGAAGCCGAAAGTTTTTCAGTTAAATGCTGAGCAATCTTTATTTGTCGGAGGGTTAGCACGTTTTGACTTTATCTCCGGTGAACGTTCTTCGTTTTTAGTGTATGTCTCAAATCGCCTCCAAATTCATCGTACAAAATTAGCGAATGCGGATGCTTTGTATGAAAACCATAAAGGGGCTATGCTGTCGCCACCATCAGGAGAATCGGTAGAGAAAATGCCTGAACTTGTACGTCATGAATTTTCGATTAAAGAGAAAAAAACAGACATTGTCATATCAGGGTTGGGTTGGATTACTGTTCAGGAACCAAGTGTCGTTGCTGTTCATGCACCTCGCGGGGTGAATGTAATCCTTCGACCATCATTAATTTAAGTTGCTTGTACGAAGGGGGAATGGGAATCAAATGAAAAAATGGTATGCTGTTATCGGCGATCCGATTAGTCAATCCATGTCGCCAAATATGCATGATGAATGGTTTAAAGATAATAATATGAATGCATCTTATAGTCCACATCATATATATCCAGAACATCTTGGCGAGGCCGTTGAAAGCTTGAAGCTACTTGGATGCAGTGGTTGGAATGTCACTGTTCCACATAAAAGTGCGATCATTCCTTTTTTAGATGACATAGACGAGTCGGCCGAAGTGATGAACGCAGTCAATACTGTAGAAGTGCTGCCGGATGGTTCGCTTCGCGGATCGAATACGGACGGTGCGGGATTTGTCCAATCTTTAGAAGAAATGTTCGGCCAGCAATGTTTGGAGAAAAAAGTACTCGTCATTGGGGCTGGCGGGGCCGCACGTGGAATTTGTTATGGCTTACAAGATAAGGGATATGGTCCCATTTATATTGCAAATCGAACGATTGAAAAAGCGCAGCAATTAGCAGAAGATTTACCGAATGCAAAAGCTTTGACAATTACAAAGGCAGAAAATATACTTGAAGACTTTGGATTAATCATTCAAACGACTTCAGTTGGGATGAACTATGCAACTACAGGAATGCCGCTCAATCCATCTAAAGTTTTAGCGGGAACAGTTGTTGCAGATATCATTTATAATCCATTGGAAACCGAGTTTTTGAAGGCGGCACGTGAGAACGGGGCGCAGACAATGAACGGGGTAGGGATGTTTGTCCATCAAGGTGCGTTAGCATTTGAGAAATGGACAGGTATTCAACCGAATACTGCGAGTATGATTGAGAAAATAACAGAAAAACTAGGAGGAAATTATGTTAACAGGTAAACAAAAAAGATTTTTACGAAGCGAGGCACATCATCTGCAACCTTTATTTCAAATTGGAAAACAAGGTTTAACAGAATCTGTCATTGTACAAATAGAGGAAGCTTTAGAAGCGAAAGAACTCATTAAAGTTAATATTTTACAAAATTGTAGTGAGGATAGACAAACAATCTCTGAGAAATTATCTGAACGTGTAGGACTTCATGTCGTTCAAGTAATTGGGAATGTGCTTATTTTATATAAAGAATCTGTAGACAATAAGCAAATAGAATTGCCATAAGGAGGTCTTTCCTTGAAGAGAGTGGGCATACTTGGGGGGACTTATAATCCACCACATATTGGACATCTCATTATTGCTAACGAAGTGAAGCATGCCTTTGCACTTGACGAAGTTCGATTTATGCCAAATGCTTTACCACCGCATAAAGCAGCCGATAAACAAGTGACGAAAGAACAGCGTCTCGAAATGGTGAACTTAGCCATTCAAGGAATAGAAGGTTTTACCGCCTCTTCTTATGAGATAGAACGTGGAGGCGTCTCTTATTCATTCGATACAATGTCTGCACTGATGACACAAGATCCGGATGTTGAATACTTTTTAATCATCGGTGGGGATATGATTGATTCGCTACATACTTGGCATCGAATTGATGAACTCGTTGAGCTCGTAACAATTGTTGGCGTCGGTCGGCCAGGGTGGAAAAGTGAAACGGACTATCCAGTAGAGATTATTGCGATTCCTGAGATAGATATTTCCTCGACGTTACTCCGTAAAAGATTTCATGAAAATGGGACCGTTACATTTTTAACTCCTCCCGCAGTTGAATCATTTATTCGCGAGGAGGGCTTATATGGAACTGGCGCCTATAAAAAGTGAACTGGCAAAACGTTTAACGTCTTCACGGTATGAGCATGTTTTACGTGTTGCTCAGTTATCGAAAGAGATGGCGAAACAACATGGTGTCTCGGAAATAGCCGCCGAACAAGCAGCTCTATTCCATGATATTGCCAAGTGCATGAAGAAAGAGGAGTTACTGCAACGTTTACAAGAAGCAGATGAAGATAAACGGTTAGTGGATTTTCATCATGAACTATGGCACGGACCAGTTGGCGCAATCATCGCTCAGGAGACATTTGGAATAATTGACGAGGATATTTTAAATGCAGTACGTTTTCATACGACAGGTAGAGCGAATATGTCGAGATTAGAAAAAATAGTATTTATCGCTGACTTGATAGAGCCTGGAAGACAATTTCCAGGAGTCAATGAACTGAGAGAAAGATCAAAAGGATCTATTGATGAAGCGATGTATGCTTGTATTAGCCATTCAATTGAATACTTAGTATCTAAGAGAGTGGCAATTTTTCCAGACTCATTTGATTGTTATAATGAATATATGTTAAAGGAAGGAATAATTTAAATGACGACTTCAACTTTACTATCAACAGCATATCAAGCTGTTGACGATAAAAAAGCATCAGATATTGTAGTGTTAAATATGGAAGGCATCTCTGTGATGGCGGACCAATTTATAATTTGTCATGCCAATTCAGAAAGGCAAGTTCAAGCAATTGCACGTGAAGTAATCGATCAAGCGAGTGAGTTTGGCGTGCATGTAAAGCGTGTGGAAGGATTGGAGTCAGGTCGCTGGGTATTAGCTGACTTAGGCGATGTAGTCGTGCACGTATTCCATAAAGATGAGCGTGGCCATTACAACTTGGAGAAGTTATGGGGAGATGCACCAAGACTTCAAATGGTAGAAGAGGAATGAAAGAAAGCTATTCCCGATTTGCGCTCGTTTACGATGAATTAATGGAAGACATTCCATATGATACGTATGTTGAGTTAATTGCCCTTGCTGCAAATGGCATTGCGGGCAAGAAGATATTAGATATCGGATGTGGGACGGGATTATTAGCTGCAAAGTTAGCAAAGTCAGGGGGAAATGTCACAGGAGTTGACCTTTCTCCTGACATGCTTCAAATTGCGACTGAAAGGGCAAAATCTTTAAATTTATCGATCTCATTCATGCTTCAGCCGATGCAAAAACTTGAAGGACATAGTGGATTTGATGTCGCTGTTATTCCGATTGATTCATTGAATTATGTAACGGACCGAATGGAAGTGCTTCAAACATTTCGTAATATTTACCAGGCATTATCAATCGGTGGCGTTTTGTTATTTGATGTACATTCAACATTTAAAACGGACGTAATATTTTTAGAAAGTCCTTTTACTTATGATAGTGAACGAATTTCATACATATGGCAAACAGAGCCAGGAGAAGAGTTACACTCGGTTTATTCTGAATTGGCCTTTTTTGTAAAAGCTGAAAATGATTTGTATGAACGGTTTGATGAAGTGCATTTTCAAAGAACGTTTCCAGTACAAGAATATGTGAATATGTTACTTGAAGTTGGATTTAAAATTGAGAGAGTTTTTGCTGATTGGGAAGATGAAGCACCCGCAGAAGAAAGTGAGAGAATATTTTTTCAAGTCCGTAAATAAGTATTGATATTTATCTAGATTTGTTTATAATTGAGATACTCCATATGGATACTCAATGAGAGAAGGGGTGAATCACCTGTTTCAATCTTTTGTATCCAATAATTGGCGTAAACTTATATTCCCACTCGCAGCATTCGCTGTCATTCTTGCTTATTTGTTCATTCCCCGTGGACAAGCAGACGATTCTCCAATCGACTTCAGCGAGCAAATTCCATTTTCAGAAGTAAATGAAAAAGAAATTGAAGAACCAGAAACTATGATTGAAAGTGTTCCATCCATCTTAGTGGTCGATGTGAAAGGAGCAGTCCTTCGTCCAGGCGTTTACACATTAGAAGAAGGTGATCGTCTTATCGATGCGATTAATGCTGCTGGCGGATATTTACCGGAAGCGGATGCACGACTAGTGAATCTAGCGTTAAAATTAACGGATGAACTGCTCATATACATTCCGACTGAAGGTGAGGAATTGCAAGAAACTGAAGCGATTGTTAGCTTAACAGATTCTTCAGCGGTGGATGATGACACGATCAACATTAATACGGCTACTGAAAGTGAACTGATGACGATTAGTGGCATTGGACCGGCCAAAGCACAATCCATCATTCAGTATCGAGAAGAGAATGGACCATTTCAGTCACCGGAAGAGTTGATGAACATTTCTGGTATCGGGCAAAAGACATTCGAAAAACTTCAACATCAAATTAAAGTAAAATAATAATAGATGAACAATTTTGGACACGATGGAGGCATTCATATGGAGCGAATTACATGGGACCAATTTTTCATGGCGCAATGTCATCTATTAGCATTGCGAAGTACATGTACAAGACTTGCAGTTGGGGCGATTATTGTACGTGATAATCGAATTATTGCAGGCGGTTATAACGGCTCAATTTCCGGCGGTGACCATTGTATTGATCACGGTTGCTATGTCGTTGATAACCATTGTGTACGAACGATTCATGCAGAAATGAATGCATTGTTACAATGTGCAAAATATGGAACAACGACAGCGGACTCAACGATTTATGTGACTCATTTTCCTTGCTTGCAATGTGCAAAAGCAATTATTCAAGCAGGAGTAAAAAGAATCATATACGCCACAGACTATCGAAATAATGAGTATGCGGCAACTTTATTTGCTCAATCAGGGATTTCTGTTCAACATATTCCTTTCGATGAAAGAAAAGTAGATTTCTTAGGCGATAAAAAGTTGAGCCTCGTCAATGACATGTTAGCGTCTATGCGTGAATTAGGTGCAGATGAAGAACAATTGGACCCTCTACTGAGAAGGGTGGAAGAATTATTCGGAATATAATTGTTCAAATTCGCTTTATTTACGTAGCTATACCGGTTGCCGTCTCTGCGTTTGCCGCATACGGCACGGTATACTTATTATTATTAAATCTTTTACTTCTCCCTCTCTTTTTAAAGCAAAAAGATGATTTCCTCACGCCTTTCTTCGCGGTGACAGCCGCTATTCTTTCCTTTTTTTATTTCGAAATAACAATCCCAGATACAATTGATGATGGCGTAGAAAATAATACGCTTATTTGGACAGATAACGCCAAAATAGACGGTGGAACAATTAAAGGTTTTGCTGTAACTGGATCTGGACAGACGGTTTATGCGATATACCAATTTGCGAATGCAGATGAAAAACAAAAATTTACTGAAATGGACCTATCAACAATAGAGTTTCGTGTAACAGGTTCTTTTCAATCTGTTGAAATACCCTCACATCCGTATGCATTTAATATGGAACAGTATTTAAGAATGTACGGTGCGTCAGGTATTTATCAAGTTGAAAAGATATTTTCATATAACATAAACAAGTCCTTTATTTCACGCCTATTAACACAGCGGAAAAATGTTCAACAGCATATACGGGAGACTTTTCCAGCATCACTCATTCCTGAAGCTGAAGCTTTATTAATAGGGGATAGAAGCGGCATGAGCGAAGAAGATGCTGCAAATTATAAAAAATTAGGGATCACGCATTTATTTGCGATATCTGGCCTTCATGTAGGTTTATTAGTTTTTATCGTACGAGAATGTTTGCTCCGTTTAAAATTGCGGCGAGAAAACGTAGATCTGTTGCTAATAATCTTACTACCGCTCTATGCAATCATTGCAGGTGGCGCTCCTTCGGTATGGCGTGCTGTCATTGTTACCATTCTAGTCCTACTCACTATTTACGGACGGCTGCCAATAAAATTGGATAGCGCTCTTGCGATAAGTGCAATTGGTTTTATACTCTATAAACCGTATGTTATTTTCCAACCAGGCTTCCAATTGTCCTATTTAGCAGCATTGTCATTAATTTTATCTTCTAAAATATTATCGAGACAAACATCTAAGTTAAAGTTATCTTTTTTAGTGACGATGATTAGTCAATTGTCGTTGTATCCTATTTTATTACTTCACTTTTATGAACTATCTTTGTCTTCATTTTTGGTCAATTTACTGTACGTACCTTTGTATTCTATTGTCATCTTACCGATGAATCTTCTTTTGCTTCTGTTTACATCAGTAGCGATGCCAATTGCACAATGTCTCTTTTTCTTGTATGTTCCTTTTCGAGCACTCATTGACCAGGGGACAGCTTGGTTATCTGCAATTCCTTATCAATTGTGGAATCCGGGAAAGCCCGCATCTTTTGCGCTTGTTTTGGCGGTAATAGGCGTTGTATGTTTTTTTATATTTTACGAAGAACAGCAAAAGGTAATACGATACTTACCATATGTGCTAATTCCGGCGTTCATTATCCAAATTCTACCTTATACAGAAAATCAATTACGCGTTACTTATTTGGATGTAGGGCAAGGTGATAGCATTGTAATTGAACTACCTTATAAACGTGGTGTTTATATGGTCGACACAGGTGGAACGGTTTCATTTGGCGAAAAAACATGGCGTTCACCGACAAAAGATTTTGAAGTGGGGCGAAAAATTGTCGTGCCTTACTTAAAGGGAAGAGGGATTACAAAGGTTGAGAAGCTGATTATTTCTCATGCCCATATTGATCATATGGGTGGAGCGCATGAAGTTGTAGAAGATATTCGTGTACAGGAAATTCATATACCCCCAAATAGCGGGAATGTACCGGAAATGGAAAAGCTTGTTCGTGTGGCGCATGAAAGAAAGGTACCTATAATAGAAGTGAAAGACGGAGATGGCTTTCATAAAAAAGATTTTGGGTTTTATTATGTAGGCCCGCAAACTGAAGAATATGTGGGCAATGATAGTTCTCTTGTCTTGTACTTAACGACTACGGGGCCATCATTTTTATTTACAGGGGACATGGAGGAAGCTGCGGAAAGAACTTTTTTAGCAAAATATAAACACACTGATTTTAGGAATCCAATCCTAAAAGTAGGACATCACGGCAGTAAAACATCAAGTACAGACCCCTTTATTAACGCGTTACAACCTAAAATGGCTGTTATTTCTGCTGGGAGAAACAATCGGTTCGGACATCCGAGCAAAGAAGTGCTAGAGACATTTCAAAAGTATCAAGTTCCAGTATTCCTTACTGCGGATAACGGCTCGATTACTGTTCTTGTAGAAGGTGAAAAGTTCACAGTATCCGTGATGCAGCACAAAACGAAAAAACGGACGAGCGCTCCTTGAGGGGAATCTTGTCCGTTTTTAACCCGATATAACAATGGGTTATGTAGTCATCGCCTTAGGAGATGACAAACGATTTGGTTAGCTTGCAATGAAGTCAATTACTGTAGCAATAATAAAGATACTGGAGAAAAATCCAAATGCTACAACAAACCCTACACCAGAGTCTACAAAATCATTGCGTTTTGATTGTACATCATGTTCAAACTCGTTCATTGCTACACCTCCTATATATCCAATTTAAGTATAAGCGATTGAATTGTAAAAATCTATAGAAATCGTCTATATCTCGTTAGTTCACTCGTTCGTTCAATAGAAATGACACAAATTGTTCATACAGTCCTATCATTTTAAGGTATAATAAAGAAGTAAAGATTTGAGGTGAAAGAATGCCAAATGCTATATGGAAAAAAATCGCTTCTGGTCAAGTGGATGCTGTCTATTTACTAACGGGTGTTGAACATCACATATTCGATGCTACAATTGAACGTTTAAAAAAGGCATTACCTGAAATTGATGATGCCTCTATCGTTCGATTTGATTTGGAAGAAACGCCCGTAGAAGCGGTTATTGAAGAAGCAGATACGTTGCCGTTTTTACAAGATCATAAATTAATTATCGCGAACCACGCTATGTTTTTAAGTGGACAAGATAAAAAAAGGGCAGAAGTAGAACATAATTTAGCTGTGTTAGAACAATGGTTAGAAAATCCGTCTCCAACAGCGACAGTTGTGTTTATTGCGCCTTATGAAAAATTGGATGGTCGTAAACGGATTACTAAAAAAATGAGAGACATGTCAACGGTCATTGAAGCAAATCGCCTGGAAGGGAAAGATCTTTTAACGTGGATTCAGCGCGAAGCAAAAACAAATGGGGCTCATATTTCATCGGTTGTTGCACAAACGTTAATGAATACAGTCGGAGATAATTTGTTATCTCTCGCTACAGAGATACGTAAAATGGCAACTTACCTTGGTGAAAACGGCGAAATTACGAATGATTTAATTGAGATGCTCGTACCGAGAACTCCTGAAATGGATGTGTTTCGACTAACGGACGCTTATGTAGCAAGTAATATTCCGAAGACGGTTTCTATCTATCATGATTTATTGAGAAGTGGAGAAGAACCGATTATGTTAACTTCGCTCATTGCAGGACAAATTCGTTTAATGATTCATGTACAATCATTACGTAAAAAAGGCTATCAACAACAACAAATCGCTAAGGCGCTACATGTCCATCCGTATCGTGTGAAATTAATGTTGGAAAATAGACGAATTCCGAATGAAAGTCGACTGTTACATATATTGAAACAACTTGCAGACATTGATTATAAATTAAAAACAACCAGTGGGAAGCGTGAACGTTTGCTAGAATTATTTTTTATGGATTCGCTTCAGCAACGTCGTTGAATGTTAAATTAAAAAAAGACCGTCACATGAATTTTCATTATCGCTATGTGCGATAGGTGCATTTCAATGTGACGGTCTTTTTCTTTTTACTTGCTTTAGGGCATCTAAACGACGCCTTCAGCATTTCTTAGATCCAGCTTCAGGTGTCAGATGCTCGGGTCATAAGCAAACTGGCGGTGTGGCAAAGAACGCCACGCCGCCAGTTCGACTTATGCCTGTCGCATCTAACCGACGCCTTCAGCATTTCGTTAGATTACAGCGCTTTTTTTGTAAGACGTGCTTTTTGACGGGAAGCATTATTTTTATGAATAAGGCCTTTTCCAGCGGCAGTATCGATTAATTTAACTGCTTGTGACAAAAGTTCTTTTGCATTTTCGTCTTTATTTTCAAGTGCTACTTCTGCTTTACGAACCGCAGTACGCATTGTTGCTTTAGCGTGTGCATTACGTTCGTTGCGTTCAGCGCCTTGTTTTACGCGTTTAATAGCTGATTTAATGTTTGGCAAATCGTTCACCTCCAATTTCAGGTAGGGAAAATGTTTCATCATTATAAAGAAATCACTTTCATAACATGCATAATTTTAACAAAGGAATCATAGAAATGCAACAAAAAATATATGGGATTACAGTAGAACGTTTCAATTAGCCAATCTAGAGAATATTTCATAGTCACAACGCACAGACTGAAGGTCGAGGTGATTCTATGGAAAAATTTGATTTTTACCGGACAGACCTCCTGGTTGAAAGTGAGGAAATGGTCCGTCATCAAACTGAAAGTGAAAAAGAAACATTAGAAGAATCGAAAGGCATAATATTTAACGAATCAACGCACGGAAGAATTAAGTTGACGGAAGTCGTCGTGGATGAATTAGGTGAAAAACGAATTGGAAAGAAAACGGGGAACTACGTTACATTAACTGTTCCTTCGTTAACACCAAATGATTATGAGGATATTACACAGTTATCTCAATTGTTAATAGACAAGCTAGACGGAATTGTAAAAAATAAAGAAGCGATTGCCAATGGGAAGATTTTGTTTATCGGATTAGGGAATAGGGAAGTTACGCCGGATGCTGTTGGTCCGTTGGCGATGGATAGTTTAAGGGAGATTGTGCCGGAATATTATACTGAAGACGGCGGAGAAGTGTTTGTCTATGCACCTGGCGTAACGATACAAACAGGTTTGGAAACAGCTGACTTCATTAAAGCTGTCGTTTCAGAAGTTGAGCCGGATTTGTTGATTGTTGTCGATGCATTAGCTGCTCGTGATTCATCCAGGTTATGCCGAACGATTCAATTGACAGATACGGGGATCCATCCTGGTTCGGGTGTCGGCAATAGTCGAAAAGAAGTTTCTGAGGAAACATTAGGTTTACCTGTAATCGCAATTGGCATACCGACAGTTGTGGATGGCCCTGTGATGATTGCGGATGCCATCGATACAATGTTCAGTTATATTGCGTCCAAGATTGACGAAGAAAAAAGTCCATCTTCAAGTTTGTCAGTTACCCCTTGGTTACGTTCGGAGAATAAAGATGTGGATCGTTCTGTCTTAAAACCAATTTTTGGCGATTGGGCAGAATGGCCACATGAAGAACGTGTTCAACTTTTTGAAGAAGTGTTAACAAATCACGAACTACGGACATTCGTTTCACCAAAGGAAATTGATGCTTGGGTTACACTGTATGCTAAGAGTTTATCTAGCTCATTATCGAAGTGGGTTCGTAGTGTGAAAAAGTAATCATGTATCCGTTCCTGACTGCATATAGTTGAGGAACGGAGGGATCTAACATGAAGAAAACATTGCAAACATGGAGTGCTTTTATTCTCATTCTATTTCTATTCCCAATAATAATGAATCTCCTTCCAAACGGTACTACATCAGCAACATCAAAACTTATGAAAGAGCCACTTAAAATTGTCTATGCTTCGAATGTGTTTCAAGAGGATGTGCAGGAAAAACAGAAGAAAGCACTTCTTTATTTTACGCATAATCACGAAGCATTTGAACCCGTAACGAAAGAAAAAAGTGGAAAAGTAACCGTTTCACACCGAACTGAAAACATTACAAAGTTTGGCGAAAAACTTCAAGCACAACTTGCAGTAAATGGGATAGAAACGGATATATTACCTGTGAACAACATGCAAGAACTTGAAAAGAAGGGGATGCCTTTTTCCAAGGCTTATCACACGGTTCGTCCTTTTGTGCAAAAACAGATCGAGGAATCAGAATATGACTTAATTCTCGATATGCATCGCGATTCAATTGGTCGGGATAAAACAACCGTCAGTTATAAAGGAGAGAACTATGCAAAAGTGGCTTTTGTGATTGGGTTAGAACATCCAAATTATAAACATAACGAAGAAATGGCGGTTAAACTAAAAGCGGAAATGGAGAAACAAGTTCCTGGAATTACTCGTGGACTAATTAGAAAAAGTGGAGCAGGCGTCGATGGGAAATATAATCAAGATTTACATCCTAATGTACTACTCATTGAATTAGGCGGCATTGAAAACAAAGAAGATGAATTAAATCGTACAATTGCGGTCGTGGCAGAAGCGGCCACTTCAATTTTATCGAATAAAAAAGACGCAGAAAATTGAACATAAGCGCGTTCACTGGTATACTTCTAATAGCAGAAATAGGAGTGAACAGTATGAATTCAGAACAGAAATTAGCGCGTCAAAAAAATATTCGAAACTTTTCTATCATCGCCCATATTGATCATGGGAAATCTACGCTCGCAGACAGAATCTTAGAGCAAACGAATACGTTAACAGCAAGAGAAATGACTACACAAACGTTGGACTCAATGGATCTAGAAAAAGAGCGCGGCATTACGATTAAGTTAAATGCAGTTCAGTTGACGTATACGGCAAAAGATGGGGAAGAATATACATTTCACCTCATCGATACGCCAGGACACGTCGACTTTACATACGAAGTGTCAAGAAGTTTGGCAGCTTGTGAAGGCGCTATTCTGGTCGTCGACGCAGCGCAAGGAATTGAAGCACAGACCCTTGCGAATGTTTATTTAGCAATCGACAACGATCTTGAGATTTTACCGGTTATTAACAAAATCGACTTACCCGCTGCAGATCCTGAGCGAGTAAAGGCGGAAGTAGAGGATGTAATCGGTCTAGATGCATCTGAAGCTGTCCATGCCTCTGCAAAAGCGGGGATTGGAATCGAAGATATTTTAGAGCAAGTAGTAGAGAAAGTGCCTGCACCGACAGGAAATCCTGATGCCCCATTAAAGGCATTGATTTTTGACTCTCACTACGATCAGTATAGAGGGGTTATTGCTTATATTCGAATCATTGACGGCTCTGTAAAGCCTGGAGATAAAATTCGAATGATGGCAACAGGGAAAGAATTTGAAGTGCTTGAAACAGGTGTCTTTACACCGCGTGAAACGCCAATGAAAGAATTGAATATTGGTGATGTTGGGTACTTATCAGCATCGATTAAAAACGTTGGTGATACACAAGTCGGAGATACGATTACAAAGGTTGATAATCCTGCAGAAGAAGCGCTACCGGGATATAGAAGAATGAACCCAATGGTTTTCTGTGGACTATATCCAATTGATACGTCCAAATACAATGACTTACGTGAAGCATTGGAAAAGCTAGAGTTGAATGACTCAGCGCTTGAATATGAACCTGAAACATCACAGGCTCTTGGTTTCGGTTACCGTTGTGGTTTCTTAGGCTTGCTTCATATGGAAATTATTCAAGAACGTATCGAACGTGAATTTAATATTGAATTAATTACAACAGCACCGAGCGTTATATATAATGTTGTGACAACCGATGGCGAGCATCACAAAGTGGACAACCCATACATGATGCCAGATGCACCACTCATTGATTATGTAGAAGAACCATATGTAAAAGCATCCATTATGGTACCTGAAGATTTTGTTGGACCAGTTATGGAACTGTGTCAAAGAAAACGCGGAAACTTCATTACGATGGATTATTTGGCCTCTTCACGGGTCAACGTTGTGTATGAACTACCGCTTGCTGAAATTGTCTTTGACTTCTTTGACCAATTAAAATCCAACACAAAAGGCTATGCTTCGTTAGATTATGAAATGATTGGTTATAAAAAGTCTAAGCTAGTGAAGATGGATATCTTATTAAATGGTGAACAAATTGATGCGCTCAGCTTCATTGTCCATAATGACTTTTCTTATGAACGTGGTAAAGCGATTGTTGAAAAGCTACGTGAGCTTATTCCAAGACAACAGTTTGAAGTACCTGTCCAAGCAGCGATTGGGCATAAAATTGTTGCCCGTTCTACGATTAAATCGATTGGGAAAAACGTTCTTGCAAAATGTTACGGTGGAGACATTTCCCGTAAGCGTAAATTACTTGAAAAGCAAAAAGAAGGTAAAAAGCGCATGAAACAAGTAGGATCTGTTGAAGTACCTCAAGAAGCGTTTATGGCTGTATTGAAAATGGACGAGGATTAATCAGTTTAGAAAACATAGAAAAGGGGGCTAACATGCCTCCTTTTTCCTGTTACGAAAGGAGCAACATATGAAAGGTATTTATATCCACATTCCGTTTTGTCATCAAATTTGTCATTACTGTGATTTCAATAAAGTATTTTTTAAAAATCAACCAGTTGATGAATATATTGAAGCTATCGGAAAAGAGTTTGCGATCATGAGTAGCGAAGGGGTATCATTTGAAACGGTTGAAACGGTGTTTCTAGGTGGCGGAACGCCTACTTCACTCTCAGAAAGACAGCTTCATCGATTGCTTGAAATTATTAATAAGTACGTCGATGTTGATGCGCTACGAGAATTCACGACAGAAGCCAATCCAGACGAATTGACATATGAAAAGTTAATTGTTTTGAAAAATGGTGGCGTTAAACGGCTAAGTATTGGCGTACAATCTTTTGATAACGAGTTATTGGAAAAGATCGGAAGAACGCATAGCGCGGATGATGCAGCGCGTGTTATTCAAGATGCACGTAAAGCTGGTTTTGATAATATTAGTATTGACCTCATTTACGGTTTGCCTGGACAAACCATTGAACAATGGCAAGATACGTTGGACAAAGCAACGAACTTAGGGTTAGAACATTATTCAGGTTATTCTTTAATTGTTGAACCGAAAACCGTATTTTACAATTTAATGAACAAAGGGAAATTGCCTTTACCAGGTGAAGATGCAGAAGCGGAAATGTTGGAAATGCTCATTGCACATATGGAAGAGAATGGTCGTCAACAATATGAGATTAGCAATTTTGCTATGCCAGGTTATGAATCTGTCCACAATCTTCTTTATTGGGAAAATGAATCGTATGCGGGGATTGGAGCAGGTGCGCATGGATTTATAAATGGACAGCGCTATTCAAATATAGGCCCGATTAGACAATACATGGCTACGCTAGAAGAAGAGAAACGCCCAATTTTACACACACATGAAGTAACAGAAGTTGAAGCGATGGAAGAGCAAATGTTCCTAGGGTTAAGAAAAATAGAAGGTGTTTCAGCAAAGCATTTTGAAGAGAAGTTTGGTCGTGCTCTTAATGATGTTTATGGGGATACGTTGCAGACGCTCATAAATCAAGGATTAATTGAACAAGCTAATCACAGGTTTAAACTAACGCAAACTGGTCTATTTAGAGGGAATGAAGTGTTTCAACAATTTCTTACGTAAGATGAAGTCTATTAATTGACAGTACCGATTGCATTTGTTAAATTATGATTAGTATTAGCACTCGACCTGAAAGAGTGCTAACAGGAGTGATGGTTATGTTGACAAACAGACAATTGCTCATTTTACAATTAACGGTCGACGATTACATCCAATCAGCGCAACCTGTTGGGTCTCGGCAACTATCTAAAAAACCGGAGGCGCCATTTAGTCCAGCGACGATTCGGAATGAAATGGCTGACCTAGAAGAAATGGGCTTTTTAGAGAAAACACATACATCTTCAGGCAGAGTACCTTCCGAACAAGGATACAGGTTTTATGTTGATCATTTATTAACGGAAAGTAAGCTAGACCGAGAAGATAGTCAGCAACTGAGTTCTATATTTCAGCAAAAGATTATGGAAACAGAAGAGTTGATTCGAAAATCAGCGACAATAATATCAGATTTAACAAACTACACATCGATTTTACTTGGTCCTGATTCGTCGATGAATACGGTACGACGCTTTTCAATTGTACCGCTAGATCAAAATACTGCTGTAGCCATTATTGTGATGGATAATGGGCAAGTTGAAAATCGGTTATTTAATGTTCCGAAAGGATTTTCCGCTTCGGACATTGAGAAAATGGTGAATATCTTAAACGAACGACTAGTCGGAACTCCGTTAGTTCATCTTCATAAAAAGCTTATACAAGAAACGAAAGCTATTTTAGAAAAACATATCGACCGTGCCGGAGACTTGTATGCTTCTTTTAAAGAAGCGATTGCGATTACGCCGGAGGAACGTTTGTATTTTGGCGGGAAATTAAATATGATTAATCAGCCAGAGTTCCACGATATAGAAAAGATGAAAACCTTTATTGATTTAATTGAGAAGGGAACGCATGCGACATCGATTTTCGAGAATATTCATCCTGGTATCGCTGTGAAAATTGGTTCCGAGAACAACCATAATGCAATGACAGATTTTAGTGTAATTACAGCAACATATTCTGCTGACGAAATGACAAACGGTTCCATAGCCATCATTGGTCCAAAACGAATGGATTATGGAAGGGTAATAACTTTGCTAAATCTGTTGAGCCATGACTTATCTCGTGAATTAGCAAGATTAACGATTGGCAACGGAACGGCAGGGAGGGAAAATAACGATGAAACATAATGAAGAAATTGAAGTAGAAACTGTTGCTGAAAATGAAGAAGTAACGGAAGTTGAAGAAACTGAAGCGAAAGATGCTGAAGTAGAAGATACGGTGGACACAGATGAAGAAATGCACGCTGAAGAAACCGAACTGACTCAACTGAAGAAGCAACTTCAAGAAGAAGAAAATAAATACTTTAGAGTGCTGGCGGATTATGATAACTTTAAACGTCGTTCAACACAGGAAAAAGAAGCGATTCAAAAGTATCAATCCCAACGTGTTTTAACGAGTATCTTGCCAGTCTTGGATAATTTTGAGCGTGCTTTATCAGTAGAAGCAAAGACAGACGAAGCCAAGTCAATGATGGAAGGAATGGACATGATTTATCGTTCACTCGTTGATACGCTAAAGTCTGAGGGACTTATTGAGATTGAGTCTTTAGATAAAGAATTCGATCCGAATTTCCATCAAGCAGTTATGACTGATAAAGATGAGGAAAAACCATCAGGCGTCGTGCTTGAAGAAATGCAAAAAGGTTATATACTAAAAGATCGAGTGCTACGACCAGCTATGGTTAAAGTGAATGAGTAATTTTTATTTAACCAACTAGTTAATTAAATAAAATTTTCAAGGGCGTACATTCCCTGTAAAAGGAAATTGTGCACAAATTTAAGTGTGTATTAAGTTTAGGAGGAATTTATTAATGAGTAAGATTATTGGAATTGACTTGGGAACAACAAAC
The DNA here is from genome assembly GCF_041295575.1 of Sporosarcina pasteurii. NCBI lineage: Bacteria > Bacillati > Bacillota > Bacilli > Caryophanales > Caryophanaceae > Sporosarcina > Sporosarcina pasteurii. Next base: position 1,655,239 of record NZ_CP160452.1, on the reverse strand, counting down.
TCTGTCGTGGCGGTTTATGAAGGCGGAGAACCGAAAGTAATTGCAAACCCAGAAGGTAACCGTACTACGCCATCAGTTGTTGCATTTAAAAACGGTGAGCGTCAAGTTGGTGAAGTTGCGAAGCGTCAAGCAATTACGAATCCAAACACAATTATGTCTGTAAAACGTCATATGGGTTCGGATTTTAAAGTTAAAGTTGAAGATACAGAATATACACCGCAAGAAGTTTCTGCAATGATCCTACAATATATGAAAGGCTATGCAGAAGATTACCTTGGTGAAAAAGTAACGAAAGCAGTTATTACAGTACCAGCTTACTTTAGTGATGCACAGCGTCAAGCTACAGCGGACGCAGGTAAAATTGCAGGTCTTGAAGTAGAGCGTATTATTAACGAGCCAACTGCAGCAGCACTAGCATACGGTCTTGATAAAACAGATGAAGATCAAACGATTCTCGTATACGACCTTGGAGGCGGAACATTTGACGTTTCTATCCTTGAGTTAGGCGACGGCGTTTTCCAAGTTCTTGCAACAGCAGGAGATAACGAACTAGGTGGAGACGATTTTGATGATGCTATTATCGAACACCTTGTTGAAGAGTTCCGCAAAGAGAACGGAATTGATTTATCACAAGACAAAATGGCAATGCAACGTTTGAAAGACGGAGCTGAAAAAGCGAAGAAAGACCTATCTGGTGTAACTTCAGCACAAATTTCACTACCATTCATCACAGCCGGCGAAGCAGGACCTTTACACTTAGAAATGAATCTCACGCGTGCGAAATTTGACGAATTAACGCATCACTTAGTTGAGCGTTCAATGGTTCCAACGCGTCAAGCAATTCAAGATGCAGGTCTATCTTCTTCAGAAATTGACCGTGTCATTCTTGTAGGTGGTTCAACACGTATTCCAGCTGTTCAAGAAGCTGTAGAAAAAGAAACAAATAAAGAAGCTTATAGAGGTGTAAACCCTGACGAAGTTGTCGCAATGGGTGCAGCAGTTCAAGGTTCAATCTTAAGCGGAGACGTAAAAGATGTTGTATTACTTGACGTAACACCACTTTCATTAGGAATTGAGACGATGGGGAACGTATTTACGAAACTCATCGACCGTAACACAACAATTCCAACGAGCAAATCTGAAGTGTTCTCAACAGCAGCAGACAATCAGCCGGCAGTAGACATTCACGTTCTACAAGGTGAGCGTCCAATGGCAGCAGACAACAAAACACTTGGTCGTTTCCAATTAACGGATATTCCACCAGCACCACGTGGTGTACCACAAATCGAAGTCACATTCGACATTGATAAAAACGGTATTGTAAACGTTAAAGCGAAAGACCTTGGCACACAAAAAGAACAAAACATTACAATCCAAGCGAGCTCATCATTATCTGACGAAGATATTGAGCGCATGGTAAAAGAAGCTGAAGAGCATGCTGAAGAAGACAAGAAGCGTAAAGAGCAAGCTGACCTACGTAACGAAGCTGACCAACTCGTATTCCAAGCTGAAAAAACAGTGGAAGATCTTGGCGAGCAAGTATCTGAAGATGAGAAGAAAGAAATTGAAGATGCATCAGCTGAACTAAAAACAGCACTTGAGTCCGACGATTTCGAAGATATTAAAGCGAAAAAAGATGCACTACAAGAAATCGTTCAGAAGTTAACGACAAAACTATATGAACAAGCAGCAGCGGCAGCGCAAGCGGCACAAGGAGCAGAAGGTGCTGAAAATGCTGGCGGAGCAAACGATGATGTTGTTGATGCAGAATTTGAAGAAGTTAAAGATGACGATAAGAAATAATTGACCAACTTGTTGGCGGAAAAGTCAAAGTCCGATATTCCGGCTTTGACTTTTTTTCCGTTCTTTAGTTTGTATTAACCACTGTTCAACAGCAAAAGGACATGTGAGTTATGTTACAATGAGCAACAGGTAAATGTTTTGGGAGAGTGAATGAATTAATGAGTAAACGTGATTATTATGAGGTTCTCGGCATTTCGAAATCCGCTACAAAGGATGAAATAAGAAGAGCTTATCGTAAATTATCCAAGAAATATCATCCTGACTTAAACAAAGCGGATGACGCAGAAGAAAAATTCAAAGAAGTTACTGAAGCCTATGAAGTGCTAAGTGATGAAACGAAAAAAGCAAATTACGATCAATTTGGCCATGCAGGACCTAACCAAGGTTTCGGTGGGGGTGGATTTGGCGGAGACGGTTTTGGATTTGAAGATATTTTTAGTAGCTTTTTTGGCGGCGGTGGACGTAGGCAAGATCCAAATGCGCCTAGAAAAGGAAATGACCTGCAATATACAATGACGATTGACTTTATGGAGGCTGTTTTTGGAAAAGAAACAGAAATTGAAATCCCTAGAGACGAAAATTGCGGTACATGCGATGGCTCAGGTGCCAAAAAAGGAACTTCTGCGAAAACATGTTCGCATTGTAACGGGTCTGGTGAAATTAGCATAACGCAAGATACGCCACTTGGAAGAATGGTGAATAGAAGAGCTTGTCATCACTGTGGAGGGACAGGTAAATTTATTCCTGAAAAATGTACGACATGTAGAGGGGCAGGAACTGTTAAAAAATCAGTGAAAATTAAAGTGACGATTCCTGAAGGCGTTGATGATGGTCAACAATTACGAGTTTCCGGTCAAGGAGAACCAGGTGTAAACGGTGGACCTACAGGAGATTTATATATTGTTTTCCGCGTCAGACCGCATGAGAAATTTATCCGTGAAGACGATGATATCTATTTAGAATTGGCACTCACATTCCCGCAAGCAGCTTTAGGTGACGAAATTGAAGTACCTACAGTGCAAGGTAATGTAAACTTAAAAATTCCAGCAGGGACCCAAACAGGAACAAGATTCCGCTTAAGAGGAAAAGGTGTGAAGAATGTTCATGGTCGGGGAATCGGTGATCAACATGTCATTGTTAAAGTCATCACTCCTAAGAAAATGACAGAAAAACAAAAGGAACTAATGCGTCAATTTGCAGCTATTGGTGGAGATAGCCCAGAAGAATACTCAAGTTCTCTATTTGATAAAATTAAACGCACTATTAAAGGCGACTGAAAGGATTGAATCAGTTTGAAATGGTCGGAAATAGCTATCCATACGACACATGCAGCGACAGAAGCGGTTGCGAATATATTTCATGAAGCAGGCGCAAGCGGAGTAATTATTGAGGATTCTAAAGAGCCACATTTGCCCCGTGAAAATGTTTTTGGGGAAATTTATGAGCTAGATAAAAATGATTTTCCGACTGAAGGCGTTATCGTGAAAGCTTATTTACCGGTAAATAGTTTTCTTATTGAAACGATGAAAGATATTGAACAGGCAATTGCCGACCTTCCACGTTATGGATTAGATGTAGGGTTGAATAAAATAAAAACATCTGAAGTAGATGAGGAAGACTGGGCAACTGCTTGGAAACAATATTACCATCCCGTTAAAATTTCTGGCCGCTTTACAATTGTCCCTACATGGGAAAACTACACGCCAGTCGAATCAGACGAACTCATTGTCGAGTTAGACCCGGGAATGGCATTCGGTACAGGAACTCATCCAACAACAGTCATGTGCATGCAAGCACTTGAAAAGTACGTTCATAATGGTGATACCGTTGTAGATGTAGGAACTGGTTCTGGTGTTCTTTCTATTGGGGCAGCAATGCTTGGCGCAAAAAGTGTTTATGCACTTGACTTAGATGAAGTAGCAGTAGCCGCCGCTAAAGAAAATATTCGTTTGAACCATGTGGACGGTACTGTCCATGTTACTCAAGGCAATTTACTTGAGTCTATCGATTTTAAACCAAACATCATTATCGCCAATATTTTAGCGGATGTCATTATGTCTTTCTCTCAAGATGCTGCAAATCTCTTACCAGAGGACGGCCTTTTTATCGTATCAGGCATTATTGAAGAAAAGCGTGATGAAGTAAAAGCGGATCTTACTGAAAAAGGATTTGAAATCATTGAATCTGTTTTGATGGAAGATTGGGTAGCGCTAATTGCAAAGAAAAAAGGCGAGTGATCAGTTTGCAACGATATTTCTTAGAAACAAGCTTCAATCCTAATGGAGAAGCTGTTTTATTTGGCGAGGACTACAAACATATTGTTCAAGTGATGCGGATGGCAATTGATGAAAAAATTATTGTTGTCGCCGAGGCGGAGGCTTTCATTACGACAATAAAAGACATCACCGAGGATAAAGTAATTGTTCAAAAAGAAGGCGAGTCACTTCCGGAAAATGAACTACCCGTGCACATTACAATTGCGTGTGGGTTAGCCAAAGGTGACAAGCATGATTTGATTGTCCAAAAAGGAACGGAACTGGGCGTTTCAGAAGTGGTTCTTTTTAAGGCAGAACGCTCGATTGTGAAATGGGACGATAAAAAGGGAACTAAAAGGATTGAACGATTACAAAAAATTGCACATCAAGCAGCTGAGCAATGTCATCGTACAATCATTCCAAGAATTGAAAGTCCTCTTACCATTAAACAATTAATTGCCAAAGGACAGGAGTTTGATGTTTGCTTATTTGCTGATGAAGAAGCAGCAAAACGAGAAGAACGACCACGTTTGGCAGATAGGGTGAAAAATCTATCACCAAATCAAAACGTTCTCATTGTATTCGGTCCAGAAGGCGGATTATCAAGAAATGAAGCAGAGGCATTGCAAGAAGCTAAGTTTCTACCAGTCGCACTTGGGCCGCGTATATTAAGAACTGAAACTGCGCCGTTATACTTTTTATCTGCTGTTTCTTATGAATTTGAATAATAGATGAAAAAACATGATCAGCTCATAACTGGGTTAATCAGTGCTGGACTACATGATAATGGCGTACGGATTTGGCAGCATTGCCAAGTGAAATCACGATTGGATAGAGTAAGACCTTTCTATATTAAAATAGAAAGGTCTTATTTTTGCACAAAATAGATAAGTCATGCGAACTATACAGTTAATTACCCCTCTTCTGTTACTGGTTTAACATACATGACTAAAAGCTTTCGTGAGATGGGGCCGACGATTAGTAACTGGGAGGGAAGGGCAATGATTGATCTATAAGGATTGACTTGAAATGCTATTTCAGCAGTTCAATCACTTTTATTACTCATTCATGTGAAAGGTATTTATGTTAGCATATAACATTATGCTCATTACAGCGATTTATGCTATTATAGGACAAGTTGAGATTTTACTGATCGGAACGAAAAGATGAAAAGTTTTATGGGCAATGAGCTACCAAAAACCGTGAGCTTCCATACTCTTGGTTGTGCGGTAGTAAACTTAAATATGATTGCGTCTGAAATCTGTAGCAACGAGGGTTAAGGCGCTTAGAAAAAACCACTTCAAACCACCATTTTAAGTGGTTTTTTCATTGTAATGATAGAGCGTCATTGTAGATTGACCTGTTTTCACGACAAGCCTAAGCTCCATTAATTCGGCCTATAGGCTATAAACTCCATCGACAGAAGTGTTTGTAGCCTTTTGCAAATTGGCTCGAGAAGTAGGTCCGTTTTCCTTCTAGTGTTGCAGTATAGCTCCCTCGTAATCCCTGTACTGCATCCTGACTGGTGCAGTAGATTGACTTTGCAAAGAGGCCTATACGCAAATGTGTACGTGAAACCGTTTTTAAAAGTAATGGATTGCACACGCTTATCCAAAACAGTCATATTATCAATTATCGTGTGAACAAAATCAGATAATGCCTCGCGGCCAACTATATCCGATAGGGCTGGATGATTATCCTCTACAAACACGACAACAGATCTTCGCATATCACACACCTAATTTATATTAATTTGTAGAAGGAAATGATGGCGTGAAAAAATTAGAGAGAAAACCAATGAAAAGTCGCCGGTCAAATTTGCAAATGAGATGAATTCATCATACTCGATGATCCCTGATGGCTATCATTCTGCATGTTGGAGATTTCAAGTTCAAACATTGAGTACGGTTTAATTTATAGTGCAGATATTTCAATATAGTAACATTAGCCTTTACATAACCAGTTATACACTCATACTATACTGGAAAAGATCGAACTTTAAAGAAATGGATCTTAAAAAAGGAAGGAATCCTAATGGAACAAACAAGTTTATCAATAATAATAATTGGGCAAAATAATGTAGGTAATTTAGAAGCACTGTTAAAAGAAGTGAAAAAGTTAAATTGTTTAGAAATACTAATGTTCTTAAGTGATTATAATGAGGGAACTCAAGAAGTAGCTAACCGATGGGGTGCTCAAGTACTTTGGGGTAGTCCAGAAGTAATGAGCTATAAAATGCGAGCATTCGGCGCAAAGCGGGCAAAGGGTGACGTTTTATTATTCTTAGATACTTCGTTGGCGATTAAAGCTGTTGATTTGAAGCGCCTAGTATCCATTGTACAAACTAAAAAGGTAGACTTGGCAATAAGCACTCATTCATATTCCCCACAACCCGGCTATTTTAATTATGAGACAGCGGAATTTATGCTTAATATGATAGCTAATCGTAGAGATCTAACATGTGGTTCACTTTATCATGTTCCATTTGTAATTAGTCGGGAAGCACTTATGCTTATTGGACCTAGTAGTTTAGCGGTACCCCCTTTAGCGAAATTAATAGCAATTAGAAAGGGTTTAATTATTCAAGCACTCCATGTCTCCACCAAGATTAATAGTAAATTGTATAAAGTTTCCATTGGAAGTGATCTTCTTTTAGAAGAATGTCTGCAATCACTATCATACTGGCTGAGAAGAAATGGAGAAAGAAGTGGTTACACCAATTTGAGACGAAGGTTAGATATTTTAAAAAGTCAAAATAACGGAAATCGACCCTTTCATTATGGAGTAACTGCTATAATTCCAGCTTCAAATGAAGAGGACACTATTGGCCCTGTAATTAAAAGTGCCCTTAATGCTGGGGCGAGTCAAGTTGTTGTTGTTGAGAATGGTTCGATTGATAATACTGCTAAAATTGCAAAGGAGGCAGGAGCGCAAGTTGTGTCTTTTCCATATCGAATAGGGCACGACGTCGGTAGATCTGTAGGTGCTATAAATTATCCATCTAGTTATTATTTATTCCTGGATGGAGACATGGTTATTTCTTCTAGGGAGCTAAAACAATTTATCACTGCTGTTACAAAGAATGATGTAGATGTAGCCTTAAATGATTTGAGCTTAATGCTTAAAGGGAAGCGAAGTTGGGATGAGGTGACATGGTCGAAATACTTTCTGAATACTTCTTTGAAACGAGAAGATCTTAATGTGAATACATTAACGGCAGTTCCTCATGCATTGAGCAATAGAGCCCTAGAAATAATAGGACCTGAAAACTTAGCTGTACCAACAGTCGGAATGGTCCGAGCTGTATTGTCTGGACTAAATGTTCAAGCGATTAGAGAAGTTGATGTAATTAGCAAAAATAAGGTTCGGAGTGACCATCGCTCAGATAAAGGGAATCTAACGGAACAACTTATTGTTGGAGATATGTGTCAAGGATTATATGAAATAATACTTCATAAGTATGGAAGGATTCAATAATTATATTTCACACCAGCTAGGCTGCTTTGAAATCCCAATGAATCAATGCCAAGCGATTATCGTTTGGCATCATTTCTCCGCTTTTTATCATAACATTGGACATCATAACAGCAAGTTGGCTCATTTAGACTTATTATAAGGAGGTACTAGGGATGGATATTAGTAAACTGCTTCTAAAAAAGTATGGATTAAGAACATCGTTTATTAAAAAGCTAGGACATCGTAAAGTATACATGGTTGGCACTGCAGATAAAACCTATGCGTTTAAGGTTTATGATTGGCCGGTTGCTATCGATTTTCATATTTCTCTATTGAATCAAATTGATAAAAATGGTTTCCGTCAATTTCCCAAAATGATTTCGACACTGGATGGTTCGAGTTACGTTGAAATGCAAGGATTGACCTATGTTTTAAGTGAATGGATTGAAGGTATTCAGCCTTCTTTTTCAAATTTAGAACATTTGAAAACTGCTTCGGCGTTTTTAGCTTTTTTTCACTGTGCTGCAAAAGCACCGAATCAAGAGCCTATGAAAAATGTTCCAAATACCTTTTTATATCCTACTACGTTTAATGATATAAAAGTGGGTGGGTATAAAATGAAAGTTGTTAAAAATAGATTAAAAGAATGGGGGCAGCAATTTGGAACGGATCCACTTAAAATTGCGCTTGAAAGAATGGAATACGCTGAACGCTTATTTCCTATAGATAGCTATAAGGAACTCGTAAAAACAGAGAGAAAAGAAAATACATTCATTCATGGGGATTATAATTACTCTAATTTAGTTTTTTCGCCCGAAGGTAAAGTGTATTTACTAGATTTTGATGGCAGTCATTATTGTGTTCGAATTATTGACTTACTCTTTCTATGCCATCTACACATGGGTAAAAATGCGGAAATGCTTTTAGAAATATTAAAGTCATATCATCAAGTAAGACCCTTGAGTCTAATAGAATTTGAAGTTGTTAAATCACTACTCTTCGTACCAGGGAAAATCTATCGGGATATTAATATAAGAACGCATTTAAATATTCCTATTCATAGGGATTGGCTAATTCGAAATCTTACTGGATATTCTTCGACAGAATCCTTTGATACGATTAAACGGTTATCTTACTCCGATTTAGTGTAAATGGTTATATAAGAAACTCAAATTTCGTACTAGAATTATAACATTAAGCCCAAGTATTCATATGGCCTCCACTTATACAGGTACCGTGAAAAAGAGTCCTAAGACCGTTTAATCAGTCACAAAACAATGGTATTATTTTGCGCGCAAGATTGTCCTCTCTTGGCAAAAACCATGTAATATTGATAACCCTAATAGGTAGTGACCCCCTAATATTAGATTTTTGGTCTAACATTAGGGGTGCATATCAAAAGAGTAAGCGGACAAAAGTATAGACTTAAACAATTTCACACTAATAAGTAATCAAGTTTTTGAACGTGATCCATACCACCCCAGAATTATTAGAGTTATATAACGTTATTATCGTCAGCAGTGGGACTGGTAATAGTGTCTGACTTATTAAAAATTCTAAATATATATTATCTTGAAAAAGAAGAATAAAGATAGCATTAAATAATGATAATAACAACATTAATCTTTTTGATTGGATAACGCACACTAATACTAATGAAGTGTTTTTGTATAAAGTTTTGGAAAATAGAAGTGGAGAACAATATAGCTTAATTAATAACTTAAATGAGTTAAAACAAGAAATCCTTGAAATATGTAATCATGAATTAGAAAAATTAAAATTGCTTAGAGTATATATTGAGAACCAGGTGAAGAGCGATTTTAGTGATAAAGTATTTACGGTTCCAATTATGCTAATAATTACTATAATCGCACCGAAAATACTGACTTCTGAGAAAGCATTAGCTCTCTCCTCTTTTTATTTTAAATGAGAGGGATGAAAAAGTGAGGATACTTCAAACTTAATTTATTTGAAATAAGTTTGCACAACCTCGTAGAAGGGGCCGAGAAAGATAGGATACTATAAGGGAAAAGGTCAGACAAATGAACCGTTCACACGTAGAGCCAATTGAATCATTAATGCAGGGCATTAAAACATTATGCTCATTACAGCGATATATGCTATTATAGGACAAGTTGAGATTTTACTGATCGGAACGAAAGGATGAAAAGTTTTATGGGCAATGTGCTACCAAAAACTGTGAGTTTCCATACTCTCGGTTGTAAAGTAAACCACTATGAAACGGAAGCGATTTGGCAACTATTTAAAGACGCAGGTTACGAGCGTGAAGAATTTGAAAATGATGCGGATGTATATGTCATTAATACATGTACCGTTACAAATACAGGGGATAGAAAGAGCCGCCAAGTAATTCGTCGAGCAATCCGTAGAAATCCAGATGCTGTTGTATGTGTAACTGGATGTTATGCGCAAACATCTTCAGCGGAAATTATGGCGATACCTGGTGTAGATATTGTTGTTGGTACACAAGACCGTTCGAAATTACTTGGTCTTATTGAAGAATATCGTGCGGAGCGTCAACCCATTAACGCAGTGCGTAATATTATGAAAAACCGTGTGTATGAAGAGTTGGATGTACCGGCTTTTACAGATCGTACTCGTGCTTCGCTTAAAATCCAAGAAGGTTGTAATAATTTCTGTACATTTTGTATTATTCCATGGGCTCGCGGCCTTATGCGTTCTCGCGATCCTAAAGAAGTGATTCATCAAGCGCAGCAACTTGTTGATGCAGGGTACCTTGAAATTGTACTAACGGGTATTCATACAGGTGGGTACGGTGAGGATTTAAAAGATTATAACTTAGCAGCCTTACTTCGCGATCTTGAAGCGGAAGTGAAAGGGCTGAAGCGTCTTCGTATTAGTTCTATCGAAGCGAGTCAGCTAACAGATGAAGTGATTGAAGTATTGAATGATTCGAAAGTGATTGTCCGTCATTTGCATATTCCTATTCAATCTGGGTCAAACACAGTTTTGAAACGTATGCGTAGAAAGTATACGATGGAATTTTTTGCAGAGCGACTGGATCGTTTACGTGAAGCGCTACCGAACCTTGCCATTACTTCAGACGTTATCGTAGGCTTCCCGGGAGAAACGGAAGAGGAGTTTATGGAAACGTATCGTTTCATTCGTGACCAAAGTTTTTCCGAATTACACGTATTTCCTTACTCCATGCGAACGGGCACACCGGCAGCACGTATGACTGACCAAATTGATGAAGCAGTGAAAAATGAAAGAGTTCATAAACTAATTGAGTTAAATGATCAGCTTGCAAAGGAATATGCGTCTTCATTTGAAAATGAAGTGCTTGAAGTCATTCCGGAAGACAGATACAAACTCGACCCTGAAAGTGGACTTTACGAAGGCTATACAGATAATTACTTAAAAGTGTTCTTTGAAGCTGACGAATCTATGGTTGGTAAAGTTGTTCGTGTAAAGCTAATAAAAGCTGGTTACCCTTATAACGAAGCAAAATATGTTCGTGTAATGGAAGAAGAGGAATCGGTTCAAGTTTGATCTGCTAATTGTTGGTTAAACATTTCACTAACTAAACTTGTAATAATACGGAACATTTATAGGAGGTATTCAGTTGAATACAGATTTTGCAAAATATATTGATCATACATTATTAAAAGCAGATGCTAAAAAAGACGCAATCATCGACCTTTGCAATGAAGCGAAAATGTATTCCTTTGCATCGGTTTGTGTCAACCCGACTTGGGTTAAAACCGCAGCGGAGTTATTAGAAGGAACACCTGTTAAAGTATGTACAGTCATCGGGTTTCCTTTAGGGACTTCAACGACAGAAACAAAAGCATTTGAAACAAAAAATGCGATACAAAATGGTGCGACTGAAATCGATATGGTTGTGAATATCGGAGCACTTCGCGGTGGAGATGACGAGCTTGTCAAACGAGATATTCAAGCAGTCGTTGAAGCAGCTGCTGACAATGCCATCGTTAAAGTAATTATAGAAACATCTTTATTAACTGATGCTGAGAAGCGAACAGCTTGTGAATTGGCGGTTGTTGCAGGGGTAGATTTTGTGAAAACCTCTACAGGCTTCTCAACTGGCGGTGCAACGGTAGAAGATGTAAAATTAATGAGAGGCGTCGTAGGTCCTGAATTAGGTGTGAAAGCTTCAGGTGGTGTCCGTAGTTTTGAAGATATGGAACAAATGATTGAAGCTGGCGCGACAAGAATTGGTGCGAGTTCTGGGGTACAAATTATGAATGGATTAAAATCAAAAGAAGATTATTAATTCACCAGATTAATATTGACCCACTTTTAATAATAAGGTATAATACTGAAGTACATGGCACTAGACCGTGTGTTCCAAGGTGTTCGGAGGGAGGGACAAGAGGTATGTCGAAAACTGTCGTTCGTAAAAACGAATCGCTTGAAGACGCTCTTCGACGCTTCAAACGTGACGTTTCCAAAAGCGGAAAAATCCGTGAGGTTAGAAAGCGTGAGTATTATGAGAAGCCGAGTGTAAGACGAAAATTGAAGTCTGAGGCTGCAAGGAAACGTAGATAATTTACTCAATTATCTTCGTCATTAACTTTGTATATGCTAATTACATCAAATTTCAATTATTGTAAGACCGGGAAGCCGTTATATAGGTTTTCCGGTTTATTTGTCTATCATGTGAAATAGAAGTATCACGTTATAAGAATTATTTGAATGTAAAACAGTTAGATATCAAAAAGATATCTTTTTTTTAGGTGAAATGAAACTTTTACCCTTTTTACGCGTATTAAAGATATAATTGGAGTATACAGAAGAGAGGAGGGTTGGGATGAGACATCATATGAAAAAGTTGTTTTTCCTCATGCTGTTAATTGCCACACTTTCTGTACCGTTTGTAAATGCAGATGCAAATGCGGATAATGAAGTTGTCTATAAGATACCAATTTCTAAAGAAGTAGAGAAGGGATTGTTTGCTTTTTTAGAAAGATCTTTTGAAGAAGCAATAGAAGCGGATGCCAAAGCGATTATTTTAGATATTCATACGCCAGGCGGCTTTGTTGATGCAGCAGGACAAATTGCTAAATTGCTAGATACGTCTGAAATACCCATCATCGCTTATATTAATGATGATGCATTATCAGCCGGTGCATTTTTGGCATTACATGCGGACGAAATCTACATGTCGCCGAGAGGTAGAATCGGAGCGGCACAAGTCATTGAGTCCTCTGGGAATGCAGCTGACGAAAAGGCGCACAGTGCATGGTTATCAGCGATGGAAAATGCTGCAGAATCTTCCGGGCGAGAGATTATTTATGCGAGGGCGATGGCGGATCCCTCTATCGACTTACCTGAGTATGGGGCTGGTGTTGATAAGCTTCTTACATTAACGGCCAGTGAAGCGCAAGCAGTCGGTTATAGTGAAGGTACAGTTGCTTCATTTGAGGAATTGCTAGAAAAAGCAGGTTATCAAAATGCTGAGGTTATTTCTACAAAGGAAACATTTTCTGAAAGTATTGCACGTTTCGTAACAAATCCGATTGTCGTGCCGATCTTATTATCAATTGCTGGGCTTGGGCTAGTCGTGGAGTTATACTCGCCTGGATTTGGCGTCGCTGGAACGATGGGAATCATCTCGTTATTACTGTTTTTCTACGGTCATATGATTGCTGGACTTGCTGGATATGAATCGCTGATTTTATTTGTCGCCGGTGTTGCGCTTATTGTTGCAGAGATTTTTATAGCTGGCGGAATTGCTGGTGTCATTGGTGCGGTAGCGATAGTAGGTAGTATTATTATGGCAGGAGGCAACCCGATGTATATGGCAATGTCTGTATTAATCGCAATTGCCATCGCTGCAATAGGGGCGGTGATTATCATTAAAATTTTTGGTAAAAAACTACACCTGTTTAATAAAGTAGTCTTGATGGATGCAACAGACACGGAGTCAGGGTATGTGTCGAATGTGAATCGTACCGAGTTAATTGGGCAAAAAGCAGTGACGACTACTCCGCTGAGACCATCCGGTACAGTTGACCTTGAAGGCGAAAGAATTGATGTCGTTTCAGAAGGAAGTTACATTGATAGAGGAAAAGATGTTATCATTGTAAAGGTAGAAGGTTCTCGTATTGTCGTTCGAGAATCGATAGAGAAAGGGGAAGTTGAATGATGATTGATGCTGCGTTTATTACAACAACTGCCATAGTTGTCGCCGCAATAATAGTTTTAGCCATATTTTTCACACTCGTTCCAGTAACACTGTGGATATCTGCATTAGCAGCTGGCGTAAGAGTAAGTATTTTAACACTGATTGGGATGAGGCTCCGTCGAGTAATTCCAAATCGTATTGTCATTCCATTGATTAAAGCCCATAAAGCAGGGCTAAACGTGGAAATTAGTCAATTGGAAAGTCATTACCTTGCAGGAGGTAACGTTGACAGAGTAGTTAATGCGCTCATTGCAGCACACCGAGCGAATATTGATTTGTCGTTTGAGCGTGCAGCGGCTATTGACTTAGCGGGCCGTGACGTATTAGAAGCGGTTCAAATGTCCGTAAACCCAAAAGTAATTGAAACACCATTTATTGCGGGTGTGGCTGTGAACGGAATTGAAGTTAAGGCAAAAGCTCGTATTACAGTACGTGCTAACATCGACCGCCTTGTTGGTGGTGCGGGGGAAGATACAGTTATTGCCCGTGTAGGTGAAGGGATTATTTCTACAATTGGTGCATCAGTAAGTCACGCAGATGTACTAGAATACCCTGACCGAATTTCCCAAACAGTATTATCTAAAGGACTTGATTCAGGTACTGCATTTGAAATTTTATCGATTGACATTGCAGATGTAGATGTTGGCGAAAACATCGGTGCAAACCTTCAAACTGAACAAGCTGAAGCAGATAAAAACATTGCGCAAGCTAAAGCTGAAGAGCGTCGTGCAATGGCTGTTGCGAATGAACAAGAAATGAAGGCAAGAGTTGAAGAGATGCGCGCGAAAGTAGTTGAAGCTGAAGCTGAAGTACCAATGGCAATGGCAGATGCACTACGTTCGGGAAATATTGGCATTATGGACTATGTCAACTATAGAAACGTGCAAGCTGACACAGGCATGCGTGAATCAATAAGTAAATATAGCCAAGGTGACCAATCGCCTGATCAAGAATAAATCAAATGTAATTGGAAGTTAATTCCCGGAAAGGGGATGAAATAAATGGAAAGTCTTATTCCATTCATTATTATGCTTCTACTCGGCTCTCTTTTCAGTGGGAAAAAGAAATCTTCGGAAGAAGATAGACGGTCAAAACCTTTTACTCCAGAGTCAAAAGAACAAGACAATCCTATTAAAAAGCTAAAGGAAATGTCTAAAGATATATATAAGGAAATTCAGCAAGAGATGGAGCAAGAAACTAAAAAAGTTGAGCATCGTCCAGTTGCTATTCCGGGAGAGTCACTTCGGAAAGTCGAAGAACAGAGAGCAGAAGTTCAAAAGCAAAAGACGATTTCTTCAGATAGTGGAAGGCGTAGAGAAGCAAGAAGAGATAAAGTAAAACGCCAATCAAAAAATAAACAAACTAATGTAGAAAATCGTGATTTAGTACCAAGTAGTTCAGATGATATCATGAAAGGTATCATTTTTTCCGAAATAATTGGACCACCAAAATCTAGACGTTAATCATTGATCCCCTATACATTTCATACGATATGTATAGGGGGTTTATTATTTGAAAAAGCTATTTAATATTGGTTCTCAAATTGTTGTTGATGAGTTTTCTTCTTTACGAATCACAGGCCCATACGAACTTGTGACACTTGGCCCCGATTTTGCAATTATTAAATGTGATGATTATGTAATTGAGGTTTCAGGCGATCAACTCACTGTAGAAAAGTTGGCGGAGGAATTGGCTGTGTTTACATTCGATTCGATTGAACGATTCTCTCTAGTTGAATCGAATGGCGAGGAGGGCAGCTATGGCGCGTAATCGGTACGAAATTAAAGTATCTGGACCAAGAAACATATCAACTTTTTTAACAAAACTGAAAAAGACTGGAACAAAAGTTACGTCACTGACAATGAGCGAAAATGCTGCTTACTTTATCACCGATAAAAAAGGCTTAAAACAAGCGCGGAAATATCGTCGCCGTTATGGTTTGAAGCTAAATCTATATTCTACAGTGGAAGATCGTGGGTTGGAAATGTTATTCAGTTCCTATCGATTTTTTATTTTACTAGCCATCCCTTTTATATGTTCCTTTTTTATATGGTCTGTAAAAGTCGAATCTGAAATGCCGGAAGTGTCAGAACGAATTGAAAAGAAATTAAAAAAAGCCTCTATCGTTCCTTATCGTTTACTCAGGTCCATTCCAGATGAAGGCGAGATTAGACGAGACCTGATGCAAGACGAACCTACGTTATCATGGGTGCACTTTAAACGCTCTGGAACGACCTTAACAGTCATTCCAATGCTCTCACCGCAGTCGGACAGCCAACCTGAACGAAAGGAAGAGCCTGCTGATCTGGTGGCTCGTACAGGAGGGGTTATTACACGTTTTGCACTAACGAAAGGTGAAAGAGTTGGACGTGTTTATATGACCGTAAAAAAAGGAGATACGTTGGCAAAAGGAACTTTGGAACAAGGAGAAAATACTGTGATTGTAGGGGCAGATGGGGCCGTATTTGCTGATTACTGGGTTGAATACAGTTTTAAGATACCGAAAAAAATTCAATATAAAGTTCAAGGAGATGAACGACTCGATTTTACCTTTCATCCGCCGTGGAAAGAAAAGGACTTGTTTAATAAATCAAGCTGGAATATTATTGAAACAGAGCGTATTATTGAAGAAAAAGATGCCCAGTTAGAGATTGAGAAAGGAATGGAAAAGTCTGTTATTATTCCATTATTGAAAATGAAATTATTGGCGGAATTAGGACCTGATGCAATGGTGAAAGAGGAGAAAATTTTGCACGTCACAATCGATGATGATAAAGTGATAGGGACTATATTATTTCTTATTAACGATAATATTGCTATTAAAAGACCTATACCTCAAGGAGACTGAAGCTATTGGATGAACAATTAATTCAATTACATTTAGAAGACCCAAATGAGGCAGTCATGCTTCTTGGTATTTCTGATCAAAATATAAAGCTGATCGAAGAGCAATTAGAAATATCGATAATTACGCGTGGAGACACCATTACTGTTTATGGTTCTGAAGAAAAGCAACAAATTGTACTTATGCTGATTGAACAATTGCTGAAAGTGATCCGAAAAGGAATAAATATTAACCAACGTGATGTTGCAACTGCGTTGGAAATGGTTAAAAATGAAACCATTGAATATTTCTCGGAACTTTATGACGAAGAGATTGCGCGCGATATGAGAGGAAAAGCAATCCGTGCAAAAACAATTGGACAAAGAGAATATGTGCAAGCGATTCGAGCGCATGATTTAGTATTTGGCCTAGGTCCAGCTGGAACAGGAAAAACATTTTTAGCAGTCGTACTTGCAGTTCAAGCGTTGAAATCTGGTTCGGTGAAAAAAATTATTTTAGCAAGGCCAGCTGTTGAAGCTGGGGAGAGCCTTGGTTTCTTACCGGGAGACTTAAAAGAAAAAGTAGACCCGTATCTACGCCCGCTCTATGATGCACTTCACCATGTTCTAGGAGCTGAGCAAACAGAACGGCTCATTGAACGCGGTGCCATTGAAATTGCACCACTTGCTTATATGCGTGGTAGAACATTGGATGATGCTTTTGTAATATTAGACGAAGCACAAAATACGACAAAAGCCCAAATGAAAATGTTACTGACTCGTCTAGGTTTTGGCTCTAAAATGGTGATTACGGGTGATAAAACACAGGTGGATTTACCACGTGGCATCCAATCGGGCTTAATTGCATCGGAATCTGTTCTAAAATCTGTAGCTGATATCCAATTTCAATATTTAGAACAAGGAGATGTAGTGCGTCATCCGCTTGTGGCTAAAATAATTGATGCGTATGAACAGGAAGAATTATCATAATGCTTGTATTACACAACTGACGAAGACTATTTAGTACAATCATCGTTTATTAGGATTTTAACGTATACAGCATTGGTTGTTAAGGAAGATGACTAAAGGTAAAGTAACCTTTAGTCATCTTTCTTGAAGGGCACGTTGGCTGAAGCGAGTGCTTTTTGATTCCTGGAAGCAAGGCTGTCATGTATACATGCAGATGATTGGAATGGGTTTGCCGAGGGGATGGTTATTCGGGAGAACCAAAGGGGGATCTAATGATGCGGTCTGTAAAAAAGTTTTTGAATGCGTTAAAGTTTACCTATTTTTCATTATTTACGATTACGTTATCAGCAATCATACTTTTTACATTCATGCTTGATATCGTCCAAAAAGAAACATACGAATTAAAAGAGTTTCAAATTGCACATGAAGCTATTCGTTCTCTGAAGACTGTTGAGGATACTGTGAAGACTGAACAGGAGAGGGATAGAGCAGCAAACGAAGTTGCTCCGGTTTACCAATTTACTGAGGATGTTGCGAAGAATAGGCAAGCTATTGCGACTTCAATTTTTGACTTTCTTTTAGATGTTAAAAAAGAACTGGTTGCTGATAGTGCAGAAGAAGTAGAGGAAGTAAAGATAGCTGAGAAATCGGTTGAAGCGATGCGCGAGAAGTTAGCAGCATTAGAAGCAGAAGAGCCAGAGCTTCAACTAAGTAACAAAGCAATCGCGGATTTGCTTGCCCAAGACATAGAGACACTTGAAGGCATTAAAACGAGTGTTGTAAGTGTATTAGGAGAGGAATTATCAAAACCTTTACGAACATCCGATTTGACGTTTGCGAAGTATGAAGTTGAACGACAATTAAGATTGTCAAATACAATACCTGTAGAAATTGAAGAACCTGTCATATCAATCGCAAGATCACTACTTGTTGAAACAGAAATTTTTAATGAAACATTAACAGCGTCTAGGGTTCAAGAAGCGAGAGAGGCAGTTGAACCAATTCGCATTTTACAAGGACAAGTGATTGTTCGAGAAGGTCAAGTGATTGATAGAGAAGTATATCGGCAACTAGAATTGGCAGGACTATTAACAAATCAAACTCAAGTTAAACCGTTAGCAGGCATTGCTTTATTTGTGTCTGTAATGATGTCAATCTTCTTTTTACATTTTCAAACTTGGCGGGAAAGCTCGATCGTTAAGAAAAAATCATTGGTCATTGCGTTGGTCGTTTTTTTATTTCCGACAGCTTTAGCGTCCATGCTGATAAAACTATTGGTTAATGAACGGTTAGCATTAACGACTTCCATCATCATTGCTGCAACAGCAGGGATTATGCTACAAGATGGTTATGCTGCAATCGTTCAAATGGAAATTGCGTTATACATATTATTTGGAAGTATTACGAGTTTATATTTACTTGGAAATATTTCTAGGCGCTCAACAATTTTAAGGGCGAGCTTAGGCGTTTCCATTTGTAATTTGGGGTTTATTGCTTTTTATTTACTTATGACACAGACGACTTATGCATTAACAGAGTTAATTTTCTATGCTATCGCTGCAATTACTTCAGGTGTTCTATCAGGCGCCTTAACAATCGGGCTTTTACCGTTTTTTGAAACGTCTTTCGGACTATTGTCAGATATGAAATTAATTGAGTTGTCGAATCCAAATCATCCGTTGCTAAAAAAGATTTTGACAGAGGCACCTGGTACTTACCATCATAGTGTAATGGTTGCAAATCTAGCGGATGCAGCATGCGAAACAATCGGGGCGAATGGTTTGCTTGCACGTGTTGGATCTTATTATCACGATTTGGGTAAAACGGTGCGTCCACGATTTTTTATAGAGAATCAACATGCGGAACAGAATCCACATGACGCCTTACCACCTAAGAAGAGTAAAGATATTATTATTGCCCATGCAGCGGATGGCGCACAGCTTTTAGAGAAACATAAAATGCCACGTGAAATTGTAGATATTGCGAGACAACATCATGGAACAAGTTTGTTGAAATTCTTTGTTTTTAAAGCGAAAGAATTAGGTGAAGATGTGATAGAGGATGAGTATCGTTATCCTGGACCAAAACCGCAAACAAAGGAAATAGCGATTATTTCTATTGCCGATAGTGTTGAAGCAGCAGTTCGCTCGATGAAAGAACCAACCTCTGAAAAGATTAATGCGCTCGTTTGTTCAATCGTTAGCGATAAATTAAGAGATGGGCAGTTCGATGAGTGTGATTTGTCGATGAAAGAGTTGAAAAGGGTAGAGCGCGCAATATGCGAAACATTAAACGGTATGTTCCATAACCGAATAGAGTATCCAGATTAAGAGAGGTGATCAGTGAAATGTTACAGCTTGATATTAACGATGAAACGAATAAAATATCCGATACGATTGAAGAACTTGTTACTAACTTACTGAACCATGCTGCAAGCGCAGAAGGTATACTAGAGGAAGCCGAAGTGTCTGTAACTTTTATGACTGATGAAGAAATACAAGAAGTCAATGCAAATTATCGAGGCATTGATGCACCGACTGATGTTATTTCTTTCGCGTTGGAAGAAATGACGGAAGGTGAAGTCGAAATTAAAGTTGAAGCGGATATGCCTACTGTATTAGGGGATATATTAATATCCACTGATACAGCTGAACGACAAGCAGAAGAGTATGGACATTCATTTAAACGAGAGATTGGCTTTTTAGCCTTACATGGTTTTCTGCATTTACTTGGCTATGATCATATGACAGAAAAAGATGAAAAGAAAATGTTTGGAAGGCAAAAAGAGATACTCGATACATTTGGACTTGAGAGGTAAAGCTTATGCGAAAATTCTTCAAGTCGTTTAAATTTGCGATGGCAGGAATTATTCACTGTTTTACAACAGAACGAAATTTTAAAATTCATGTAAGTGTTGCGATAACCGTGATTTGTGCTGGGCTATTGACGGGATTATCCTTGTTTGAATGGTTTGTGATTATTGTTTTTATTGGTGGCGTGTTAGCGCTCGAGCTGATGAATTCGGCGGTAGAAAGAATGGTTGATTTGTTTACAAATGAGTGGCATCCACTGGCTAAGCAGGCGAAAGATTTAGCTGCAGGTGCAGTACTTGTATTTGCTCTGACAAGTGCAATTGTGGGATTATTAATCTTCATCCCTAAATGGTTTAGTTTGACGAATTGAAAGTGAGGAATCTATATGAAAGAAAAGTTAATTGAAGAATCTTTAAAGGCAAGGGAATTTGCTTATGTTCCTTACTCTAATTTTGCAGTAGGCGCTGCATTATTAGGTGAGGATGGAAAAATATATCGAGGCTGTAATGTCGAAAACTCATCATATGGCTTATCGAACTGTGCTGAGCGTACAGCGATTTTTAAAGCAGTATCTGAAGGTGTCCGAAACATGCAGGCCTTAGCGATCACAGGTGATACAGATAGCCCCATTTCGCCCTGTGGAGCTTGTCGACAAGTGATTGCGGAGTTTTGTGATAGCACGATGCCTGTTTATTTAACGAATCTTAAAGGCGACCTGCAGGAAACAACAGTTGGCGCATTGCTACCTGGCGCCTTTTCAAAGGAGGACTTTGCGGATGCAAGAAAATAATAAAGTATTTAAATCTGGATTTATTTCCATTATTGGACGACCGAATGTCGGGAAATCAACATTTTTAAATCGTGTCGTCGGACAAAAAATTGCCATTATGAGTGATAAACCGCAAACAACACGGAATAAAGTGCAAGGTGTTGTTACGACAGATGACGCACAAATGATTTATATTGATACACCAGGGATTCACAAACCGAAACATAGACTTGGCGACTTCATGGTAAAGGTAGCTCGTAATACGTTGTCAGAAGTTGATGTTATCATGTTTATGGTAAACGCAGAACAAAAAATCGGACCTGGAGATCGTTTTATTATGGAGATGTTAAAAAATACGGAGACACCCGTGTTTTTAATCATTAATAAAATTGATTTAGTGCACCCGGATGATTTGTTAGAAACGATTGTATCTTATACATCAGAATATGAATTTGTGGAAATCGTACCTATTTCTGCATTGAATGGAAATAACACAGATAAATTACTAGAAACGTTAAAAGCATATTTGCCTGAAGGACCAAAATATTATCCAGATGAGCAAATTACTGACCATCCAGAACGTTTTATCATTTCCGAGTTTATTCGAGAAAAGGTGTTGCACTTAACACGTGAAGAAATCCCGCATTCCGTTGCCGTTGTCATTGAGCAAATAGAGCGTGAGAAAGACCGAGATATCGTGAATGTTATGGCAACGATTGTCGTTGATCGAGATTCACAAAAAGGAATTGTCATTGGTAAAAAAGGTGCCCTGCTGAAAGAAATTGGAACGAAAGCTAGAAAAGATATTGAAATGCTATTAGGTTCGAGAGTGTTTCTTGAATTATGGGTGAAAGTGCAAAAAGATTGGCGTAATCGTCCGACCCGTTTAAAAGAATTCGGATTTAATGATGAGGACTATTAATTGGATGAGGTTAATTAAATAGAGGAGGGGCCGGTCCTTGCTGAGCAAATGGGAAGGGATTGTGATTCGGACGATTCCGTATGGCGAATCCAATAAAATTGTAACATTACTTACGCAAGAAGCAGGTAAAATCACTGTGATGGCCCGAGGTGCGAAAAAGCCTAGAAGTAAACTTGCTGCGGTTACACAACCTTTTACCCTCGGTTCTTTTCTAATTAGGAAAGGGCGGGGGATGGGAACGTTATCCCAAGGTGAGCAAATTGAATCGATGCGTTTCATTCGTGAAGACCTTGAAGCAACTTCGTATGCAAGTTATATCGTAGAAATAATTGATCGATTTACTGAGGAAAATAATCGAGTCGCAGGTGTGTACGAGTTGTTGTCTGATGCTTTACATGCCATTAATGAAGAATATGATGCCGAGGCAATTACGCTATTTGTTGAATGGAAAATGATTCGAGTTGGTGGAATTCATCCTGTATTACATGCATGTGCAAATTGCGGTGCAACGGATGGGGAATTTGGTTTTTCATTTAAAGAAATCGGGTTTTTGTGTCACCGTTGTTTTCATTTAGATACTTACGTTGTGAGGTTGACGCCTACACAAATAAAGCTGATTCGTACTTTTTATACCGTGCCTATCCATCGGGTTGGTAATTTATCATTAAAAAAAGATACAAAACAGTTGATGAAAAAAATTGTTAGAACGATTTATGATGAACAGCTTGGCGTATGGTTTAAATCGAGGAGATTTTTAGATAAACTCGAGGCGATGCCAGAATTATTACCTAAACAAGAAAATCCGGAAAGCGAAGGATAATTCCTAAGCTTTCCGGATTTTTATATGATTCATAGTGTCTAACTTCAACCGCCAGCCGCTCGGGTCATAAGCAAACTGACGCAGTGGCAAAGACCGCGGGCCTACACGAAGTAGGTTATGCATCCGTTGCCGCAGGACGCGGCGTTTTTAGGATACCTTCCTTCTTACTAAATCGGCTTATGCCTGTCGCGTCTACCCGGGCGTTTTCAGCTTTTCTTGATTTAAAATTCAAGGTGTTTTTGGATGTATGGAACAACTTCTTCAATAGGCATTCTTACTTGTTCCATTGAGTCACGGTGACGAACAGTCACTTGCTTATCCTCTTCTGAATCGAAGTCATAAGTGATACAGAATGGTGTCCCAATTTCATCTTGACGGCGGTAGCGTCTACCGATTGATTGTGAATCGTCATATTGAGTCGGGAAGTGTTTACGTAATTCTGCATATACTTTATCTGCGCTCTCCGATAGTTTTTTAGACAGTGGAAGAACTGCAGCTTTAATTGGTGCTAGTGCTGGGTGGAAACGTAGTACTGTACGTTTATCATCATTCTCAAGCTCTTCTTCTGTATAAGCATCTGTTAAGTATGCAAGCGTGACACGATCAGCCCCAAGTGATGGTTCGATACAGTATGGGATAAACTTCTCATTCGTTACAGGGTCTTGATAATGGAAGTCCTCACCGGAAAATTCCATATGACGTTTTAAGTCAAAGTCTGTTCTGTTCGCAATACCCCATAGTTCTCCCCAACCAAATGGGAACTTGTATTCAATATCTACTGTTCCTTTTGAGTAGTGGGAAAGTTCATCTTCAGTGTGATCACGAAGACGGATATTTTCTTCAGTCATCCCGAGACTTAGTAACCAGTTTTTAGAGAATTCGCGCCAGTATTCATACCACTCGCCATCTTCACCTGGTTTACAGAAAAACTCCAATTCCATTTGTTCAAATTCACGTGTACGGAATGTGAAGTTTCCTGGTGTAATTTCGTTTCGGAAACTTTTACCGATTTGTGCAATTCCAAAAGGCATTCTTTTACGCATAGAACGTTGAACGTTTTTAAAGTTCACGAAAATACCTTGTGCAGTTTCAGGACGCATATAAATATCGTTTGCCGAAGAATCGGTTACACCTTGTGAAGTTTTAAACATTAAGTTAAACTGACGAATTTCAGTGTAATCTAACTCACCACATGAAGGACATGTAATTTCATGTTCTTGTAGTAGTGTATTCATTTCTTCAAAAGGAAGTCCATCAACAACAATTTCCATTCCTTTTGCTTCTAAAGCATCTTCAATCAACTTATCTACACGATGACGTGATTTACATTTCTTACAGTCAATCATTGGGTCGTTGAAGTTACTTGTGTGACCAGATGCTTCCCAAACCTTTGGGTTCATTAAAATTGCGGCGTCTAGTCCTACGTTATGTGGGGATTCTTGAACGAATTTTTGCCACCATGCTTTTTTAATATTATTTTTCAATTCAATCCCTAGTGGACCATAATCCCACGTATTTGCCAGGCCTCCGTAAACTTCAGAGCCTGGAAAAACAAACCCTCTCGCCTTTGCTAAGTTAACGATTTTTTCCATGTGATCAACATTCCTCTCAAATAAAATATGCACTCATCCCTGGACATCATGTCCGAGGACGAGTGCATTATGACCCGCGGTTCCACCCCGATTGGCTAGATAATAGCCCTCTTTAAAAAAGTGAATAGCTCCAGGATGCCTTTTCTTATCTCGTGTAGGCTTTCACTGTCCCTACTCGCTAGTTTTAGATAATACTTTTATTCCCTTCAACGCTTATAATTTTTATATCTGACATATGAATGATCAATTCGCAATAATTTATTACGAAAGATTGTCCAAAAGGATGTTGCTAATTTCAAAACTTATTGTAGCATGGTTCCGCTTTCTTAGCAATTAGGAGCATTTTCATATATAATAATTAAGTAAAGGAAAACCGAAAAAATAGTGCAAAGCATCATTTAATTTAATGTAATGAACACTGAAGGCGGTGACATATGGAACTGAACAAGCGCCAAATGGACATTCTTGCTATTGTCAAAGAAAATGGCCCGATAACGGGAGAGCAAATTGCAGTACGTTTAAATCTCGTACGTGCAACCATCCGTCCGGATCTTGCGATTTTAACAATGGCTGGCTATTTAGATGCTCGACCACGTGTTGGCTATTTTTATGCAGGTAAAAAACCTACACAGTCAATATCTGATAGCATGAATGCCATGAAGGTCGGTGATTTCCAATCAATGCCAGTTGTTGTATCGGAAAGTTTATCGGTATATGATGCAATCTGTCATATGTTTTTGGAAGATGTCGGAACATTATTTGTTGTGGATAAATCATCCTTTCTTACAGGCGTGTTATCCCGTAAAGATTTATTAAGAGCAACAATTGGAAACAAAGAAACCGAAAAAGTTCCCGTACACATCATCATGACACGAATGCCTAATATCACTTATTGTACAAAGCAAGATACATTATTAATGGCTTCTAAATTAATGATTGATAAACAGATAGACTCGTTGCCAGTCATCCAAGATAGAGGCGATGGGTTAGAAGTAGTGGGTCGAATCACGAAAACAAATATTACCGCAGCCTTTTTATCTCTTGCGGATGACCACGAATTGTAGGAGGAAAATATGAAGAAGTTAACGATGTTCATCGTTTCTGATTCCGTTGGTGAAACTGCTGAGCTCGTTGCTAAAGCGGCAGCTAGTCAATTTAGAGAAGGACTTGAAACAGTCTCACTAAAGCGATTTTCACACATTGAAGATGAAACGCAGATAAATGAAATTGTATATCTGGCAAAAGCGCAACAGGCGGTAATTGTTTACACGCTCGTCAAAAGCTGTATGCGAACAAAAATAAAAAAAGAATGCCAAAACGCTGGGATTAAATGTATTGATTTACTCGGGCCAATTGTAGAGCAACTAGGTATTGAATTAGGTGAGAAACCTTTAGAAGAGCCTGGACTTGTTAGAAAACTAGATGAAGATTATTTCAAAAAAATTGATGCCATTGAATTTGCAGTGAAATACGATGACGGTAGGGATCCACGCGGAATATTAAAAGCTGATATAGTCCTCATTGGTGTTTCAAGAACATCTAAAACGCCGTTGTCACAGTATTTAGCGCATCAGCGATATAAAGTTGCAAATGTACCCCTTGTTCCAGAGGTTGAGCCACCTGAAGAATTATTCAATATTGACCCTAAGAAATGTTTCGCACTCGTAATTTCACCGCAAAAGTTAAATTCAATTCGTAAAGAACGACTTAAAGCACTTGGTTTAAAAGACGATGCCAATTACGCTCGTTTTGAAAGAATTGAAGAGGAAATTGCTCATTTTAATGATGTAATTGATAAAATTGGTTGTACGATTATCGATGTAACGAATCGTGCAGTTGAAGAAACGGCGAACGTCATTATTACTGAATTGCAAGCAAATAGTAAATGATAAGAAGGACCTTCCATGATTGGCAATGGACAGGTTCTTCTTTTCGGGAATTTGGCAATTCATTAAGCAAAATGTATACCATTAGAATTATTTTGTGCTATCATGTAGAATGGTAGTTTCGAAGGTGAATAGAATATACCTATAAATCCTTCCTTTATTTTATATAGAAGCTAGTATTTTAGTTGGACTAAAGAGACAGTTCTGTATATACATACTTTTTGCCAGTTCAAAGACCAAAAAAAGTTTTAGAATCCGTTCATGATTAATCGGCGTAAATTTGGAGTTACATACGAGCAAAGTATCCATCTTTAAGTAAAGATTAAGCAGACGCAAATGAATGTGATTCGGTATCATGAAGGATTAATAATATTTTACTAGTATTAAAATGAAAATAAGTAGCAATATAAGCGTAAAACATTATTGTGATTTTTTAAAAGAAAATGTCGAAAAAAGAAGGGTTTTTGAATATAATCTCGAAATTAGGTAATATGGCGAGAAATGAGTAGGAAATGGTGATTGAATGGCAAGAATTCCGGAAGAAACGATTGAAGAAATACGCAAGAAAACGGATATTGTCGATTTGATAGGTGAATATATTCAATTAACGAAGAGAGGGAAGAACTGGTTCGGTCTTTGTCCTTTCCACGGCGAAAACACTCCGTCTTTTTCGGTTTCAGAAGATAAACAACTCTTCCACTGTTTTGGCTGTGGTGCAAGCGGAAATGCAATTACTTTTGTCATGGATCTTGAAAGTCGAACTTTTTCTGAGACAATCATTAAGTTAGCTGAACGAGTCGGTGTCGGGATAGATGTTATACCGGTTAGCGGCTCGGGGCATACTAACCAACAAGAGTTCAAACAGATGATGGACGCCCACGCACTTGCGACAAATTTTTATAGCCACATACTCTTAAATACTGTTGAAG
The DNA here is from genome assembly GCF_041295575.1 of Sporosarcina pasteurii. Taxonomy (NCBI): domain Bacteria; kingdom Bacillati; phylum Bacillota; class Bacilli; order Caryophanales; family Caryophanaceae; genus Sporosarcina; species Sporosarcina pasteurii. Next base: position 1,628,009 of record NZ_CP160452.1, on the reverse strand, counting down.
GTGAAAAAGCACTAGAATATCTAGAAAAAAGAGGGTTTACGAGGGCTAGTATAGAAAAATATGGTATTGGGTGGGCATTAGATGATTTTGAGGCATTATCTGGCTTATTAAAAAGAAAAGGTTTTAATATGCAAGAAATGGAACGTTCAGGTCTTTGTATTATGAAAGACGATGGGACAGGTTATTTTGACAGATTCCGAGGACGTATTATGTTTCCGCTTTGGGATGATACTGGGAATGTCATTGCTTTTTCCGGTCGCTCCCTTTATGAGGATAAAGAAGTTGCAAAATACTTGAATAGTCCTGAGACGCCGATATTTGAAAAAAGTAAAATATTATATAATTTGCACAATGCACGTCTTAACATAAGAAAAACGGGTAAAGTAATACTGTTTGAAGGTTTTATGGATACAATTTCCGCCGACCATGTTGATGTCGGAAATTCTGTAGCAATTATGGGAACGTCTCTATCCGAAACACATCTGTTGAAATTAAAAAGAATTGCGAAAGAATTAATCATTTGTTGTGACGGTGATCATGCTGGTTGGGAAGCTGCGAAGCGGTTTGCTTCGATTGCAAACGCAAACGGGATGAATATTCGTATCGCACTCTTGCCAAATGATATGGATCCAGATGAATTTATTCAAAAGTATGGCGGCGAAGCTTTCCGCGACCAAATTATTGGAAATCCACACTCATACATGTCATTTATCATGGCGTATGCAAAACGGTCTAAAAACCTATCCTATGAAAACGATGTATTGCAATTCATTCATGAAGTACTTGAAGAATTAGCTTTACGCTCGTCTCCAGTAGAAAGGGATTTATATATCCGACAATTATCTGAGGAGACTAATGTGTCAGTTGAAGCGATTAACCAACAGTTTATCAAAATGGCGGGAAATCGGGCAAGGCAAGCGAAAGCTGATTCTATGTCTCCTGCTGTAGTAGAGAACAAAAGCACGACGCCAGTTCCTAAAGCTCGACAAAAAACGGGGACTGAACGCGCAGAGAGATTGTTATTGCACCATTTATTAAATGACGGCTCTCTTTTTGATCGCTTTAAAGAAGAAAAAAGAGAGGTGTTTTTTCATGAAGATTACGCAACGATATTCGTACGTCTTGCCGGATTTTACGAGCAGTATAAAAAACCAGATTTTCACCGTTTCGCTGAATCCATAGATGATCGCGAGTTAAGGAAGTTAGTCCTTGAAGCAGCTATGTTGGAATCTGACTCTGACAATGCTGAAAAGGAAATTGAAGATTGTATCATACATCTTGAAAAAAAGCGTATAGAAATATCTATCCAAGAAAAAATGCACGAATCAAAAGAAGCAGAAAGAGTTAATAATCATACCCGGGCGCTGGAGCTGGCCAGGGAAATTATTCAGCTTCGAAATTCATTAGCGGCTTTGTAGCCATAATCCGGTGTTAGGAGGAGGAACGGGTAAGATGAGTAAAAAAGATATTACATCAGAAGTAAAAGAAGAGTTAACTTTAAAAGAAGTGCAACAGCAGTTAGTAGAAGCAGGGAAGAAAACAGGTGAACTTACACTTGATGAAGTAACAGAAAAATTATCAAAGTTCGAAATGGAACCAGAACAATTTGAGGAGTTCCTCGATTTGCTTGAGGCTGAAGGTGTAGAGATGGACCGTGAATCAGATGATGAAGAAGAGGAAAGCACTTCAAATAAAGCTAAAGATGATGACGACTCTAAAATAGATTTAAATGACTTAAGCGTTCCTCCTGGCGTCAAAATTAATGACCCGGTTCGCATGTACTTAAAAGAAATCGGCCGTGTTGAACTATTGACTGGTGATGAGGAAGTAGCGCTTGCGAAGCGAATCATTGAAGGCGACGAAGAAGCCAGCAAGGAATTAGCAGAAGCTAACTTACGTCTTGTTGTTAGTATTGCGAAACGTTATGTAGGACGTGGCATGCTTTTCCTTGACCTCATTCAAGAAGGAAACATGGGACTTATTAAAGCAGTTGAAAAGTTTGACCATACAAAAGGATTTAAATTTAGTACGTATGCGACATGGTGGATTCGTCAAGCAATTACACGTGCGATTGCAGACCAAGCAAGAACAATTCGTATTCCAGTTCACATGGTTGAAACCATTAATAAATTAATTCGCGTTCAACGCCAATTGCTACAAGATTTAGGACGCGAACCTACGCCTGAAGAAATTGGTGAAGAAATGGAATTGACGGCTGATAGAGTCCGTGAAATTTTAAAAATATCACAAGAACCTGTCTCACTCGAAACACCAATTGGTGAAGAAGATGATTCTCATTTAGGTGATTTTATCGAAGACAATGAAGCGCAGTCTCCTTCAGATCATGCTGCTTACGAGCTATTAAAAGAGCAACTTGAAGATGTTCTTGATACATTAACGGATCGAGAAGAAAATGTCCTTCGTCTTCGATTTGGTCTTGACGATGGACGTACAAGAACACTCGAAGAAGTGGGGCGTGTATTTGGCGTAACGCGTGAACGAATTCGTCAAATTGAAGCGAAAGCATTACGTAAATTAAGACACCCATCAAGAAGTAAACGTCTAAAAGATTTCTTAGAATAAAAATTAACATATCAAAAGCATCGGCGTTAGTAGCCGGTGCTTTTTTAAAGCTTGAGAATGTCAGCTTTTTCTATATTCTTCCTTTAACACGGCTTAACTGATACTATTCAGAGCTAAGTCCTCGGCTTTTGTAATAACACAGAGGTGATGATGTATGAATGAACAAAGGAAAAAAATTATTCTTTCCGAAATTAAATATTGGAAGCAAAACAATTTATTGCCAGGGCATTATTGTGATTTCCTTACAGCGTTATACGCACAAGGAAATGAACAGCATAAAGAAGCTGGGAACCTTACTTCTTCAATCTTACATAAAGAAAAAAAGAAACAAAAATATTTGGTGATATTTAACTTATTCATCGGTATATTTTTGGCCATGGTAATGCTATTTATCGATAATGGGATTGCATTATTATTTGGCGCTATTGGCATGATTATTTTATTTAGTTATGCAATTTTTAAATCTAACAAACAATCGATTATATTATCCACCATTTATATCGTGAGCGCATTGTTATTATTACTCATGTCACTGAAATTATGGTCATTGTTTTTTTCTCAACAACCAATGATTTTGATAGGTTTGCTCGTTTTAAATTGTGTGATTTGGCTGTTGGTAGGACGTTTTTTAAAGTTGTTATACTTTACGCTTTCAGGTTTGATAGGGCTCATTTGTATTATAGCATATTCAATCTTTTAATTCAGAATAAAAAAAATCATCACGCTAGGTTGTTAAACAGTTCAACTATTCGTTATAATGGTAATTGTAAGTTTTGACAGAAAAGGGGAGTGGGATAGTTGAACTTTGATTTAACTGAAGAACAACAGATGATTAAGAAAATGATGCATGAATTTTCGACTGAAGAAGTTGCACCGGGGGCAGTCGATCGTGATCGAACGAAAGAGTTTCCAGCCGATATTTTTAAAAAGCTTTCGGAAATGGGCATGATGGGGTTGCCATTTCCAGAAAAATATGGGGGCGGCGGAGCAGATACGATAAGTTTTGCGATTGTAACAGAAGAATTGAGTAGAGCATGTGCTTCAACTGGAATTACTTATTCTGCACATATTTCTTTAGGGGGCGCTCCACTTAATTTATTTGGTACCGAAGAGCAAAAAGAAAAGTTTTTAACGCCGATTTGTACAGGGGAGTCTTTTGGTGCATTTGGATTAACGGAACCAAATGCAGGGTCGGATGCGGGGGGGACGCAAACGACTGCGAAAGAAGATGGCGATGATTTTATCATTAACGGTTCAAAAGTTTATATAACGAACGCGAGCTATGCAAATCATTTAGCGCTTACAGCAATTACAGATGTGAAAGACGGGAAGAAAGAAATTAGCGCCATTATCGTTCCGACAAGTGCGGAAGGTTTTACGATCATAGACAATTATGAAAAAATGGGTTTGAATGCATCTAATACGACAGAGCTTGTCTTAGACAACGTCCGAGTCCCTAAAGATAATCTACTAGGAAAGCGTGGTAATGGCTTTAAGCAATTCTTAGTGACATTAGATGGAGGAAGGATAGGGATTGGTGCAATGGCTGTAGGAATTGCACAGGCGGCTTATGACAGAGCTCTTCAATATGCGAAAGAACGTAAGCAATTCGGTAAGGCGTTATCTGAATTTCAAGTTACCCAGTTTAAATTGGCTGATATGGCCATGAAGATAGAATTAGCACGTAACATGGTCTATAAAGCTGCATGGTTAAAAGATGAGGGACGTCCATTCACGAAAGAGGCGGCAATGTGTAAATTGTACGCATCTGAGATTGCAATGGAAATTGCAAACGAATCAGTTCAAATTCATGGCGGCTATGGGTATATGAAAGAATATGAAGTTGAGCGATATATGCGAGATGCAAAACTATTAGAAATCGGAGAAGGTACTTCTGAAGTCCAACGAATGGTGATTGCACGGCTGATTGGTTGCTAAATTGTGAACTTTTTGTCGAAAACTTCACAAACAATGAATAATTTCTGGAAATCGCTTTCAGTTTAGTAGTATTTACAGTACAATAATAGTTGTGTACTATATTTATTACAGAATTGATGTTGATAAGGAGGGTTATTCGATGGGTAAGAATCCGATAGTACCTTTTCTTCTAATCATGGCATTAGGAATTGGACTTATCTTCTTCATGTCCTTATACGGACTTGATCAAAAAGATGAAATCGCAAATGAAGATACCGAAAACACTGAAGTAGCAGCAGACTTTGATGCGGCATCCTTTTCAGATGCGAAGTGTGTTTCTTGTCACGGTGGAAACCTAGAAGGTGGAGGAGCACCGGGATTAGTGGGCACTGCTTTATCTAAAGAAGAACTTAAAGACATTATGAAAAACGGTACAGATGGTGGAATGCCAGGTGGCTTAGTTCCAGATGCTGATCTAGAAGCAATGGCGGACTATATTTTATCACTTGAATAATCACACCAATTAGTAAAGCCATCTATCAGTAGGACATACTACTGATAGATGCTTTTTTATTTCAAAGATAGAGAAGGAGTTGGTTGAATGATACAATTATCAGAAAGATTACAGGTTGTAGCTTCTTACGTTGAGCAAGATGCGATTCTAGCAGATATCGGTAGTGATCACGCATACTTACCGACTTATCTTGTTCAAAAAGGCGTTATAAAAAAAGCAGTTGCTGGGGAGGTTGTAAAAGGACCTTATGAATCTGCATTAAAAAATGTTCAGCGTGAAGATGTGTCGGATGCTGTTACAGTCAGGTTAGCAAATGGTCTATTTGCCATCCAAGAGCAGGATGGTGTAGATACAGTGAGTATTGCTGGAATGGGTGGTCCTTTAATCGCTAAGATTTTAGATGAAGGGAACTCGCATTTAACATCGGTTAAGCGCATCATTACACAACCAAATATTCATGCAAAAGCAATCCGTGAATGGGCAGTAAACAACGATTGGGTAATCATCGATGAAAGAATTCTAAAAGAAGATGGTAAGATTTATGAAGTCGTTGTCTTAGAGAAAGGTAAGGCATCCTACAGCGAGGCAGACCTTTTGTTAGGACCGATTCTTTCAATAGAAAAGAACCATGTGTTTAATGAGAAGTGGCTACACGAGATAGATCAATGGAATCATATCGTACACTCTTTGGGCGAGGCAAAAAATAATCCCATAGCTGAAGAGAAACGAGGGCAATTAAATAAACAGATTCAATTAGTAGAAGAGGTGTTGCAAAAGTGAAAAGAGTAAATGGCCATGAAGTCATTAACTTATTCGAACAGTGGTCACCAAAATCCTATGCACTTGAAGGAGATCCTGTCGGGGTTCATGTTGGTCAATTAAATCGGCCTGTCGAAAAGGTACTTGTAACACTCGATGTGAATGAAGAAGTTGTGGATGAAGCTATTGAAAAAGGAGCAAATCTAATTATCGCTCATCATCCGCCAATCTTCAGACCGTTAAAAAACATTGCGACCGACACAGTACAAGGCCGGATGTTTGAAAAATGTATTAAACATGATATTACCATTTACGCTGCGCATACGAATTTAGATGTTGCTAAAGGCGGCGTAAATGATATGCTTGCAGAAAAAATTGGACTCGTAAATACAAAGGTGATGGAACAAACCTACTCAGAAGCGCTTTATAAAATGATTGTATTTTGTCCCGCAACACATGCAGAAGAAATGCGTATAGCGTTAGGTCAAGCAGGTGCTGGTGCAATCGGTGAGTATACAGCATGTAGCTTTACATCTGAAGGGGCTGGTCGTTTTACACCTGCAGACAATGCAAATCCTTATATTGGTCAAGTAGGCAAGGAAGAGGTTGTTGCTGAGGAAAAAATTGAAGTGATTGTGCCTGCTCCAAATCGTAACCGCGTATTAAAAGCGATGTTAAATGCCCATCCTTACGAAGAACCGGCTTACGATATTCTAAAACTAGAACAGAGAGGGAATACGCTCGGTTTAGGAAGAGTTGGAGAACTAGAAGAACCCCTTACGTTGGACTTATTTGCGTCTAAAGTGAAAGACGTCTTTCAAGTGCCTGCGCTACGCTACGTCGGCGATCCGAATAAAATGATTCGTAAAGTCGCTGTTTTAGGCGGCGATGGCAATAAATACATCCATGCTGCCAAAAGAAATGGGGCTGACGTACTAGTCACTGGAGACTTATATTATCATGTTGCTCATGATGCTGAATCGATTAATCTCGCTGTTGTAGATCCTGGACATAATATTGAAAAAGTAATGATTGAAGGGGTTGCAGTTTATATGCAACAAGCATGCAACGATGCTAAGTTTGCCGTCAACTTCCTCAAATCTGAAGTGAATACAGAACCATTCCAGTTTAAATAAGGTGAAACTGTTTATGTGTCTGCGAGGGGTATCGCTTAAAATAGATAATAAAAAACGGTCTCTATTTGATCTAGAGACCGTTTTTTTTTGACTATTTAAACGTATGGTTCAATACGCTCTACTGGTTGTGGGTTTTTTATCCTAGGTAGAATTTTATTTAGTTCGAATTTTTTCTCTGGTACGTGAGTAGAAGGATCTTCTGGATCGAACTTCTCTAAAAATTGCATGACTTCACGCACGATAATTGTAGGCGTCGATGCGCCTGCAGTCACTGCAACAGTTTCAATCCCTTTGAGCCAACTAATATCAATTTCAGATACGTCAGAAATTCGATATGACGGTGTGTTTGCAATTTCTACAGATACTTGGGTTAAGCGATTTGAGTTGTTGCTTGAAGGGTCTCCAACAACAATAAGTAAATCTGCTTCTCCAGCTTGTTCTGCAACCGCTTCTTGTCTAACTTGGGTCGCTAAACAAATTTCTTTATGTTGCTCGATATGTGGATACTTTTCTTTTAGTGCCTCCATTAAATGAGCGACATCCCACTGACTCATCGTCGTTTGGTTTGTAACGAGTAACTTGTCATTATCGACATTTAAACTTTCGATGTCTTCTGGTGTTTCAATTAAGTGTACTTTATCTGGTGCCACGCCCATAGCACCTTCTGGCTCAGGATGGTAACGTTTTCCAATATAAATAATATCATAGCCTTCAGCAGTTTTTTCTGCTATTAAATCATGCGTTACAGTTACATCTGGGCAAGTTGCATCAATTGAAACAAGACCTTTTCTTTTTGCCAATTCCCTAACAGCCGGTGAAACCCCGTGAGCCGTGAAAATGACTGTTCCTTTGTCAGCTTTCTCTAGAATCTCTAAACGATTTTTTCCGTCTAATGTAATAATCCCATCTTCTTCAAATGCGTCCGTAACATGTTTGTTATGGACAATCATCCCTAATATATAAATGGGTCTCGGTAATGTTTTGTCGAGCGCCGCATTTCGTGCGATAATCATTGCATCGACAACCCCATAACAATAACCTCTTGGGGTAATCTTTAATACTTTCATTCAATTCACTCCTCTAAATAGGATACTATATTCTATTATAGCGGAGTTAGAATCGTTGTTCAAAGTTAAGGATTAGGTGGTTGGAATATTCTGGGTACGGAAGAAGCCGATCTTGCTGCTTGCGCTGTCGACTGAGCTGCAGATTGGGCAGTTGTAGCTTGACTAGCTAGATTTGATGCTCCTGCATTAGGCATAGATTGAAATCCTTTGTATAATCTCCACATTGCAGGTAAATTACTAATCATTGGGGCAACCTGTTGAACAATGGGCGCAAATTGTTGGGCAGTATTTAAAAATCGATCTGCCGTTTGCATGTAAGCATCTAGTTTTGACGGTCCTTGCCCTCCCGCTTGACCTGGTATATGATTGTTTGATGGTTGAGGCTGGGGTTGAGGTGCACCCATGACCGGTGGCTGTCCCTGATTTCGTACAGGGGGCCAATACATATTCGGATTAGAATATTGTTGTCTCATATGAGGTGGCTGGTTGTGTGCGAACGGATAAAACGATTCGTATCTCACTGTAAAACTCCTTTCATTAAATCTGAATAAACTTTCATATCTTATCGTATGCGAAAAACACTTACGATGGGACAGAATCATGTTACAATAGAGAATAAGTAAGGAGGCATCATTATGTCTAAATTCACTGATTATAATTTTCAACCATTCCTTCGAGAAGCGATTCGAAAACTTGGTTTTGAAAATCCAACGCCAATTCAAAAAGAGATGATCCCGCTTATATTAAGAGGTACATCTGCGATTGGACAAGCACATACTGGAACTGGAAAATCACATAGTTTTCTTATTCCAATTGTGGAGCGTATAGAAGAAAGTTCTGATGATTTACAAGCGATTATTACTGCGCCAACTCGAGAACTTGCAACGCAATTATATGATGAACTATTAAAGCTAACAGAAGAAACTGGAATTCGTTCTGCTTTATTAATTGGTGGAACAGATAAAGAGCGAGCTGCAAACCGCTTAAAATCTAATCCACAAATAGTAGTGGGAACGCCAGGAAGAATCAATGATATGGCACAAAGTAATGCACTTTTAGTCCATACAGCAAATATGCTTGTGATTGATGAAGCAGATCTGGCTTTTGATATGGGCTTTATTGAAGACATTGATAAATTTGCATCTAGAATGCCTGAGCATCTTGAAATGTTTGTTTTTTCGGCGACAATTCCGGAAAAACTCAAACCATTTCTCAACAAGTATATGGAGTCGCCAGCACATATTAAAATAGGTGAGCGTCAATCGTTCACGGAAGGCATCCATTATTCGCTTGTTCCAGTAAGAAGTATGAAAAAAGAGAAAAAGTTATTGCAAGTACTTGAAAGTATTACACCCTATTTGGCGATTATTTTTACCAATACACGTAAAAACGCGGAAGAACTTGCAAGCTTTTTGGAACAGGAAGGCATTAAAACGGGAAGAATTCATGGGGATTTATCTCCACGTGAACGGACACGCATGATGAGAAGGGTTCGTGATCTAGAATTTGAATACATCGTTGCGACAGATTTGGCTGCTAGAGGGATTGATATTCCAGGTGTCAGCCATGTGATTAATTTCGAAATTCCCGACGATCTAGAATTTTTTATCCACCGTGTAGGCCGTACAGCAAGAGCAGGGCTTGAAGGACACGCAATTACGCTTTACGAACCGACGGATGAGGATAAAATAACGAATATCGAAAAGCTAGGTATTCCATTCGTTCATGAAGATGTCAAAAATGGCGAATGGAGAGAAGTGAAAGAGCGTCATGCCCGGAAAAAGCGTACGAAACAATTTGATGAAATTGATCGTCAAGCAGTGGCATTTGTTCGTAAACCTAAAAAAGTAAAACCAGGATATAAAAAGAAAATGGCGAAACAAATTGAAAACTTTAAGAGACAAGAAAGGAGAAAGCAACGAAAAAAATGACGAAAAAACAATCATTGCTCCTTGGCTCACACGTATCAATGAGTGGCAAGAAAATGTTGCTCGGATCAAGTGAGGATGCTGTTAAATACGGAGCAACTACTTTTATGATTTATACAGGCGCTCCTCAAAATACACGGAGAAAGCCTGTTGAGGAACTAAATATTGAAGCCGGTCTAGCACATATGGAAGAACATGGTATCTCTAATGTTGTCGTGCATGCACCGTACATTATTAATATTGCAAATACGACTAAACCGGCAACATTTCAACTTGGTGTTGATTTCTTACAATCAGAAATCGAGCGTACTGCTGCACTCGGCGTGAATCAAATTGTGTTACATCCGGGTGCGCATGTAGGCGCTGGGGTCGACAAAGGAATTGCGAAAATCATTGAAGGCTTGAATGAAGTCCTTTCACAAGATTATCCTGTTAAAATAGCATTAGAAACAATGGCAGGGAAAGGAACAGAGATTGGTAGAAGCTTTGATGAAATTGCGAGAATTATAGATGGCGTTACCCATAACGAAAGACTGTCGGTTTGTTTTGATACATGTCACGTTCATGATGCTGGTTATGACATTGTGAACCAATTTGATCATGTACTTCATGAGTTTGATAGTCTCATTGGAAAAGAACGTATTTCAGTTATTCATATTAATGATAGTAAAAATGAACGTGGAGCAGGCAAAGACCGTCACGAAAATCTTGGATTTGGATATATCGGTTTTGATGCACTCCATAATATCGTGCATCATTCTGACTTTGTAGACATTCCGAAGATTTTAGAAACACCGTTCGTAGGTAATGATCCTAAAAAGAAACACGCACCTTATCAAGTGGAAATTGAAATGTTACGAGAAGGTATTTATCGACCTGAAATGATTGAACAACTGAAACAGTCTTAACATGTAAAAGCCCATCGCTTGGATGGGCTTTTCACTTGTAAAATGACCAAGAGAGAAGTAATGACGGCCTTATTCAGAATAAAGTGTAGTACCTATCGACGTGTAGCATTTTGATACATTTTAAGTAAATCGTCTGTTTTCGATGTCCCGATTGCTTGTTGAACTTTATAGACAAAGCTATCGGGAATACCTGTGAAAATCCAATGAATAGAAATATCGTCTAACAACGGGCGCAGAGCTTTAATTTCTGAAATTGAAAAGTCTACCCCATAGGAAGACGCAATTGATTGAACTTCACGATCACTGCTCATTTTCACTTCATTTAGAAACTGAACAAAATCCATTTCTCAATCCCTCTTTCTTAATTGGTTGAATCCAAAGCCATTTTCAGTTATAATTTTTTTATTAATCGTAATGATTTCGATTACGTGGAAGGGAATTACTTTATGAACACACTTATTGAACTGGAGGACGTTAACTTTAGTTATGAACAACGAGTCGTCCTTGAACATATTGATTTTAAACTTAAAGAAGGTGAGTTTTGGGCATTAATCGGGCCGAATGGGTCAGGAAAATCAACGCTTATTAATATTATTTTAGGTTTACTAAAACCTGACTCGGGGTCTGTTAAGCTATTTGGTGCTGATATCGAGCGTTTTCAGCATCGAGAATTGATAGGTTATGTTTCGCAGAAATCCAATTCTTTTAATAGTGGTTTTCCAGCAACTGTTTTGGAAGTTGTACGTAGTGGACTTACGCGTAAAAAAGGACTATTCAAGCGATTTTCAAAACACGATCATGAGAAAGCTATGGATGCACTTAAGGTTGTTGGTATGGAAAATTTTGCACGTAACAATATTGGAGAATTATCCGGGGGACAACAACAACGTGTTTTTATCGCAAGGGCACTTGCAGGTGAGCCTAAACTTTTAGTAATGGATGAACCGACAGTTGGCATAGACCAACAAAATGTCGCATCGTTTTATTCTATGCTGAACAAGTTAAACGGTGAACACGGGATTGCAATTTTACTTGTTACGCATGAAATTGATATTGTTACTGAACTGGCTACACATGTTGCTTGCTTAAATCGTTCTATCCATTTCCATGGAATGCAGTCTGACTTTCATAAGATGGAAACTGAAGAAATTTCGAAGTGGTATGGTCATCCTGTTAGACGTGTCCACCAATATGAAGGGGGACGAATGAATGATTGATGCTATTTTTTCTTATGAGTTTTTACAAAATGCTTTCCTGTCTGGAATCATCATCGGCCTAATTGCTCCGTTATTGGGGTTATTTATTGTCGTGAGGCGACTTGCACTTATCGCAGATGCGTTGAGTCACGTAGCACTTGCTGGAATTGCAGGTAGTCTTTTTTTAAGTCAACAAGTACTATTTTTCAGCGCATTAAATCCGGTCTATTTTGGAATAGGCACAGCGGTTGGTGGTTCGCTTCTGATCGAAAAGTTGAGAGGGATGTATAAACATTATGAAGAACTAGCCATTCCTGTAATCTTATCGGCGGGAATCGGCCTCGGTGCGATATTCATTTCGCTTTCTAAAGGGTTTAGTGCTGATTTAATCGGTTATTTATTTGGCTCCGTCTCTGCAGTAAGTCGTCAGGATTTACTGATTGTCATTGTGATTGCAATCATTGTTATCGCATTTATTTATTTCTTATATAAAGAGCTTTTCGTGTTATCATTCGATGCAGAGTACTCTAAGGTTTCGGGAATTAATGCCCGCTATATTCAGTTGTTTTTCATGGTCATTACAGCACTTGTTATTGGGGCGTCTATGAGAATTGTTGGGATTTTACTCGTATCTTCTTTAATGACTGTTCCAGTAGCAGCGGCTATGCAATTGGCGAAAAGTTTTAAAGGTGCAATGATCTATTCCATTGTACTCGGGGAGATGTCAGTTTTGATAGGCCTTGTGAGTGCTTTCTATTTGGACATAGCACCAGGCGGAACGATTGTTGTGACATCGATTCTATTACTGCTACTTGTTATTGGTTGGAAAAAAATCCGTGGTGAACGAAATATACTTCTAGAGAAGGAGGAAGTCGCATGAATTTAGATGAGGCATGGAATATCCTTCAGAAAAACGAATTCAAACGAACGAAGAATCGAGATGTAATTCTTCAGTTTTTTGCTGCACATAATCGATATTTAACCGCCGGTGATGTAAAACTTCATATGGAAAAAGATAATCCTGGCATAAGCTTTGATACAATCTATAGAAATTTAGCGACGTTTACAGAGCTTGGGATTTTAGAGGAAACTGAATTAACTGGAGAGCGCCATTTCAGAATGCATTGTGAACCCGGCGTACACCATCATCATTTTATTTGTACGTTATGTGGTGTGACACGCAACATTCCTGAGTGTCCCATGGACATCCTTTCCATCGATCTTTCAAATTATGAGATAGAATCACATAAATTTGAAGTATACGGCAAATGTCCACAATGTATTGCGAGTTAATGAACTGTATAAAATAAAAAACGGTGTTCAAACATAAAATTGTTTGAACACCGTTTTGTTTTTATTCGTTTGATGAAGTGATTGGAAAAAGCTTTCCAATCCAGTCGTTCGCTTCTTGCCAATTTGTAACACGTATGACACCATCTGGAATCGGTTTTCGATTATATGGCGTGTCAAACAATAGTACCGGGATATCCAGCTCCTCATGGATATCAACAGCATTATCATGTTTATCTTCGAAAAAAGCATGAACACTATGTTTCTTTGCGGCTTCTATTTTATAATGACTACCAATGAGTTCTATATGGTCATAGGGAATAGCTTCTCGTTCAAACCAGTTCGTCGTAGTATCAAAAACGTTTTCTCCACGTGCAGAAATGTAAAACAATTCATAGTGATTATTCCAAGCATCTAATACTTTTTTTGCATACTCTTGAGGAGGGGAAGTGTCATAAATCTTACTCTCAACGGTTTTATACCATGTATAAAACTGTTTTTCATCGACTGAGAATGCTTTTGTTAAGTCATATTCCTTAATATCATCGAGCACTAAGTTAACATTGTAGGCTTTATTAATATAGGGAAGGAGAGAGGTCGGACAAGTTACTGTACCGTCAATATCAATCCCGAAACGGAAAGGTTTCAATTTTGAACCTCCGCTTGTAAAGCTAATTCTTCTTGACGTTTCTTTTCAAAATACTCTTCTGCTAGCTTGTCGATTTCAATCTTCAACTCTTCCACCATTGTTTCTTCAGGTACTTTACGAACAGTTTTACCTTTCATGAAGAGTAATCCTTCCCCACGGGCACCTGCAATTCCGATATCGGCTTCACGTGCTTCTCCAGGCCCGTTTACGGCGCAACCAAGCACAGCAACTTTCAGAGGTGCTTTAATATTTGAGATGTATTCTTCTACTTCGTTCGCAATGCTAATTAAATCAATTTCAATTCTTCCGCATGTCGGGCATGAAATTAAGGTAGCTGCATCTGAAGAAAGTCCGAATACTTTTAGTAATTCTCTTCCCACTTTTACTTCTTCAACTGGATCAGCACTTAGAGATACACGCAGTGTGTTTCCAATCCCAGCGGACAATAATGTTCCGAGACCCGCTGAACTTTTAACAGTTCCTGCAAATTGCGTTCCGGATTCCGTAATCCCTAAATGAAGTGGGTAGTCGAAAGCAGCTGCCGCCTTCATATAAGCTTCAACAGCTAAGTTTACATCTGAAGCTTTTAGGGAAACAATAATATCATGGAAATCAAGATCTTCTAAAATTTTAATATGATGGAGCGCACTTTCTACCATTCCATCTGCCGTTGGATAGCCATATTTTTCTAGGATTTTTCGCTCAAGAGACCCAGCGTTAACACCGATACGAATAGGGATTCCTTTCGCTTTTGCAGCATTCACAACTGCTTCAACTTTTTCCCTTCTTCCAATATTACCTGGGTTGATACGGATTTTGTCTACGCCTTGTTCAATCGCAATAAGAGCCAGTTTATAATCAAAATGGATGTCTACTACGAGAGGTATGTTAATTTGTTTTTTTATTTCACCTAAAGCGTTCGCAGCTCTTTCATCTGGGCAGGCAACTCGAATAATTTGCACCCCAGCTTCTTCTAGGCGCAAAATTTCTTTAACTGTTGCTTCTACATCATGTGTTTTAGTCGTTGTCATACTTTGGACGAAAAGTTCGTCGTTACCACCGATTGTTAAATTGCCCACACGAACAGGGCGTGTTTTCGTACGGTGAATAATTTTACTCATTCATGTTCACTCCTTAAAAAAAGCTAAAACGATAGTACTCAGTTCATTTTATCAATCAATCAGACTAAAAGACAAGGAACAACCCTTATTGTAGTGTGCAGTTTAGATACGGCAGACAAAAGGTAAAGGGAGGGCAACCTATTACGGCGTGTCCTTTGATGATAGATGCAGGCCTTGCTCGCTTAGTCCTTATGTATCCCAATACCATTCCTTCTTTCATTTATTCACATTTATTCTGTTCTGAATTTGAAAGAGGGATTAAAATTGTTTCTCCACCAACAATTCCTTGTAATTTAAGGTGAGGATTTAAAGTGTAAAATTGTTCTAATCTATCTATAAAACCAATTTCGGCATCAGGATAAAGTGCAAATAAAGATTCAATCGTATCTCCATGAATAGACGTTACAGGAATCGAACGGGTTTCATCTTCACATAGTACCTGATCATCCTCTGTTGGTTTTTGAGGGATTGTCCCTTCAACGAAATCAATACGAACAAAATGTATGGTTAAAAAAATTGCTGCGGCTAGAAGTAATATTCTCATTTAAATTCCCCCTTGTTGAACATTATGTTCTAGGTGAGGAATTATGCTTATTTTAGAAAAGATTCATTACAGATAAAAAGTATTAATGATTACGTTGTAACTCCGGTTGTTTCGGGTAATACTTGATAGCAAGAACGATATAAGTGAAATGTATAATTGATGAAATTATTAATCCACTACTTTTTAGCTCAGGGAAAAAGTCGAATACAATGGTGATTAAGATAGGTAGTGTCATGGCAATCGCAGAAGTTCTCCATACATGAAGGTACTGGCCTCGCCTTTTCATCAATTTTATCATTAGAGAACCAATATAAGCAAAAGCGCTTACCCGAATGAAAATATAAAATGTACTAATGACTAATTGTAAAATAAAAGCTATCGGAAAAATAAGTGCTCCAATTTTTTCACTATGTTCTTGTAAGTCGGGAGAAGCGTCAAATAATACATCATCTCCAATAATAAACCGGGAAAAGGAAATTACGGTAAAGAAAAAAACAAATATAAAAACATAAGTAAAAACTTTACCGATAGGCAACAATCGAAACGCCGCCAGTTTTTTAAATTCATAAAGACTCGCTTTGAATATTTGATGATAGTTCAATTTGGAAACCTCCTTACTCCATTCTAGTCTATCATCAATAGAAGAAAATAGGATCGTTCAAACATTTGACAGATTGATGACATTTTCATATTCAATTGTAAAGGGAATGTAAATTTTATCACTTAGCTATTTACAATGAGTCAATAAGACAAGCATAATGAATAACGGTATATTGATAAATGAATGAATGGGGTTGACTACTAAATGGAAGTGAACTGGCAAGAAATGATTTTCCAATTTCTTGGTGGACTTGGAATCTTTTTATTTTCAATAAAATATATGGGGGACGGTTTACAAAGGGCTGCAGGCGATAGACTGCGGGATATATTAGACAAATTTACAACGAATCCTTTTATGGGTGTGTTAGTCGGAATTGTTGTGACGGTGTTAATTCAATCAAGTTCAGGGACGACTGTAATCACAGTTGGACTTGTAAGTGCTGGTTTTATGAAGTTGCGTCAAGCCATTGGTGTAATTATGGGTGCCAATATTGGAACTACGATAACAGCTTTTGTTATTGGATTTGACGTTGGGGCGTATGCCTTGCCTATAATGGCTGTTGGTGCATTTTTACTTTTCTTTTTCAAGAAAAATGCTTATAAAAACTTTGGTGACGTTGTCTTTGGCTTTGGTGGATTATTCCTCGGGCTTGAACTGATGAGTGGCGGAATGAAACCACTTCGTGAATTACAGGCATTTAGTGATTTGACGGTCTCTATGAGTGAAAATCCAATATTAGGAGTAGTTGTTGGTACTGTTTTCACCTTGATTGTCCAAAGTTCAAGTGCAACGGTAGGTATCTTGCAAGGTCTATATGCAGAAAATCTAGTCGATTTACAAGCAGCACTGCCAATTTTATTCGGTGATAATATTGGTACAACAATTACCGCTATATTAGCTTCAATAGGTGTATCAGTAGCTGCGAGGCGTGCGGCGGCCACGCATGTTTTGTTTAATGTTGTTGGGTCCATTGTCTTTTTAATTTTCCTAGTCCCATTCACTGCATACGTTGAATGGATTGCTTCTGTTTTGGAACTCGAAAATAAAATGCAAATCGCATTTGCACACGGTTCATTTAACGTGGCCAATACGATTATTCAATTTCCGTTAATTGGTTTTTGGGCTTATTTAGTCACAAAGTTTATCCCAGGTGAGGAAGTTACGATTGAATATAAGCCAAAGCATTTGGATTATCACTTCATCCAACAATCCCCGTCGGTTGCGATTGGACAAGCGAAAGAAGAGATTATTCGCATGGGCGATTTTAGTGTCCAGGGATTAGAGGAAACATACAAGTATTTAAAAACTGGAAATAAAAAACATGCAGAAACTGCATATCAGTTAGAAGATGCAATAAACAATTTAGATCGTCGAATTACAGATTATTTAGTTGAAATTTCTTCGGTCAATATTTCACCACTTGAATCCGCAAGACATATGACATTAATGGAAACGGTCAGAGATTTCGAAAGAATTGGAGACCATTTTGAAAATATTATTGAGTTATTGGATTACCGAGATGTCAATCGTGTTGAATTAACTGAAGATGCAATTGAAGATTTATCTAATATGTTTACATTAACAACTGAAACAGTTCAAAAAGCAATTGATTCACTAGATAAAAATGATATGGCACTTGCAAGAGCAGTAACGAAACAAGAAGATTTAATCGATAAAATGGAACGGACATTTAGAAAGAAACATATTATTCGATTAAATGAAGGAAGCTGTACAGCTCAAGGCGGAATGGTTTTCGTGGACATTGTTTCAAACTTAGAACGAATCGGTGACCATGCGGTAAACATTGCTGAAGCTGTGCTTGGAAAGCGTGGATAATTAAGTAAGGAAAGAAGGGCTTTAGATGGAGATAGTTGGTTGGATTGTTGCGATAATTTGTTTTATCATAGCTTTTTTAGGGCTCGTCTATCCAATTATTCCATCAGCTCTATTTATGGTAGGCGGTTATCTACTTTACGGGGTATTCGTATCTTTTGAAGAGTTAACTTGGCTTTTTTGGCTCATACAAATTTTATTTCTCATTTTATTGTTTGTGGCAGATACGCTTTCTAACCTTGTAGGTGTTAAGAAATTCGGTGGGTCAAAGGCGGGGATGTGGGGAAGTACGATTGGCTTATTAGTCGGCCCATTTGCAATCCCGGTTGCCGGTATTATTCTCGGACCTTTTTTAGGTGCAATTCTTGCAGAGTTGATTGTTAATCGTACTGCATTTAAGCTCGCCGTTAAAATAGGAATCGGTTCTTTAGTCGGTTTCTTAACCTCTATTGTTACAAAAGGATTTTTGATGATTGTTATGATTATAGTATTTATTTTGTTTGTTAAATAATCCAAATACAAGCCAGCCAATGTTTTAAGGCACCCTTTTCTTACTCGATTCAACATGTGTAAGAAACGGGTGCCTTTTTTATATTATGGATTCTAGGATAGCAGCTGCTCCTGCGACTGCAAAAACCAAAAGGATTGGGAAAGCAATAGGGAAATAAATAAAAATGAGTACAACACCTAAAGCACTCCAAAATCCAGTACACCAATAGCAACTTAAAAGCTTGCCGATCCAAGCGCGTAACCCCGCTCCTTTGATTTCAATGTATTTCTCCATGTTACCTGAAGAATCCTCTTTAAAAACTTCAGATATAAAAGGCATTCGAATAAAAGCTGTAATTTCATCAAAAACAATGAAGTGCGTAATTCTAAAAGATGCAAATATAAGAATGAAAAAATCAAGCCAGTTGATGGAGGTCATGCTTCACGTCCTTTTTATCCAAGTATCACTATCATATGCGGGCAAAAGCTTCATGTGCTATAAGCGTGACGCCAGAGTAGCTATATTTTTGTTTTAAGGTTTTGGGATTTTTAGCTAGGTTTACTTTAGGGGATATGGCATTCGCGATTATGAACTTGCTCAAACCATCCATCTTCAAATTACTGCCATTCTGTCGCATCCTCATCGGAAGTTTGAACACCCAGCCCCTTCATCTAATACAATAATTTAACCTTGAAATTTCACGTCTATGGATGGGCTGATTTTTTTATGCAGACAACTGTGATGAAAATCGGCAATTAGACAATACTTCTGCCGTTCACTTATCCCGTTGCGATGAATATATTTGAAAAGAAGGGAGGCGATGAATGAAATGACATTCGACGATGAAAAAAAGAGTCGTGAGCAAATTTCAGGTATGACGACTAAATGGCAACAATCAAGCATAAAACGTTCGAAGCAGGGTGACCATCATTCAAAGAGTGTGAATCAAAAAAAAGCTCATCGAAAATCAAAAAAATGCTGTGGTCAGCGAAAACGTTGAGAGAGAATGTAAACCAAATAATCCGATTGAGATCAGATGATACATCATTGTCTATAATAGGTTCTCCGACTATAATGACAGGAGCGCCATGTAGAAATGTTTCTGCAAGGCACTCCTATTCGTATTCCTATGTGTAGGATGCTAGTTCTTTTGTGAAAAATAAAATACATGTACCATCGCATTTTCATATTAATTCCTCAATTATTATGAGGATAATGAAATAAGGAACAGCATAATAGTCCATTTTATTTGAACGTTTTTCATAGTTTTGCTAATGTAATAGATGTAGGAAATATATACATCTTTTGAGGAGGAATGGAAGAAATGGCTTACAAATTACCAGAACTACCTTATGCATACGATGCACTCGAACCACATTTTGACAAAGAGACGATGAATATTCATCACACGAAACATCACAACGCGTATGTAACTAACTTAAATAATGCACTTGAAGGACATGCTGACCTAGCAGACAAATCCATCGAAGAACTGATTTCTGATATGGATGCAATTCCAGAAGATATCAGAACTGCAGTACGAAACAATGGTGGCGGACACGCAAACCATGCACTATTCTGGGAGCTACTATCTCCAAACGGTGGTGGACAACCATCAGGTGCGCTAGCTGAAGCAATTGATAAGAAATTCGGTAGCTTTGACCAGTTTAAAGAAGAGTTTGCGAAAGCAGGTGCAACTCGCTTCGGTTCTGGATGGGCATGGCTTGTTCTAGATAATGGAGAACTTGAAGTGATGTCAACACCTAACCAAGACTCACCATTAATGGAAGGCAAGACACCACTTCTAGGACTTGACGTATGGGAGCATGCATACTATCTTAACTACCAAAACCGTCGTCCAGACTACATCTCAGCATTCTGGAATGTTGTCAACTGGGATGAAGTTGCGAACCGTTACGGAAAATAAAATAAAAGTTCATGAAAATGAAACAAAGCACATACCTAATTCGTCTAGGTATGTGCTTTTCTTTTATAGGGTGGTATAATTCAAAAGGGATGAATTGAAAAGGAGGCTAGGAATGATTGAAAAAACAAACAAGAAGAACGGAACGACCTAAAGTTCGGTTAAGGAAAAACATTTCTTTCCGAATGAATTTCCTATTCTTTTCGATATTCATACTTTTTTCATTGCTTATATTTCGATTAGGTTATTTACAAATTGTGAAAAGTGAAGATTATGTACGAGCTTTGGAACGAACTGAAGAGATTGCTGTCAATACGAGTGTGCCACGCGGCCGAATATTTGATCGTGAAGGCAGAATATTAGTTGATAATCTCCCTAAAAATGCCATTACATATACGAAAATGTCTACAACTACCTCAAATGAGATGTTGGAGATTGCGGAAGAACTTGCACAACTTATCGAAAAGAATACAAATCGAATCACTTTAGGGGATAAAAGAGATTTTTGGATATTGAAAAATAGTGAAGAGGCATTTAATAAAGTAACAGCCGAAGAAAGAAGAGCAATATTAAATGATCGTTCATTATCAAAAAGAGAACAACAAAGAGCAGTGACACGGCTAACGCGAGAAAGGATTACTGAAGAAGAGTTGAATTCTTTCACTAAGGAAGACCTCGAAGTTTTAGCCATTTATCGTGAAATGATGTCCGGCTATGCATTTTCACCACAAGTGATAAAAAGTGGCGATGTGACGCCAGAAGAATTTGCGATGGTTTCTGAACGGCTAAGTGACTTTCCAGGTGTGAACACGACGACTGATTGGGAAAGAGTTCGAAAATCATCAAATACGATATTAGGGACCACCACAAATCCAAATGAAGGGATTCCTAAGTCGCATTTGAATTATTACTTGGCTCGAGATTATTCGCGAAATGATAGAGTAGGTAGAAGCTTTTTTGAGTATTATTATGAAGAGTTATTACAAGGTCAAAAGACAGTTGTTAAAAACATAAAAGATCGGACAGGAAAAGTCATAGAGATTAAAACGGTACAAGAAGGCATGCCTGGAAAAGATCTTGTTTTAACAATAGATACGGAACTACAAGTTGCATTGGAAAAGATTGTGAGCGATAAATTATTACAGCTTAAAAGCGGACCAAATAGTCGTTATTTAGACCGCGCATTTCTCGTCATGCTAGATCCAAATAATGGAGAAGTCCTATCACTTGTGGGGAAGCAAGTCGTCCGCAACAGAGAAACCGGGCGTTTTGAAATTAGAGATTACTCGTTTGGTACATTTACAACGAGGTACGAAATGGGTTCTACCGTCAAGATGGCTACTTTGCTCGCGGGCTATGAACATGGTGCTGCAACTGTTGGCGAAACGAAAATCGATGAAGCATTGAAGTTTAGGGGGGATGGAATAAAAGGGTCCATTTTTAACCGGTCGGCTTTCACTCGTATTCCGATGAACGATATTGAAGCAATTGGTCGTTCGTCAAACGTCTATATGTTTAAAATCGCTATGGGTATTGGCGGTTCCAGTTACGGAGGGTATAATAGCGTACTGCGGGTTAATCTTGATGCATTTGAAAAGCTGCGCTCTTCCTATAGTGCTCTTGGCCTCGGTACAACTACTGGTATCGATTTACCTGGAGAAGTTGGCGGGAAACCAGGGAAGAATGTTAGCTACAGTTTATTAGACTTATCGATTGGGCAATATGATACATATAGCCCACTTCAACTTGCACAATATGTGGCGACCATAGCGAATGGCGGATACCGAATTGCACCACATGTACTAAAAGAAATTCGAGAGCCTTCGCCGGATGGTAAGACGTTAGGTCCACTCGTTCAAGAGGCTGAGCCACGTGTGCTTAATCGAATTCCAAATACTGATCGTGAAATTGAACAAGTGAAGCGTGGTATGTATTATACGTATTACGGTGCGAGGGGAACTGCTCGAGGCTTATTCGATGGTAAACCTTATGACGCGGCAGGTAAAACTGGTACATCAGAAACCTATGGTTATGATGTAGAAACGAAGACAGGTCAATCCACAGTAAGCCTTGCGCATGTCGGTTTCGCACCTTATGATAAACCTGAAATAGCCTATGCGGTATTAATTCCACATATTTCAACAGGAAGATATACGTATGCAAACAATGAAATTGCGTATGATGCTGTTGATAAATACTTCGAATTAAAAGCAAAAAAAGCTGAACTTGAAGATGCGCAGGATGTGCTGCAAGAAATTAAACCAACATTAAAAGATGATGAAGAATAATAAATGCACCTATCTCATTCAATTCAAGAGATAGGTGCATTTTCAATGTGTATTCGTAATAAGTTTCGAGATTTTTTCAATGGACATTGATGAATCCAATCGATATTCTCCAATTTGAATTTTCTTTGCTAAATCATATGTTTTTAAATACGTATTTAAGGCGTCTGGGTCCTCGATAATTGAAGCGTTTGCTAATTCATTGGCAACGTCTTTAGAAGAAGTACCAGATTCAATATGTAAAATGGTTTCAACTAATGTTGAATCGTTGCTAGCTTCATCTATTTCTTGCTGCTGGCTATCACTAGATTGATTTGCTTCGGATGTTAATGTTTGTAAATTTGCCAATTCTGCTTTGGTCTGTTGAAGTTTTGTTTCGAGAGCGGAAATTTCATATTTCAATTCGTTATTTTCAGCTAGTATTTCAGATTCTTGCTCTGTTGAATTTGTTATAAAATAAAGAAACGTGCCTGAAAGAATACAAGCAACGCCAATAATACGTAGAATATCTTTCAAGAACAATTTACCTCACACCTCTCGATTGTAATACGCGGATAACTTCCTCACTCGTTAAAGAGGAACGTTTGGCGATATCTTCAATTGAAAAGCCTTGAGAGTTTAATGAGAGAATTTGATTGACAATAATTTCATGAACTGGTTGTGCTCTTGTATTATGTTGACTCGTCTCTATTGGTTCCATACTCATCATAAGTTCTTCTTCTAGTGCTTTTAATCTCTTTTTTAAACCATTTGTTTCTTGATGTAAACTAATTGAGATTTTTTCTAATTCATCCGAGTCAATTCGATTTGAATGTCCTACAAAGAAAGAAAGAATTACAATAATAATACCAAATGCGATTAAAAGTAAATGTAGATCCATGTCATCACACCTCATTTAATAATAAAATTTATTCTAATTGTTTTAGGGACTAGTGTCTATCGCAAGCTTTTAATCTGGCTAGCTCTGTGCGTCAGCCCCTCGGGTCATAAGCAATCCAACTATGTGGCACAAACGCGGGCCTACAGGATGCCTTCCTTGTAGTTTGCTCGACTTATGCCTGTCGGGGCTGGACGACACCCAGAGCTTTTAATCTAATCTTAGCATATTGTTTTAAATAAATATATTTCATACTTTCTACTGGACATTGGGTATATACATGATATAATTAAAAAGTCGTATTAATCATGCTCATAATTAATTTTACAGCCTGATGAGTGGGAGGGACAAAAATGCGCGTAAATATTACACTTGCTTGCACAGAATGCGGTGAGCGCAATTATATTTCAAAGAAAAACAGACGTAACAATCCTGAACGTCTTGAAATGAAAAAATACTGCTCACGTGAGAGAAAACAAACGTTGCACCGCGAAACAAAATGATTGCTCAGGCCAAAACCTTTATTGGTTTTGGTTTTTTCGTCTAATTGCAGGCACCAAAGGGATGTCACATCTAAATTGGTGCCTTGCACTTTTGTCCTTTGAATTGGGGGTATGAAAGTTGGATAAGAAAAACAGTAGGCATCAAATGCTTCAGAAGTTAAATACAATGAACGTAGATGAACACGCCCAGTTATCACTGGGAATTATACAACATGTCATGCAACTAGATGTATATAAAAATGCGAAAACGATTGGTGTGACAATTTCTCGATATCCTGAAGTTGATACGCGCCCGTTTATTGAAGCAGCATGGGAAGCAGGCAAGAACGTTGCTGTTCCAAAATGCATTCGAAAAACGCGAGCAATGGATTTTCGTCTCATTACTTCGTTTAAACAATTAGAAACAGTGTATATAGATTTATTAGAACCCATTGTGAATGAAACCAACTCTGTTCGAAAGGAAGAGATTGATTTACAAATCGTACCAGGAGTTGTTTTTTCCAATGAGGGATTCCGGATTGGATTTGGCGGCGGGTACTATGACAGATACTTGGCTGATTATAAAGGAGATACAATTTCTCTTGCGTTTAATTGTCAAACTAACCAAGTGGTTCCAACCGAAAATCATGATATCCCTGTAAATACGATCATTACTGAGAGAAATATGATAGACTGTCAAAGGAATAGGAAATTACCATGAAAGACTTTTTAAGTGTTATTCAATTGTTGAAGCGTTTTGGTATTTATATTTATACTGGGAATAAGTTAGATGATATTGAGCTCATTATGGAAGAAGTAGCTGAGCTTTATGAAAATGGCCTCATTATGAAAGAAGATTATTTGAAAGCTATTCTAATTTTGAGAGAAGAACGAAAGAAATTTTGATAGGTAGATAGAATTATTTAATATGAATATGAAACTTTACGAGAACTCGTCCGTCTTATATATATGTGATTGCACTAAAATGGATATTATTTTATGAGATTAAATTGAAAGGAAGAGAGAGTGGAATGAAGAAATTTAGTTGGCCGAAGCACTCCGTACTCATCATAGCAATTGTTGCTACGTGGCTTACCACATACATTGGGTATCAAACGAGCTTCAGCATGACGATTGATAATATGATGCAAGAATTCATTCTATTAATGAATCCTTTAAGCTTTTTATTATTTATTTACGGTATTGCTTTATTTATAAAAACACCAAAAAGAAGAAATAAATTTATATTTTCGGTAAGTTTAATTACCTCGATTATTATGTTTGCGAATGCTGTATTTTATAGATTTTTCAATGACTTTATTACATTGCCAGTATTATTTCAAACAAGTAACTTTGGAGATTTGTCTTCATCTATCACTGCCAATATGTCACTACTTGACATCTTCTTCTTTACGGATGTATTGATTGTTTCTTTAGCAATTCGCTATATTCCGCAAGCAGAAGATAGAGTATCAGGCAAAAATGTTGGACCTAAACTCTATTTTATCATGGCAGCTTCACTGACAATGTTCAATTTAGGACTTGCAGAAACACAGAGACCACAACTATTAACGAGAACATTTGATAGAGAATTACTTGTGAAAAATATTGGTACGTATAATTACCATATTTATGATATTGTGATGCAATCAAAATCACATGCACAACGTGTACTTGCGGATGGAAGTGAAATGGTTGAAGTAGGTAACTATATTAACGCAAATTACGCTGAGCCGAATCCGGAGATGTTAGGCATCGCTGAAGGCCGTAATATTATTGCCGTATCATTAGAGTCACTACAATCATTTGTTATAAATGAGGAAATGAACGGGCACGTTATTACACCATTTTTAAATGAATTAACGAATGATCCAGACACATTTTACTTTTCTAATTTTTATCACCAAACTGGTCTTGGAAAAACATCGGATTCCGAATTTATTCTAGAGAACTCACTTTACCCTAGAAATGGTGCAGCCGTCTTCTTTACGCATAGTGGAAACACTTACGACTCACTTTCTAATAAGTTGGGAGAAAATGGGTATCACACAAGTGTTATGCATGCGAACAATAAGAGTTTCTGGAACCGAGACATTATGTATGACGCATTAAATATTGAAAAGTTTTATGACGTAGCAAGCTATGAAATTGGCGAAGGAGACGCAGTTAACTGGGGAATGAAAGATATTCCTTTCGTTAAGCAATCAGCTGATTTAATGCTCGATATTCCTCAACCGTTTTATACAAGATTAATTACACTAACAAACCATTATCCTTTTGATCTTGATGAAGAAGATATGCTAATCCCGCAATATGATTCTAATTCAAGAACATTGAATAAGTATTTCCAATCTGTTCGTTATATGGATGAAGCGATTAAAGTATTATTTGAGGACTTAAAAGAAAAAGGTCTTTACGATAACTCAATTATTGTTATGTATGGTGACCATTACGGTATTTCGGAAAATCATAACAAAGCAATGGGTATGTATTTGGATAAAGAAATTACACCGTTTGATAATGCGAAACTACAACGAGTTCCATTGTTCATTCATATACCAGGTTATGGTAAAGGCGAAAAGATTGATACTGTCTCAGGTCAATTAGATATTAGACCAACGCTACTTCATTTGATGGGAATTGAAACGAAGGGCGATATGCAACTTGGAAAAGATATCTTCTCTCCAGATTACGAACCGTTTGTGATCTTTAGGGATGGCCGTTTTGTAACAGAAAACTATATATATACAACTGATGTTTGTTACGATACAAACACTGGAGAACCCGCAGAAGAACAAGCGGAGTGTGATCAGTATTTAAAACGTGCGATGGATGAACTTGATTATTCGGATATGATTATTAATGGAGACTTACTCCGTTTTATGACGGAACCCGAAAATCTAGAGAATGAAATGAAATGATGACTTTAGGAACTGCACGGAAATTTCCGTGCAGCCTTTTTTTACCCTAATCTGAATAAAATCCTTTTAATTATTACGAGTTAAGTAGCTTGAAAAATAAAAAATGGGAAAGAGGGGGAGCGTTGAAGAGAAATGTTCTTATCATAGGTGTTGTTTTACTATTATTAGCAGGTTGTTTTGGCAAGGAAGAAGAAAAGCAAAAGGAAGTTCGAGAAGAACCAAAACAAATGGAAATAAAGGAATCTATCAAAAAACTAACCGTGGACCGCGCTAGCTTTCATTTTATTGTTGATTGGTTAACGAATACGGAGATTTTATATGTAGAGAAAAAAGAAGGTTTTTATCTTTTAAAATCATTTGATGTACTCACAGGTGAAACGAAAATTATTTATGAAGAACCAACCATTATTGCGGACGTTTTCATTCATCCAACAAGAGAACTTGTATTATTACATACGACGGATCATCCTTCCTCTGCAACAGTGAAAATCATTTCATTAGCGGGTGTGTTACAAAATGAAGTCACGATTCAGTCGAACGAGCTTGAAATTGAGTGGAATGACATAAATCCTGAATACCTCCTATTAACTGCTTTTCATCAGGACTGGTCTTTTGATGTGTTTTTATTTGATGGCTTGAAAAATAATCTTCAACTTATATCAAATGAGGATCCTTTTCCAAAATGGCTAGGTAGCGAACATTTTATTTTAACTGAATTAGACACTCATCCATTAGATGGCGGAAAGTTGTTTTTGTACGACCGTCAAACGGGAGAGAAAATTGACACCGTTGAAGATCAAGTTGTTTTATATGATACATTTAAAGAATCATTATTACACATGCGCATCAACGATAGTGGACAGGCTGAATATACAATTGTTGATATATTAGGAGTTGAGTTGGCTCGTTGGACCATGCCGGCGATCAGTAATTACTCAGAATGGGTTATGCCTTTTATTCAGTGGCTTGCATCCGATAGCGTCATTGTCAATAGACCGCTTGAAAGTGGTCTATTAGATGAAATAGAAGAGGCCTATGATATAGTGAAAATTGAAGGAAACGAGGAAAAGGTCCTTCTGAATGAAACATTAAATAGTTCAATAAAGTGTACGCCGGATACGAAGAAATGCATCACTGGTCCGATGCTCGAAACAATTATTGACGTGGAAACTGATAAAGGAAAAAAGTGGTTATTATACGAGTATGAATCAAATATATAAAAAAGTAGAGAGTTGGAAACGATACTTCCATCTCTCTACTTTTATTGTGGACCTTTAATAAAGCCCTTTTTAATTCTCGTGTCACCCCCACTCATCGTTACAATGTTGGTGGGTAACCTTGAGTAATTATCGTCGCAATTGTAAAGCCCCCGAAAACAACGCAAGCTCCAAAATTGAAAACGATACTCAAAATATTACGTTCTTTAAATGCTTGTACTGTACCAATTGCTGCAAAAATACCAACTAGACCAAAAATGACCATTAGTAAGTTCATTGTGTAGACACTCCTTTCACTTTAGAAAAATGAATGCCAATATAGCAATATCCACTATCTATTGTAATCGTTTTCGCGATAATTGTCGAGTGTATTTGTGAGGAATGTTTGAATTCACGATTTGAATTGCGTAGACTATTTGAAGAGGAGGCAATGCGAATGTTAAAGATAACTAATTTTCCACTCGGTCCAGTTCAAACAAATTGCTACATTATTCAAGATGAGGATAGTAATTGTTTGATTATTGACCCAGGTGAAGAGGGCAAAAAAATAATTACACATATTGAGGGTGCAAATTTAAAACCGATAGCAATTTTATTAACACATGGTCATTTCGATCATATTGGCGCAGTTGATGCTGTACGGGACCATTTTGAGATTCCTGTTTATATCCATGAAATTGAGCAACATACGTTAACAGACCCAGAGCAAAATGGTTCTACTAGATATCCAGGACTTCCGCTTGTCCGAAACCGGGCTGCAGACCATTTAATGAGAGACGAAGGAAGGATGAAAGTAGGTCCTTTTACATTTGAAGCACGTTTTACTCCAGGCCATTCTCCGGGCAGCGTGTCATTTGTATTTCTAGAAGACGGTTTTGCAGTAGTAGGAGATACGTTATTTCAAGGAAGCATCGGAAGAACAGATTTACCAGGAGGCGATACTGAAACGCTGCTAAGTTCTATCCATGACAAGCTATTGACATTAGGTGAAGACGTTGTGATTTACCCAGGGCACGGCCCATCAACAACCCCAGCCTACGAAATGAACAGCAATCCTTTTTTAAACGGATTTTAAGAGTTCTCAAAAGCGTAGTCGCATGAATGAAGCAAGTATACTAAAATCGAGAATATAATTTTTATGAAATAAAAAAACAGCCATAAAAGGCTGTTTTTTGTATGTACAGTATTAATGTCCGGTCCCTGGTACGTGAATAAAAGTTGCATAATAACTAAAGCCGACCATAAACACCATCAAATAAGCTCCGAACATGTACATGTACATACGCTCCGTTAGGTTTAAATAGCCAAGTAGTAAAAAGAAAACAGTGTTTGCAACGAATAAAAGCGATGCAGGTATCATATCACCAGCATAGAACAAAACCGCAAATATACCTGTCCACCAGCCTAATAGCTTGAACATGTTATCCATATGCGCGTCCCTCCTTAATAACAATACAATAAGCTCGCTCTTATCTATTATAATGGATGATAACGGTAAAAGTAAACTCAAATCTGAATATTATTGTGTCGAAGCGGTGTATTGTTATTTTTTTGTGAAAATTCATCGATAAACTAATATTATCCCTTTATTAGTGATGATAATTTAAAAAGAAGTGATTTTTAACTATAAAAATATCACTTTAACCAATTGTATTCCCAATTTTTGAAAAACATTGTATGCTAAGTGTAGTGATGAAGAGCAGTCCTTCGTTATTTTAGTAAAAACTCAGGAATGACAATTCTTTTAAAAAGAGAGGGGAGTTTATGGCTAAAAATGAAAATGTGATTGAAAGAAAGTGCAACAATCTTCTTGAACAAGCTGTGTATGAAAATGCAACAGATATTCACCTGATCCCATCAAGTAAAGGATATGATGTAAATTTTAATCGTGGTTCAAAGTTAACGAAAATCGGCTCGCTACCTCCCCAACTAGCGGAACGAATGATTTCTTTTTATAAATTTCTTTCTTCTTTAGATATAAGCGATAAGCGTAAACCTCAAAGCGGTTCCTTTCACAAAAAGATGCATGAAGAAAATTTTTCTTTTAGAGTATCGACAATCCCTGCTATTCATTATCAAGAAAGTGTTGTAATTCGGGTACAAAAACATAATCGTATTGTACCTATCGATCAATTATGCCTAGAAAAAGAATGGGCGGACACGTTGCGTACAGCTACTGCTATGCCACAAGGGCTTATTTTACTCAGTGGCCCAACCGGTAGTGGAAAGACGACTACGATGTATTCTTTAACATCGCATTGTGCGAACAATTTAAATAGACATGTGATCACACTAGAAGACCCTGTAGAAAATAAACATGCACACTTACTGCAAATTCAAGTGAATGAAAGTGCTGGTATGACTTATTCTACGGGATTAAAGGCGATATTGAGACACTCGCCTGATGTAATTATGCTCGGTGAGATTAGAGATGCTGAGACAGCTAAAATTGCGGTAAGTGCTGCTTTGACAGGTCATTTAGTATTCTCCACCGTGCATTCAAAAGATCCGGTTGGAACGATTTATAGAATGTTAGACTTTGGTGTTTCATTGGAAGAGTTACGACAAACGATGATTTGCATTTCAACGCAGCGTCTAATCGTCAAGAACAATGGTGAAATGGGTGCGGTATTTGAAATGATTGCAAATGAAGCAATTGAAGCTGTATTAGATTCAATCAAGAAAGGAGAGCGATTCACGTATTCAACCGAGAATAAAATGACTCTACTCCTTCAGAAATATAGTCAATCGCAATCAAAATATGAAAAATAGCCATGTTGTTAAACAGAAAATCATACCAATTTCAGATAAACCCGTTTTCTTAGCCCGAATTGCCGAGTTATTGGATGAAGGCTATATATTTTCGGATGCCATTAATTTGATACTACCGCATCATACATTGGCTTATGAAGCTGTCATTGGACAGATTGAAGAGGCTTTTAGAAAAGGGTTAGGGGTATCTGCAATTTTAGGGAAGTTTGGTTTTTCAGACACGCTATTATTATCGGTGATTATAGCCGAGAAGAATGGTCAATTAGCGGGGGTGTTACTAGCGCTTTCTAAACAACTGGATAAAGTTGAAGAAGCAAAAAAGAGACTAAGAAATCTACTAGCGTATCCCTTAACGCTATTTGTTTTTATAGCTGCACTGCTAATGGGTTTTCGTAATTTCTTTTTGCCGAATATGGAAGCGTTGTCACGTTCACGGCAAGGAGACATCTCTACAGTGAGCGCCTTGCTTCCTAAAATAGTATCCCTACTACCTGATATGATTTTCGGCATGATGATGATTATGGCTGCCTCACTAATGGGGGCATTATTTTATTATCGTAAACAATTACCCAAAAATAAAATAAAGTTCATCCAGAAGATTCCCATTATACGTCATTGGATTTTTCAGTGGAAATCTAAACAATTTGCGAGGGAACTAGGAAGCTTATTGGAGTCTGGCGTTTCAATACAAGATGCATTGGACGTACTGATCCAACAAAACGTAGATCCAGTATTGGGGGAAATTGCTAGAAATGTGAAAGGGTATTTGATATTTGGGGAACCGTTTCATGCAGCGATTGCATTAGTTGATGGATTAACCAAAGAATTTTCGTCGTTTGCAAAACATGGCGAAGCGAGTGGTCACTTAGCAAAGGAATTGCTCATTTATAGTGCACATCTAGAAGAATCCTTACATCGAAAAATGTCAAAAGGACTAGCGCTTCTTCAACCTGTGTTGTTTAGTCTGATAGCGGTTTGCATATTAGCTGCTTACGTTGCTTTGTTATTACCTATCTATAATATGTTAGATACATTTTGAAAGGATGAAGTTTATGAGAAAAATATTGAATCAAAGGGGTTTCTCTTTAATCGAGATGATGATTGTTTTATTAATTATTTCGGTATTGATCCTAATTGCGATTCCAAACGTTACGAAGCACTCGCAAAAAATTGATGAGAAAGGTTGCGACGCATATATATCTATGGTTCAAGGTCAAGTTGAGGCTTATAAAATGGACACACACCAATATCCAACCGATTTAGCAGTTTTAGCTGATACTGAGTATTTTGAGGGAATACCCGAGTGTCCAGATGGAACAGATTTAAAGATTACGAATGGAAAAGTAAGTAAAAATGGTGGGAGTTAAATGTCAAGCACAACTATACGTAAAAAGAACGAAGACAGAAAGGGGATTTACATTAATTGAAATGACTTTTGTGTTATCCATAGTTATTTTGTTGACAGTAATGATTTTGCCGATGGGCAATAAATGGTTCCGAATGGCATCAGAAGAAGATGCAATCGATTCAATTATAGCGACGATTTACAGCTTGCAAAGTTACTCGATGGCATATAACGAATATACGCGATTAAGTTTCCAAAGTTCAGGAACGCAAACAATGTATGTGGCTGCCGTCCCTGGTAAAAAAGAGTTGTCAAGAAAATTATTACCTGAAGGGATGCACGTATCAAGTTCAAGTGCATTAAAAACCGTGGAATTTCATGGAAATGGCAATATTGTGTATTCCGGCGTGTTAACAATTGTAGGCAAAACTGGTAGAACGGCAATCACATTTCAATTTCAACGGGGAAGGATGATTATTAGTGAATCAGAAGGGATACTCTTGGCCAGAAGCAATTCTCACGATCACAATACTTTCCATCATATTTGGAACACTTTTGCCAGTCGCCACACAGATGACAATCACTATGCAAAAAAAGAAATTATCTATGCACGCTGCTGAAACAGCTTACCAAGGCGCAATTGCATATCAGGCGTATCGTCAAGTAGAAGGATCCCGAACAGTGGATGAGATAAACTACAATTGGCAAGTAACTAGTAATGCGATATGTGTATCGTATCGACTCGATCATGAGGTGTTAACAAAATGCATCGAATTCGACGCTTAGCGAGTCAAGAAGGTTATACGCTTCTGGAATGTATTCTTCAAGTAATGATTTTCGCTTTGTTTGCACAATTGTTTCTATTGTTTTTTTATTGGAAAGGTCCAATTGAACGCCAGTATACAGAGCATTCCGCTACCGCTTGGGAAATGTTTGCTGCTGATTTTCAAGCTGAATTAACGCACCTTCATTCATTTGAGGTTTATCATAATGGCGAAGGGGTTCGTTTTCGGACGGATAGGGGACTAATTGCAATCGAACAAAGAAACCATGTCATTCGGAAATCCATTGACGGACTTGGACATGTTCCTTTTTTAACCCATGTTTCATCAGCCCAATTTTCTTTACAACATCCCACGCTAGTAGTCAATGTGACGATGCAAGATGGAACTCGAAAGGAGCGCAATTTTACAATTGGGGATTATTCACAATGAGCGGGGAATCACATTCGCTGCAACACTTATTTTATTATTTTTTGTAAGTCTCTTTCTTTTTTCTATAGTTATGTGGCATGATAGTTTATATAGCAATCTTAATTCGTTAGAAGTGTATTATGAAAAAAGAACGATAGAATTAATGAGACGTTCGGGCGAATAAAATAAATGTGTTGAATTGTAGGTGATGAGTGTGAAAAGGGTATATTTAGTTGGATATATGGGGTCTGGAAAAAGTGCAATTGGTAAAAGGTTAAGCTTTGCTACTAAATTACCGTTTTATGATATGGATACAGAAATTGAGCGAAAGATGGGTATGTCAATTCCGCGAATATTCGAACTATACGGAGAGGCGTATTTCCGAGAGTTGGAGACGGAGTTTTTAAGAAACTTTCGAGATGAATATTGTATTATAGCAACCGGTGGTGGCGTCGCAATGCGTAAAGAAAATCGGGAAATTATGAGGAGAACAGGTCTTGTGTTTTTCTTGAATGCTCCTTTTCGAGATATTTGGCGAAGAATCGCAACCGATAAAAATCGACCGATTGTACAACGGTCCTCTAAGACGGAACTTGAGAAATTATATTATGATCGTAAACCATATTATTTAAGAGCGGGTCATTTTAAAGTAGAGACTGAACGCCGATCGTTGCTTGACATAACAACATATATCGTCTTCCAAATGAATCGTTTGCGAGGCGATGACTAAAACAACCATATATGACTATAAGACAAAAGTAGGGGCGGATTAAACATTCGTTCCTATTTTTTGTAACATTATCCAGATTTAATGAAAAAATTAAACAATGAACATAAACACGAACTATGTCTGTGATTAATTTAACAATGTTCGTGAAAGTGTTTGTTTCTATAAAACTATTGCGCTTTCATAAAACAAATGTTAAGATGTGACATGAAAGGTTGCTATTTTTTCATTATTAGAAAACAACAGAATAATTGCGAGTGATTGTATGAGGAGAGAACGCAGCTGCGTCGCCGAAGGAGCAAGTGAATTTATCATGAATCTCTCAGGCAAAAAGACTCTTACATGACGCATCTCTGGAGAGTGTTGGATAAACCAACCACCAACGAGGAAAGCCGCAAGGTCAAACTTTCAGGTAAAAAGACAGAGGTTCCTTAACGCTTTTTCGAATAGGGAATCTTTGTCTATTTTTTATGCTCCTGAATTTTAGTGAATGCATTCTAATCGCTTGGTGATGCTCTTGAATTATTCAGTTTTCATTTGGATTTAATGAGTAAAAATCATGTGAAAAGTTAATGAGAATTTGTAACAGACGAAAACGAAATTGTGGTAAGTAGTTATATGATAGGAGGAAGAGAAATATTGACGAAAACGTTAAAGCGGACAGTTTTATTTGAACAATACGCAAAACACGGTGGAAAAACAATTGACTTCGGCGGTTGGGATTTGCCTGTTCAGTTTACTAGTATTAAAGCTGAGCACGAGGCGGTTAGAACAAGAGCTGGATTGTTTGATGTATCACATATGGGGGAGATTCTTGTCACTGGAAAAGGTTCTTTGCCTTATTTACAGAAAATGATGACAAATGATGTGTCAAAACTGAATATCGGTCAAGCCCAATATACAGCAATGTGTTATGAAAATGGTGGGACGGTTGATGATCTTTTAATCTATAAACGAGATGAAGATAATTACTTACTCGTCGTCAATGCTTCCAACCTTGAAAAAGATCTTGACTGGATGAATGATCACATAACTGAGGATGTTGTAATCGAAGATCAATCATCCGATTATGCATTACTCGCTTTACAAGGGCCACGTGCTGAAGCGATTCTCCAATCATTAACAACTGAGCCACTTA
Source organism: Sporosarcina pasteurii (assembly GCF_041295575.1). NCBI lineage: Bacteria > Bacillati > Bacillota > Bacilli > Caryophanales > Caryophanaceae > Sporosarcina > Sporosarcina pasteurii. The sequence continues at coordinate 1,592,592 of NZ_CP160452.1, read as the reverse complement.
ATGAAATTAAGTTCTTTAGATTTAAAGAAGATGTTGAAATTTGTGGTCAAAAAGTACTGATTTCTCGTACAGGCTATACGGGCGAAGATGGTTTTGAACTATATGCTTCACCAACATCTATCGTCGTACTATGGGAAGCAATCTTAATGGCAGGTGAAAATGAAGGGCTTGTGCCTGCAGGACTTGGGGCACGTGATACACTTCGTTTTGAGGCGGGACTACCTTTATACGGGCAAGAACTTTCAGAGGAAATCACACCGCTTGAAGCTGGACTTGGTTTTGTTGTGAAATTAAATAAAAAAGAAGATTTCATTGGAAAAGAAGCGCTTCGCGAACAAAAAGAAAATGGCGTACTTCGTAAACTTGTCGGGATTGAAATGATCGACAAAGGCATTCCACGTACTGGCTATCAAGTGTTCTTGAATAACGAAGCAATTGGAGAAGTGACAACAGGTACACAGTCGCCTACTTTAAATAAAAATATTGGTTTTGCACTTTTGAAATCGGAGTATGCGACAGAAGGTACAGAAGTGATCGTTCAAGTGCGAAAAAGACAACTGAAAGCTGTCATTGTTAAAACGCCATTCTATAAACGTTAAAAAGATTTAGCAGATATCTTGTTTTGATAATTAATCATATAAAGGGGATTAGAAAACATGAAGCATCGTTATATACCAATGACGGAAACAGATCGTCAAGAAATGATGGACGTCATCGGAATTTCTTCGGTGGAAGAATTATTCGAAGCGATTCCAGAAGAAGTCCGCTTTAAAGGCGAATACAACATAAAAAAAGCGAAGTCTGAATCTTCATTAACAAAAGAATTGGCGAAACTTGCAGCTCAAAACGCAGATGCCGGTCGTTATGCATCCTTTTTAGGCGCTGGCGTTTACGACCATTATAAACCGATTATCGTTGACCATGTCATTTCTCGTTCGGAGTTTTATACAGCGTATACACCGTATCAACCTGAAATTTCTCAAGGAGAATTACAAGCAATCTTTGAATATCAAACAATGATTTGTGAATTAACTGGCATGGAGATCGCAAACTCTTCCATGTATGACGGAGGAACAGCGTTAGCTGAAGCAGGTACGTTAGCAGCTGGTCACACGCGTAGAAAGAAAATCCTAGTTTCTGAAACAGTTCATCCTGAATCGCGTGACGTCGTTTTATCTTATGCGACTGGTCAATCAGTAGAAGTGGTGACAATTCCACAAAGAGACGGGGTTACGGATCTTGAAAAGTTAGAGGAACTAATGGATGATTCAACAGCGGCGGTTCTCGTTCAATATCCTAACTTCTTTGGACAAATTGAAGACATTCAAAAAATTGGTGAGATTGCTCATGGATCTAAAGGCTTGTTAGTTGTCTCATCAAATCCACTTGCACTGGGCGTACTCACACCTCCAGGAAAACTAGGGGCGGATATTACCGTAGGGGACGCACAACCTTTCGGAATACCGGAATCATTTGGTGGACCTCACTGTGGATATTTTGCTGTAACGAAAAAGCTAATGCGTAAATTACCGGGACGTCTAGTTGGTGAAACTGTAGACGAAGAAGGTAAACGCGGTTATGTACTGACGCTACAAGCACGTGAGCAACATATTCGTCGAGATAAAGCTACATCTAACATTTGTTCAAACCAAGCATTAAATGCACTTGCTGCTTCCGTTGCGATGACAGCGCTAGGTAAAGTAGGTACCCAAGAAATTGCTTACCAGAACATCGTAAAAACAAGATATGCGAAAGATGCATTTGAAACGGCTGGCTTCAAAGTGGTTTTTAATCAAGCGCACTTTAACGAAATTGTGGTTGATTTGGAAGTACCAGTGAAACAAGTGAATGATTATTTATTTAACCAAGATATTATCGGTGGTTATGATCTTGGGTTAAAATTTGAGGAATTAAAAAACCATGCACTGATCGCAGTTACGGAACAACGTACAAAAGAAGAAATCGATGCACTTGTTCAACATACGGTTGCTTGTGTGCGAGAAACGGAGGCCCTCAATGCTTAAGGAAGAACAATCATTAATTTTCGAAGTGACCAAAGAAGGTCGTGTCGGCTACAGCTTGCCAGAACTTGATGTACCAGAACTTGATCTTGATGACTTATTGCCAGCGGGTTTCAAACGTGAAGAACCAGCGGAACTGCCGGAAGTGTCCGAGCTAGATATTATGCGTCACTATACTGCATTATCGAAACGTAACCACGGTATCGACTCTGGGTTTTATCCACTTGGCTCTTGTACGATGAAGTATAACCCTAAAATAAATGAAGCAGTTGCACGTTTCCCAGGATTTGCAAATATTCATCCACTTCAAGACGAGTCAACAGTACAAGGTGCAATGGCACTTATGTATGACTTGCAAGAACATTTAGTCGAAATTACAGGCATGGATGAAATCACACTTCAACCGGCTGCAGGTGCGCACGGAGAATGGACTGCATTGATGATGATTCGCGCATTTCACGAATCAAATGGTGACCACCATCGTACAAAAGTAATTGTACCTGACTCCGCGCACGGAACTAACCCAGCTTCCGCAACAGTTGCAGGTTACGATACAGTGACGGTTAAAACAAATGAAAAAGGTCTCGTTGACTTAGAGGACTTAAAAAGTGTTGTAGGAGATGATACAGCTGCACTGATGCTGACAAATCCAAACACGTTAGGTTTATTCGAAGAAGACATCGTTGAAATGGCAAAAATTGTGCACGGCGTTGGCGGTAAGTTGTACTATGACGGTGCTAACTTAAACGCGGTTATGTCGAAAGCACGTCCTGGCGATATGGGCTTTGACGCGGTTCACTTAAACTTGCACAAGACATTCACAGGTCCACATGGTGGTGGGGGGCCAGGTTCAGGTCCAGTAGGCGTGCATAAGGATTTAGCACCATTCTTACCGAAACCAGTCTTAGTGAAAAAAGACGATGTGTATACATTTGAATACAATCGTCCTCAATCAATTGGACGAGTGAAGCCATTTTACGGGAATTTTGGCATCAACGTACGTGCATATACGTATATTCGTTCAATGGGTCCAGATGGCTTAAAAGCAGTAACAGAAAATGCTGTTCTAAACGCAAACTATATGATGCGTAAATTAGAACCTTATTTCGATTTACCGTATACACAGCATTGTAAACATGAGTTTGTTCTTTCAGGTCGCCGTCAAAAGCAATTAGGCGTTCGTACGTTGGATATGGCAAAACGACTGCTCGATTTTGGATATCATCCCCCAACAATCTACTTCCCACTTAATGTTGAGGAAGGTATGATGATTGAGCCAACGGAAACAGAATCAAAAGAAACGTTAGATGCATTTATCGATGCGATGATTCAAATTGCAAAGGAAGTTGAAGAGAACCCAGAAATCGTTCAAACAGCGCCGCATACAACAGTTGTTAGTCGCCTCGATGAAACGAGAGCGGCTAGAAATCCAGTGCTCCGTTATACGAAAGCTTAAATAAAGAATTCCAATTATGGAGAGGCAACAATATAAAAAACAGCGAAGGAAAGCGTATCATTTCCTTCGCTTTTTTCTGTTTTTAATTACTTTAACCATCTTCATGTTTAATGCAAATCTCCTATGAAAACCAGTAAACTTCACATCGGTTACGTGTTTTTTACAAATAGTTGTCAAACGAATAACCACATCACTCATTTGAACCATCAGTGACAAAGTTACTAAATTCTGAAAATGTCTTGACAGATTAATTAAAGATGGATACGATTACTTTAATTCTTAGTAAACTTATAGGGATTCAATACATACTATAAGGATAATGTTAATTCAACATAATATGGAGGGATGGTCATGATTAGTCTATTTGTAAAAAACGAGCGTCAAAAGGATTGGTTGCAAAAAGTGTCTAAACTAGAAACAAAATTTAAGGAAAATGCAGCAAGGACAGATGAGTTGGCAATCTTTCCAAAGAATAATATACAAGCGCTTGTGGACTTGGGCTATCAGCGTATTACGTTGCCAGAAGTATATGGTGGGGCAGGTTTAAAAGTATATGATATGGTCCTTTTGCAAGAGACAATTGCCAGTTTTGATGGAAACACAGGTCTTTCAATTGGTTGGAATTTAGGGGTGATTGGAGATGTGTTTGAGAAGAAGTTATGGAAGGAAGAAGCGCTCAATTGTTTTGCTAAAGAAGTAGTGAATGGTGCATTAGTTAATCGATCTGTAAGTGAAGCAATTACAGGAAGCCCAGCAAGAGGAGGACGTCCTGGAACGAGTGCAGTGAAAAAAGATGGTTCATGGGTCATTAATGGACGCAAATCGTTCACAACAGCATCGCCAGTATTGACCTATTTTCTAACGTCAGCATGGATCGAAGAAAAACAAAGAATCGGTTTTTTTCTTCTACATAAAGACTTAGATGGTTTATCGATTGATGAAACATGGGATGTGATAGCAATGAGAGGAACAGGTAGTCATGATTTGGTGCTTGAAAATGTCGTTGTTGAAGACGCTCAACTTGTTGAACTTCCCGACAATCCGAGTGGAAAATTTAGTGGATGGATGCTTCATATCCCAGCGTGTTACTTAGGAATTGCGCAAGCTGCGCGTGATTATGCAGTCCGTTTTGCAAATCAGCATACTCCGAACAGTTTAACTGGACCGATTAGTCAGCTACCGAATGTCCAACAACATTTAGGAGAAATTGACTTGAAATTAACCCAAGCGAGACATCTGATTTACAGCGTGGCAGAAGCTTATGATGATGAGACACGCAGAGATTTAATTATAAATGATATCGAAGTAGCAAAGTATACCGTAACAAATACTGCAATTGACGTTGTCGACAAAGCGATGAGAGTTGTTGGTGCGAAAAGTCTTGCAAGGGGAAATCCGTTACAACGCTATTATCGCGATGTTCGCGCTGGTTTGCATAATCCGCCAATGGACGATATGACGATTAGTAGATTAGCAAATTCTGCGATTGAAAACATGAAAAGCGATCACATTGTCCAAGTATAAAATCCGATTTTGAGGTGTGAGAAAGAAATTGAGAAATAAAAATCAGTATAGTGAGCGATGTTGTTGAGCGCGTTATTACAAAAATAGGACTTCAATATATTAAAAAGGGGATCACGAGCATGAAGTTGACAAAAGTTTTAAAAGCGGCGGCATTTAGTGCGGGAATTGCAGCTTTATTAGTTGGTTGTAGTTCAAGTGATAATGGAAGCGTGAAAGCGGACGGGGACAATGATATAAGAAAAGTGAAAGTCGCCTATGTGCAATCATCAAAACCAGTTACTTATACAGATGAAAATGGGAATGCCGCTGGTTATGATGTAGAGGTTCTGAAGGCAGTCGATGAGTTACTTCCGCAATATGAATTCGAATTTGTTGGCACATCAGATGATGATTTATTAGTTGGTGTGGAACAAGGGAAATATCAAGTAGGCGTGAAAAATGCTTTCTGGACAGAGGAACGAACAGCGAAATTTATTTATCCTAAAGAGTTTGTTGGGTTAAGTAGTACTGGGTTGGTTCTAAAAAAAGAAAATGCAGCTGTAAAAACATTAGATGATTTTGCATCGGCAGGCTTTTCGTTGGCGCCCATTGCCGCAAATAACGCACAATACACAGTTATTGCTGAACATAATGAAAAAAATCCTGATAATCCAATAAATTTAAAAGCAGGAGATACTTTTTCGGTGGATGTCGTTCAATGGGTCAATGAAGGTCGTGTAGATGGCGCAGTAATTATTGAAGCTTCGTTTAATAGACAAGTAACGGCTGGTGACGGTCCCTATCATCACTTAAAAGACGATGTTGTTTACAATGAGTTCGCCGTCATTAAAACTTGGCCATTATTCAATAAAAAAGAACAAGAATTTGCAGATGCTTTTGATGAAGCGCTAAAAGAAGTGAAAGAGCAAAAAATTCCAAATGACTTAAGTATAGAATTTTATGGTAGAGACTTGTTTGAATTACTAGATACTGTCGAAAGGTAAGGGGTATAAGAAGGCTGTTGGGGAAAATAGTGCTCAACAGCTTTTCATCGGTATAGTTTGTATTGTGCTTTAACCGGTCAAGACGGAGGGGTTCTTGTGGAAAAATATTTTGATTCATCTTATATATGGGGAGCATTTCCAACGCTTCTTCCTTTTTTAAAAGTGACTTTTATGGTTGCTGGATTTTCGGTCCTGTTTGGAACGTTATTTGGCTTAGTGTTAGCTGTCGCAAAAATAGGCGGCAATCTATTTTTCAAGAAACTAGCGAATGGGTATACAACGATATTAAGATGTACACCCTCCATCGTATTACTCTTCTTGGTTTATTATGGGATTCCTGCCATTGGAAATAATTTAGGAATCGATTTGAACCATATCGATAAAGCGATTTTCGTTGTTGTCGCATTTTCGCTTCAATTCGCTGCCATTATGTCGGAAGTCATTCGATCAGCTTATGAATCGATTGATAAAGGGCAATACGAGGCGGGGGTAAGTGTTGGGTTAAGTCCTTTTCATGTGTATCGCAGAATTATTTTTCCACAAGCATTGGTCGTTGCGCTTCCGAATTTTGGGAATGGGTTAATTTCTTTACTTCAGGAGGGGGCCTTGGCCTATACGATAGGGTTAATCGATGTTGTCGGAAAAGCAGAGCTTATTATTGCTTCAAATTATAATACGCATGCGCTAGAAATTTATCTTGCACTAGCAGTGATTTATTGGGTTCTATCCATTCTAATTGAACAATTATTCTTGAAACTAGAGAAAGTGTTTGGAAGAGGAAAGCGATCGTTAAGTGCGCCGTAAGGAGGGTTATCATGTCGGAAGGTTTAAACTATAAGTTTTTATGGGAAACATTCTTCGTTGCTTTGTCAGGGGTTCCGATTACCTTACTTGTGACAGCTGTTGCATTAGTGATTGCTTTACCTGCAGGATTTTTGCTAGCTTTATCTAGAATTAATAAAATCCCTATCTTATATCGACTTGCACAAGTGTATGTCTCTTTTGTAAGAGGAACGCCAATCATAATTCAAATCTTTATTGTGTATAGCAGTGTTCCTTTGTTACTAGATATGTTTTTTGAAAAATATAGTATGGGGATACATGTTTATGATGTCAACCCGATCTGGTATGCGTTTATTGTTTTTACATTCAATACAACAGCGATATTAATTGAAGTATTTCGCTCTGCCATCAATACGGTGGATAAAGGGCAATTAGAAGCAGCACAGTCAGTTGGTTTAACAAATTTTCAAGCATACCGACGAATTATTATTCCACAAACGCTCGTTGTTTCGATGCCAAATATTTGTACAGCAACAGTAAACCTGATTAAAGCAACTTCTCTTGGTTATGCGATGTCCTTACAAGAAATAACACTAAAAGCGAAAGTCGCCGCGAATGTTGGCTACAATTACGTGGAAGCGTACCTTGACATATTCCTAGTCTATTTAATCTTATGTAGTGTCGTAGAATATGGCTTTAAATGGTATGAAAAACGATTATCACGATATAAATTAACGGTTGCTTGAAAGGAGTTTAAGGTATGTTAGAAATTACCGGGATACACAAATCATTTGGAAACAACAAAGTATTAAAAGGCGTTGATATTCAAATAGATAAAGGTGACGTTGTTGTGATACTGGGTCCGAGTGGTTCAGGGAAGACGACACTACTTAGGTGTATCAATTTTTTAGAAACTGCTGATCAAGGAAAAGTGACATTAGGTGATACAGAACTTAGTTTAAATTCAGCTTCTAAAAAGCAAATTCACGAAGTAAGACAAAAAATCGCTTTCGTATTTCAAAATTATAATTTATTTAATAATAAGACCGCGTTAGAAAATGTCACAGAAGGTTTGATTATTGGTAGAAAGATTCCCAAAGGAGAAGCGAACGAAATTGGGAGAAAGGCTTTGGATAAAGTTGGATTATCCGATAAGTACGATGCCTATCCAAAAGAACTGTCAGGAGGGCAACAGCAAAGAGTTGGCATTGCTAGAGCTGTTTCTTTAAATCCAGCAATAATTTTATTTGATGAACCTACGTCTGCGCTTGATCCAGAATGGGTTGGGGAAGTGCTTGCTGTTATGAAGAACATTGCTGAAGAGGGAACAACGATGCTCGTTGTTACACACGAAATGTCATTTGCAAAAGATGTTGCAAACAAAGTCATCTTTATGGATGGCGGCGTAGTTGTTGAAGAAGGGACATCTGAGGAGATATTTAGTAGACCTAAAGAAGAGAGGACACAACAATTTTTAAGAAGAGTATTACCAGAAGATTATACTTATTATATATAAGACGGCATAATAAATTCAATTATCGTTTAGATAATGCTACTATTCTTCATTACTAGTCACTTTGAAAGTATGATATACTTGATTTAGTATCAGGTACTAATAATAGGTATAATATTTAAATGTTAATTGGAGGTTGCTATGGAAGATTTATTAAAACTAAAAGGAAAAAATATCGTAATCATGGGTGTTGCGAATCAAAGAAGTCTAGCATGGGGCGTAGCGAAATCGTTACAAAAGGTAGGGGCAAATTTAATTTTTACTTACCGAAAAGAACGCTCGGTGGATCGCATACAAAAACTATTAGCAGATCATGAATTTGAAGCAAAAGTTATGGTGGAATGTGATGTCAATGAGGATGAAAGTATAAAGCAAGCGTTCAAGAAAATCGGTGAAGAAGTCGGCACAATTCACGGCATTGTCCATTCATTGGCATTTGCACATCCAGAAGATTTACGCGCTGATTTTGTAGATACTTCTAGAGACGGGTATGCATTTGCTCAAGATACTAGTGCTTATTCCCTCGTTGCAGTTGCAAAGCAAGCTCGTCCTTATATGACAGAAGGTGGCTGCATAGTTACAATGAGTTATTTAGGGGCGGACCGCGTGTTAGATGGCTACAACGTTATGGGAGTGGCGAAAGCAGCCTTAGAAGCATCTGTTCGTTATTTGGCGAATGATTTGGGGAAAGATGGCATTCGTGTTAATGCAATTTCTGCAGGAGCAGTTCGTACAATCTCAGCAAAAGGTGTACCATCGTTTAATAAGATTCTTAATAAAATTGAAGAAACTGCACCACTTAGACGTAACATTACGCAAGAGGAAGTTGGAAATATGACCCTTGCTGTTTTAAGTGACTTATCTAGCGGCGTAACAGGCGAAACGATTTATGTCGACGCAGGCTATCATATTATGGGATGAAAAAAGATAGAGAGTGTAAATTGTTACACTTTCTATCTTTTTTGCTTGAAATGTTATTTACTTTTAATACGACCTGTCCACTTTCGGAATCCACCTGTTAAATGATACAAGTGCTCGTAGTTCTTTTTCTTTAAAAATAAAGCGGCACGTGCACTTTTTCCACCGTTTTGGTCGTATAAATAGACAGGTAAATCGGGTCTCAATTCTTTATAACGCTGTCTTAATTGAGAGTATGGCAAGTTACGAGCACCGAGAATATGTCCAGCTTCGAAATCTTTCGGTTCACGAACGTCAATTAATTGTGCTTTTCGATACCCTTCAATAAATTCTTCTTGTGTTAGATTAACGACTGCTTTTCCAAGTCGTAACATCGAAACAACCACATATACGATGATAAGTACAAGAATTCCTAAAATAATATAAAGTGTGTCCAATAAAGCTTTCCCCTTTCTTCGTTCTTATCTATTATAAATGGAGGGTGGCACTTGTTCAATAGGGATGCTAAAATGAAATTCGGGATGAAAGGGGATTGATGATGGAAATGAGAACTTGGCATTATATAAATTCGGGAAAATGTAGTGGGCCGTTTAATATGGCCTTAGATGAAGCACTCTTAGAATGGCATAGTAAAGGTGAAATGGGTCCAGTACTTCGATTTTATGAATGGGAACCCGCGACTTTATCGATTGGCTACTTTCAAAGTGTGTCAAAAGAAGTCGATATGGAGCAAGTACGTCATCATCAATTAGGTTTTGTGAGAAGGCCTACAGGGGGGAGGGGCGTCTTGCATGAACACGAACTTACATATAGCGTGATTGTAAATGAAGATTATCCAAATATGCCCGATACTGTGACTGAAGCCTACCGTGTAATTTCTGGAGGTCTACTTGAAGGATTTCGTAATCTTGGACTAGATGCTAGTTTTTCGGTTCCAAAGAGCAAAGAGGAACGTCAAAACTTAAAAAATCCAGGTAGTGCTGTTTGTTTTGATGCGCCAAGTTGGTATGAACTTGTTGTAGAGGGTAAAAAAGTTGCCGGAAGCGCACAAACAAGACAAAAAGGTGTTATTTTACAGCACGGGGCTATTTTATTAAGTTTGGATGAAGAAAAGTTAATTTCTCTCTTTAAATTTAAATCTGAGGCAGTACGAGAAAGAATGAGAATTGGCTTACGAGAAAAAGCTGTAGCAATTGACCAATTGGCAGGCCGGGCTGTATCCCCAAAAGAGGCTGAAGCGGCTTTTTCCAAAGGATTTGAAAAATCATTGAATATTAAATTGGAACCATATGAACTTTCGGATGCTCAACTACAATATGTAAAAGAGATTGAGCAAAAGAAATATGGAAATGACGATTGGACATTCAAAAAATAATCGTTACAATGTCCTGTTTTTTTATTTTTTTTACATTTAAATAGCGACATTATCACCTTCCTGTAAAAATGTAATTTTGTATCCATTGCAGAGGGTTTCAATATGTAGTAGATTAGGGTATATGAATAACACAACATGTTGTGTTTTATAAGATTTAAAAGGAGGATGTGTTAATGGTCGTCGTTTCGAATAACCAAACACCCGTATTAAACAAAGCTCAATTAAATGAAGATATTGCTGAATTTCCACAAGTACATCCGATTACAGAAGATATGTATATTGAACATGGTGGCGTTTCAAGACTCGTTATGATTGATAGATATTCATTTAAGGACACGGAGAAGAAAACGTTAAAAGTTGGAGATTTTGTCGTTTTAACAGTAAAAGAAGATCCAAAGTTTCCAGCTCGCGGACTTGGATTCATTACAGCACTAGACAAATCTAATGGACAAGCTGATATTTGGATTGAGGAAGAATATCGTTCGGCAATCGATAACCCAATAGAACAGGAAAAAGGGATTGTTACTAGACCTATTGAAGTTCTTGAAAAGCCTTTAGAAGTTTTCTATGAACAAATCGCAAAACGAAATGCAACAGGGCTTTCTTCAGTAGAAACAACGGAAGAAAAAAGAAAAGAATCGTTCGAACGGTTTTATGAGCAACTCTCAACTTTAAACTTTATTCCTGCTGGACGAGTCTTGTATGGTGCAGGCGCAGAAACAGATGTTACGTATTTCAACTGTTATGTGATGCCGTTCGTTGCAGACTCCCGTGAAGGCATTTCAGACCACCGTAAGCAAGTTATGGAAATTATGAGTCGTGGCGGCGGTGTTGGATCGAATGGTTCAACATTACGACCAAGAAACACATTAGCACGCGGTGTCAATGGTAAGTCATCTGGTTCAGTATCATGGTTAGATGACATTGCGAAACTAACGCATCTTGTGGAACAAGGTGGATCCCGTTAACCGATACACGGCGGGATTAAAATCCTGTGAATTGCTGGAACACCCTTAGAGCCTTATTTACCACAACGTGACTGGTGACGGTGAGCGTGAAGGTTTGAAAAAAATAAGGATTGGGCAATCAGCAGCGAAGGGTCTTTGGAAACGAAGATCAACGTTCAACGACTATTGAAACTTCCTAAAGTTTCCAGTAAAAATTTATCATGCATGGTGGTGGATAGGATGGATGCAAAGGAAGAAGTAAACCGTAATAAGCGGTAACGCCGTTACGGGGCGCAGGACAAAGAGAAAACGACTCTTTGATGAGATAGTCTGAACTCATGTGAAAGCATGAGAGTTGGGCAGAAATGACCCACCCCTCTCAAAGTAGAGAGCGTAACAAATAAGCGTGGAGCACAAATGATTATGTTAGCGGATTGGCATCCTGATATTCTTGAGTTCATCATTTCAAAAATGCAAAACCCAAGAATTCTTCGCTATCTGCTAGAAAATACAGAAGAAGAAATGATTAAAAAGTTAGCGAATGAAAAATTAAAGTTCAAACCGTTAACGAACCAAGAAGAAGCAATGTATCAAAGCATTTTAAATTATCGTCATATCCCTGGCTTCGGTGGATTTAATGAAGCCATTATGAGGGATGCTGAAACGAAGCTACGTGATGGCGGAACGTATTCAGTGCACAATCCAGAGTTCTTAACTGGTGCCAATATTTCAGTGACGTTGACAGATGATTTTATGAAAGCTGTTGAAAATGACGAAGAATTTGAATTGAAATTCCCAGCAGTTGAAAAGTATTCGCCAGAAGAAATGGCCATTTACAATGAGAAATGGCATGAAATTGGCGATGTTCGTGAATGGGAGAAAATGGGCCATGAAGTTCGTGTGTACAGAACAATTAAAGCACGTGCACTATGGGATTTAATTAATATTTGTGCAACGTACTCTGCAGAACCTGGTATTTTCTTTATCGACAATGCAAATAGTGAAACAAATGCAAAAGCATACGGCCAGCAAGTTGTTGCTACAAACCCATGTGGCGAGCAGCCGTTAGCACCATATTCTGTCTGCAACCTTGCTGCTGTCAATCTTGCTGAAGTTGCAGATAGAGAAAGTAAAACAGTTGATATTGATAAGCTAAAAGAAATTGTGCGAGTCGGTGTACGTATGCAAGACAATGTTATTGACGCAACGCCTTATTTCTTAGAAGAAAATGAGCTGCAAGCGCTTGGCGAACGTCGTGTAGGACTTGGCGTTATGGGACTCGCGGATCTTCTAATTTACTGCGAGAAAGAATACGGTTCAGAAGAGGGCAATGAGCTCGTTGAACAAGTATTTGAAACGATTGCTACAACTGCTTATCGTGAATCTGTTGAATTAGCAAAAGAAAAGGGTAGCTTCCCATTCCTTATTGGTAAAACTGATGAAGAAACGAAAGCGCTTCGTGAAGCATTTATTAATACTGGCTTCATGAAGAAAATGCCGGAAGATATTCGGGAATCCATTTTAGAACATGGTATCCGAAATTCCCATTTACTGACAGTTGCTCCAACTGGATCCACTGGAACAATGGTTGGCGTTTCAACCGGCTTAGAGCCTTATTTCTCCTTCACGTATTACCGAAGCGGACGTCTTGGTAAGTTTATCGAGGTAAAAGCGGACATTGTTGAAGAATACTTACAAAATAATTCGGAGGCGGATCCGAATAACCTACCTAGTTGGTTTGTTTCATCCATGAGCCTTGCACCAGAAGCGCATGCTGATGTTCAATGTATTATTCAACGTTGGATCGATAGTTCGATTTCTAAAACAGTGAACGCGCCTCGTGGTTACACTGTTGAACAAGTTGAAAGTGTGTACGAGCGTCTATACAAAGGCGGAGCGAAAGGTGGCACGGTATATGTGGATGGAAGCCGTGACTCCCAAGTATTGACGCTGAAAGCTGAAGAAAATGAGATGGATTCTGACTATGTAGAAGAAGTAATTGACGAGCAACCAGTCATGCTTGTTGATACGATTCAAGAATTAACATCTACGAATGTAACAATCGGTTCTGAAATCGGAAATACTTGCCCAGTCTGCCGTCAAGGAACGGTACAAGAAGCGGGCGGATGTAACACATGTACTAATTGTAATGCACAGTTAAAATGCGGACTATAATCGCATAAGAAAACCGGCACTCACTTTTCAAGAAGTGATGTGCCGGTTTTTTAGTGAAAAATTATTGTGCAGGAATGGCAGTGGTCTCGGGCTCATCATCGTTTGGAGATGCTAATGCAATGACACCATGCTCTTCGACTTCTAATAGCTTTTCAAAAGATAGAATAGCGACTTCGACTTGCTCATCATCTGGTTCTTTCGTCGTTAATAATTGTAACCATAATCCTGGATAACCTAGAAATTTTAAAACAGGAATATTACGTACGGCATTTGTTACTTGTAATACTTCAAAAGAGATCCCTAAGACGACAGGGATGAGTAAGATTCGATTGACGACTCGGAGCCATAAAGGATCTGTTGGAACGAGAAAGTAAATAAACATCCCAACAATCACCGTGAAAAGGATAAAACTACTTCCACAACGATAATGAAGTCTGGATTGTGCTTGAATGTTTTCAACAGTTAATGGTACTCCGCGTTCATAGGCGTTAATGACTTTATGTTCTGCGCCGTGATATTGAAAAACTCTTCTAATGAACGGGGTCATCGAAATCAGTGCCAGATAGCCAAGTAAAAGGATTAGTTTAAAAAAGCTTTCTAAAAAAATCTGGGCAGCTTTTCCAGGTGCTACTGCACTAAAAAGTTCAGCAATAAAAACTGGTACGAGTGTAAAAATAAATTTACTAAAAAGAAAAGAAAGTACGCCGACTGCTGCAACCCCAATCACCATGGCTAATTTTGAGCTCTCTTCTTCAGTTTGTTCTTGTTCCTCGCCTGGCATTACATCGAAACGATCGCTTGAAAAGTTTAAATGTTTGGAACCAACTCCAGCAGACTCAACTAAAGCGACAATTCCTCTTAGGAAAGGAATCTTTTTTAGCTTTGATGCAAGTGGAGCTTGTTTTTTAGGCAAGTGGAAATACTCAATAGAGTCGTCTTTCCGACGAATTGCAGTTACGGTATGTTCTTTCCCACCGAACATTACGCCTTCGATGAGTGCTTGCCCACCGTATGTTGGAGTTTGCTTTTCTTTTGCCATATGAATTACCCACACTTCCTTTTAGGTCAAAATGTATTACGCAATTAATTTATCAGATTTCCATTATAAGCGGAAATTGTAAAATAAAAACTACATTCATTGTACTAAAATATACGTATCATAACCACAATGATGTTTAAAATCGATGAATTCACCAAACACTTCTGTTAGGAGGGATTTGACGTGATTGATCGAACATTCTTTTTAACTTCATTTTTTTCAGCAATCTTTATGGTCATTTCATTAAAGATTATGGAACTATTCGACTTTATTAAATGGTCGCCAATTGGTTGGGCGAAAAACTGGTCAGCATTTTCAGCTATCCATTATACTATCAAATGGAGTATGCTTTTCATTGCCTTATTTATTGTTTTTGCTGTTCTTTATATTTTGATATCTTTTTTAGACTCTATACCGCCGTCTATTCCGGCTATTATTATTAGTATTATAGGGATTATTGTGCTTGAGTGGTTTATTAATCATTCAACAACACCATGGGATACGATTCAGTCGATTTCTATTCCATTGTTATCGGTTACGGCAATCGTTCTACGTTTTATTGCGGGGACTGCTGTATTTCATAAAGAACTATCAAGAAAAGTGTGATATTAGTTTCCGCCCATCACCACATTATGGTAATATGAAATAGAAAAAGGTGAGGGGAGTGGTGGCGCGGTGAAACTATTAGTCATGAATGGACCGAATTTAAATCGTCTTGGCAAAAGAGAACCAACGATTTATGGACGAGAATCGCTTCAAGATATAGAAAATAGCTTACTCGAAATAGCAAAGGAACATGCGATTCAGCTATCATTTTTTCAGTCTAATACGGAAGGTTTTTTAATTGATCGAATTCATGAAGCTGCAGATGAAGGGATAGATGGCATTATTTTCAATCCAGGCGCTTACACACATTATAGCATTGCTTTACGAGACGCCATTGCATCGGTTGGAATTGATGTCATTGAAGTTCATATATCTAATATACATAACCGTGAATCGTTCAGACAAGAGTCGGTTATTGCGCCAGTCTGTATTGGTCAATTAACCGGTTTTGGGACTGATGGATACTCATTGGCACTTCATGCATTCCTCCTCCGACAAAAGGGAGAATGAGAAATTTGAAACTAACAAATTTACGTAAACAATTGGAAAAAGAACATATTGATGCCTTGCTCATTACGAATCCTTATAACCGCCGCTATATGACCGAATTTACGGGGACAGCTGGCGTTGCGCTTGTTTCAGCAAAAGATGCGGTATTTATTACAGATTTCAGGTATACTGAACAAGCGGAAAAAGAAATCGAAGGATATCGTATCGTTCAACATACGAAAACAATCATTGAAGAAGTAGCAGCGCAAGTAAAAAATATGAATGTCAAAACAGTTGGATTCGAGAAAGATGACTTATCATTTGGTCTCTACGAATTATACAATAAAGAAATTGAGGCAGAATTAAAACCTGTTTCAGGAATTGTTGAAAAGCTTCGCATGGTCAAAACTACCGAGGAACTTGAGATTTTACAACAAGCAGCTAAAATTGCGGATGACGCATTCCAACATATTATTGACTATATTCGACCAGGAATTACAGAGCTTGACGTTTCAAATGAGTTAGAGTTTTTCATGAGAAAACAAGGGGCGACTTCTTCATCATTTTCAATTATTGTGGCGTCGGGATTAAGAAGTGCACTTCCTCATGGTGTTGCGACAGATAAAGTGATTGAGTCGGGAGACTTCGTCACATTGGATTACGGCGCGCTTTACAACGGGTATATCTCTGATATTACAAGAACCGTTGCTGTCGGTGAGCCATCTGAAAAGCTGAAAGAAATTTATGCTGTAACACTTGAGGCGCAGGAACGTGCATTACAAAGTATTAAACCGGGTATGACAGGTATTGAAGCGGATCGAATTGCTAGAGAGTATATTGCTTCTAAAGGATATGGTGAAGCATTTGGGCATTCTACTGGGCATGGCATCGGACTCGAAGTACATGAAGGACCAGCATTGTCATTCAGATCCGAAACTGTTTTAGAACCAAATATGGTTGTGACAGTAGAGCCTGGTATTTACTTGCCAGAAATTGGCGGCGTTCGTATTGAAGATGATATCGTGATTACGGAGGACGGCAATAAACGATTAACATTCGCAACGAAAGAATTACTCATACTATAATTTTATTTTTATTGGAGGAATTACAATGATTTCAGTGAACGATTTTAGAACAGGTGCAACTATTGAAGTGGACGGAGACATTTGGCGTGTAATCGAATTCCAACACGTTAAACCTGGTAAAGGTGCTGCCTTCGTTCGTTCGAAGCTTCGTAACTTACGTAATGGCAACATTAACGAGAAAACATTCCGTGGCGGCGAGCGAGTAAAAAGAGCCCAAATTGATAATGTTAAAATGCAATACTTATATGCGAATGGTTCTGACCATGTCTTCATGAATAATGAAACGTACGACCAACTTGAACTATCTGAAACTCAACTCGAGTATGAATTGAAATTCCTAAAAGAAGGAATGGAAGTACATGTCATTCAATTTCAAGGAGAAGTACTTGGGGTTCAATTACCAATTACAGTAGAACTTGAAGTCACTGAAACTGAGCCTGGCATCAAAGGTGACACGGCAAGCGGTGGTTCGAAGCCAGCTACATTAGAAACGGGCTTAACAGTTCAAGTACCATTTTTCGTAAACCAAGGTGATGTACTAGTGGTCAATACAGAAGAAGGCGAATATGTTTCACGCGCTTGATTAATTTTATAATAAAAATTAATAAATAAAGTGAAAAGCAACCTAGCGTATAGGTTGCTTTTTTTGTTGCCCAAATTTTTTCAATCAATACCATAAAGCCTTTTATTTTCTGTTCTAAGACTTGAAAAAACGACATAGTCTTGTTGTATGGAGGGAGTAGCGGATGGAGCTAAATGATTTACTTAGGATTGCCGGTATCGGTTTAGTCATTGGAATATTGCATGTGTTTTTTGAGCAGACAGGAAAGAAAGACTTTTCTTTTTTTCTATTTATCTTTGCGTATATTTATATTACAGCAGAGCTCCTACGCTTTCTGAGAGTTTTCTTCATTGAAATATCCGAATTTTTCCAGTGGTTGGCGATGTCGTTCTAATGGTGACATTATTTCAAGTGATTGTCGTTTTTTTGTTGCTGCTAACAATTTCGTTCGTGGTGCCAAAGTTACAACCTTTGTTGTATACAGCAGTATTCTTTCTTGTGCTAACCATTATTTTAACAACCGTTGTTTTTCCGTTTGGAAGGACTTTGTTGCAACAGTTTGAAGCACTTCCAAATCCGTATGTCTCTTTGCTAGTTGGAAGTGCCATTTTATTTTATCTTTCAGAATTAATTTCGTCGCATATTGCGGATGCTGGGTATGCATCTCTTGCGAAAATTTCCCACTTTGCAGTCAAAATTACCATCCTATTATTGTGGATGAATCAAGCAGCTGAAGTCATCGATATATTATCAGCACTTATTACAAAATGAACGGACAGGTATATGTATGATTACCTTTTTAGACTCGATACTCGGATCTATTATTTCAAGTTTTGCCATCATTATTCTATCGACATTTATGGCGCTTTTCATTGATTTTCTTTTTCCGTCATTTAAAAAGTGGACGAGAATCATTTTATTTTTCATCGTGATCTCAGTGGCATTGCAACCTGCCTTTCAACATTTTATCTTAATTCGAAATGTCGCTTATTCGTTGTCGTCCATGTTCATAGGAATTTATCCGATCATTACAGCATCTATTTTAGCGGCAGGTGGGACGTTCAACTTTTTAAACTTTCAACCGGCAATGCTCTTATTTGCAAATGGATCTATTTTGTTGGCAGATAAATTACTTATTCCGCTATTAGCAACGGCATTATTATTAGATGTTGCAACTAGACTTCTACCTGATGTACCGTTCACACGTTTAGCTGAATTAATACGTACAACATTATTTGGAACGGTAACGGCCGTGGTGACTGCTTATTCAATATTTATTACTGTAGGGGGGACAATGTCATGGGCGCTTTCTGGTATCGCGAGTGAGCCTGTTAAAGAACTAATCCAGCAAAACATACCGATTATTGGTTCGTTTATGACCGAAAGTATTGGCTCGATTGGTCGTTATTCTTCGGGGGTCACTGTTTTTGTAGGAGGGTGGATTATTTCTGCGGTATGGACAGTTGCACTGGTCCCTTCTTTAAAAACGTTAGTAACAGCATTGTTTTACAGATGGATTGCGGCGCTTGTAGAACCATTTACAAATGAAGATATTACAGGGTTACTCGATGATATCGGAAAAACACTACTTGTTTTATGTGCGATTTCATTTCTGCTTGCGTTTGCATTCATCTACACTGCAATTTTCGTTATTATACTTGTCAAATTATTAACCGTCGCAAAGTGAGGTGGACAAGTGGAAAATTTTTAATTGGCATTCTTTCGATTTCGTTATTAACGTCCATTTTATTGCTTCTACTTCCTGAAGAATCCGAAGAGAAGTTTTTGCCAATTGTGAAGTTGGCAATTGGTTTATGGATTATCCGATCAGTATTCTCTTTGTTTGGTCATAGCAATCTATGAGCTAGCATAAAATGAATTATTGATGACGAAGAAAGATGCCTTAACGAATGAAAATGGGGATATTATGCAAAAACCAACAAAAAAAATCCAAACCGTTTTTTTCGGAACCTTATTAGTTCTCGTTATCATGATTATAAATACCAACGTATGGGGAATCGGAGGAGGGAAGTCAACGATTGAGGGGGATAGAAGAGAAGAAGTTGCGCTAGAACAAGCACTAATGAAGATTGAAGGCGTTGGAAAAGTGGCTATTTACTATCATAATAATGACTCCGACAAAGAAGATCCGCTCTCCAATTATTTCTCTCTTTCCCAGACAAAGACGGAGAAAATTTCAAAACCTATCCAAGGCATTCTTGTCGTCGCAGAAGGTGGGGGAGATCCAGTCATTCAAAATTTATTATCTAAAACATTAGCAACTGTTCTGCAATTACCAGAACATCAAATTGTCATCGTCGAAATGAAAAATGGGGAGGAAACAGAATGAAAACAAATAAGCGTACAGTATGGTTCTTAACTTTATTAAGCCTTGTAGCGGTTATCTCAATCTACTACTTGAACAAGAAATCGCCAATGCCATTTGATGGAATTACTATTTTTGGAGATTCCGATAATCCAGCGACGATCACGGAAACAACTGGCAATGCTGATAAACAACCGGTTTTTGCAGAAAGTTACTTATTTGAAACGATGCGAATGGAAGTTCGTGATGAGCGCAGTCAAATACAAGAACAATTGACTTCAAAATTAAATGCAACTGAAGATTCGGCAGAAAAGAATGCAGTATTTGATGAGATGGCTCAACTTGTCAAACAAGAATCAGCGGAATCCTTACTAGAAATGCAAATTATCGCATTAGGGTATGCGGATGCATTCGTTCGTGCTGAAGGGAATAATGTTACAGTTACAGTTTTATCCGAAGATGGACACTCTAATAAACAAGCGAGTGAAATTACACATCTTGTTATGAGTAACTGGGAAGATGCTAAAAAAGTAAAGGTGGATTTTAAAGGAGATTCATGAAGGAAACGAAAAAAATTAAAATGATACCATGAAAATAAAAAACTAAATTGTAAACATAGCAATTGAACGTGTTGAAGAAGACGGAAAAAGGTCCGATTCGACAAAAGTTGCTATGTTTTTTTGGTTTTTTCTTATGATTTTACAACATTTCTATGATATGTATTCCAAATTTGAAAGAAAACAGCTAAAATAGAGGGGAGCATCAAATATTTTTAGTCAGGAGAATGGGACATGTTAAAAATCCAAGAAATTCGAGAAATAATTAAGTTAATTGATAAGTCTTCGATCGAAAAGTTCTCATACGAAGCAGACAATACAAAAGTTGTCTTGAAAAAAGGAAGCAATGGGCAGACTGTCGTACCTGTTCAAGTTGAACAAGTAGAAGCACAGCCGGTTGTTACACCAGTACCGGAAGTTAAAGTAGAGGCAAAACCACAACCGGTTCAACAGGAAATACAAGCAGCACCAGAAGTAGAAGTTGTACATGATGAGTCTATGCATGAAGTTACGTCTCCAATGGTTGGAACGTTCTATGCAGCATCCTCACCTGAAGCTGATGCATACGTGAAAATTGGAGATAAAGTTTCGGACGAGTCTGTCGTTTGTATTGTTGAAGCTATGAAGCTATTCAATGAAATTGAAGCGGAAGTTTCAGGGGAAATTGTAGAAATTCTTGTGAAGGACGGCCAGCTTGTCGAATATGGACAACCCCTCTTCCTTGTAAAAACAAACTAAGGAGGAATGGATTGTGAAGAAAATATTAATTGCAAACCGTGGAGAGATTGCAGTACGCATCATCCGCGCATGTAAAGAATTAGGGATTGAAACAGTTGCGGTTTATTCAGAAGCTGATGAAGAGGCCTTACATGTAGAGTTAGCAGATGAAGCGTATTGTATCGGCCCAAGGTTATCGACGGATAGCTATTTAAATTTCTCAAATATCATTAGTACAGCAAAGTTAACCGACTGTGATGGCATTCATCCTGGATACGGGTTTCTTGCAGAAAATGCAAGTTTCGCTGAACTATGTGAAGAAGTCAATATTAAATTTATCGGACCTACTTCCGATGCCATTTCAAGAATGGGGACGAAAGACGTTGCGCGTGAAACTATGCGTGAAGCGGGTGTTCCAATCGTTCCAGGTTCAACAGGTATCGTAGCTGATGAACATGAAGCGCTTGAGATTGCTGAAAAGATTGGTTTCCCAGTCATTATAAAAGCAACTGCTGGCGGCGGCGGTAAAGGGATACGTATCGCTAACAATAAAGAAGAGTTAATTACAGGTGTAAAGATTACACAAAAAGAAGCTGCGGCTGCATTTGGTAATCCAGGCGTTTACCTTGAAAAATATATTGAGATATTCCGCCACGTTGAAGTACAGGTGCTCGCAGATCAATTTGGTCATACGATTCACTTAGGTGAACGTGATTGTTCTATTCAGCGCCGTATGCAAAAGCTAGTGGAAGAAGCTCCATCACCAGCAATTACACCTGAACTTCGTCAAGAAATGGGGGAAGCAGCTGTCAAAGCTGCAAAAGCTGTTAATTATGAGGGCGCGGGAACCGTTGAGTTTATTTTCGACCACATTAATAACAAGTTCTATTTCATGGAAATGAATACACGTATTCAAGTAGAGCATACGATTACTGAAATGATTACAGGTGTTGACCTGATAAAAGAACAAATTAAAATTGCATCAGGCGAAAAGCTGGCATTACAACAAGATGATATTCAGTTAAACGGTTGGTCGATTGAATGTCGGATAAATGCAGAAAATCCAGCGCGCAACTTTATGCCTTCACCGGGTAAAGTAGAAATGTATATGCCGCCAGGTGGTTTTGGTGTGCGTGTTGATTCGGCAATGTATACCGGTTACACAATTCCACCATTTTATGATTCTATGGTTGCCAAGCTAATTGTTCACGCTGATACTCGTGAAGAAGCAGTTTTAAGAATGAAACGTGCACTGGATGAGTTTATTATTGAAGGTGTTGAAACAACAATTCCGTTTCATTTTAGATTGATGGGCGATGAAGTGTTTAAATCAGGGGACTTTGATACGAAGTTTCTTGAGAAATATGACATAATGAAGTAAAAGGAGGACAACTGAAAATGGCAGATAAAGAAATGCCTTCATTTGTCGGAATGGCACCATCCGAAGATGAAGCATTAGGGCGTGTTCAGCTTGCTCCAGAAGTACTTGAGGTCATTATCGGCATTGCGACGAATGAAGTAAAAGGTGTCGCGCATACTAGAGGAAATTTCGCCACTGGTGTTGCTGAAAAATTAGGACGCACACAACATGGTAAAGGCGTAAAAACAAGTTGGTCAGAAGATGGCCTAACGGTAGATGTTTATTGTGTCGTCCAATATGGTTTTTCAGTACGTGAAGTTGCATTTGAAATTCAAAAACAAGTACGCAATGCAATTTACAATATGACTTCACTTGAAACAAAAGAAGTAAATATTCATATTACTGGCATAGAATCCGAAACAGTATGAGGTCATCAGTCTGTC
The DNA here is from genome assembly GCF_041295575.1 of Sporosarcina pasteurii. Taxonomy (NCBI): domain Bacteria; kingdom Bacillati; phylum Bacillota; class Bacilli; order Caryophanales; family Caryophanaceae; genus Sporosarcina; species Sporosarcina pasteurii. The sequence goes on along the minus strand of NZ_CP160452.1, from coordinate 1,569,713 downwards.
AAATGTACACAACAAAAGTAGAGGAGAATTTATTTATAAGTTCTCTCCCTCTACTTTTTCGTACTTATTGGACAAACTCTTTTTAGGAAGTATAAAAAGTCTACTGTATCCGGAAACTTATGGATATGATATGATAATGCCGGAAAGCAACAGTAGAGGAGAAATGAAGATGAACAGACGAGTTGCACGAGAAAAAGCGATTCAAACGCTTTTCCAATTAGATAATCTAGATTTATCAATAGAAGAGGCGATTGCTTTTATTGTAAAAGAAGAATCGAATCACTTCTATGAACACTTAGTGCGCGGTACTATGCAGCATAGAGAGGAAATAGATGCTGCCCTTACAGAAAACTTGGAAAACTGGTCGCTAGATCGTTTGCCCAAAATAGAAAGAACTATTTTACGACTTGCGGTATTTGAATTGCAGTATAGTGAAGAGGCTCCTGAACGTGTCATTATGAATGAGGCAATCGAGCTAAGTAAAACATTTGGTGATGAAAAATCGGGTCGTTTTGTTAACGGTGTACTATCAAAATTTACGACAAATAAGTAACTGATCTGGAGGACATACGAGTGGACGAAAAATTAATTGATGGAAGAGCAATAGGGAATATCATTCGTGAAGAAATTAAAGAGCGTGTACAAAATCTTAAAAATAAAGGATGTACTCCTGGACTAGCAGTAATCATTGTAGGAGATGACCCTGCTTCTCATACATATGTTAAAAACAAACAAAAATCAAGTGTTGAAGCAGGTATGAAATCCGAGTTGATTCAGTTGGCAGCTACGGTAAGTGAGCAAGAAATACTGGAACGTATTGCCCAATTAAATGACGATGATACGATTCATGGAATCCTTGTGCAATTACCTTTGCCAAAGCATATCGATGAAAATCGTGTGATTTTGGCCATTGATTCAGCGAAAGATGTGGACGGTTTTCATCCGGTGAATGTTGGAAAGATGATCATTGGTCAAAATGCTTATTTGTCTTGTACACCTTACGGAATCATTAAATTGCTTGAACGAACAAATACACAAATCAAAGGGAAGCATGCCGTTATCATTGGACGCAGTAATATTGTTGGTAAACCAATGGGCCAACTATTATTGCAGCGAGATGCAACAGTTACTTATTGTCATTCCCGAACAAAAGATTTAGCACACCATACAAAGCAAGCTGATATTTTGATTGTCGCAATTGGTATGGCGAAGTTTATTAAAGCGGATCATGTGAAAGAAGGCGCCGTTGTGATTGATGTCGGTATGAACCGAGATGAAAACGGAAAGTTATGTGGAGATGTAGATTTTGACGATGTGAAAGAAAAATCTTCACTGATAACGCCAGTACCTGGTGGAGTAGGACCGATGACGATTACGATGTTGCTCAAAAACACACTACTCAGTGCTGAACGGGTGTGCGTTTCGGGAAAACACGAAGATAAATAACATCAAGGTGTATGAAACGCTGTTCTTCATAAAGTAGAACAGCGTTTCTATCCGTTCAAGGAGGAGGCGTACAAGTGACAAAAAATCCATATTTAACTGTCCAAGCATTAACGAAATATGTGAAAAGAAAGTTCGATGCGGATCCACATTTACGGCAAGTGTACGTGAAAGGAGAGCTTTCAAACGTCACGCTTCATCCGAGTGGACATATTTATTTCACTTTAAAAGATGACAAAAGTCGTATTCGTGCAGTTATGTTTAAAATGAACGCACTCAAATTAAAATTCAGACCAGAAAATGGCATGAACGTACTCATTATAGGGGATGTTTCTGTCTATGAAGCGAGCGGACAATATCAACTCTATGTCCAAACGATGCAACCGGACGGAATTGGTGCACTATATCTTGCGTTTGAACAATTGAAAGAAAAGCTGGAACAAGAAGGATTGTTTAATGAAAAATGGAAAGTTCCGTTACCTACTTACCCCGCTACGGTCGGTGTTGTAACAGCTCAAACAGGTGCAGCGATACAAGATATTTGTTCGACAATCTCAAGGCGTTACCCATTAGCTGAAATACTCTTATTTCCAGCCGTTGTCCAAGGTTCGCAAGCAGCACCATCCATTGTCGAGGCAATTGAACAGGCGAATCGTTATAGTGGCATCGATGTCCTTATTGTTGGACGTGGTGGTGGGTCTATTGAAGATTTGTGGGCATTTAACGAAGAAATTGTCGCGCGGGCTATTTTTTCTAGTCGCATTCCGGTAATTAGTGCTGTCGGACACGAAACGGATACGACGATTGCAGATTTTGTTGCGGATAAAAGAGCACCGACGCCGACAGCTGCTGCAGAATTAGCCGTTCCATCACGAGAAGAATTGATAGATAGAACACTCGATAGAAAACGTGCATTGTATCGTGCCTTCTCTTATAAAATAAAACATGAACAAAAACGATTAACAACGCTTCAAACCTCATATCCACTCCAATTCCCTGAACGACTTTATCGACCATTTATCGAAAAGCACATTCATCTGGATGAGAGGTTAAGGAGAAGTCCCAAATCCATCATTGAGCGAGATGAAGTCCAATTAGAACGATTAACCAATCGATTAAAAACGATGTCCCCAATGTACCGCGTCAATGAGGCCGCCCGTGAGATAAGTGTGTTAACGAATCGGTTAATGACAACATCTACACATGACTTAAAACAACGCCAAAATCGTTTTTCGTCAACTGTACGAATGTTAACTTCATTAAATCCCTTACATGTCATAGAACGGGGTTATTCCATCGTTTATCAAGATGAAAAAGTTCAAAAATCAGTAGAAAAATTAGAGGTCGGTAGTACGGTCGACATAAAAATGCAAGATGGTACCGCAAAAGCTATGATAAAATCAATTCATAAAGATGACTTGGAGGAGAGTTAATTGAAAGAGGAGCCAATTCGCTTTGAAGAAGCAATGCTTAAATTAGAAGAAGTTGTAAAGAAACTTGAAGCCGGCGATGTCCCATTAGAAGACGCAATTACGCTCTACAAAGAAGGAATGGAATTGTCTGCGTTCTGTCAAGGGAAATTGCAAAATGCTGAAAAACAATTAATGTCTATTATTGATGTGAACGGTGAAAAAGAACCTTTCGAACCGACAAAAGGTGCAGACAATGATGAAGGGTAAACTAGAGCAATTTATTGAAGCGCACACACCGAGAATTAACGATACTTTACATACGCTTTTAATGAAAAAAGATATTCCAGAGAGTTTACAATCGTCTATGTTGTATTCAATTCATGCAGGTGGAAAACGAATTCGCCCATTACTAGTTTTAGCAACACTTGAAGACCTAGACGTTCATGCGGATCATGCATTGGAAGTCGCAGCAGCGATTGAACTAATTCATACATACTCTCTTATACACGATGATTTACCAAGCATGGACGATGACGATATGCGTCGAGGAAAACCGACGAATCATAAAGTGTACGGTGAAGCGATGGCGATACTTGCTGGAGATGCACTACAAACACTTGCTTTTGAAACATTAGCTAGTTTACCGAATATACGTCCAGAAAAAAGTATTGAATTGATTCGTTTATTAGCAATTGCATCTGGTGCAAAAGGGATGGTCGCTGGACAAGTTTTAGATCTTGAGGGCGAGAAAAAAAGTTTAACATTACAAGATTTAGAATTAATTCATTTAAATAAAACAGGTGCGCTACTTACCTATTGTATCGAGGCGGGTGGCATACTTGCAGATATAGAAGCCGAAAAAATGAAAGCGATTAAAGTCTATGCTGAAAATATAGGACTTGCCTTTCAAATTCAAGATGACATTTTAGATGTGACATCAACAACCGAAGAATTAGGTAAAAACGCTGGAAGTGACGAATCGAGTGAAAAGACAACTTATCCTATTGTTTTAGGGCTTGAAGGTGCTAAAAAACAATTGATGCACCATCATTCGCTAGCGAAACAATCATTAGCCTTTTTAGAAAAGGACGATTCTTTACTAGCGCTCTTTGCAGACTATATTGTAGAACGGAATTTTTAACTTGAAATTCTTGTACTGAGCGTTTCAGTTGTTATAATGAGATGAAGGATAACAATGAACGTCGTTATTAATTTGTGAAGGTGTGTGATAGTGGTGGATCTTACAAAAATTAACAATCCATCTTTTATTAAACAGCTCGATAATGAGCAATTGAAAGAACTTGCAACTAACATTCGCTCCTTCCTAATCGAGAAATTATCTGTTACTGGTGGTCATATTGGTCCAAACCTTGGCGTTGTAGAGTTAACATTAATTCTACACAAACTTTTTGATAGTCCGAATGATAAGTTTTTATGGGACGTCGGTCATCAAGCATACGTTCATAAAATTCTAACTGGACGGGCAAGTGAATTTGATACGTTAAGACAATATAAAGGGCTTTGCGGATTTCCTAAAATGGACGAAAGTGAACACGATGTCTGGGAAGCGGGCCATAGTTCGACTTCTTTATCGGCTGCAATGGGGATGGCAGTTGCACGTGATATTAAAGGAGAAGACAATTACGTATTACCGATTATCGGTGATGGTGCGTTAACGGGCGGTATGGCGCTAGAAGCGTTAAATCATATTGGACACGAGAAAACGAATATGATTGTGATTTTAAATGATAATGAAATGTCCATTGCCCCAAACGTAGGCGCTTTACACTCCATCTTAGGAAAACTTCGTACTGCTGGAAAATACAACTCAGCGAAAGATGAGTTAGAGTATATTTTGAAAAAGATTCCAGCAGTTGGTGGTAAAGTTGCTACGGCTGCTGAACGTGTAAAAGACAGCTTAAAATATTTACTGGTGTCAGGGGTCTTTTTCGAAGAACTAGGTTTCACTTATCTTGGTCCAGTTGATGGCCATGATTTTGTAGATTTAGAACGTAATTTAAATTATGCCAAAAAAATGGAAGGGCCAATTCTTTTTCATGTGATTACGAAAAAAGGGAAAGGGTATCGTCCTGCTGAAAACGATAAAATCGGTACTTGGCACGGGACAGGTCCGTATAAAATTGAAACGGGCGATTTTGTGAAGTCAACAGCATCTGCGCCGTCATGGAGCGGCTTGATTGCTGATACTGTTAGCGAAATTGCGCGGGATGATAAGCGAGTTGTAGCCATTACACCGGCAATGCCAGTCGGCTCGAAATTAGAGGCTTTTGCAGAAGAGTTCCCGGAACGCTTTTTTGACGTTGGAATTGCGGAGCAGCATGCAACAACAATGGCGGCAGGTCTTGCAACTCAAGGTATGAAGCCTTTTCTGTCGATTTATTCGACATTTTTACAAAGATCTTACGACCAAATGCTTCACGATATTTCTCGACAAAATTTAAATGTCGTTATCGGAATTGATCGAGCTGGTCTTGTAGGCGCAGATGGAGAAACACACCAGGGCGTTTATGACATTGCGTTTTTACGTCATATGCCGAATTTGGTCATTATGATGCCTAAAGATGAAAATGAAGGGCAGCATATGGTGAAAACTGCAATGGATTATAATGATGGACCGATAGCAATTCGATATCCGCGTGGAAATGGTTTAGGAGTTCATCTAGATGAAACTTTACAGCCAATTCCTATTGGAACTTGGGAAGTCTTGCGTCGTGGTGGAGATGCGGCTATTTTAACTTTTGGTACAAGTATACCAATGGCTTTAGATGCCGCAGATTTGTTGTCGGAAAGAGGAATAGAAGTCATGGTGGTGAATGCACGATTCATCAAACCACTCGATACCAAGATGCTTGACGAATTATTCAGTCAAGAAATACCAATTATAACAGTAGAAGAAGCTGTACTTGCCGGTGGTTTTGGGAGCGCGGTATTAGAATACGCGCATGATGTATCTTATAATGCTGCGCCGATTGAGAGAATGGGAATACCAGATCAATTTATTGAGCATGGAGATGTACCACAGTTATTAGCTGAAATCGGAATGACTTCTGAAAATTTAGCTATGAATGTACATGACTTAGTTAAAAAATATATATTGAAAAGAGAAAGTGTATGAGTCAGCGTGAACCGAAAGAACGCATAGACGTTCTATTAGTGAAAAGAGGCTTAGTTGATACGCGTGAACAAGCGAAACGTTCAATCATGGCAGGGATTGTTTATTCAGAAGAGACGCGAATTGATAAACCAGGGGAAAAAATAGCTGTCGATGCTCCGTTAACTGTAAAAGGAAATACGTTAAAATACGTGAGTCGAGGCGGTCTCAAGCTTGAAAAAGCATTGGAAGTCTTTGATGTGACAGTGGAAGATAAAATTGTCCTTGATATCGGTGCATCTACGGGTGGATTTACGGATTGTGCCTTACAAAATGGCGCGAAACATTGTTATGCATTAGATGTCGGTTATAACCAGTTAGCATGGAAAATTAGACAAGATGAGCGAGTTACTGTGATGGAGCGGACGAATTTTAGATATGCAACGACCGACATGTTCGAGAATGGATTGCCCTCATTTGCTACGATTGATGTATCATTTATTTCATTAAGCTTAATTTTACCTGCATTGAAGAACATTATCGTAAACGGAGGCGATGTAATCGCGCTCGTGAAACCTCAATTTGAAGCAGGTAAAGGAAAAGTTGGGAAGAAAGGCGTTGTGAGGGAACGATCAACTCATTTAGAAGTGTTGGAAAAAGTTGCAGAAGTTGCCTACGAAGAAGGCTATACATTACACGACGCTTCCTACTCACCTGTCACAGGGGGAGAAGGGAATATCGAATTTCTATTTCATTTAAGAGCCGAAGAAACAGCTGAAAGAAATTTTAATGCCGATATGTTTGATGCGCTCATTTCTAAGGCTTACAAAGAGTTAAATTAGCGCGCGCTTTTTGCGCGCTTTTCCTATATTATAAGCAAACTTTGTCATACCTAACGCAAATACTAAATAGAAATTATTTCCGATGCCGAACTAGGAGGAATTTATATGAATAAAGGACATAGACATATTCGTATTCGTGATATTATTTCGAAATACGAAATTGAAACGCAAGATCAACTTGTACAAAGTTTAAAAGATGCCGGTGTAGACGTCACGCAAGCGACAATTTCTCGTGATATTAAAGAAATGCATCTGATTAAAGTACCGACAGCATCTGGCGGATACAAATATAGCTTGCCTAGAATCCACGAATACAATACCGAGCAAAAACTTCACCGTGCGTTAACGGATGCTTTTGTTAGTATAGATGGTGCAGGGCACTTTTTAGTATTAAAAACGTTACCGGGCAATGCCCAGGCAATAGGCTCTTTACTCGATCATTTGAAGTGGGATGAAATGCTAGGGACAATTTGCGGAGACGATACTTGTTTAATTATTTGTAAAGATGAATCGTATATAGACAATGTAAGAGAAAAATTACTTGCGATGCTTTGAAAGTGGTGAGCAAACTTGTTAAATGAACTTACAATAAGAAACTTCGCAATCATTAAACATTTAGACGTATCTTTTAAAAAAGGTCTTACAGTGCTAACAGGAGAAACAGGGGCAGGGAAGTCTATTATTATAGATGCTGTTCAGCTTTTGGCAGGTGGTCGAGGATCCCAAGGCTTTATTCGACACGGGGCAGATAGGGCGGAACTAGAAGGTCTCTTTATGATAGAAGACCCTACACATCCTGTGCTACGTACGCTAGAAAATTTCGGTATACAAGCCGATGAAGAGACCATTATATTACGACGCGATATTAATGCGAACGGAAAAAGTGTTTGTCGTATTAACGGAAAGCTCGTTACAATCGCAATCATGCGTGAAGTTGGGGCGAGCTTAATTGATATCCATGGCCAGCATGAAAACCAGGAGTTAATGCATGAGCGTAGACATATTCATTTACTTGATCAATTTGCTGGAAAGAAAATGGAGAAAGCTTATCATAGTTATACAGAAACTTACTCAAACTATACTAAGTTAAAGAAAAAGCTTGAAACTGCAAATGAAAACGAGCAGCAAATTGCCCAGCGTATTGACTTATATTCTTTCCAACTGACCGAAATTAATAACGCAAACCTAACGATTGGTGAGGAAGAAGCACTTGAAGATGAACAGCGTAAACTGCAAAACTTCAGTAGACTATACGAACGTTTAAACACTGCGTACGAAGCAATAAGTGGAGACACACATGCGTTAGACTGGGTTGGAGCAGCGATGAGTGATTTGGAAGATGCTACTGGCGTTGATAAAAAATTATCCCCCCACTATGAGACTGTGGCCAATAGTTTTTACGCACTCCAGGAGACTGGGTACGAGTTGAAAAACATTATCGACGATTTAGAATTTGATCCTGCAAGACTTAATGAAGTGGAAGAACGGCTCGCATTGCTATTATCATTAAAACGAAAGTACGGGCAAACGATAGAGGACATTTTACTTTATCGGGATAAGATTGCAGATGAGTTAGATCAATTAATGAATCGAGATGAAAGACTCCATGCAGATCAAGTTAAACTTGCTCAAATTATGAAAGACTTGGAAGTTGAGGCAGAGGAATTATCGATAATTCGTATTGAAGCTGCTAAACGTTTAGAAGCAGCGATTATGGAACAACTTCAGCAATTACATATGGAAAAAGCATCCTTTAAAGTGATGATTACACAAAAAAAGGCAAATGAATTTGACGTCAATGGTTATGATGAAGTGGCTTTTCATATCGCAACGAATGTGGGCGAACCTTTAAAGCCACTGGTAGCCGTCGCATCAGGAGGAGAATTGTCACGTTTAATGTTGGCTTTAAAAACAATTTTCTCGAAGCATCAAGGCGTTACATCAATTATTTTCGATGAAGTGGATACAGGCGTTAGTGGAAGAGTAGCACAGGCAATTGCAGAAAAAATTGCAATGGTTGCCAGACACTCCCAAGTGCTATGTATTTCTCATTTACCTCAAGTAGCTGCAATGGCGGATCAACATTATCTCATAAAAAAAGAAGTGAAAAATGAGCGTACGATGACATCAATCGAAAATGTTCATGATAAAGAAAGAACTAATGAACTGTCTCGTATGTTATCTGGTGCTGAAACAACAGAGTTAACATTAAAACATGCCGAGGAGTTACTTTCATTAGCTGCTGAACGCAAAAAAACTTTACAAAAAATGTAACAAGAGACAACTTTATTGATGTTTGTATTATGTAATATATGGAAATAGCATTATTTGACTTAAAACTTAATGAATTTAATAAGGGTTTTTATGAAATCGCTAACACGTTCCTTAATTGCTTATTTTACCCTCTCATAAGATTTCGCCTAACGGACATACCAATAGTATCTTAATTCTTAGGAGGTGAAACATGGGATGGAGTAAGCAGTTTAAGTTGATGGTATCGTTTTCTGTCGTCTTAATGTTTTTGCCAGTCAATTCGGGTATCGCGTCCGCAAATGACAAATCACTGATTCCGATGGGGCATTCAATCGGTATTAAAATGGATTTGTCAGGTGTTTTTCTAACGAATGATGTTTTACTTGGCAAAGATGAATGGTTGAAAGCTGGAGATCTAATCGGACAAGTAGATGGTGCCATCATATCGAATGTTGAAAATTTTGAAGACGCATTAACAAGAGTTGGAAATAAAGAAGATATCTCAGTTCTACTGACTAGAAATGGGGAAACACTTACAGTCCGATCGGATAACGAAGCATTGAAACAATTACTTCCATTCCTAAAAGATAGCACAGAAGGCACAGGAACCTTAACGTATGTTGATCCTGAGAAGAAAACATACGGTGCACTCGGCCATCAAATTATTGATAGTTCATTCAAATCACCCCCATCATTCAAAGATGGAACCATTCATTTATCGGAAATTGAGCAAATTAGAAAGAGCTCACCAGGAAATCCTGGATATAAAATTTCCACGATTGTCAAAGATAAGGGAACACTCGGAAAGATTCATAAAAATGGTGTATATGGAATATTTGGTTCATGGAATAACTCCTACAAGGAAGTGTTATCCGAACCATTACAGATTATGCACCAACGAGACGTAAAGGTTGGCAAAGCAGAAATATTTACAACGGTTAAAGGGACAGAAGTTGAGTCTTTTTCAATTGAAATCACAAATGTTGAGCAGGATCAATTTCATTTTAAACTAACCGATTCTAAGCTTATTGAAACAACTGGCGGTATATTACAGGGAATGAGTGGAAGTCCCGTCATTCAAGATGGAAAATTTGCTGGCGCAGTGACTCATATGTTTATCGATGAACCTGAAAAAGGGGCAGCGCTTTTCTTAGAAACAATGCGGAAAGGGGAAAACTAAAAAAATGGTCAACCAACCGGTTGACCATTTTTCATGGCACAAAACAAATATCATTTAAATTCAGTTAAATTCTAGTTCTATTTTCAAAGAATTTCGTCGAATATTGCCGAAACCATACAACATTAGATTCATTTCCTTTATAATAAGAGGTGAAACTAAACATTTGTCGAATTCATCTTATGTGAGTATCGCGACTACTGTGTTAATTGTCGACATAAATAAAATTGATTTTGGGGGAATGGGACATGAATAAGATTAAATTAGCCATTGCTGACGATAACAAGGAATTGGTAAGAACTATGACGGCTTACTTCGACAAGAATTCAGAAATAGAAGTGATTTGGACAGCGCATAATGGGGAAGTGTGCTTGTCGAAGCTTAAGGAAGATAGTCCAGATATTTTATTATTGGATATTATCATGCCACATCTTGATGGTATCGCTGTTTTAGAAACGATTGGTAAAACGCCAGAGTATGGAGACTTACATGTAATTATGCTGACGGCATTTGGTCAGGAAGATGTCATGAGCCAAGCTGCAAATTTAGGGGCATCTTATTTTATGTTAAAACCATTTGAATTTGATCGATTGACAAATCAAATCTTCCAAGTTTCTGGAATGCAGAAATCGAGTATGCCATCATCACATGCTCCTGAAGAACAATCGGGCGTAGTTAGTCCGAAAATGCTTGATAAAACAATTACTTCGATTATAAAAGAAATTGGTGTACCAGCACATATTAAAGGGTATGCATTTTTAAGAGAAGCGATTCAGATGGTTTATTCGGATGTAGATTTACTTGGATCAGTGACGAAAATATTGTATCCAGATATTGCTAAAAAATATAATACGACCCCATCACGTGTTGAACGAGCGATTCGACATGCCATTGAAGTCGCTTGGAATAGAGGGAATTATGAAGTCATATCGAAAATGTTTGGGTATACTGTACATCATTTGAAAAGTAAACCAACAAACTCAGAATTTATTGCAATGATTGCAGACAAAATTAGATTAGAACATATGGCTAGCTAATTTGATAGATGATAGCGTTTTCAGTTGGGATATTAGTGAAATGCAAGTAATTGCAAATTACTTTCTGTGTCCGATTATAAAACGTCTTAAAAACACAAAAAAACCTTGAGCAATCAAGGTTTTTTGTGTTTTACAAATCTTTCTTGAACACGGCCTTTTTTTCGATCTCTATGTAATAAAAATCCTGCAAAAAAACCAAGGCCCAATGTAAACATAATTAAACCGACAATAAATTGAATCCAACTTTGTATAAATGGGAAAAATACAATTCCATATAAAGAATCTCTCATAAATTTTATTCCACCAGCTGCCAATAAACCAGGGATGAGAAGTACGATAAAAGCTGCTAGCCTCGCCATTTAAACAACTCCTTTAGCTAAATATCATTCTACCTTCTACAGAAATATTGTCAAGAAGTGGTTTATCATGTATGATGAAGTTGGAATGCAAAAGATTGCATATAAAATAAAGGAGTTTGAACATCCTTGCAAAACGTTCTTATTATTGGTGCAGGAACAGGTGGCTCAATAATACTAGATCTTCTCCAAAACGTAGAATTAATGAATGTTAGTGCAATAATTGACACTGATGAATATGCACCAGGCATTATTCGTGCAAAAGAACTTGGGATTTCATTTGGTAACGATTGGCGAAAGTTTTTACACGATAATGTACACATTATTTTTGATGTTACTGGTGACGAATTGGTGTTCAGTCAACTTTTAGAGGCAAAGCATTCTCAAACTGTGTTAATTCCGGGGTCAGTTGCAAATCTAATTGTTCAATTACTACAAGAAAATCATACATATACAAAACGGATACGTGCAGAAATGCACAAACAACGCCTCATTTTTGATTCAATTGATGAAGGAATGGTAGGAATTAATGCGAATTGTGAAGTTGACTTTTTTAACAAGCGGGCATCAGAAATGGTTGGGATTTCAATTGAAGACGCGATTGGAAAAAAAGTTACCGATGTAATTCCATTGACAAAGCTTAAAGATGTATTTAAATCTGGAAAGTCAGAAGTCAACCAGGAACTTGTCCTTGCAAATGGCCTCGAGATTATGACGTCGAGATTTCCGTTATACGATCAAAAAGGTGAAATCGTTGGGGCATTTGCAGTGTTTAAAGATATGACTGAAGCAATTGCACTAGCAAAGGAAATTACGGACCTTGAAAAGGTTCAAACAATGCTTGAAGCAATTATTTATTCTAGTGATGACGCCATTTCCGTTGTGGATGAAAACGGTTACGGTATTTTAGTAAATCCTGCTTATACACGCATTACAGGTTTAACAAAAGATGAAGTGATTGGAAAACCTGCAACAGCGGATATAAGTGAAGGTGAGAGTATTCATATGAAAGTGTTAGAAACAAAAAAGCCAGTTCGTGGGGTCAATATGCGAATCGGCGAAAATAATAATGAAGTTATCGTAAATGTTGCACCGATACTAATGGATGATGAATTAAAAGGCAGTGTTGGGATCATTCATGATATCACTGAGATGAGAAATTTGATGAATGAGCTTGATCAAGCAAGAGCCATTATTAGAGAATTAGAATCGACAAATACATTTAACGATATACGTGGTGATTCTGCGGAGATAAAAATTGCGATTGAGCAAGCACGCATTGCCACCGATAATGATTTCACTGTATTACTTCGCGGGGAAGTTGGAAGTGGAAAAGCATTATTTGCACAAGCAATTCATAGTGAAGGTACGCGAAAGTTTAATAAGTTTATTCGGGTAAATTGTACAGCCATTCCCCCTGATGTTCTTGAAGCAAAACTTTTTGGGAAGTTTTCAGAAGGTGAAAAAGGAAAGAAAGAAAAAACTGGGTTATTTGAGGAAATAGACAATGGAACATTATTTTTAGATGAAATTGCTGATTTATCGCTTTCTACCCAACGTAAACTGCTTCACTATCTAAAAACGGGAGAGTTTTATGCAGTAGGCAGCGCGCGACCGATTCAGACATCTGTTCATATCATCACAGCAACGTGCCAAAATCTAGAAAAAGCAATTCACGACGGTACATTTTTAGCAGAACTTTATTACTTATTAAATCGTATTGCCATTCAAATTCCGCCACTTCGCAGTCGGAAAGAAGATATCGCACCAATCGTGCAACATTTACTAGTCAAATTAAACAATGAACTCGGCATGAACGTAGAAGTGATATCCTACGAAGCGAAACGATTGCTTGAGCAATACGATTGGCCTGGGAATATTAGGGAACTAGAAAACGTTATAAATCGGGCAATGATTTATATGGAGCAAAGCGAAATGATACTGGAAGCAGCCGATGTGAAAAAATCTCTTTTCTCATCCAATAGGAGTAAAGAGAAATCTAGTTTGCCAGCTAAAAGTACATTGACTTCGATGATGGATGACTATGAACGTTCTATCTTGGAACAAGCGCTGACCGAGAATGAAGGGAATAAATCAGAAACGGCTAATCGGTTAGGGATTTCACTCCGTTCTTTATATTATAAACTCGATAAATATAATCTTGCCTAGTTTGGAGGACAGAACATGGTCAGTCTCAATTCTTTAATCAATAAGGCTTCTTCTTCAAGTGTTAGTCCAACAGTTGCCGTTGCTGCTGCATGTGACAAAGAAGTGCTTAAAGCAGTGCATCTGGCAGTGGAGAAGTCACTTGCATCCTTTATATTATTCGACAATCAAGACGAATTAACACAATTGATGGAATTATATTTTCCGGACTTGCTTGATAACAAGCATGTAAGTATACAACATAGTGCGACAAAAGAAGAGGCTGCTCGAGAAACTGTGAAAGCGGTCGCTAGTGGTGAAGCACATGTTGTTATGAAAGGAAACTTACCAACTTCTGTTATTTTACAAGCTGTTTTACATAAAGAATATGGCTTACGAACGGGAAGGGTTCTTTCTCATGTGGCAGCATTTGAAGTGCCTAACTTTGAACAGTTATTTTTTATTACAGATGCGGCGATGAACATCGAGCCTGATTTAAAAGCAAAGGCAGAAATTATTCAAAATGCAGTCGAAACAGCAAGAGCATGCGGCATTGAACAGCCAATTGTTGCGCCTCTTGCTGCGGTTGAGACGATTAATCCTGCAATGGAACCCACAATTGATGCTGCCGCACTAGTCGCGATGAATAAACGAGGCCAAATAAAGAATTGTATTGTAGATGGACCACTTGCACTAGACAATGCCATTTCAATTGAAGCAGCTGCACAAAAAGGGTTAACTGGAAACACAGCGGGTAAAGCTAATATTCTACTCGTTCCCAATATAGAAGCGGGAAACATTCTTTATAAGTCACTCATTTATTTTGCAAAAGCTAAGGTTGGCGCGATCATCCAAGGAGCAAAAGCACCCATAGTTCTAACTTCAAGGGCGGATCGTGCTGAAAGTAAAGTTTATTCACTGGCACTTGCAATATTAGCTGCACAAAATCAAACAATCCTTAGGAGGAATATATAATGCAAATTTTCAAGTATATGGAAACTTACGATTTTGAACAAGTAGTACTATGTCAGGATAAAAATTCAGGATTGAAAGCAATTATTGCGATTCATGACACGACACTTGGACCAGCACTTGGCGGAGCTCGTATGTGGACTTATGCATCTGAAGATGAAGCAATTGAAGATGCATTGCGTTTAGCGCGAGGGATGACTTATAAAAATGCGGCTGCTGGCCTGAATCTGGGCGGAGGTAAAACAGTGATTATCGGCGACCCGAAAACAGATAAGAACGAAGAGATGTTCCGTGCATTTGGCCGTTATATTGAGAGTTTAAATGGCCGCTATATTACTGCAGAAGATGTGGGAACAACGGAAGCAGATATGGATTTAATTCATTTAGAAACAGACTATGTCACAGGGGTATCTGCCGAATTTGGTTCATCAGGAAACCCATCTCCAGTAACAGCTTATGGCATTTATGTCGGAATGAAAGCAGCGGCAAAAGAAGCGTTCGGATCTGATTCGTTAGAAGGTAAAACAATCGCAGTTCAAGGTGTCGGAAACGTCGCTTATACACTATGTGAGCATTTATACGAAGAAGGCGCCAAATTAGTCGTGACAGATATTAATGAAGAAGCTGTCCAACGTGCTGTTGATGCTTTTGGTGCGACAGCAGTTGGCATTGATGAAATTTATTCTCAAGAAGTAGATATTTTTGCACCATGTGCACTAGGCGCAGTGATCAATGACGATACAATCCCACAGTTGAAATGTAAAGTAATCGCTGGTTCGGCAAATAACCAATTAAAAGAAGACCGCCATGGCGACCAAATTCATGAAATGGGCATTATTTATGCACCAGATTACGTGATTAACTCAGGTGGGGTAATTAATGTTGCCGATGAACTTGTTGGCTATAATCGTGAGCGTGCGCTAAAGCGTGTTGCTGGTATTTACGATACTATTGGTGAGATTTTCAAGATTTCAAAACGCGATAATATCCCAACTTATAAAGCCGCTGATCGTTTAGCTGAAGAACGTATTGAAAGTGTACGAAGATCACGTGGCCAATTTTTAAAACAAGAAAAAAGCATTCTTTCTAAAAAAACAATAGAATAAACAAGTATTGATAATGGAATGAGGAATGACTGTGCAAACAACAAGTTATAAAGTGCTAGTCATCAATCCAGGTTCAACATCTACCAAAATTGGCGTGTTTCAAGGTGCTTCTTTGGTGTTAGAACATACCATTCGTCATGCAACTGAGAGAATCGCACAATTTCCTTCCATTATTGACCAGTATAACTTTCGTAAAGATGCGATTTTGAAAGTGCTTGATGATCATAAAATTGCACTCTCGACATTGGATGCAGTTTGTGGACGCGGTGGCTTACTTCGACCTATTGAGGGTGGTACGTATGAAGTAAATGATAAGATGATTGATGATTTAAAAGCAGGTTATTTTGGACAACATGCTTCAAATTTAGGCGGTATATTGGCTCGTGAAATTACAGCGGACTTAAATATCCCTTCCTTCATTGTAGATCCAGTTGTCGTAGATGAACTTTCACCGATAGCAAGAATTTCGGGTTCGCCTCTAATTCAACGAAAATCAATTTTTCATGCACTTAACCAAAAAGCAGTAGCCAGACGGTACGCAAATGAAGTGAATCAATCGTATGACCAATTACGGCTCATTGTTACACATATGGGCGGAGGAATCACTGTCGGCGCACATATCGGCGGAAAAGTAGTTGACGTGAATAATGGGTTGCACGGAGATGGACCATTTAGCCCTGAACGAGCAGGTAGTGTACCAATCGGGGATTTAGTTGAATTATGCTTTTCAGGAAGGTACTTTAGAAAAGACGTAATGAAATCGCTCGTTGGTGAAGGTGGGCTTGTAGGTTATCTGGGAACAAATGACGCAGTTCAAGTTGAAGAGCGAATTGTATCAGGAGACGAGGATGCAAAGCTCATTTATGATGCTATGGCCTATCAAATTGCTAAAGAAATCGGAAGTGCTGCAACAGTCCTAGAAGGGGATGTGGATGCAATTATTTTAACAGGCGGGTTAGCATACGGAAAAGAATTTATTGAACAACTATCCTCTAAAATTAGTTGGATAGCTGACGTGGCTGTCTATCCTGGGGAAGATGAACTGCAAGCTCTTTCTGAAGGGGCTATACGCGTGCTTGCTGGAGAAGAGTTAGCAAAAATCTACCCAAACGAAACGGTAGCATTTAAAGGAGGCAATTGATGTGGGAAGAGAATATGACATCGTCATTTTAGGCGGCGGAACAGGCGGTTATGTTGCAGCAATCCGTGCAGCACAGCTGGGTTTAAAAACCGCATTAGTAGAAAAGGAAAAGCTAGGCGGTACATGTTTGCATAAAGGATGTATTCCAAGCAAAGCATTGCTGAAAAGCGCAGAAGTTTATAACACTGCCAAGCATCATGCTGCAGATTATGGCGTACATACAGAAAAGGTCACGCTCGATTTCAAGCGTGTACAAGATAGAAAAAACGGCATAATTAAGCAATTACATCAAGGTGTTCAAGGTTTGATGAAAAAAGGAAAAATAGATGTCTTCAATGGATTTGGAAGAATGTTAGGACCATCTATATTCTCCCCAATGCCAGGGACCATTTCAGTCGAGATGTCAAATGGTGAGGAAAATGAAATTTTAATTCTAAAACATTTAATTATCGCGACAGGATCAACGCCAAAATCTCTACCAGGTCTTGAACTAGATGAAAAAACAATTATGTCTTCAGACGGCGCACTTGAAATGGAAGAGCTACCAAAGTCCATAATTATCATTGGCGGTGGAGTTATTGGAATTGAATGGGCTTCTATGCTGAATGACTTCGGTGTTGAGGTAACAGTTCTTGAATACGCGGACGAGATTATTCCGACTGAAGATATCGATATCTCTAAAGAAATGAAGAAGTTATTATCTAAAAAAGGTGTTAAGTTTGTAACAGGTGCAAAGGTACTTTCAGAAACTGTTGAAAAAGAGGAAGGCTCTGTTACAATTTCGGCTAAAGTTGGCGGCAATACTGAGACTTTCACTGCTGAAAAAATGCTGGTTTCTGTCGGTAGACAAGCAAATATTAATGACATAGGCTTAAACAACACAGAAATTGAAGTTGAAAATGGTGTCATTAAAACAAGGCCGACTTACCAAACGAAAGAAAATCATATTTATGCTATTGGTGATGTAATCGGGGGTCTACAACTCGCACATGTTGCCTCGCATGAAGGGATTCAAGCAGTAGAACATATTGCGGGTATCAAACAACAGCCAATAGATTATTCAAAAATTGCACGTTGTATTTATTCTAGTCCTGAAGTTTCAAGTGTTGGGATTACTGAACAACAAGCGAAAGACCAAGGCTATAAAGTGAAAACAGGTAAGTTTCCATTTATGGCTATTGGTAAATCCCTTGTAAACGGAAATTCGGATGGTTTTGTAAAAATCATTGCGGATGAAGAAACAGATGATATTCTAGGTGTGCATATGATTGGCGAGAATGTAACCGAGTTAATTTCTGAAGCAGGGCTCGCAATGGTATTAGATGCTACACCTTGGGAAATTGCTACGACAATTCATCCACATCCTTCTCTTTCAGAAGTGATGGGTGAAGCGGCGCTAGCTGTAGATAAAAAAGCAATTCATATGTAAAAGGGGGACTTTTTAATGGCAAAAAACCGTCATCAGGAACTAGGCTTAACTGACAAAGATGCTTTACAAATATATGAGACAATGGTCCGTGCACGTAGAATTGACGAGCGAATGTGGCTATTAAACCGTGCTGGAAAAATTCCATTCGTTATTTCATGTCAGGGACAAGAAGCGGCACAGGTAGGGGCTGCTTATGCGTTAGATAATCAAAAAGATTGGATTGCACCGTATTACCGTGATCTAGGGGTTGTTCTTCATTTCGGAATGACAACAACAGAATTAATGCTTTCCGCATTCGCAAAAGCGGAGGACCCAAATTCAGGTGGGCGTCAAATGCCTGGCCACTTTGGTCAAAGAAAGAACCGTATTTTAACAGGATCTTCTCCAGTTACTACACAATTACCGCACGCAGTTGGTGTTGCATTAGCAGCGAAGATGAAAAAAGAAGATTTTATTACATTTGTAACTTTAGGTGAAGGGTCATCTAACCAAGGGGATTTCCATGAGGGAATGAACTTTGCAGGTGTTCATAAATTACCTTCAATTATTATGGTTGAAAATAATAAATATGCAATTTCAGTACCGTATGAAAAACAAGTTGCGGCTGAAAATGTTTCTGATCGTGCGATAGGATACGGCATGCCTGGCGTAACAGTTGATGGCACAGATCCTTTAGAAGTTTACAAAGTAGTAAAAGAAGCGGCAGACCGCGCGCGTAACGGGGAAGGTCCAAGCTTAATTGAAACAATTTGTTACCGACTCACTTCACACTCTTCTGATGACGACCAACGTCAATATCGTCCAGCAGAAGAAATTGAGAAAGAGAAATCCAAAGACCCAATCGTTACATTCTCTGCTTATTTAAAAGAAGCAAACGTGCTGACGGATGAATTGGAACAAGAAATTGAAGAACGAATTATGAAAGAAGTAAACGAAGCTACTGACTATGCTGAAAATGCTCCATACGCAGAGCCTGAGTCCGCGCTGCTTCATGTTTATGCTGATGAAGGGGGGAACGAATAATGACGGTTATGTCATTTATCGATGCAATTACACTTGCAATGAAAGAAGAAATGGAAAGAGATGATCGTGTTTTCGTAGTAGGTGAAGACGTTGGATTAAAAGGGGGCGTCTTCAAAGCAACACAAGGCCTCTATGATCAATTCGGTGAAGACCGAGTCATTGACGCGCCACTTGCGGAATCTGCAATTGCGGGAGTTGGAATTGGTGCAGCTATGTATGGCATGCGTCCAATTGCAGAAATGCAATTCGCTGATTTCATTATGCCGGCGGTAAACCAAATTGTATCTGAAGCTGCAAAAATCCGCTACCGTTCAAATAATGACTGGTCTTGTCCGATTGTTGTTCGTGCCCCGTTCGGCGGCGGTGTCCACGGTGCTCTTTATCACTCTCAATCGGTTGAATCGATGTTTGCAAGTACACCAGGGTTGAAAATTGTGATTCCTTCAACACCATACGATGCAAAAGGACTATTAAAAGCAGCGATTCGTGATGAAGATCCTGTACTGTTTTTTGAACATAAACGTGCTTATCGTCTAATTAAAGGTCAAGTGCCTGCTGATGATTATGTTTTACCAATTGGAAAAGCAGATGTGAAGCGAGAAGGCGATGACATTACAATTATTACGTATGGACTTTGCGTTCATTTTGCATTGCAAGCGGCTGAAAGACTTGCGGAAGATGGCATTTCAGCACATATTCTTGACTTACGTACTGTATATCCGCTTGATAAAGAAGCGATTATTGAGGCAGCTTCCAAAACTGGAAAAGTACTTCTCGTAACAGAGGATAATCTAGAAGGAAGCATTATGTCAGAGGTTGCAGCGATTATTTCGGAAAACTGTCTATTTGATCTAGATGCACCGATTAAGCGTCTTGCTGGACCAGATGTACCTGCAATGCCATATGCACCTACAATGGAGCGTTTCTTTATGGTAAACCCTGACAAGGTTGAAAAAGCAGCACGTGATCTTGCAGAATTTTAATCGAGACGGAGGTAAATGTATTGGCTATTGAAAATATAACTATGCCTCAACTTGGGGAAAGTGTAACTGAAGGTACAATTGAAAAATGGTTAGTAAAACCTGGAGATAAGGTTAATAAATACGACCCATTAGCTGAAGTAAACACTGATAAAGTGAATGCAGAAATCCCTTCTTCATTTAGCGGAGTTATCAAAGAGCTTGTTGCTGAAGAAGGTGAAACATTAGAAGTTGGCGCTGTCGTTTGTACGATTGAAACGGAAGGAAGCGGAGAAACTTCTGAGAAACCAGTTGAAGCAGCTCCAGCAAAAGAAGAACCTGCGAATGAAATGCCCGCAGAAGGTTCATTAAAACCGCAATCACCAATTAAGCGCGAAAAAGGCGCAGCGAGCGGACGTTTTTCACCGGCTGTTCTCAGACTTTCACAAGAACATGACATTGATCTGTCACTTGTAGAAGGGACAGGGCGCGGTGGACGTATTACACGTAAAGACTTACAAGCGATTATTGATAGTGGGGAAATCCCTGTAGCAAAACCAGCTCAAGAAGAAGTTGCCGGAGCGAAAGAAGCTGTAAGTACTCCAGCAGCTGAACCAGCAACATCTGCAGTCTCAGCACCGAAAACTGAAATTCCAGTTGCTACAGGAGATATTGAAATACCAGTATCGGGTGTACGCCGTGCGATTGCTAATAACATGTTAAAGTCAAAACATGAAGCTCCTCATGCCTGGATGACGGTAGAAGTAGATGTGACAAATTTAGTAGCTTACCGAAATTCATTGAAAAATGATTTCAAACAAAAAGAAGGTTACAACTTAACTTATTTTGCATTTTTCGTAAAAGCTGTTGCACAAGCTTTAAAAGAGTTCCCGATGATGAATTCTATGTGGGCGGGCGATAAAATCGTTCAAAAGAAAGATATTAACTTATCAATTGCCGTAGCAACAGAGGATTCTTTATTCGTACCGGTCATCAAGCATGCTGATGAGAAAACGATTAAAGGCATTGCTCGAGAAGTGAATGAACTTGCCAGCAAAGTACGTTCAGGCAAACTCGCAGCTGCAGATATGCAAGGTGGTACATTTACAGTGAACAATACCGGTTCATTCGGTTCTGTTCAATCGATGGGTATCATTAATCACCCACAAGCGGCAATTTTACAAGTAGAATCGATTGTTAAGCGACCAGTTATTTTAGACGGCGGCATGATTGCACCACGTGACATGGTAAACTTATGTTTATCGCTTGACCACCGTGTATTAGATGGACTCGTCTGCGGTCGTTTCTTAGCACGTGTGAAAGAAATATTAGAAAATGTATCAGCTGAAAATACGTCTATTTATTAAATAGAACTAAAAGTACAATCATTAAACCTGGAGCCAGTATTGGTTCCAGGTTTTTTCACACTTACAAATTTAGTGAGTTTCATGTAAAATAGAAGTTGAAAGATTTGTAAAAGTTTGTAGGAGGGGGAGCGAGAAGTGCTAATTAACGATATAAAACAAGCAACGTTTGAGAAAAGTACATACGAAGAATGGCAAGATGTTGCCGTAAAATCATTAAAGGGGCTGCCTTTTGAGAAGTTAATTTCCAAAACGGTAGAAGGCATTAATTTATATCCATTGTATACAGAACATTCCTCAAGACTAGAATCGCTTGACCCGATCCGTGATGCGAAACAGAGACCGGGTTGGACAATCGCTCAACAACAATATACTGATGATGCACATTCATTTTTACAAAGTTTAAGAGAGTCAATTGAACGTGGTAACGAATCGATAGTTTATGATGGAAGTAATCCAATTAATTGGCATGATGATGTAATCATCGAACTAGCAAAACTTGCTATTCAATATCCTATTTATTTCTATCGTGTTTCCAAAACTGATGAGATTCTGAATGTATTCAGTCAAATCTCAGGGGAAGACAAAAAGAAAGTTACAGGTGTCGTAGAAACTGAACAGACAAACTTACTTGAAGGATTTGTGAATGTACGAACGGTTGGAGCAGATGTAATTGAAGCACATCATTCAGGGGCTGATGCTGTAACTGAATTAGCACTTGCGCTAGCAAAGGCAGCTCATCATGCAAATGATATAGATAGTTTTAAAACGTTAAATGAACAGTTTTTTGTACGTTTTGCGATTGATACACATTTCTTTATGGAAATTGCAAAACTGCGTGCTTTTAGAGTTTTATGGGAAGCGCTTTCAGTTGCATATAGCAAAGAAGATGTCGAACACATCCCAATTTTATCTGAAACATCAATGCGTTCTTATGCAACACTGGATCCGTACGTTAATTTGCTACGTGCTGGAAATAGTGCCTTTTCAGCAATTCTTGGAGGAACCGATGTTTTAACGGTACATCCGCATGACGTATTAATAAATCCAACTCCAACTTCTATTAGACTTGCTAGAAATGTTCAGCTCGTAATTAAAGCAGAAACACAAGTAACGGAAGTAATCGATCCTTCTAGTGGCTCTTACTTTATTGAATCATTAACGAAAGAATTAGTTGAAAAAGCTTGGCAACTTTTCGTAGAAATTGAAGAGTTAGGCGGATATTCAACTTATATTAACAGTAATGCGTATTCAGAACGACTAGAAAAGCTTTATACGGAGCGCATTGAGTCCATTTCGAAAGGTACTCATTCTCTAGTAGGGACGAATGTGTATGCTGATCTAGGCGCAAGTGATGAAAAAGAAGCGAAATTATCAGTTAGAAATAGACTCGCTGAACCGTTTGAGAAATTTCGAATGCTATTTGAAAAAGATCAGCCTAAAATTGGACTTCTTACATTTGGCGAACTAAAAGATTTTAAACCGAGAGCAGATTTCATTAGTGGATTTTTGGCGACTGGTGGTCTAGAGACAAAGTGGAGTTCTGAACTTTCAACAGTTGATGAAGCGATAGATTGGGTCAATGGAGAACAATTAAATTATATAATTATCTGTGCAACAAATAAAGTGACGCAAGAACTTATGATACCTTTACTTGAAAAATTACCTTGCGAAATTACGACAGACGTGGCTGGGAAATATGACGATGAATTATCAAAACAATGGATAGAAAAAGGCTTGAATGGCTTTGTTTATAAAGGACTGGACAAATTAGAGAAGTTTACTGAAATTTTGAGTCGTTGGAAAGGAGATGCGGACATTGAAAAAACCTAATTTTCGAGATATTAATCCATTAAAAGTGACAAGCCAGGTGAAAGCGACAAGCGCTTTGGATAAGAAAGCATTTCTAACGAACGAAGGCATTCAGCTTCAACCAGTTTATACAAAAAAAGACATTGAGGGTGTCAATCATTTGAATGACTTCCCGGGAATTGCACCTAATACAAGAGGACCTTATCCAACGATGTATGTAACAAGACCTTGGACGGTTCGTCAATATGCTGGTTTTTCAACAGCCGAAGAAAGTAACGCGTTCTATAGACGGAACCTTGCAATGGGGCAAAAGGGGCTATCTGTTGCCTTTGATTTAGCGACCCACCGCGGTTACGATTCAGATCACCCACGTGTTACTGGCGACGTTGGAAAAGCAGGTGTTGCAATTGATTCTGTGGAAGATATGAAAATTTTATTTGATCAAATTCCGTTGGATGAAATGTCGGTTTCGATGACGATGAATGGTGCTGTACTGCCAGTCATGGCATTTTATATTGTGGCAGCAGAAGAGCAAGGTGTTTCCCCAGAAAAATTAGCTGGAACGATTCAAAATGATATTTTAAAAGAATATATGGTACGTAACACATATATTTTCCCACCAGAAATGTCGATGCGTATTATCGCAGATATTTTCGAGTATACGTCACAAAAAATGCCGAAATTTAACTCCATTTCGATTTCGGGTTATCATATGCAAGAAGCAGGAGCGACAGCAGATATTGAACTTGCTTATACGCTTGCGGATGGACTTGAATATGTTCGAACTGGGTTAAAAGCAGGGATTGATATTGATTCATTCGCACCGAGATTATCGTTCTTCTGGGCGATTGGGAAAAATTATTTTATGGAAATCGCTAAAATGCGTGCAGCACGTAAAATGTGGGCACAACTCATGCAGTCATTTGAACCAAAAAATCCAAGGTCATTAGCACTTCGGACGCATTCTCAAACTTCTGGATGGAGTTTGACGGAGCAGGATCCTTTCAATAACGTGACGAGAACGTTAATTGAAGCGAACGCAGCAGCGATGGGGCATACCCAGTCTCTACATACAAATGCTCTCGATGAAGCGATTGCTTTACCGACAGATTTTTCAGCACGGATTGCAAGGAATACACAATTGTTTTTACAGGAAGAAACCTCTATGACGAAGGTGGCTGATCCGTGGGGCGGTTCATACTATGTTGAAAAGTTAACGGATGAGTTGATGGAAAAAGCATGGGCATTAATTGAGGAAATTGAAGAACTTGGCGGTATGGCAAAAGCGATTGAGACTGGATTGCCAAAGATGAAAATCGAAGAAGCAGCGGCAAAGCGTCAAGCGCAAATTGATTCGAAAGCTGAAATTATTATTGGTGTAAATAAATATCAATTAGATCAGGAAGAACCAATCGATATTTTAGATATTGATAATACAGTTGTTAGGCAGAAACAAATCGACCGTATTCAGCAAATGAAACAGTCGAGAGATGAAGAGAAGGTTCAAGAAATGTTAGTAGCTTTAACAGAAGTGGCACGCTCTGGACAAGGAAACTTGTTAGAAAAGGCTGTGGATGCAGCTCGAGTTAGAGCTACGATTGGGGAAATTTCAGATGCGATTGAATCAGTTTCCGGTCGACATAAGGCGGTGATTCGATCTGTGAGTGGTGTATATAGTTCTAACTTCTCGAATGAGGAAGAAATCGTGGAAGTGAAAGCAATGGCTGATGAGTTTTTAGAAAATGAAGGAAGGCGTCCTAGAATTCTGATTGCCAAAATGGGACAAGATGGTCATGACCGTGGTGCGAAAGTAATCGCAACTTCGTTTGCAGACCTTGGTTTTGATGTAGATATTGGCCCTTTATTCCAAACTCCTGAAGAAACTGCGATGCAAGCAGCAGAAAACGATGTTCATGTAATTGGTGTTAGTTCACTTGCTGCTGGACATAAAACGCTTGTTCCAGAACTTCGAAAAGCTTTAGAGAAAATTGGACGCGAGGATATATTAATCGTCGTTGGTGGTGTTATTCCGGCGCAAGATTATGAGTTCTTGAGAGAAAACGGCGCTGCTGCAATCTTTGGACCAGGAACGGTCATTCCTGTTTCTGCACAAAAAGTCATTGAGAAAATTTATGTACAACTTGGATACGAAGAAGTGACGGAAGTATGAGTCACAAAGGTGATTCAAAAGTAGATAGTGCAATGAATATTATGGATGGGATTGACTCCCAACATGATGGAATGATTGGAACGCCGAGAAAACGATTTGTTAAAAAGGATAAAAATTTATCCATTCCGAATTTAGCAGAAAAAATTTCTAGCGGGTCACGACTACATCTTGCTAAAGGCATTACACTTTTGGAAAGCATAAAATCGGAAGATCAAAAAGCAGGTCAGGAATTATTATTAAGCTTGCTCCCAAAGACAGCAAACAGCATTCGCCTCGGAATTACAGGTGTGCCTGGAGCTGGAAAAAGTACGTTTATTGAACAATTTGGCCTTAAACTTGCTGAAGCTGGGCATAAGGTTGCCGTACTGGCGATAGACCCGAGTTCAACAGTAACAGGCGGTAGCATTTTAGGTGATAAAACGCGTATGGAATCATTAGCGAAACATCCAAATGCTTTTATTCGTCCCTCGCCATCAGCGGGAACATTAGGCGGCGTGCATAAAAAATCTCGTGAAACGATGCTTTTATGTGAAGCAGCCGGTTATGATATTATTTTGATTGAAACAGTAGGTGTTGGACAAAGTGAAACAATCGTTCGCGGCATGGTTGATATGTTTATTTTGCTTGCCCTTACTGGAGCCGGTGATGAACTTCAAGGAATGAAAAAAGGCATCATGGAATTAGCCGATATGATTATCGTTCATAAAGCAGACGGAGATAATATCCCGCTAGCCAAAAAGACGGTACGTGAATATAAACAAATTTTACATTTACTACAGCCTGCTTCTCCTGGTTGGACAGGGAAAGCATTACCTGTATCCTCATATGACCGAACAGGATTCGATCAAGTGTGGGAGCATGTTTTAGCATTCAAAGAAAAGATGAAAGAAACACATTTTTGGGACACTAGACGTAGTCATCAAACGAAAGACTGGTTTCATGCGATGATCACGGATCGTCTTATCGATTCCTTTTTCTCTAAAGAAGGAAAGCAAGAAGAAGTACGAAAACTTGAACAAGCATTATTAAATGGAGAGTTAACGGTAAGTAACGCAGTGGAACAATTGTTTTAGATAAAGGGATATAGACTTCTTAGGGTGACAGGTAGCCAAACATGAATGTTTGGGGACTTGTCACCCTTGTTGATTGTTTTACATATTGTAAATGAGTCGACTTTTAAGGAGAGAGAACCTATGAATTTTCAGTCTTTTAGTGGCGTTGTTACCAACATACAAAACTTTGGTGCAAGCGCGCATGGCGAAGATTTAGGATGCACGATGTTATTTTCGGTTAGAGGTAACAGTGGAGAAACCGTCAATTTTGTCGTGACACCGCATACTTACTTTGTAGAACACGAGACGGTCAAAAGGGGAGATAGGATAACTGGATTTTACGATGCGGACGCGCCAGTACCGTTCATTTATCCGCCCCAGTACGAAGCTTGGGTCATCGCAAAATCATCGACCGATTATTTTGTGAAAGTAGATTATTTTAACGATGAATTATTGAGTCAAGATGGCAACTTACAATTGAATATTGTTCCCAAAACAGAAATTTTATTAGAAAATGCTCAACAATTCCGTGGACGCATTGCGAATCGATATTTGGTTGTTTTATACGGTCCTACTACTAGAAGCATTCCAGCTCAAACAACACCTTATAAAATAATTGTCCTTTGTATATAGAAGTAAAATGAAGATGATGAGGTTTACTTAAGGTAGGCCTCTTTTTTAATTGAGTAATGAATTCAACATATCGCTTTTAATAAAGGCATTGATTATGCACATACCATAATAATATTATGTTCGGGGCGCTGCACTTAATAGAGAATTACAAAATAAACTTTTCTCCAATTTTTACAAACAAAAATGATATCTATTCAACAGCTAAAAATATATAATAGTAGTCAAGGAAAGAGAAAATAATCATTAGTCAAAGGGGAAGCGCATATGTCTCAAACATTCACAATCTCAAATCGAAACATTGCTAGTCAATTTACGATGCATCAAGCTAAAGTTGAACATACATCAGACATTCTTGCTTTATTAGTTGAAAGTGCAAAGTGGTTACAGAGTAAAGGTTCTACACAGTGGAATGCATTGCTTGATGGCGTAGATTCACATAATACGGAAGTGGCTATTCAGCGCGGCGATGTCTTTATTTGTAAAGATGGCGAAGAAATTGCGGGTATGGTTATGCTGCTCACACAACCGAGTGAGTGGGATCGTCAACTGTGGGGGCCAAAAGCAAATCGCAACGATGGAGCTATCTATTTACATCGTTTAGCGATTCGAAGAAAGTACGCGAATTGTAAGTTAGGTGAATCAATCTTAAACTGGTGTTATGATTCGATTTCATTTGAAGGGAAAGAAATGATTCGGCTTGATTGTGTTGCGAATAATGAACATTTAAATCAGTTTTATCGTCGAAATGGTTATACATATTTGGGTGAGAAAAATGGTTATAGTTTATACGAAAAGTGAAACAATCCATGTTCAAACGCACTAGAAATGTAGTATAAAAAATACAAAGCTCTCTACTTCATTAGAAGAGATAGAGAGCTTTAAGTTTTTTACATTAATTTTGAAATAAACATAGTAGCAATTCCAAAGTATATTAATAATGATAAAATATCATTAATCGTTGTAATAAGCGGACCTGAAGCAATGGCTGGATCTGCTTTAAATTTATATAAAAGTAGGGGAATAATGGTGCCCGCCAATGTTCCAATAATTAGCGTTGCTAAAAGGGAAGAGCCAACGACAAGTCCTAAAACCAGGCTACCGCGCCAAATGAAAGCGATAATCGATATTACAATCGCACAAGTGATTCCGATAATAATACCTACAATAAATTCTCGAAATAGAAGTCTGAAGGCACTTTTCATCGTTAAATTTTCTGACACAAGCCCACGAACAACAACCGCGAGTGATTGTGTTCCCGTATTTCCTGTCATTCCTGCAATCATTGGCATGAAAAAGGCAAGCGCTACAACAGCTTCTAGCGTTTCCTCAAAACGTTCTATTATTCCGCCTGATATTAGTCCAATGAACAACAATAAAACAAGCCAAGGCAGTCTTCTCCACGCAGCAACAACAGGATTTGTGTGAAAATCAATTTCTTTACCAGATGCCAATAATTTTTCAATATCTTCATCAGCTTCTTGCCAAACAACGTCTAATATATCTTCGACGTGAATGATTCCTATTAACTGTTTGGACTTATTGACAACTGGTATAGAAACCAGATCTTCATCCCTGAATATTTGTGCAGCTTCTTCCTGATCTAAGTCTGTTGGAAAAGAGACGATATCTTTGATCATTATATCTGATACACATTTTTGCCCATCTGCTCCGAGCAGTTCACGTATCGATAATACGCCTGTTAAATGATTTGTCGGGCTGACAATATAAAGATAGTGAATATTTGTTTTACCTTGAACATTTCCGCGCAAGTGACTAACTGCTTCCTCAACCGTATATGTTTCTTGCAAAGCAATATAGCCTTTTTTCATCAAAGTCCCAGTCGTTTCCATTTTGAAAACACCGTTTTGCATAGCCGTCATGAAAATGACCTCCTTAAAGCATCCGCTCCTTCATGACAAATGGGGGAGCAGAATGAATGTAAAGTTTTTGAGAAGTAGCTGTTAAAATATCCCTACTGGGGGGCTCTGATTGACTTGTTCGACTCATTCCCATCACTTCTTTCTATAAAAATAATTAAAGAAAAGTAAAAAACACCTCTCTACGAAAGAAAGGTGTTCAACAATTAATAAATAAACAGTGAATAAACCTCCTTCGTAGAGCTTTAGCACTGCATGGCATAGGCAATAGTTTCCAGCTACATTAAAAACCACCTTAAGTCGATGGTTTCTGTTGACCCATTGGAGTCTTTCGACATTTCTGGGCAGCAGCGTATCTCCATGCAGGAGCCTCACCTAACGAGGGTGTACATTTAGTTTATGCTTCTATCTATTACCATACGTGATTGATTAATAGCTGTCAAATGAGTATAGGTAATGAGTTTAATACTGTAGGGAAACGCTCGTTCAAATTTTAAAAATTAATCTAACTGCAAGTCTTTTGCATGTCAACACGGCTCCTGTTATGATTACAATGAAAGAATGAAAGGAGCTTGGTTAATATGGGTATGGATTTTAATCTATTAATGACTGAAACTGTAAATCGAGCACGTTCTGAAATGGACGCGATTGGATATGAACAATTAACAACAGCAGAACAGGTTGAAGAGGCTGTAAAACGTTCTGGTACTATGCTCGTTATGATTAACTCAGTTTGTGGTTGCGCGGGTGGTATCGCTCGTCCTGCAGCACAGCATGCGGTTCATTATGATAAACGACCGGATCACCTCGTGACAGTATTTGCTGGGCAAGATAAAGAAGCAACAGCACAAATGCGTATGCATTTCGGTGATGATCATCTACCTTCTTCACCATCGTTTGCACTTTTGAAAGACGGAAAATTAGTTGCAGAAGTTGGTCGTTATGAAATAGAGGGGCATGACCCGATGTCAGTTGTAAATAACTTACAAAGCCACTTCGAGGAACACTGCGAAATAGTCTAAAATAAACCGATTAAATAGGTAAGTGTTATTTCTTATGTGGTCATGAGATATTACATATTACAACAAAAAAACTGTTCGTGCTCTTGCTACCAAAAATAGCAAGATCGGACAGTTTTTTATTTATGCCTATACCTACTAAAAAATTGCTCAATCAGATTGTGATATCATTTTCTTAGCGTTACATCATGCTTAGTCCCATACCGAGACCAGATAGCAACATTAAGCCAATCATAATGTATACGATCCACTTTTGAATGTTTTTATTACTCATTGTTCATACCCCTTACGCTCGTTATTTACTCTCATTTTAACAGAAAACACAAATTTCACAACTGCTAGCAGTTTTACCAATTAAAATGTACAATAAGGATAGGGGGGGGATTAGAGTGAAGAATGTTGACCATATTGGCATAGCCGTACATAGTATCGAGAAAGCGTTACCTTATTATATAGAAACGCTCGGTTTAAAGCTGCTAGCGATAGAAGAAGTAGCTTCTCAAAAAGTACGCGTTGCATTTATTGACGCGGGAAATGTTAAATTAGAGTTACTTGAAGCAACCGCAGAAGATGGACCTGTAGCGAAGTTTATTGAAAAGCGCGGAGAAGGCGTCCATCATATTGCATTTGGGGTTGAAAATATTCGAATGCGTATGCAAGAGTTAAAAGAACATGGTGTTCGTTTATTACAAGATGAACCAAAGAGGGGTGCAGGCGGTGCTGAGGTTGCATTTTTGCATCCAAAATCATCGTACGGGGTACTTTATGAACTTTGTGAAAAGACAACAATGGGGGAATGAGAAATGGATATTTATGATAAAATAAATGAACTATATGACAAAAGAAGGCAAATCGAGCTGGGGGGCGGAGACGAGCGCATAGAGAAACAACATGAAAAAGGTAAACTAACCGCTCGTGAACGTATCGAACTTTTGCTTGATAAAGGTACATTTGTTGAATTAAATCCATTTGTGACACATCGAACGCGTGATTTCGGCATGGACTCACAAGTTGGTCCGGGTGATGGTGTGGTCACCGGGTATGGGAAAATAAACGGGAAGCCGATTTATTTATTCTCACAAGATTTCACTGTTTTTGGCGGGGCACTTGGAGAAATGCATGCGATGAAAATTGCGAATGTGATGGATTTAGCCGCGAAAAATGGTGCTCCTTTTATCGGTTTGAATGATTCTGGAGGTGCACGAATCCAAGAACGCGTTGTGTCATTGGATGGATATGGCGAAATTTTTTACCGCAATGCCATTTACTCTGGTGTCATTCCACAAATTTCAGTGATTTTAGGCCCATGCGCTGGTGGGGCTGTTTATTCACCTGCCATTACAGACTTTGTCTTTATGACGGATAAGACGAGCCAAATGTTTATTACAGGACCAAAAGTGATTGAGACAGTTACTGGTGAGAAAATATCATCTGAAGCGCTAGGCGGTTCGAAAGTACATAATGGGATTAGTGGAAATGCTCACTTTAGAGGAGAGGATGAGAAAACGGTCTTACAAAGCGTACGACAATTATTATCTTACTTACCTCAAAATAATGAAGAAAAACCGCCAAGAATCCCATACGATGAAACAGATGATTATCGTCCAGATTTAGCAGATGTTGTCCCATATGAAGGCATTCGTCCTTATGATATCCGAAGAGTAGTCGAGCAAGTAGTCGATGAAGATTCTTTTATGGAAGTGCAACCTGAATTTGCGAAAAATATCGTCATTGGACTGGCACGTATAAAAGGGGAGACTGTCGGTCTTGTATGTAACCAGCCGCGCGTCATGGCGGGTGGACTTGATATTGATTCGTCAGATAAAGGGGCACGTTTCATTCGCTTTTGTGATGCATTCAACATTCCAATTATTACATTTGAAGATGTGAGTGGTTTTTTCCCGGGTGTTAAACAAGAGCACGGCGGTATCATTCGTCACGGTGCGAAAATTTTATATGCTTACTCAGAAGCTACGGTTCCAAAAATGACCGTCATTTTACGAAAAGCATTTGGCGGTGCTTATGTGGCTCTAAATTCAAAATCAATTGGTGCGGATGTTGTGTTCGCTTGGCCAAATGCAGAAATTGCGGTAATGGGACCTGAAGGAGCGGCAAATATTATTTTCGCAAGAGATATTGCGAACTCGGATGACCCAGAAGCAACACGAGCTGAAAAAATTGAAGAATATCGCGAGAAATTTGCAAATCCATATGTGGCTGCTTCTCATGGTATGGTTGATGATGTGATTGACCCACGCGAAACACGTGTGAAGTTAATTCAAGCGCTAGATATGATGCGGAATAAAAAAGAAACAAGACCTAAGAAAAAGCACGGGAATATTCCGTTATAAGGAGTTTTAAAGATGAATAAAGATAGACTAATAAACGAGTTTTTTGAACTCGTTCAAATTGATTCAGAAACGAAACATGAACGAAAAATAGCCGATATTTTAAAGGGAAAAATGACAGCACTCGGTTTTGATGTTGTAGAAGATGATTCTGCTGAGCGTAGTGGGCACGGTGCAGGTAATTTAATCGCGTCCATGAAAGGAACCGTAGCCGGTGCAGATCCGATTTATTTTACCTGTCATATGGATACAGTTGTTCCTGGGCTAGGCATTAAACCAGAACTACGTGAAGATGGTTACATCTATTCAGATGGGACGACAATTCTTGGCGCGGATGATAAAGCGGGGATTGCAGCACTATTTGAAATGATGCGTGTCGTTAAAGAGAAAAACATAGCGCATGGAGATATTCAGTTCATCATTACCGCAGGAGAAGAAAGTGGACTTGTCGGTGCAAAAGAGATGGATCCTAAGCTGATTACGTCGAAATATGGTTATGCTGTAGATAGTGACGGTAAAGTTGGCGGAATTGTCACAGCTGCACCATTTCAAGCGAAAATTTGGGCGACGATTCATGGGAAGACTGCACATGCAGGCGTTGCGCCGGAAAAGGGCGTTTCTGCGATTAACATTGCAGCAAAATCGATTGCTGCGATGAGGTTAGGTCGTATTGATGAAGAAACAACCGCGAATATTGGTAGCTTCCATGGCGGCAAAGCGACAAATATTGTGTGTGACGAAGTAACGATTGTTGCAGAAGCACGCTCCATACAGAAAGAAAAGTTAGATCAACAACTTGAACATATGGAAACAACATTTTCACGGATAGCCGAGGAAATGGGTGGTGGCGTGAATCTTGAAATCCAACATATGTATCCAGGTTTTAGTTTTACGGAAGATGAACCAGTTGTTCAAACAGCAATGCGCGCAATAAAAAATATTGGGAGAACACCTGAGTTACTTACGAGCGGTGGCGGAAGTGATGGTAATGTGTTCAACGGAGCCGGAATCCCAACTGTAACGTTGTCTGTCGGTTATGAAGAAATTCATACAACGAACGAACGTATGCCAGTTGAAGAGTTAGAGAAACTTACCGAATTATTAATTGAAATTGTTCAAGTAACCGCAAATACGCCAAAGGAGGCGTAAACAATGGATGAACTTAAAGCGGTCATCGTCCAATGTGGCAATGAAGAGTATGCCATTCCTGTCGATTCGATCGTTTCAATTGAACGGTTAGAGCAGGTCAATCCAATTCCGCATTTGCCAGACTTTGTACTTGGATTAATGAACATTCGCGGTGAACTGGTGCCGATTTTCGATTTTGAGAAAATCTTATATGATCGAAGTGCCAAAATTCAAGATGAAACACGCGTTGTTGTCGTTCAGACGGGTGTATTAACAATTGGTTTATTGGTCCTTGATGCAAAAGAAATTATAGATATTCCGAACAACTCATTAACGGATTCGGCATTAAAAGTTTATTCCAAAACGCCTTATTTTACAGCAGTGGCAAATTTAAAAGCACGTATGATTACAGTAGTAGACCCTAATGTGTTGGCACAAACACTTTCAGGGATGAATGAAATTGGCGCTTATGTTGAAGCGAAAATTTCAGAAGCAAAATAAAGTTATGGCCGAGCAGAGCAATCTGTTCGGCTGTTTTTCGGGAAGGAGCGGAACTGATGCGGAAAAACAGTCAAACAAGAGCAAGAGTGATTTTACACGTCGATATGAATAGCTTTTTTGCGTCTGTTGAACAAGCATACGATCCTTCTCTAAAAGGCATTCCACTCGCCGTTGCAGGGAATCCACAGCAACGGCGAGGCATTCTTGTGACTTGCTCTTATGAAGCAAGGGCATTCGGTGTGTATACAACGATGACTGTAGGAGAAGCAAGACGACTTTGTCCCGAATTGGTCATCGTTCCGCCCGATTTTGAAAAATATAGAATCGCTTCATCAGCGGTTTTTGACATATTACGTTCTTATACTGAGTTAGTTGAACCGGTATCTATTGACGAAGCCTATGTGGATATCACTGATATTGGTGGATTAACAAATGCTAGGGCGATAACAAAGAACATCCAACAACGGATTTTGCAAGAACTCGATTTACCTTGTTCCATTGGCATAGCCCCGAATAAATTTTTAGCCAAAACTGCTTCTGATATGAAAAAGCCAATGGGCATTACAATTTTACGGAAACGTGAAATTAAAAAGGTGCTTTGGTCACTTCCCGTTATCGACATGCATGGAATAGGGGAAAGTACGGAGAAGAAATTAGTGGAATTGAAAATCCATACAATTGGTGAGTTGGCGAATGCGAATGAACTAACGATCAAGTCCGCACTTGGGAAAAATGGTGTCCGACTTAGAGAGCGGGCTAATGGAATTGACCATCGACCCGTTGACCCGGAAGCAGCAAATGAAAGAAAAAGTGTTGGAAGTTCTACAACATTGCCAATAGATGAAACTGACTTAGAAGCTTGTTTAGAAACGTTTAAATGGCTTGCAAATAAAGTTGCGATTCGTCTCAATAAACAACAATTAGCTGGTACGGTGATCATGATTCAAATTCGTACAGCAGATTGGCAAAATCAGACGAGAAGTCGAACAGTATTAAACCCGATTTTTAAAGAAGAGCAAATTTATGAGGAAGCGAAAAACCTTTTTACAACGCACTGGGACCATGAGCCAGTACGTCTTCTAGGAATTACAATTTCAAATGTCATTCCACTGAATGAATTGTATGAGCAACTGTCCATTTATGATTACGAAAAACATGCAAAAGATGCACAAATTGAAGGGCTTGTTTCGAATTTAAATGAAAAATTTGGACAAAATGCAATTAAAAGAGGGAATGACTAAAAGCAAAGCAAGCTAATTTTTATGTGAAAGATGACGCGAGTGATGTGTTGTACTTTGTCACACTAGCATCTGGCATGATAATGAAGACAACCGAACCGTTTTTAAAGTTTAATTCTATGTATAGAACGAAAAAAGGAGTTGAAATATTTGGATTTACATTTTCTGGGTACTGGTGCAGGCATGCCATCGAAAACACGCAATACTTCTGCTTTAATCGTTAATTTAACGGCAGAAGGAAGAGGATACTGGTTATTTGACTGTGGAGAAGCTACGCAACATCAAATTTTACATACTTCATTAAAACCAAGAAAAATCGAAAAGATATTCATTACGCATTTACACGGCGACCATTTATTTGGCTTGCCGGGTTTAATCAGTTCGCGTTCTTTTCTAGGGGGCAATGAACCGCTAGATATTTACGGACCTGCAGGACTATCTACATGGCTATGGTCAACATTACAGTTGACAAATACCCATTTAAACTATGAACTGTGTATCCATGAAATCGCGGAAGAAGGCATTGTCATTGAAGATGAAGATTTTCTAGTTCGTGTAAAAAAACTGGAACATGTTATTCCTTGTTTTGGCTATCGTATTGAACAAAAACCACTGGCTGGTAAATTGCTCATTGAAAAAGCGCTTGCCGCGGGAGTACCGAAAGGCCCTCTATTAAAAAACTTAAAAGAAGGACAAGACGTAACATTAGCAGATGGGCAAGTTGTATTAAGTGAAGATGTTACTGGAGAACCACAACAAGGATTCACGATTGCGATTCTTGGAGACACCAAATATTGTGATGCTTCTGTGGAATTGGCAGAAGAAGCAGACATCGTCGTCCATGAAGCGACATTTGATAATGAAACTGGAAATCTGGCAAAAGATTACGGACATTCCACGATTGGTGATGCCGCCAAAGTCGCTAAAAATGCAAATGCTAGCGCACTGATCGCCAACCATATTAGCGCACGCTTCTTGCCGAGCGATATTGCGAAGTTAAAGAAACAAGGACAAGAAACTTTTGAAAACATTTATATCGCAGAAGACTTTGCATGCTTTGAATGGCGAGATGGTAAACTCAATGAAGTAAAAAACACTGAATAAACATAGCAGTTTTGTTTACAAATAAATGTTCAGGAGGAATATAATGGAAGTTTTCGAAGCGTTTTTAGCAAAAATTGATCACCCAGAACATAAGGAGCGAGTGGAAGAAGTCCTATGTTGGATAAAAAAGCAGTTTCCTAATTTAGAACAGGTTGTGAAATGGAATCAACCGATGTTTACGGACCATGGTACGTTTATTATTGGCTTTAGCGTTGCGAAACATCATATGTCTGTTGCCCCTGAGAGTGTAGTAATTGAACGTTTTTCTGACGATATTAAACAGGCCGGGTATGACCATACAAAGGAATTGATACGTATCAAATGGACTGATTCTGTTGATTATTCATTACTCGAGAAAATGATTGCATTTAATATTGAGGATAAAATAGATTGTACAACTTTTTGGCGAAAATAATGTTCTAACGTAGCACACTGATAGTACTTCATAGGACAACCCCCTAACATCTATCTAATTTAGATGTTAGGAGTTTGCCATTTAAGAACTTATGAAGTAGCAACATTCTAGGTCGAACCAAAATTAAGAGACTATCGCTTAAAAAAGCCATCCACGTTCATATTGTTTCGGGACTTGAATTTCCGTACGCAATTCTTTTGCTGCTCTGTAAGCCCAGTAAGGGTCCCGCAGTAGTTCTCGGCCGAGGAAAATTAAATCTGCACGATTATTTTTCAAAATTTCCTCAGCTTGAATCCCTGTCGTAATAAGCCCGACTGCACCTGTTTCAATCTCGGTACCTTGCTTAATTGTTTCTGAGAGTGCCACTTGATAACCTGGGAATGTATCAATATTTGCTAGTACAACACCACCCGAGCTGACATCGATTAAATCTACCGTTTGTTGTTTCATCCACTTTGTCATTTCTACATATTGTTCCGCTGTCATACCGCCATCAGCATAATCATGAGCGGAAATACGTACAAATAACGGGCCTTCCCATTCTGAACGAACTGCATCGATAATTTCACGTAAGACACGATACCGATTTTCAGCAGTACCACCATAATCATCCGTTCGTTTATTCGTCAAAGGTGATAAAAATGAATTAATCAAATAGCCATGTGCAGCATGAAGTTCAATCACATCGAACCCTGCTTTTTTCGCGTGAATTGTCGCTTCTTTAAAGTGTTGGATTAGTTCTTTAATTTGATTGACTGTCATTTGATTAGGCGTTTTATAGTTTTCGCTGAAAGCAATTGGAGAAGGGGCGAAAATGTCACCTTCTACTGTTGCTTTTCGACCGGCATGGGCTAACTGGATGCCTGTTTTTGCTCCATGTTGTTTCATCAGTCGAACAATTTCTGCTAGCCCATCAATTTGATCATCCTGCCATATCCCAAGATCTTGGGCGGAAATTCGACCTTGTGGATGAACGGCAGTTGCTTCTACGATAATGAGTCCAACTTGCCCAACCGCTCGGCTTGCGTAATGTGTTTTATGCCAATCTTCTACTTTTCCATCTTCGTGATGACTTGAATACATGCACATTGGTGCTTGCACGATTCGATTTTTAAATGTTACGTTTCTCACTGTAAATGATTCAAATAATTTCGCCATACACTCTTTAGCCCCCATTTATGATTCATACATATAGTATAACAAAACGGCCGTGTGAAATCGGAAAGTTTGCACTTCCATGAATCTCATGATTGCTTCATTTTACAAGTTGCTAAAGCAAGTTCTTCTGAACGTTCACTTGCTTTCTCGATACAATTGGCGATGATCTTTTTGAAATCACCATCTGCCAATGCTTGTAGACCTGCGGCTGTTGTCCCGTTTGGACTTGTGACATTCTCCCGAAGTATTGCTGGTTCTTCTCTTGTTTCTTTCAACATAGCAGTTGCACCTTCAAGCGTTTGAATAATAAGTGAACGTGCAATGTCTGGCGATAACCCTTTTTGAATCGCTACTTCTTCAAAAGCTTCAACTAAATAATATACGTAAGCCGGTCCACTTCCGGATAATGCGGTTACTGTATGGAGGTCTGGTTCATCTACTTGTTGAACAAGACCGATTGCATTCATTAATGTTAGCAATTGCGTTTCTAATATAGCATCGACCGTATGATTAAACGCGATGCCAGTAGCCGACTTTCCGATCGTGGCGGATGTGTTAGGCATTGCTCGTGCAATGGGTCTCGCGCCTAATCCTTTTGCAATTGTTTTAATTGAAATACCGGCAATGACAGATAACACCGCAGATGAACGATTTAAAAAGGGTGAAATGTCTAACATCGCTTGATGAATATCTTGCGGTTTTGTAGCAAGAACCACGAGATCCGCTTTTTTTAAAGCGTCACGTTGTTCACAAACGATTGAAATTCCATATTTTTGTTGTAAAGAAAAGAGCCTTTTATCATCTCCTTTATTCATCACAAATAACTTCTTAGGATGAATGACTGCTTTTTTTACCATTCCTGCGATAATCGCCTCAGCCATTGATCCTGCACCTACAAATACAATTGTTTGCATATAACCACTCCTTTTTCTCTGAACAGATAGGATGGTTGCGTCCTTTTAGATGCCAGTCACAACCCGTATACCTCCAAACATTTAACACTTAAAAAAACGTAAAAAATGCGCTTTCGTCCCTACAATCAGGACGAAAACGCATGTTTCCGCGATACCACCTATATTTACTGGTTAACCAGTACAACTCATCCATCTATAACGCGATGGTGACGGCCATGTTTCCATAGCGGCTCGGAAGTAGGTTCGAAGGGGGAGCGGGATTGTGGTTTTCAGCCGATGACCACATTTGCTTTTCTCCATCACCACTTCTACTAGTCCTCGTCAACGCCTGTTTATTCATCAATTATTCCGATTATTGCACAGTCTTGAAAATTCGTCAACAGATTATGGTGGATTCGTGCTTTTATAAATATATTTTTGTTGATATCAAATCTATTTATTATGTTGCTAGTAAAGGGTGACGCGGTTATGGAAAAGTTGTACAATATACTGAACAGTGATTCACTTTCCATTTAGATCAGATTGAATTGGGAGAGTCAACTTATTGTGAAAAGAGGATGATTTGATGATACATAAAATTGAGATTCCTACACCATTTGCGGTCGGTGATGTGAATGCATTTTTAGTAAAAGGTGATACACTTTCTTTATTCGATGCAGGACCGAAAACGCCTGAAGCATATGAAGCATTAAAATATGGGTTAAAAGAAGCTGGATATACTTTCAAGGATGTTGAACAAGTAATTCTGACACATCATCATCCCGATCATGCGGGTTGGATAGATGCATTTGACAATGCGGAGGTTCTTGGTCACCCGTATAATAACTTATGGCTAAAGCGAGATGAAGCTTTTTTTGACTATCATGATCAATTTTATCTTGAGCGTCTACTTGAAGAGGGCGTGCCAGAGCAATATTTGAGTTGGGTTCCCAAAATGAAAAGACCGATTGCGATGATGGGGAATAGATCATTAGATAAAAAGATCAACGAGGGCGATGTAGTTCCTGGTCACCCTGGGTGGACTGTGTTAGAAACATTGGGTCATGCACAAAGTCATCTAGCGTTTTGGAATGAAGAAACGCACGAGATGATTGGCGGCGACCTTTTACTAGGAAAAGTCTCATCAAACCCACTCATTGAACCGCCGCTAAATCGGAATGACGAGCGACCTCGTTCCCTATTGCAATACAATGCATCTTTGAAAAGATTGTTAACAATACCAATCGAAACGATTTATACAGGTCATGGTGAAGAAGTCTATGGTGTCCATTCATTGATAGAAAAGCGTCTTACTCAACAACGTGAACGTGCGATGAAAGTCCATGGTATGTTGGTTGATGGTCGACGAACGATTTTTGAATTAACGGCAGAATTATTTCCTACTGTATATGAAAAAGAGTTAGGCTTAACATTATCAGAAACAATTGGGCAAATTGACTATTTACTTGACGAAGGAATCATTCTTGAGACGCGCGATGAGCATGGTGTGTTCAGCTATGCCCAAAGTTAAAACAATTTTCATTACTGGCGCAACAAGTGGCGTTGGTTATGCACTTACGAAACGCCTACTTTCAGAAGGACATCGAGTTTGGGCAACAGGACGGTCAACCGGGCCATTGAAACAGTTACAAGCAGAGGGAGCAAAGATTATTCAAGTGGATTTGTCGAATCGGAAGGAGATGGATCGGCTTCTTCTTACAATTGAAACACCAGATGTTGTTATTTTTTCGGCAGGTATTGGGACTTTTTCATATGCCTATGATGCGACGGATGAAATGATTGAAAGTATAATGGATGTAAATGTCGTCGTTCCCATGCAATTGACACGCCGATTACTGCCGCGCATGATGAAGAGAAAGAAAGGACATTTAATGTATATCGGTTCGCAAGCGGGGAAGGTAGCAACCCCAAAAGCTTCTATTTATGCTGCTTCAAAGCATGCACTTATCGGCTATACGAATGCACTTCGCATGGAGCTTGCACCATTCAATATGCACGTAACAACCATCCACCCAGGTCCGATAGATACGCCATTTCTAGACCTTGCAGACCGCTCAGGAAAATACCGTACATCAGTGGGGCGACATTTGCTTACCGTTCAAACTGTCGTCGATGCAATTCTACGAGCCATCGAAAAACCAGTAAGAGAAGTTAATTTACCGTGGTATATGGGCATTACAAGTAAGTTATATGCACTTATGCCGTCATTCATTGAGCGGGTGGGGCGTAAATTCTTTTATAAAAAAGATTAAAACTGTAACTATTCACGTTTTTTTCAGTCTACTCTTTAAATGCGAAGAAAAGCTATAGGGGTGTTGACATTGAAAAAACATTGGTGTTTATTATTGTTCTTATTCAGTGGATTTCTATTGATCACTGCTTGCAGTGCATCTGAATCTAAGAAAGACCATATTGAATTTAGTGATTCTGAAGTTGGGTCAAATGAAATGGCAGTAGTAGAAAGCGAGTCTACTGCCTATGAATCTGACGAGCATGTAGAAGAAAGTGCGGATTCTAGTACGGAGATGCCACAAAGCGCAAACGATATTCCTGCAGTCAGAATGATCATTCATAAAGCTTTTTTACAATTCCAAGTTGCAGATTTTGAAAAGGCGCAGCTCAACATTGAAAGGAAAGTTACGAAATATAACGGCTATATCGTTGAGTCCAATGTGTATCATGCGGAAGATAAAACAATTAGCGGCAATATAATGCTAAGAATTCCCGAAAAGCATTTTCAATCTTTTTTAACGGATGCTGAAGGAGAAGCAACAGATATCTTACAACGAAATGTAACAGGAGAAGATGTTACTGAGCATTACGTCGATTTAGAAGCTAGATTAAAATCGAAGCGCGTTTTAGAAGAAAGACTACTCACTTTTATGGAGCAAGCTGAGAAAACAGAAGACTTATTAAAAATTTCATCTGATTTGGCTGTCGTCCAAGAAGAAATCGAAGTGATTGTTGGGAAAATGAAGTACCTCGAAAACCAAACAGCACTTTCAACAGTAGAAATTCATCTCTTTGAAAATCGTATCGTTATACCAGATATTGATAGTAAAGGGCTTGACACATGGGAGAAAACGAAAAAAC
This sequence comes from Sporosarcina pasteurii, assembly GCF_041295575.1. Taxonomy (NCBI): domain Bacteria; kingdom Bacillati; phylum Bacillota; class Bacilli; order Caryophanales; family Caryophanaceae; genus Sporosarcina; species Sporosarcina pasteurii. The sequence continues at coordinate 1,527,480 of NZ_CP160452.1, read as the reverse complement.
AATTTACTACAAGCATCAACTATTTGCTTGCTTTTGCCTCTAGCCTTGTTGTCTTTTTCGTTGGCAATTTCCCGATACTTTTACTTTTACTCGTGATTATCAGTGGTGTTTATTTCTTCATTCGTCGGAAAATAAATCGTAAAGAGTGATAATCCCTACCTTTTTACGAATAGACTAATTGACAACAAACAAATTTATCAAAAGGGGACAATAGATTGAGGCGTCAGGACATCATGCGAGTAGCAGTTCTGTTCATCGGGATTGTACTCCTAATCAATGTCCTCCTTTTTCTATTTCGAGGAGGGCATGGAAGTTTAAGTAAGTCTATTCCTGGAGATGAAATTGTCAATATTCATATCACGACTGATATTGGAGATATTCAAATCGCTCCGCATGATGGAGACGATATACGTGTACATCTAGAAGGCAAAACAACCACGCAACCTGCCAAAAGTTATAAGCTTATCGTGAAAGAAAAGTACGATGAACTTACGATTCGTGCGAAAACAAAAACAAAGTGGCTTCCATTTCAAAAATCAGCGGGGAGCTACACCGTATTAATCGAATTACCAAGCAAACAGTATGAACAACTGTATGTAGAAGCAGATGTTGCGAACATCTATATGGAGGCAATTGCAGCAAGCAACTCTTTCGTAACGACAAGGGTCGGCCATATTACGTTAAAAAATGTAGCTGGCTCGCTAAATAGCACAACTGAAGTAGGAGATAATACAATTGAACTGCCTACCGTCTCCGAAAACATTTCTGCAACTTCAACAGTAGGAAATGTCATCGTGAAAATGAAAGAGGTTCCGCTAGCTCTTCAATCAGATATTCATAATAGCGTCGGAAATACAACGATTAATTTACCAAATGCAGAAGAAGGTTCTATCGGGATAGATGGTCCGCTATTGAAATTAACCGTTGAAGTCGGGAATATCTCTGTACTTCTAGTAGATGGGTAAATCATTGGTTTTCTGAGTGAAAACGCCGCCCAGGTCTTGCTACCGGGCGGCGTTTTGTATAGAAATTTATATATGAATGCTATTTTCTTGAGCTTTACTATAAAGTCTATCTCTTGCTTCCAAATATTCTTTATCCAACTTATCGACATATTTGGCTGTACTTGTCACGGCTTTAATCGCACCTATCCCTTGACCGCTGCCCCAAATGTCTTTCCATGCTTTGGCACCATCTTCACCAAAATTCATTTTAGATGGATCACTTTCAGGTAAATTGTCCGGATCTAAACCTGCAGCTTGAATAGATGGCTTTAAATAATTTCCATGGATACCTGTAAATAGATTGCTATACACAATGTCATCAGACGTACAGTCAACGATTGCCTGTTTATACGCTTTTGAAGCACGTGCTTCATCCGTTGCAATAAATGGTGAACCGATATAAGCGAAATCAGCACCCATCGCCTCTGCAGCTAAAATCGAACTTCCTGTAGCTATTGAGCCAGATAGAGCAAGCGGACCGTCGAACCACTCTCGAATTTCTTGAATGAATGCAAATGGACTCTTTACACCGGCATGTCCGCCAGCTCCAGCCGCAACTGCGACTAAACCATCGGCACCCTTTTCAACCGCCTTATGGGCAAAAGTATTGTTAATCACATCATGAAACACAATCCCACCATAGCTATGTGCAGCGTCAAATATTTCTTCACGAGCACCTAATGAAGAAATAATAATTGGAACTTTATATTTCACGCATAATTCCATATCTTGTTCTAATCGTTCATTGGATCTATGGACAATTTGATTAATCGCGAATGGTGCTGCCGGACGGTCTGGATTTTTGGCGTTATAAGCCGCCAGTTCCTCGGTAATCTCAGCCAACCATTCATCTAGTTGGGCGGCAGGCCGTGCATTCAGTGCGGGCATTGAACCAATAATGCCTGCTTTACATTGTTCTATCACAAGTTTCGGATTGCTAATGATAAACATAGGTGCAGCGATGACAGGGATGCGTAAATTTTGAAGTGATGATGGAATTTTTGACATTTATTGTTCCTCCATTCAATTTATGTGCATTTTCATTATGCCTACTCCTATTATCAAAGAACTTTATACATAACTTACGAGGGTATCTCCTCCTCGGTGAATAATTATCGGAATATAGCAACTAGTAAGAATGTAACATAGTGCAAGTGATTTGTATATAAGTAATTTGTATGCACGTGATTGTTTACTATTCTACAAATAAATCCGTGCAATGTGGCAACCTACTGTAAAAAACTTCCGATTGAATAAATGAATACTTATGGATTATACTTAAGGAAAGAACGTTTGTTCTATATTTGAGGAGGAGAGTCATGAATTTGCCAAAGCGAAATATTGTTTGCATGGATATGAGAAGTTTTTATGCAAGTTGTGCTGCGGTACTAGAAGGACTCGATGTGATGGAAACGCCTATTGCCATTATTGGTGATAAGAACCGGAAAGGGGGAGTCGTTCTCGCTGCTTCACCGCCACTTAAAGAAAAATTCGGCATTCAAACAGGAAATCGGTTGTTTGAAATCCCAGACGATCCATCCATTCGTTTAATTGAGCCAAAAATGCAATTTTTTATCGATGTATCGATGGAAATTACGCGTCTTCTGAATCAATACGTACCGAAAGAAGCAATTCATACGTATAGCATTGACGAAAGTTTTATTGACCTTGATGGAACAGAAAGATTATGGGGGCCACCAAAAGAGACGGTACGCCGTATTCAAGATGATCTTGTTCGTCAATTCGAATTAAAAGCAGCTTTCGGCATTGGACAAAACCTTCTCTTATCGAAATTGGCACTTGATCTAGAAGCCAAAAAGATAGGCATTGCCGAATGGACGTACGAAGATGTACCTGAAAAACTTTGGCCTGTCGCGCCGTTAAGTCGAATGTGGGGAATTGGCAGCCGACTAGAACGAACGTTAAATCATATGGGGATTTTTTCGGTAGGTGATTTAGCAAATACTTCTCTTGAAAAACTAGAAAAGAAATTTGGTGTCATGGGAAATCAGCTCTATTACCATGCACACGGCATCGATTTATCGGATATGGGTCCTTTGTTACTTGAAGAACAAGTTAGTTTTGGGAAAGGACAAATGCTCTTTCGGGATTACGTGAAACGTGAAGATATTTTAGTCGTCATTCTTGAGATGTGTGAAGATGTAGCGATGCGGGCAAGAAAAGCGAAAAAAGTAGGGTATACGGTTCATTTATCCGCCGATTATTCTAAAAATGCATTTGGCGGTGGTTTTAGTCGTTCACGTTCTATAGCTGAAGCAACAAACGATACGATGAAAATTTATCAAGTATGTGCAGATTTGTTAGAGAAGTTTCATGATGGACGACCGATTCGTCGATTGGCGATTAGTTTAACAAAACTAGAAGATGAACATGTGATGCAATTAAGTTTATTTGACGAACATAAATGGCGCAACCGGAAACTTGGCGAAACAATGGATTCGCTTCGAAGTAAGTACGGCTCTAACGCAATACTACGAGCTGTTTCTTATACAGAAGCAGGCACGGCAGTGGAAAGGTCAAAGTTAATTGGTGGGCATTTTCGGTGAATAACGGGGAGCAATTCGAGTTAAGAGAGGGTATATTTAATTAAAAAACCACCATATGTCCATAGACATACGGTGGGGAAATCGAACACATTAAATGAGCAGTTCAAACAATGTGCTATCTTTGTTCACTTCTTTATAGGAAAAACCGGATTGATTCATCCGTTCAATGAGTCCTTCATAATCTTCGCTATATTTTAATTCGATGCCGACAAGTCCAGGACCGCTTTCTTTGTTGTTTTTCTTTGTATATTCAAAAGTGGTGATATCGTCATCTGGTCCAAGTACATTATCCAAAAATTGTCTTAATGCACCAGCTCGTTGCGGGAAATTAACGATGAAATAATAAAGTAACCCTTCGTACATTAATGATTTCTCTTTAATTTCCTGCATTCTACCAATATCATTATTTCCGCCGCTAATGACACAAACAATCGACTTGCCTTTAATTTGTTCTTTATAAAAATCAAGTGCTGCGATTGGTAGAGCACCAGCCGGTTCTGCGATGATGGCATGCAAATTGTATAAATCTAAAATGGTAGAACAAACTTTTCCTTCCGGCACAGGTACAATATCAGATAAATACTTCTGACAAATGTCATACGTATGATTTCCGACACATTGTACGGCAGCCCCGTCTACGAACTTATCGATGGATGGTAAAAGAGTCGCACTTCCGGCCTCAAATGCTGATTTCATACTTGCAGCGCCGGCAGGTTCAACTCCAATCATCTGTGTCATTGGCGAAACACTTTTGATGTATGTACTGAGCCCAGCCGTGAGTCCGCCCCCGCCGATGCTTGAAAATACATAATCTATCGGCTTTTCAATGTCGTTCATCACTTCAATGGCAACCGTTCCTTGTCCAGCAATAATATCCAAGTCATCGAAAGGATGAATGAATATTTTATCATTATTCGTTGTAAATGCCATAGCCGAAGTAAATGAATCATCGAAAGTATCGCCAGTCAAAACGATTTCTATATGATCGCGACCGAACATTTTGACTTGATTTACTTTTTGTTTCGGTGTCGTTTGTGGCATGAAAATGGTTCCGTGAATTCCTAGCTGCGCACATGAATAAGCAACGCCTTGTGCATGGTTGCCGGCACTTGCGCAAACAATCCCTTTTTCACGGGCTGTTTGTTCAACTTTTTTTATTTTATAGTAAGCCCCACGTAATTTAAAAGACCTCACATATTGCAAGTCCTCTCTCTTTATATAGACATCACACGCGTATTTTTCGGAAAGTTGTTCATTTCTTTGTAAAGGTGTATGTGTCACTACGTCTTTTAACAGATGATACGCTTTTAAAATATCTTCCACATGTAGCGTATCAACTTCCGCTTCTTTAGTTGTCATGTTTATTCCCTCCGTCAATTCATAAAGATTTACTAATTGTAACATAAAAGTACGACCTTGTGTAAATATTCACACAAGTAATGTACGAATAATTGATGAGTAAAATATTTCATAAACCGGATAATTTCACATCCGGACCTTTTATATTGTTCAGACTTTTGTTAAAATATTAAGGTGTTCAATTTTTATAGAGAATTAGGGGGAGTTGTGTGAAGGTATTAGTGCAGTTAGGTTGGTTTTTTAAACAACAAAGAAAGCAATACATAATTGGGATAAGCGCACTTGTACTTGTATCTCTTTTACAATTACTACCGCCAAAAATCATAGGAATTATTGTAGATGACATTACGGATAGCTCTTTGACGGCTTCTGGACTGACAAAGTGGCTTCTCATTTTAGGTGTCGCAGGGATTCTTATGTATATCGCACGCTTTTATTGGCGGGTTATGATATTCGGATCGGCTGTACGATTGTCCCGTACGATGCGTGAAAAGCTATTTCATCATTTTACAAAGATGTCACCTTCTTTTTATCAAAAAAGACGTGTCGGGGACTTAATGGCGCATGCAACGAACGACATTAATGCAGTTCAGCAAACTGCGGGAATGGGTGTGTTAACATTAGTTGATTCGATTGCAACAGGGGGCTTCGTGATTTTAACAATGGCCCTCACAATCAATTGGAAACTGACGCTCATTGCACTGATTCCGTTGCCATTTATGATTTTTTTGACGAGTTACTACGGGCGTTTATTAAGACAAAGATTTCGCAACGCTCAAGAAGCATTTTCTCATTTGAATGATAAAACACAAGAAAGTATTACTGGGATTAAAGTGATTAAAACATTCGGCCAGCAAAAAGAGGATATTGAAGATTTTACTGATTTATCAACGGATGTTGTGGCTAAAAATATGCGAGTTGCAAAAGTAGATGCATTATTCGACCCGACCATTACGGGCATATTTGCGGTTTCTTACATTTTATCTTTTTTCTTTGGAACGAAGTATATTATCGCAGGAGATATGTCCATTGGTGATATGGTTGCCTTTAGTACCTACCTTGGACTGCTCGTTTGGCCAATGCTAGCATTTGGATTTCTCTTTAATATTGTAGAGCGTGGCAATGCTTCTTACAGTAGAATTACGGAGCTACTGTCCATTACGCCTGAGATTAAAGACTTACCAGGTGCGATTTCTGAACGACCAAAAGGTGATTTGGAGTTCAATGTGGAAGAATTCAAATTCCCTGGAGATGAGGCGCTTGCCCTCCGGAATGTTCATTTCACTTTGAAGAAAGGCGAAACGTTAGGCATTGTGGGCAGAACAGGGTCTGGGAAGACAGCCATCTTAAAGTTATTGCTTCGTGAATTTGAAGGATATAAAGGGAGTATTCAGTACGGCGGACATTCCATTCATCAATATAAACAACAAAGTTTACGGGCGTCTATCGGTTATGTGCCACAAGATCATTTCCTATTTTCAACAACGATTGCGGAAAATATAGCTTTTACGAATCCCAAAATTGCGAAAGAAAAAATTTATGAAGCTGCTGAACTTGCGCAAATCCATCAAGATATTCTTAGTTTTACGGAAGGATACGACACCATCGTTGGAGAACGAGGCGTTTCATTATCAGGCGGTCAGCAGCAAAGAGTGTCCATTGCACGTGCTTTAATTATGAATCCGGAATTATTAATCCTAGATGACTCACTATCGGCGGTAGACGCAAGAACAGAGGAAGCCATTTTGGAAGCATTAAAACAAGCACGTACAGATGAAACAACAATTATAACGTCACACCGGTTAAGTGCAATTCAACATGCGCATAAAATTATTGTCATGCATGAAGGTACGATAGCGGAAGCTGGCACTCATGAAGAGTTACTAGCCATGGATGGTAGATATAAAGAGATGTACGACTTGCAACAACTCGAGGTCATGGTCGAACGGGGAGGTGAGGGCCAATGAACTCAGAAAAACAACCTAAATTAACAGCAAATGATCAGTGGGTTGTCTTAAAACGATTATTGCGTTATACAACCCCTCATAAAGGTAGTATTGCCATTGCACTCATCTTACTCACATTAACGATTACGGGTACAATTATTGGTCCTTTAATTATTCAAAGATTTATAGACAATAATTTGATACCGATGAATTTTCCAAAACAAGAAGTCATGGTTATTGCCGCGACCTACATTGGTATCCAATTATTCATCGTCATCGTTTCTTACTTTCAGTTAATTCGCTTTCAAGATATTGCTTTGAAAATAATTCAACAAATGAGAATTGACGTATTTTCTAAAGTGCAAGGTCTTGGCATGACTTATTTTGATCAAACACCAGTAGGCAGTATCGTATCACGGGTGACAAACGATACGGAATCAATTAAAGATATGTTTGTAAGTGTTATCGTGACATTTCTACAGGCAATCTTTGTATTGATCGGTGTTTATATTGCCTTATTTTCATTAGATGTGAAATTAACCTTCATTTCATTATTGCTTCTGCCATTGTTTTTACTAATTGTCTCGGTATACAGACATTACAGTGCGGATTTTTATCAAGATATTCGTGAGAGACTGAGTCAATTAAACGCCAAAATTGCTGAATCCCTGTCTGGTATGGGGATGATACAAGCATTTAGGCAAGAAGAAAGACTCGAACTTGAGTTTGATGATATTAATGAAAAGCACTATAGGGCAGGTATGCGTAACATAAAATTTGACGGCATTTTACTAAGTCCGGCAATCGAGTTGCTTTATACAGGTGCCATTATTTTTACGCTAGGATATTTTGGGTTTCTTTCATTAGAAACGTCGGTGGAAGTAGGAGTTCTTTATGCGTTTACAACTTTACTCGGACGTTTATTCCAACCTGTTCAACAAGTGATGCAACGTCTATCGATTTTCCAACAAGCGCTCGTATCCGCATCTCGTGTCTTTAAGTTAATGGATGACACAAATATGGAACCTGAGCAAAAAGTAGTTCAAAATATAAAAGTAGGCGAAGGGAAAATTGAGTTTCGTAACGTGTCATTCTCGTATGATGGACAAACGGATATCTTAAAAAACATTTCCTTTACGGCAAACGCGGGAGAAACTGTGGCACTCGTTGGGCATACAGGGAGTGGGAAAAGTTCAATTATTAATTTGCTCATGCGCTTTTACGAATTCGAGCGAGGAGAAATTTTAGTTGACGGCGTTTCACTAAAAGAATATCCACCAGACGAATTACGTGAAAAAATGGGCCTCGTCCTACAGGATCCTTTTATGTTTTATGGGGATATTGCTAGTAATATACGTTTGCATAATCAAGAAATGCCGGAAGAAAAAGTTAGAGGGGCAGCGGAATTTGTAAGTGCGAATGAATTCATTGAAAAACTGCCAGATAAATATTCGCAAAGAGTAACAGAGCGCGGTGCAACATTTTCAAGTGGTCAACGCCAATTAATCGCCTTTGCGCGAACGATGGCAACGAATCCAAAAATACTTGTTTTAGATGAAGCGACCGCAAATATTGATACGGAAACAGAAATTGCAATTCAAGCGAGTCTAGAAAAAATGCGTAAAGGACGAACGACGATTGCCATTGCTCACCGATTAAGTACAATTCAAGATGCTGAACTCATCTTAGTTTTACATAAAGGTGAAATTGTTGAACGCGGCACGCACCAAGAGTTGCTAGCGCAAAAAGGTCTCTATTATATGATGTATGAGTTACAAAACAGCTCAGCGGAGAATGCGGGGTAATTATTTACTTAACTCCTAGTTTATAAGAAAATCACTCATTTTATAAAAGAGTGATTTTCTTTTTCACTTTATCGATACGTATACCAAACATACCAACCATTCTGTTTATCTTTAGTCACAAACATAATCCCTGCGGATGCGCTTGCAGACGGTAATAGCTTGGGAAATTGAACTTTAATTAACCAAGAGTTATCGGCCACCCTTTTATTGCATAGCCTTTGAGCCATCATAAAATAGGCCTCATCGTATGGGACTCCAATCAATGAGCGTAAAGGTATCGCTTCCTGTACTTCCCATTCACTGTATATATCATATGGATAGGCGTCCTGGACTAATTCATTTAGTTTTCGTAAAAGTTCCGCTTTATCCTTACTTGTTGTTTGGATTAACGCATCGGTAGCGGGGCATCTAGGTTCTAGATAGGGAAGATCCGTTGATTCGTCTTTAATATTAAAATACATTATACAAAACAAAATACACTTAAATAGTATGATTTTCTTCATAACTTCACCTATTTGACTCAGACTTTTACATTGTATCAATTATATTTTGTCTGTTATTTTAAAAAACATACTTTTAAATTAAATGTTTGTATAAAACGAACGGAATAGTTAGCAAGCTATTTTGGCAGGAGAAGGTTTAAACGCCTGTCGCGACTACCCATCGCTTTCCGCTTTTTATTCAATCCAGCTACAAGCGACAGACGCTCGGGTCATAAGCCAACTCGACTACGTGGCAAAGAACGCCACTGCGTCAATTTGTCTTATGCCTGTCGCGTCTACCCGTCGCTTTCCGCTTTTTATTCAATCCAGCTGCAAGCACCAGATGCTCGGGTCATAAGTCAATTCGACTACGTGGCAAAAACCGCCACTGCGTCGACTCGTCTTATGCCTGTCGCATCTAATCGGTGCTTTCCGCTTTTTATGATTGTTCACAAACCTTTCACAGTCAAATTAAGCGTAATATGGAGATTCTTTTGATACGATGAAAGAAGTATTGTAGTAAAGGAGACGAATTGATGGGAACTGACTTAAATATGTTTTTTGCATTTGGAGCTGGTTTTTTAAGCTTCATTTCACCGTGTACATTGCCGTTATATCCGGCGTTTCTTTCATACATAACAGGTATGTCAATCGATGATTTACAATCCGACTCCAAGCGAATGACAAGGAGAGGTATGTTACATACCCTTTTCTTTTTAATAGGTTTTTCACTTATTTTTATCGCAATGGGATTCGGGTCCACGTTCCTTGGTACGTTTTTCCAAGAAAATATTGTCATATTAAGACAAATCGGTGCAATTTTTATTGTTATCTTTGGACTTATGATTATCGGATTATTTACGCCTGAGTTTCTAATGAAAGATCGTAAACTTCAATTTAAAAATAGACCAAGTGGCTATTTAGGGACAATGTTAATTGGACTTGCCTTTGCGGCAGGGTGGACACCTTGTTCAGGGCCAATTATTGGTGCGATTATTGGCTTAGCTGGAACCAATCCAGGTTCTGGAATGTATTATATGATCGCATACGTTCTAGGATTTGCCATTCCGTTTTTCACCTTGTCATTTTTTGTAACCAAAATTGGTGCTATCCGTAAATACAGTGGACCTATTATGAAAATCGGTGGGTATATTATGATTGCCTTTGGAATCCTACTATTCTTTGACGGCATGACGTATATCATTAACTGGCTGAGTCCATTCTTTGGGGATTTCCAAGGTTTTTAACTTAGTCCTAGGTATCCCAAGAATATAAGCATAGGATAGAGCATAGGTAAATGCCATTTAGGAGGAATTAAAAATGGAGTTCATTCAGTCATACGAAGAATGGCAACTAAAAATAAATGAGCACGAAAGTGTATTGTTATTTGTTAAGACGAATAACTGCTCTGTTTGTGATGGGCTATTACCACAAGTAGAAGCGCTGGAAGAAAACAATTCACTGCCATTCTACATGCTCAACGTTTCAGAAGTGCCTGAAATGGCTGGTCAACTTTCTTTGTTTACAGCCCCGGTCGTTCTTTTATATCATCAAGGAAAAGAATATGCCCGGTTCGCTAGATTTGTACGTATGAAGGATCTTCAATACCGTTTGCAAGAATTAATTGGTGGGAGTGAGCATCGTGATTGAGGCGATTTTCATCTCTATTCCTCCAGCCTTATTAATAATTGGTACTACGGTAATGGCCCTTTTTATGGGGATACTGGCAATTATTGTACGCTCGAAATCTGCAAAACAGCCAGTTTCCGTGAAGAAAATAATTTTGCCGCCTGTTTTTATGTCGACAGGCGCACTGATGTTTATTTTTGAAGAATTTCGAGTAGCCCCTTTACAAATTATTGAAGCGCTTATCGTTGGGGTGTTGTTTTCACTAATATTAATAAAAACGACAAATTTTGAAGTGCGCGAAGAGGAAGTATTCATTAAAAAATCTAAAGCGTTTGCATTCATCCTTTTTGGCTTATTACTGATCCGTCTTATTGGAAAGTTGGTTTTAAGTAATACAGTAGATATCGGTGAATTAGGTGGTATGTTTTGGATTCTTGCTTTTGGTATGATTGTTCCGTGGCGAATATCGATGCTAATAAATTTTAAAAAGATTGAAAATACACTTCAGTTTAAAGAAGAGTTGTCCTAGCGTTATCATACGTTCGGACACTCTTTGATTTATCATAGTTTTTGAAAGACACAAAAACTCCAACGCAGTCTAATAGCGTTGGAGTTTATTTGTTTTTAAGTAGCTTTGCGACGCCATTTTTTCAGCTACTTCGCACTTAATAAAAAGAACTCTTCATATGGTTCAACATCTATTTCCATTTCCGCAAGCTTTTTGCGGAGAAACCTATGGTCACGTTTAGGTGTTGCGATGATATATCCACGAATGATTACATCTAAATCTACCTTATCTAATTTTTCCTCGAGCGCTAACTGTCCAATCTTTGCGCCTATTTTTTGTTTGGCAACAGGGCGGAATAATTCAGGAACAGGGCTACATAGTTCTTCTAATAACGCTTTTGCTTGGTCGTCCCAAAGATGGAGCGATTCATTTACATAATATTCTTCCCAGTCAATGATCGATTTCCCGTCTTCTTTCGGAAACAATTTTAAAAACTTGCGGAACATAAAAAAGCCGCCAATTGCAAACAGACCTACCAGTACAACGACCCAAAATAAGATAAACCAAAGAAACCAACCGTCAAGCAATTTAATTCACCTCTTCTATACTAGTTAATATTATAAGAGAAAAATTGAAAAAATTCACGGACAATGAATCCGTATTCTCTTTTTCCTTCTATATAAAAGCGAAAAGGGAGGTGAGTTTCATGTCAACCATCGATTTTAAACATGGGTTTGAACAAGTTTTTTTCATGTGGACATGACAAAAGATGGAAAGTTTATTCGTAAGTCAAAAACTTCTGCCGAAAGAAGCTCACTCACAAGTTTGTCAGCACATCCACTTATGGAAGTGAAAAATTTGAAAAGGATGTTCAAAAACTTCACATATTCGTCGGGCTTTGCCATACCATACGTAGTCCTTCGCTTGTTCATGAAACGTTGTTACGCTATGATGGAGTCATCATTTATTAGTGAGGGAGAAGTTAATGCGTAATATTTTTAAGGTACCTCTTGTACTCATTTTCGCACTTTTCTTAAGTGCGTGTTCAAGTAATGGATTTAAAGCCGATTATAAATTAAAAATCGAGCCATTTACTTTTACCAACCAACATCATGAGGAAGTATCGCTAGAAGATTTAAAAGGTGAAGTGTGGTTAGGGCAGTTTGTCTTTACAAATTGTGCGACTGTTTGTGGACCGATGATGGTGAATATGACCAAACTTCAAGATGAACTCATTAAAGAAAATGTTGAAGATTATAAAATCGTTTCATTTACAGTTGATCCTGCGGTTGATTCACCAGAAGTGTTACAACAATACTTAGATATATTCGAACCTGCTGATGAATCGAAATGGGAGATGTTAACAGGTTATAGACAAGATGAGATTGCAGAAATTGCTAAAAAGTCATTTGCAACAATTGTTGCCCCTGATCCAAATTCTAACCAAGTCACGCATGGTGTAAACTTTTATTTAGTTAATCGTGACGGAAACGTCGTAAAAATGTATAATGGAAGTATGGATGTCCAATATGAGGACATTGTGAAAGATATGAAAGCATTAATTAAACAAGGGACTTAAACGTTTTCGCTTGTAATTTAGGAGGAAAAGGATGAAGAAAAAAAGAAAAGGATTGTCGATGAAGACAAAGGCACTGTTGATCATTTTATTCATACCGGTCGCTGTAACAGTATTCACTTTATCTGCCATTGTCTGGACAAGCATTAATCATCCTGATCTCCTGAAAAAATCAGCAAATTCATTATTAGATTTGCAAGATCGTCATAGTCATATGAAAATACCGGAAGAATATATTCCAATATATATTGAGGCAGCTGAGACATATAACGTTCCTTGGACGTTATTGGCGGCACATCATCGAATTGAAACAAAGTTTTCGACAATGGATCCACTCCTTTCGCCAGCAGGTGCTGAAGGGCATATGCAGTTTATGCCTTGTACTTTTGTTGGATGGAGTTATCCGGGGTGTGATGGGCTCGGTAAAGGAAATATTCCGGAAGAGGATAAAACAAACCCTGAAGTGATTGAACAGCACGGCGGTTATGGAGTAGATGCAAATGGGGATGGGATAGCAGACCCTTATGATATAGAAGATGCTATCCATAGTGCGGCGAAATATTTAGCTGATAGCGGCGCTGCCAACAATGAAATAGAAAAAGCGATTTTTGATTATAATCGAAGTGAGAAATATGTAGAAGATGTGCTATGGTTCTACAATATGTTTGAAGAATCACGTGAAACGATCGAAGCAAGTTACTCTGGTAGTTAGTTCATTACTATAAATAAAGGATGAATCTCATGTAAATGGGATTCATCCTTTTAGTTTTGCATGAATTTGTTGTGGCTTATCAAATCTGCCGCTTTTTTATCATTTGCGTATGGATTTTAGGAGTAAGCTAAGAATAAATACAAAGATAAGTGCTCCGATTAAAGCCGGGAAGACATAGAAATCAGAAACTTTCCAACCCCATTGCCCCAGAAGTTTACCGCCAATCCACGCACCGATAATACCTGCAATAATATTACCAACAACACCACCTGGTATATCTCTACCCAATATAGCGCCGGCTAGCCATCCTATAATCCCGCCGATAATTAGAAACCATAAAAAACTGAACATAAAATATCCTCTCCTTTTAAGTAAGGTTATTCTATGTTATGACCGTTTTCCTAAGGTTTTAAACGAATAAAATTTAATTAACGAATGATTTTGGCATTTAACGTGTTTTCAAAATGACCTAATGCCCATTCATGACCGGCTTGATTAAAGCTTGCGACACCTTTTTCATGAATGAAAATATCGAACCCTTTATTATATGCATCTACTGAAGTATGTAAGATACAGATATCTGTACAAACGCCGACAAGATGTAACTCTGTTATTCCTCGTGCTCGAAGTTGTAATTCAAGGTCTGTTCCCGCAAATGCACTAAATCTTGTTTTGTCCATCCAAACGACCTTATCTTTATTTTTTTCATAGACCTGTAGAAGTGACCCATATAAATCTCTACCAGCTGTTCCGCGAATATTATGTGGTGGAAAAGGTTCTGTTTCTGGATGGAATGGATCATTCAATTCATGCACGTCAACAGGAAAGACAACAAACTGTTCTTCATCGATAAACTGTTCTGTTAAAGATGCAATATAAGATTCAAGAGCTCTACCAGGTTCTCCACAGCTTAATGCACCTTCTTCGGCGACAAAGTCAACTGTGTAGTCAATAACGAGTAAGGCTTTTTTCAATTTATACCAACTCCATTTTCTGTTTATTCTAATTATGTCACATTAAAGTGGCAATGTCATTATAGGTTTACCAATCGTAATAATATATTATCAAATGATCCCTTTAAAAACATGTTAGCGTTCTCATTCCTATCAATTATAATAGGTCATTAATTTTACTTATGAGAATCTATAAAGTTATTGTATTTTACTTATGTACTAGACTATTATATGATGAAGTAGAGAAGAGACGCTTTTCAACCGCCTTTTCAGTAGATTATAGGAGGAAATAAAATGGCTAAAAGTAATTTACACAACAGCCGTTCTTCTTTTGAGCTCGATGGTAAGACATATAATTACTATCGTTTAAAATCAATCGAAGAAGCTGGCATTTCAAAAATCTCTAAACTTCCTTATTCAATCAAAGTGCTACTTGAATCCGTATTAAGACAACATGATGGGTATGTCATTCAAGACAACCACGTTGAAAACCTTGCGAAATGGGGAACGGATGCTGATCCAAACGGTGAAGTTCCATTTAAACCATCTCGTGTTATTTTACAAGACTTCACAGGTGTTCCAGTTGTTGTTGACTTAGCATCACTTCGTCAAGCAATGGCTGATATGGGTGGAGACCCAGACAAGATTAATCCTGAAATTCCAGTAGATCTTGTTATTGACCACTCAGTACAAGTCGATAGCTATGGGAATGAATCAGCGCTTCAATTAAACATGGAGCTTGAGTTCAAGCGTAATGCTGAGCGTTATCAGTTCCTAAGTTGGGCACAAAAGGCTTATGACAATTACCGTGCGGTTCCACCTGCAACAGGTATCGTTCACCAAGTTAACCTCGAATACTTAGCGAACGTTGTTCATGCCGTTGAGAATGAAGACGGAACTTTTGAAGCGTACCCAGACACACTCGTTGGAACAGACTCCCACACAACGATGATTAACGGTATGGGGATTCTTGGATGGGGTGTAGGCGGTATTGAGGCTGAAGCAGGAATGCTTGGTCAACCTTCATACTTCCCATTACCAGAAGTTGTTGGGGTAAAATTAGTTGGAGAACTTCCAAACGGAACAACTGCAACTGACCTTGCACTAAAAGTAACACAGACATTACGTGAACACGGCGTTGTTGGAAAGTTTGTAGAATACTTCGGACCAGGTGTAGCAAATTTACCACTAGCAGACCGTGCAACAATCGCAAACATGGCACCTGAATACGGTGCAACTTGTGGCTTCTTCCCAGTAGATGAAGAAACACTAGACTACATGCGTTTAACAGGCCGTGAAGAAGAACAGGTTCAAGTTGTTAAACAATATTTAATTGAGAACGATATGTTCTTTACACCAGATAAAGAAGAGCCAACATATACAGACGTTATCGAAATCGATCTTTCAAAAGTTGAACCAAACCTTGCTGGTCCAAAACGTCCACAAGACTTAATTCCACTTTCGGAAATGCAACGTTCATTCAACGATGCAGTTGTTGCTCCTGAAGGAAACCAAGGATTCGGTTTATCTCCAAAAGAACTATCGAAAAAAGGAACAATCGACTTCGAAGATGGACGTAAAGTTGAAATGAAAACAGGCGACCTTGCAATCGCTGCAATCACTTCATGTACAAACACGTCCAACCCATATGTAATGCTAGGTGCGGGACTTGTGGCGAAAAAAGCTGTCGAAAAAGGTCTGAAACCAGCACCATACGTTAAGACATCACTTGCGCCAGGTTCAAAAGTTGTTACAGGCTATCTAAAAGACTCTGGTTTACTTCCATACATGGAGCAAATCGGCTTTAACTTAGTTGGATACGGTTGTACGACTTGTATCGGTAACTCTGGACCACTATTACCTGAAATTGAGAAAACAATCATTGACGAAGATCTACTCGTTTCTTCAGTACTTTCAGGTAACCGTAACTTTGAAGGACGTATTCACCCACTTGTGAAAGCAAACTACCTTGCGTCACCACCTTTAGTTGTCGCATACGCACTTGCTGGAACAGTTGATATTGACCTTCAAAACGACCCTATCGGTCAAGATAAAGATGGCAACGATGTATTCTTCAAGGACATCTGGCCAACAACTGAAGAAGTTGCAGAAGCTGTTAAAGCAACAGTTACACCTGAACTCTTCAGAGCAGAATACGCACGTGTATTCACAGAAAACGAAGCTTGGAATGCGATTGAAACAACGGACGATTCATTATATAACTTCGATGATGAGTCTACGTACATTCAAAACCCACCATTCTTCGAAGGACTTTCAAAAGAACCTGCTGATATCGAAGAACTAACAAGCTTACGAGTGATTGGTAAGTTCGGTGATTCAATTACGACAGACCATATTTCTCCTGCAGGTGCAATCGGTAAAGATACACCAGCTGGTAAATACCTAACAGAGCGCGGTGTAAACCCACGTTACTTCAACTCTTACGGTTCACGTCGTGGTAACCATGAAGTAATGATGCGTGGTACATTTGCGAATATCCGTATCCGTAACCAAATTGCGAAAGGTACTGAAGGCGGTTACACGACTTACTGGCCAACAAAAGAAATTATGCCAATTTATGATGCTGCAATGAAGTACCAAGCAGATGGCACGGGCCTTGCAATCATTACTGGTAAAGACTACGGAATGGGCTCATCACGTGACTGGGCTGCGAAAGGTACATCCCTTCTCGGCATTAAAACAGTTATCGCTGAAAGCTATGAGCGTATTCACCGATCAAACCTTGTGATGATGGGTGTTCTACCGCTTCAATTCATGAAAGGTGATAGTGCTGAAACGCTTGGCCTAACAGGCGAAGAGGAAATTAGCGTAAACATTACTGACAATGTTAAACCACGTGACATCCTAAAAGTAACAGCAACTGCGAAAGACGGTTCAGTAAAAGAATTCGACGTTCTTGCACGTTTCGATTCTGACGTTGAAGTAGATTACTACCGTCATGGTGGAATCCTTCAAATGGTTCTTCGCGACAAAATGAAAGATAACAAAGTAACTAATTAAGTGATTATAAAAACTGTAGATAAAGTCCATTGTGACTTTATCTACAGTTTATTTGTGTTTTAGAAAAAAACATGCACAAAAAGATGCGTACCGCGTCTTTTATGTTAAACTCTTGTATGATAAAGGAAGAGGTGAATCGGATGTTTGTCAGTGAAAAAGAAATAGAAATTCGCTATGCTGAAACAGATCAAATGGGTGTTGTTTATCATGCGAATTATTTAGTATGGATGGAAATTGGACGAACCGCATTGATACAGGATCTTGGTTTTACATATGCAGGGTTAGAAAAAGAAGGGTACTTATCACCTGTGACAGATTTATCAATACAGTATAAGGCCGCTATGCGTTATGGCCAAGTGGCAACGATTCGAACTTGGGTTGAAACCCATGGACGTTTACGCACAACGTACGGTTACGAAATTTTACATGAAGATGGTACGGTTGCAGCAACCGCTCTGTCAGAACATGTCTTAGTCAAAAAAGATAATTTTCGTCCCGTATCTTTAAGTAAAATAGATCCTGCTTGGGAAGCGAAATATCATGAAGTGAAAAGAGTTCAAGCGTAATGGCGTTCGGCATTAATCGACAAGAGTTGACCGCTTGGAAAAAGGCAGTTGCAGCTGGTGAAATTGCATTCCTAACGCATTATTGGTTGGATGATCGCTTTCCTAACTGTAAAACTGTTACAAAAGCAGGCTGTGGAAATATTGAAAGACTTGCGGAATGGGGCGAGCAATACGGTCTCAAGCGTGAGTGGATTGATATGCGAGATGATTTCCCTCATTTTGATTTATTTGGAGAACATGAGAAGAGAATTTTAATAAATGAAGGATTAACTGACCAACTAAAAAGATTTAATTTATTATAAATGTTTTTCATTAGGGTCAGGAATCTGTTTTTGCATAAAAAAATCGTGAGAGCATAACGTTCTCACGATTTTTTGTAGGAATAGGACAATTCTTGTAGTTTTGGATCGACTTCAACAATTAAATCATGCCCATCGAAAAACCATTCATCTCTGCTTTCGATATAATAAAGGACACCTTCTTTATCTACTTGTACAGAGGCTTCGTCAGGTTCAATTTTTGTAACACCTAAAGAAAACCCCTCATGTAGTGGACTTGAGCCACCGTATCTTGCGAAAAAACGAATGGCATCGCCTTGACTGACTTCCATTTCATCCCTAAACCACTTTAATGCTTCGTCGCTCAGAACAATATTCATTGATCATTCCCGCCTTTCACATTGCTTTACTTACTTTAACCAAGTGATTTTCGGTTCAGTTCCCGAACGGATTCTTGCAATGTTTTCACGGTGTCTATAAAAAATAAATAAAGATAGAAGACCTATGACGAGTAACAAGGAAAAATCACCTGTATTAAAATAATAAACAACACTATAAATAAAGCCAACGATTGCAACTGTCATCGAAGTAAAAGAGACCATTTTTGATAACTTTAAAACAATAAAAAAAATAATAATGACAAGTAGAAATACTGGCCAATGATACCCTAATACAACACCACCTGAAGTAGCGACTGCTTTCCCACCTTTGAAGTTCGCGAAAATCGGATACATATGTCCGACAACTGAAACCAGCCCTAAAACCAGTGGATGAATCGTTGTTTCCGAAAATAACGGAAGTAAAGGAAGTATTGTTGCAACTGTTCCTTTTAAAATATCTAATAGTGTTACGATGAAACCGGCAGTTTTACCAAGTACACGAAATGTATTCGTTGCCCCAAGGTTACCGCTACCGTGCTCACGAACATCTACTTTGTAAAACCATTTGCCAACCCATAATGCAGAAGGGATAGACCCTAAAATATAAGCGGCAAAAATTATTACGAAAAAATCCATGACATACTCCTCACTTTGTTGTCTAAGTATGCATTCAGTTTATCAGAACTATAGTCATGCGACAATGGCAGTTATATGATATGAGGCGTAAAGTTATCTCCCTCTCGTTGCAATCATAGTGTTTTTTATATACAATTAATGAAGCGAGCTTCTGCAAACGTTGATTTGACAACCTTTTCCGGAAGCGGTACGATAAAAGTTAAGAACATTCGTTTGATGGAGGCGGAATTTTGACGAAACAACAAGAAGTTTATAATTATGATGATGATTCAATCCAAGTACTAGAAGGATTAGACGCCGTTAGAAAACGGCCTGGAATGTATATAGGTTCAACCGATACACGTGGTCTTCATCACCTCGTTTACGAGATTGTTGATAACGCAGTGGACGAAGCTCTTGCAGGATTCGGTGCCGAAATAGATGTCACATTACATTCAGATGGTAGTGTCAGTGTCCGCGACTATGGACGTGGGATGCCTACGGGAATGCATCAAATGGGAAAACCGACGACAGAAGTAATTTTAACCGTATTACATGCTGGCGGTAAATTTGGCCAGGGCGGTTATAAAACGAGTGGTGGACTCCATGGTGTTGGTGCTGCAGTTGTGAACGCTTTATCAGAATGGCTAGAAGTGACGATTTACCGCGATGGGAAGAAATTTCGTCAGCGTTTTGAGCAAGGCGGGAAGCCGGTTACAACGCTTGAGGAAATTGGCAAGACGCGAGAAAAAGGAACAGATATTCATTTCAAACCAGATCCTACAATATTCTCTGCTGTTAAATATCAATATGAAACATTAAGTGAACGATTACGAGAATCGGCATTTTTATTAAAAGGATTAGAAATAAATTTAAAAGATGAAGAGACTGACAAACAAGAAACTTTTTTCTATGAGTCAGGTATAAAAGCATTCGTCTCATATTTAAATGAAGAAAAAGATGTATTACATGAAGTGGCTTACTTAGACGGAGAGTCGGAGGACATTGAAGTCGAATTTGCGTTTCAGTTTAGTGATGGCTATTCTGAAACGATATTGTCTTTTGTTAACAACGTTAGAACAAAAGACGGCGGAACACATGAGACAGGGGCACGGACGGCTCTAACTCGGGTTTTTAATGAGTATGCTAGACGCACAGGCCTTTTAAAAGATAGAGATAAAAACTTGGAGGGAGCAGATGTTCGCGAAGGAATATCTGCTATTATTTCCGTCCGAATCCCTGAAGAAATTCTACAGTTTGAAGGACAAACAAAAGGAAAACTCGGAACAAGTGAAGCTAGATCTGTTACAGAATCTGTAATCTCCCAAAAGCTATTATATTTTCTTGAAGAGAATGCAGAATTAAGTGCATCGCTTATCCGCAAAGCGATTCGTTCTCAACAAGCGAGAGAAGCGGCACGTAAAGCGCGTGAAGACGCACGGTCCGGTAAAAAGAGAAGACGCTCAGAAACACTGCTTTCAGGTAAGTTAACTCCTGCTCAATCTCGTAATGCGGCAAGAAACGAATTGTATCTTGTCGAGGGAGATTCCGCGGGCGGTTCAGCTAAACAAGGACGCGATCGCGTTTTCCAAGCGATATTGCCACTGCGCGGTAAAGTCATTAATACCGAAAAAGCAAAGCTTGAAGATATTATGAAAAACGAAGAAATTAATATGATTATCCATGCTATTGGTGCTGGCGTTGGCGCAGATTTTCATGTTGAAGATGCAGCCTATGATAAAATTGTCATCATGACGGATGCCGATACAGACGGCGCCCATATTCAAGTGCTCTTATTAACATTCTTTTACCGATATATGAAACCACTCGTTGAGGCAGGAAAAGTCTTTATTGCACTTCCGCCACTATTTAAGGTATTTAAAGGGACAGGCAAGAAAGAAAAGGTTGAATATGCTTGGACAGAAACAGACCTTGATGCGGCAGTAGAGAAAATCGGTAAGGGTTATATGTTACAACGTTATAAAGGTCTCGGGGAAATGAACGCCGAACAATTATGGGAAACAACGATGAATCCTGAAACGCGTACGTTAATCCGTGTCACGATTGAAGATGGGGCTAAAGCGGAACGCCGCATCACAACGCTCATGGGCGATAAAGTTGCGCCAAGAAGACGGTGGATTGAAGAAAACGTCGATTTTGGACAACTTGAAGAACATAATATTTTAGATAATGAATTTATCCATGTCGAGGAGGATTATGAATGACAAATGTTGAACGATTTCAAGATCTTCCACTCGAAGAAGTTATCGGGGATCGATTTGGAAGATATAGTAAGTACATCATTCAAGATCGAGCATTACCAGATGCGCGTGACGGGTTGAAACCAGTACAACGCAGGATTTTATATGCGATGCATCATGATGGCAATACGCATGAGAAAGCATTCCGTAAAGCTGCCAAAACAGTTGGAAACGTAATCGGTAATTATCATCCACACGGAGATTCCTCTGTATATGAAGCAATGGTACGGATGAGCCAAGATTGGAAGCTGCGCCATTTAATGATTGAAATGCATGGAAATAACGGGTCTATCGATGGAGACTCAGCAGCTGCGATGCGTTATACAGAAGCACGTTTATCTGCGATTGCGGGTGAAATGTTGCGTGATATCGAAAAAAATACAGTTGATTTCATTCCAAACTTTGATGATACAGAACCGGAACCAACTGTCTTACCTTCTAAATTTCCAAATTTACTTGTCAATGGTTCAACAGGAATTTCAGCGGGTTACGCTACAGATATTCCACCGCATGCACTCCATGAAGTGCTTGATGCGGTTCTTCTGCGACTCAAAAAGCCGAACGTTACAGTGGATGAACTGATGACGGTCATTAAAGGGCCTGACTTTCCAACTGGCGGCATAATACAAGGAACAGCCGGCATTAAAACAGCGTATGAAACTGGTAGAGGCCGTTTTGTTATTCGTGCCAAAACAGAGATCGAATCATTAAAAGGCGGCAAATCACAAATTGTTGTGACTGAAATACCTTATGAAGTCAATAAAGCGAACCTTGTAAAACGCATAGATGAGCTTCGAATTGATCGGAAATTGGAAGGCATTGCTGATGTGCGAGACGAGTCAGACAGAACCGGTTTACGAATTGTTATTGAATTAAAAAAGGATACCGATAGCAACGGTATTTTACAATATTTATTAAAAAATTCAGATTTACAGGTTACGTATAATTTTAATATGATTGCAATTTCTGGGCGCAGACCAACGTTAATGTCACTTCCAATGTTATTAGATGCCTATATTGACCACCAAAAAGAAATTATCACACGCAGATCAGAGTTTGACATTCAAAAAGCTCAGGATCGTCTACATATTGTAGAAGGATTAATGAAGGCATTATCTATATTAGACGAAGTGATTCAAACGATTAGAAGTTCTAAAGATAAACGCGATGCTAAAAATAATATTATCGAGAAGTTTGGGTTTTCTGAAATACAAGCAGAAGCGATCGTATCGTTACAGCTTTACAGATTAACAAATACGGATATAACGGATTTACGAAAAGAAGAAGAAACATTGAAAAAAACGATTGAAGAATTAGATGCGATATTAAAAAGCGATAAAAAGCTTACGGGAGTTATTCGGAAAGAACTGACTGCACTCCGGAAGAAATTTTCAGAGCCTAGAAGATCTGCGATTGAAGCAAAGATTGAAGAAATTAAAGTAGATATCGATATCCTAGTTCCGAGCGAAGATGTATATGTTTCTGTTACAAAAGATGGCTACATTAAAAGAACGAGCATTCGCTCATATAGTGCATCAAATGGTACTGGTCATGATATGAAGGATTCGGATTATATGTTATTTGAAGGACAGATGAATACACAGCACCATCTACTGTTATTTACTTCATTTGGAAACTATTTATATCAGCCGGTTTATGAGTTACCAGATATTAGATGGCGCGATCTAGGTCAACATATTTCAAGCATTATTCCGTTAGAGCCGAATGAAGAAATTGTAGCGGCGATTGGTATTGAAGATTTCGAAGAAGATGCGGTCATTGTAACTGTAACTGAAAATGGAAACATAAAACATTCAAGTTTATCGAATTATCCAGTCCGACGTTATAATCGAACATTTATTGCAATGGGCGTTCGCGATGGTGATCGGATGGTTGACGCCAAACTCGTGAAAGGCGATGAAGATGTAATACTCTTTACGCATCAAGCGTATGCACTACGGTTTTCATTGTCTGAAGTGAATGTAACTGGTATTCGTACCGCTGGAGTTCGGGGGATTAATTTAAAAGAAGATGATAAACTCGTCTCGATTGTTGTCGTTCGTGATACGAATGCTTCGATTATTGTAGCTACTCAGCGCGGAGCAGCGAAGAGAATGGGACTTAAAGAACTTGAGACAGCGAAGAGAGCTCAACGCGGACTTGTCGTCTTAAGAGAACTGCAAACGAACCCTCACCGGGTAATTGGTGCAGTGATGGCAACAAATGATGAAATTATTGTATTAGCGACAGAAAATGATGAAAAGGTTCCGGTTCAAGCAGGTACTTTAAGATTAGTAGATCGTCAATCGAATGGAAGTTTTATTGCCGATGAGAAAAAAGAAGGAAAAGTCACACATATATACAAAGATCCAAAAGCAATTACAGAGTCATAACCAAAGTCACGGGGTGTAAAATTCCCGTGACTTTTATTTTGCAATGCCGTATAATAATTCGAGATACGAAGTATTATAAAGTGGATGATTTTATTACGAACGGGGATAGTTTTATGTGGAGAAATCGTAACATTTGGATAATTTTAGTAGGGGAAATGGTTGCGGGTCTAGGATTATGGATGGGGATTATCGGAAACTTAGAATTTATGCAAGAGAAAGTGCCATCTGACTTTGTGAAAGCATTAATTATGTCTGTTGGATTACTTGCTGGACTTGTTGCAGGTCCACTAGCGGGAAAAGTGATTGACCAATCAAGGAAAAAGACAGTGCTCCTAATTTCAGGTTTTGGAAGAATGGTTAGTGTTGTATTCATGTTAATTGCTCTAGAGACTGGATCTATTTGGTGGATGGTTGCGTTTATGATTAGTATCCAATTGGCGGCGACTTTTTATTTTCCTGCATTACAGGCAACAATTCCATTAGTCGTAAATGAAGATGATTTATTGACGATGAACGGATTACACATGAATGTTGCTACTATTTCACGCATTATAGGGACTGCACTAGCAGGAGTCATGCTCGTCTATTGGTCGCTTGTCACTTTATACTGGGCATCCATTATTGCTTATGGGGCGCTTTTATTATTTACGATGATGTTACAAATTAATGAGGGAGATAGTATCAAAGATAGGGAAGCGAAAGTGAAAAGACCCGCTAAGTCAGGTGGGTTTATGGAAGTATTTCCAGTGTTAAAACTCTATCCGGCTGTCACGATGACATTGGTGATGACGCTAATCCCATTACTTTTTATCGGATCCTTTAATTTAATCGTCATTAATATTAGCGAGATTCAAGATTCAACGGCGATGAAAGGACTTATTTATACATTTGAAGGCGTTGCATTTATGGTTGGGGCTTTTGCTGTGAAGTATATCGCTAAAAAGTGGAAAACAACAACGATATTATTTGTTTTCGCAATGTTTGTTGCTGTTGCTGAATTTATGTTGTTTTTCGTTGAAAGTCAGGTCATTACACTAGCTTCATTTACTGTACTAGGCTTTGCCTTAGGATGTTTTTTCCCAACGGCGATGGTCATCTTTCAAAAACAGATGCCAAAAGCCTACCACGGAAGATTCTTTTCATTTCGTAATATGTTAGAACGTGTCATGTTTCAAGTTGTGTTATTAACAGCGGGTGCTTTTTTAGATATTATTGGACTCCAATTAATGGTGGTCATTTTTGGTGTCATCAGTTTAGGATTAACAGCTTTATTTTTTATCCAAATGAAGCGAAGAAATATTATACTCGAACAACCAACCGCGGAAAGCATATGACTTTTGCGGTTTTTTTAGTGAAGAATTAATATTACCATAAATAGGTGTATAATCTTACCAATATTAAATGAAATGGGTGATAAATATGGAGAATGAAACAAAAATAATCTGCAATCAACGACTCATATTAAAAGCTGCGCAATCAGTATGGGCTGCAAATAAATATTTTGTTTTGGCATGCAGTCAGCAGCAATATCGTAAAGTTCGTGAACATCTACGCCCGGACAATGTGAAGTTAGTGAGGGCTTATGAAGTACTTTCCGGTGTGTATACTGCATTTAAGGAAGTGCCAAGTGCTGATTTACCGCAAATTACAAATGCGCTGTACCATATATCTGGTTATTTTAAGAAAGTATTACCAAGTGCAGCGAGACAAGAGATGGATATGCTGATTCAAGTGAATCCAAAAGAAGCTTTACGTATTTTAGAGAGCTACACACTTCATTATCAAGTTGATTATTTATTGAATTGTAGTTTGTGGCCAAGTAAAAGAGGGAATTGTTTTAATCAAATTACTGCTCCGCTGAAAGACAAAGGAAAAACGTACCCACCGAATACACTCTATTGGAACGGTAACTCTGTCATTTTTAAACAGAAGGAAAGCAATGACATCTTTTAGAGAATCTAGAGAGTAGGGAATAGAATGAGATTATGGCATGAAGATTTATTAACAGAACTACCTAGACAACAATTATTGGGGCAACATAGAGAATGCTGTGCACTTCGTGGCTTAGGTTGGAATAAAAAGCATGCGACTGTAAATTATGTATTCGACCACTTCCCCTATAAGCTTTTTCAATACCACATGAAAGTGATCAATGAAATGAAGCGTCGAGGTTATAAGAATGATCCGTTATGGGAGAATCCAGCATATCGTGGAAAACAATGCTTACCTTATGAAGTGGTATTCATTGAGCAGGAAACTACACCGATTTATCCGGAGCATAATGAATGCTATATGAAGGAATGTCTTGAAAATCTTGCAGAGAAAGGCATTCATTTAATGATTGAAATGCCAGGTTCTTGAAATAGCAGAACCTGACACTTTATTTACGCACTTGGATTCGCAAGTCCGTCCCAGAACAGATTCATAATCTCTGTCACTAATTCATCTAATGACAAGGAAGATTGCTCAGCATTTCTGTTCATATTGTTACCAGCTGCCAACATGGAAACGAATAAAACTGCTCCTAAATGCGGGTTGCTTTGTGGAATGATTCCTTGATCCATCGCTTCTTGTAAAGAAAATGCCATGGCAGCATACATTTCATCTTCGGATTCTTGCATTAATTTCAGTTGTTCATCTGAAAGCGAAACTGCTGCTTCTTTCATGAAGGAATTAATGTCGATATCGACGGTTGCTTGCAAATGTGCTTTTGCGAGTTTAAATAATTGTGTTTTTAACGGTTCATTTGTCGATAAAATATCAACGATTTGTCTTTTAATGCGGACCATTAACTGCACCATTGCATCCGTAAAAAGATCAGCTTTTGTTTTGTAATAATAGTACACGGTTGCTTTTGTTACATCACATTGCGCTGCAACATCATCCATTGAAATAAATGAATAGCCCTTTTTTAAAAACATGTCGGTCGCTGTCCATAATATTTTATCTTTCGTAGACAGTGCGCCATGTTCTTTACGCGGTCTTCCTAAAGGTCTTTTTCGTTGTTGCATATGAATTCACTCCAAACAATAGGTTGCTTGTAGTATACCATAAACATAAAACGCTCTTGATTAATTAACCTTCCGGTATATATAATTAAGAGGAAATCAACTCAAAAGAGAAATGAGAGGATGAACCGAATGAGAAGTCTATTGAAAAACTGGGGGACAATTGTTGCGAATCCGAAAACCCGGTGGATGACGTTTTTTATATGGATTTTATTTATCGGAGTTTTTTCGTATATTTGGCCACAAGTCAATGACCGGGAA
The DNA here is from genome assembly GCF_041295575.1 of Sporosarcina pasteurii. NCBI lineage: Bacteria > Bacillati > Bacillota > Bacilli > Caryophanales > Caryophanaceae > Sporosarcina > Sporosarcina pasteurii. Next base: position 1,500,156 of record NZ_CP160452.1, on the reverse strand, counting down.
ACACCAGACAATCAATTACTCCCAGAAACAGCAATGTCCGTTGAGGCAAATAAAATTTCTAAAGAAGAATTCTCAGATGATATTGGCGTTCCGCTGCTCTTAGTTTGGCACCGAGAGGAAGGACTGCAACCGTCAGATTATGAAATGATCCAACAACTTTATCAAAATCTTGATGAACATCCAATTGGGCATCAATCATTTGTTCCGCCTTTTCAAAAAGTACCGGTTGAGGCAATAGAAAACAGTGCGTCAACGGATGGACGCGCACTGATTACACCCGTCTTTTTTGATGAAAGCGCGTCTATAAAAGAACTGCAAACCGCACTCGATCAATTAGGCAATCAAATCGCACAACAATTTGGCGATGAAGTGTTGAAAGAGGAGTTAGAAGGAGACAGTCTACACGTACGGTTTTCTGGACCTGTCGGTATTCAAACAGATGCTGTTGCATTGTTTAGTAATGCAGACGTGACACTGTTAATTGCAACTGTACTGATTGTGTTTATTTTACTTATCCTATTATACCGTTCACCAATTTTAGCAATTGTCCCACTTGTCGCGGTAGGGATTGCATACGGAATCATTAGCCCGATCCTTGGATTTTTTGCGGATAAACAGTGGATTACCGTAGACGGGCAAGCGATTTCTATTATGACGGTTCTACTATTCGGGGCGGGTACAGATTATTGTTTATTTTTAATCTCGCGGTATCGTGACGAACTGCGGCGTGAAAGGGATAAATATATTGCATTAAAGCATGCAATTTCTGGTACAGGCGGCGCAATTATGATGAGTTCTCTTACAACAGTTTTAGGAATGCTGTCGCTAGGGCTCGCATATTACGCATCGTACGACCGCTTTGCAGTGCCGTTTAGCTTGTCAATCTTCATCATGGGGATTGCGGCACTAACTTTGCTTCCAGCCATTCTAGCGTTACTAGGACGTATTGCGTTTATTCCTTTTATTCCGCGTACTGAAGAAATGATGCAAGAAATTGAACAGAAAAAAAGGAAGAAAATCCGTCGACCAAAACCAAGCCATCGTTTTGGTATGAAGCTTGGTGGCGTTGTAACAAACAAACCATGGACGATTATTGTCATTTCTACCATTGTTCTCAGCACCTTGGCTGCATTTGTGCCTAAAATGCAGTTTACGTACGGATTATTAGAATCTTTCCCAGAAGATATGCCTTCACGTGAGGGCTTTACACTGATTGAGAATCACTATCCGCCCGGAGAAATTGCGCCAGTTAAGATGATTGTTAACACTAGCGGTGAGGCAATTGAATTAAAAGAAGCATTGGAGATACATCCTTATGTAGAAGAAGTACGAGATCCGATAGAAGGGTCTACTAATAAAAACTTACAACAATGGGAGTTTACACTTTCAATTAACCCTTATGCAACCCAAGCCGTTGAAAGTATTCCAGAGCTTAAAGAAATTGCCACGAAAGCCTTACAAGAGGCGGGTGTTCCGAATGCAGAGGAAGCTGTATGGATTGGTGGAGAAACCGCGACTTTATATGACACAGATGAAATCACAAGTCGCGATCAATCAATTATTATTCCCGTGCTGCTTGTCATTATCGCCGTTTTACTATTCGTTTATTTAAAATCCATTGTCGCGACAGCTTATTTACTTGCAACTGTTTTATTATCTTATTTCTCAGCACTTGGACTAGGTTGGATCGTGCTGCATCATTTCTTTGGTTTCACAGAAATCCAGGGGTTAATTCCGCTATATGCGTTCGTCTTTTTAGTCGTATTGGGTGAGGATTACAATATTTTCCTCGTCTCAAGCATATGGCAAAAACGCAAGCATATGCCACTAAAACAAGCCATTGCAGAAAGTGTAGGAGAAACTGGTAGTGTGATTAGTTCGGCTGGATTAATCTTAGCAGGGACTTTCTCAGTTTTAGCTGTGCTGCCTTTACAAGTGCTTGTCCACTTTGGCACGATTACGGCAATTGGAATACTGTTAGATACATTTATCGTACGACCACTTCTGGTTCCAGCTATTACGACTGTACTAGGTCGCTATGCATTTTGGCCAGGGAAGATGTGGAAGTTGAAGAACGATGAAAGTTATACCATGCAAGGAAAAGACGAATAAAATAGAAAAAAGCATCTCTTAATGAGGTGCTTTTTTCTATTGGAAATAATTCAAATACTTCGTACGATATGCCTTATGCTACAATAGATGCAAGAATTTAAGGCGGAGATCCTGAAAACAAATACAAGCCTCAGTGATTTAGAAGCACACGACAGGTTTGGAGAAGTGGGGGATAATTCGACTAGTATCACCTAGAAAAGAAGGATGAAAGATTATGAAAACTTATGTATTATTGAGCAAAGTAATTTTTATGTTAATCGTTGGGTTGTTGTAGAAAGTGGCATATGGTAAGAATGAGTAGTAAATCACAAGATATCGTATATATTTTTGTGTTAATTAATTATTTTACTAAATGAAGCATTAATAGTAGCCAAGTTCTAACACTAAAAAGACGTTAGAACTTGTTTTAATTTCACACAACTTAAAATGAAGAAGCCAGCAAGTCGATAACTAGAAAATAAAATTTTTTTGAAGTATTTTCGAATGAATCTTGAGTGATTGGATTTATCTTAGCCATAAAGAATTCAATTGATAAAGCCTTTGAAACTTAACAGTCTATGATCTATAAGGATAAAATCAATAAATCCTAAAAAACCACAAAATATCTCAATGTTATAAGTATACTTATCAATGAAACGTAACTTCCGATAATATATATTATGTAAACTAAAATATTTTTAAAAGAAAAGGGGTTGCTTCACCTGCAACCTACTCATCAATAAACTCTATACTCCACTCAATAACATCATTTATAAACACTCGATGTGTTTTCGCATATAGTTTTACATTCTGTAACAACTTATCATCATAAGTACTTTTAAACTGAACTTGATCGTCTAGTTTGGTACGTCTCTTAAATAAGCTTTCATTATGTGCTAATAAATTATTCAGTCCAATTTCAATTAAATGATTGAAATGCATATTTCTTTCTGCTGCAAGTAACTTTAAATGACTCAGGCTATCCTCACTAATATTTGTTCGTAAAGAAATCCTTGAACTTGAATTTATATGAATAAGCCTGCCGTCTTTTTTATCCCTTATGAATTAGACCGTCATCATCTATACAGTCCTGTGGAAACATTTATGTAGATTTGCATAATGAAACACCATTTAGAATCAAGCTAAGTTTCGACTGCAATTGGCTGCTGTTGCGTAATTTTACAAGCCCATGTTGAAATTTCCACAGCAGTTCATTGAGAAATCAACAGAAGGAACAAAAGTTCTGTGTCGTTGTAATATCGACAAAAGCGAACCGGTGATTCTCCCCCATCCCCCATAATTTGAGGATTTTTAAATATTAACATAATCATTTACTTGATTGCTTTTGCAGTAAAAGTATTTTACGCTCGACTTAGACCAACATTTCAATTATGATTAAATTATAAACTTGAGTTAATTCTTTAATTGATCTTTTTAATTCACATCATAAAGAGCACGCTTTTAGTGCGCACTTCGATTAAGAATAATTCAATTCATAACTAATACAAACAAGCGAGGTACTATGCATGAATAATTTATTAACTGGTAAAAATTTCATTATTATGGGTGTGGCGAACAAACGAAGCATTGCCTGGGGTATCGCTAAAGCCCTAAACGAAGCGGGAGCTAATTTAATCTTCACTTACCAAGGTGAACGTCTAAAAAGAGAAGTTGAACGACTAATTCCTGAGTTAAATCAAGAAAATACATTACTTGTAGAGTGTGATGTAACAAGCGATGAAAGCATTGATAATGCTTTTGGAACGATTGCCCAACAATATCCGGTTGTTGACGGTTTAGCACATTGTATCGCTTTCGCGAAAAGAGAAGAGTTAACAGGCGATTTCTCAGATACAAGCCGTGATGGTTTCCAACTTGCACACGATATTAGTGCATTCTCTTTAGTGGCTGTTTCTAAGGCTGTCAAACCGCTTCTAAAAGAAGGCGGCTCAATCTTAACGCTTACTTACTTAGGCGGAGAACGAGTTGTTAAAAACTATAATATAATGGGTGTCGCAAAAGCTTCCCTCGATGCAAGTGTTAAATACCTTGCCAACGACTTTGGACAGTATAACATTCGTGTGAATTCTATTTCTGCTGGTCCGATCCGCACGCTTGCAGCGAAAGGCATCGCTGGCTTTAATGAAAACCTTAAAGTGATTGAAGAGAAAGCACCATTAAGAAGAACGACTAATCCGGAAGAAGTCGGTAAAGCGGCTATATTTTTACTAAGTGACCTCGCGAGCGGTGTCACTGGTGAAAACCTACATGTCGATTCTGGCTATCATATTATCGGTTATTAATCTTTTCTAAAAGACCAAAACTAGGTTCTTTGTTTGACGATCATTTTATGCGTGAAGATCCAAATTCAGTAAAAAAACTGATTTTGGGTCTTCCTTTTTATTATACGACTATCTAAATCCCCCATTACTTTTCATTCTAAAAGTTTAAAGTGACTTCAGAACAAGTGTTCCTGACCCTGAAAAAGCGCATTTTGTTGTAAATAAATCAATATCTATAGCCAATAGCATCTTATAACGAATAAATATCGTTTATAATTACTTTAATTGTTGCCAATTCTAATGTTGCTCGAGTTGTATCTTCATGTTCTATTGCTTTAATAAGCCTATGAATACTAATATTTAAGCCTTCATACTCCCCTTCATCTCCTAATAATTGTAATTTCCATTGTTGGTCATCATATAGCACTTTTAAGTCTTTTGCTTGTTTTTGTAAATAACCCCAATCTTCATAATCAAGGTGTTCCTCAATTTTACTTATATTTTCGTTAAAATAAGTATGACCTGTTATATTTGAACAACCTGCCAGTAAAAGTAAGAGGATTCCAATTAACGTATATTTTTTCTTCAACTAGTGCACCTCCGCTTTGTATGTTTCTTACTATATTGCCCAATAATAAGAAAAGCATAAAAAAAGATGGAGGATTTTACGTGCCAGAATTTTTATTAATACTCATTCGATCCATTGGGGCTTTTCTAATATTATTATTAATGGCCCGCATTATGGGGAAAAAACAGCTTTCACAACTGACATTTTTTGATTATTGTGTTGGTATAACAATCGGATCTATTGCTGCGACAATGTCCGTCGATCAAAATGTTAAGATTTCTAATGGATTTGTTTCATTAATTATTTGGGGCTTGTTTCCTCTCGTTTTAGCCTATTTAGGCATGAAAAATCGAAAGTTTCTACACTTAACAGATGGGAGACCTGCCATTATTATTAAGAATGGCCAAGTGTTAGAAGAAAGTATGAAGAAAAACCAATTGGCAATTGATGAATTAATGATGTTGTTACGTGAAAAGAGTGTTTTTAAAGTAGATGATGTAGAGATGGCTATTTTAGAGACAAATGGCGAACTCAGTATTTTGTTAAAAACTGAGCAACAGCCTGTTACCCCTAAATTATTACGTTTAAAGGTTGAACCCGAAAAAGCACCAACATTGTTAATCGCTGATGGTACGGTTTTAGAACAGAACTTAGCAATGCTTGGTTATTCATCAAAATGGTTATTGAGTGAGATAAAAAAACAAGGTGCATCACAAATTAAGGATGTATTCCTAGCTCAAGTTGATTCAAATGGGAATCTGTATGTTGATTTGTATAATGATAACATGGTTCAGCCTCAAGCCGAGCAACAACCATCATTGGCAGCTCAGCTGAAGCAATTACAAGCTGATTTAGAAAAATTTGCGCCCAAAACTGGAGGTAAACAGACAAAGCAAGTGAACAATGAGCAAGCAAAAAAATTACAAAAGACAATCGAAGATATAATCCCCTACTTAAAATGATTCAAGCGTAAGTAGTATTTAGACTAAATACTATCTTTTACCTAGACTTCTTATTAAATGTAATTTCACCTAAGGTTAAACCCTATTTCAACCTTGTTTCGAGTAACTAGTTAACATGTTGTATCATTTTCCTTAAAGCCTACAAAATTGTCCAGCTAATTTTAGTCATGAATTTAGTTGTCGAAATTTCCGTACTTGAATGCTGTGTAGGTTTATTTTAATTAAAATAAGTATTAACGGCGTATGCTTCATACGCTTTTTATTTTATTGCAGAGGCAGCGCCCCGAACATAATAAGCAAAACATTCCGATTAATCGGGCAACGAGGACACTTCCCTAATAAAAAACACAAATCTAGCTAAACAATTGTGCCATATTAAAAGAATTTGTTATTGTTCAGCCACAACTTCTATTTTGGGGTTGCAATGCAAATTTTAATTCTCCTTAGTTTTAACACTTTGAGACAATAGTTAATAATAGACTTGTAAGCGTTGGTGATTAATACTTTACCTTGAACCCCCTCACCAAGCCAGGATCAATTGAGGTAGATTCATTTGACCTATTAATAGTATCCCACTACGCCAGCTAATTCCCCTTTATGCCAAATTCCCGCCTGAAAACCATCGTTATTATCAGCATGCTGCAATGTATCTTTAATATAGGCCCTTGTATCATCTATCGCTTTGGTGCGATCTATCCAAGACAGCCAATTGCGTAAGGTCTCCATGGAGGAATCAATTAGTAAAAATAAACGTCCTGCATCACACTCATCCAATAGTTTTAATTCAGTGTCTTCGTCTATAGCATAGTTAAACATTATTAATCACCTCCTAATTTTATTGACTAAAAACCTTCGGCAAGAACAAGTGTTCCGCGCCTTGAAAAAGGGCATTTTAGGGTTGATTATTCTCATTATCAATGATTATGAAAAAATATAATTTGATAGACTGATATAGAGATTCCCCAAAATGCATTAACTAGCGAGGAATCAATCATATTAGATTCCCCGCTAGTCAAAATAAATAATGTTATGTATTTTGGATTATTGTTTTATAATTAACTGGATCGGTGTCACCTTCAGTATTAATGATTAAAATACTAGAAGAATCATCAAGTCCTAGACGATACTTAATTTCATTTAATTGATCAATTGTCATTAATTCATGTAATAAACCTAATGGTACCGCCCCAGATTCCCCAGAGATGATTTTGACATCATGATGAACAGGTGAACTTAAAACGCGCATTCCCTTTGCACTAATTGAGTCATCACAAGAGAAGAAATAGTCACTAGTTCTTTTTAAGATTTCCCATCCAATTGGGTTAGGTTCTCCACATGCAAGTCCCGCCATCATCGTAGAAAGATTCCCATATACACGTTGCGCTTCTCCTGTTGTGCTTTGTGCAGATTGATAAAAACAATCCGCCTCTGACGGTTCAACTATTATGATCTTAGGGGCCGAATCTGACGCTGAGTGAGAAATAGCGGCGGCGATGGCTCCAGCAAACGAACCTACTCCAGCTTGAAGAAAAACATGGGAAATCTCACGAAATGATAATTGTTCTACTATCTCCGCAACAATTGTTGTATAGCCTTGCATGATAGCAAGAGGAGTCTTTTCATACCCTTCCCAAGCAGTATCCTGAACAAGAATCCAGTTATTCTCTTTGGCAACGCTTGCGATATGTTGAACCGTATCGTCATAATTCATATCTGTAATTTGCGCATCTGCACCAAGTTCTTGAATTGCCTTTAAACGCATTGTTGAAGAGCCTTTTGGTAAATAAACCTTTGCTTGCTGCCCAAAGAGATTTGCGGCCCATGCTACGCCCCTCCCATGATTCCCCGCAGTAACTGTTGCAAATGTGGATTTTGGTAAACTGTTAACATGTTCTAATAATATTGGAAAACTTATTTCGTTTTGATTAAGCGAAAGTTTCTCAGCAAAATGAGAGGCTATCGCATAGGAAGCCCCTAACCCTTTAAAAGCATTCAGTCCAAACCGTTTTGATTCGTCTTTTATATAAACACCTTTTAGTCCTAAACAATCTGAGAGGCCAGATAAAGAATGAAGTGAAGTAAATTCATATCCGGGTATACTAGTATGAAAGTTGAAAGCTTTTTCCATTTCTTTTTCAGAGAAACTGAGCAATTCTTGTATAGCAGGTCCTGCTTGTTTATGCTGATTATCAACCCATTTAATATGATTGTTCATTTTATAACCCCCATGCGATATCCTACAACGTTTTCTCGCTTTTCAAATACCATTTAAACCATCTGCCATGTCTAGCTTCATCAAAGACGATATAATACTGCCACATAGCACCCGTGTTCAATATTATGTTTAACTCCTTTGTACTCCTTCTCTAAATAAGTCAGAAGTTCATCTAGAATATTCTCTCTCTCTGCTTCATTAAAACCAGATAGCCAAGAAAGAGAACCGACTCTTCCGCACCATTCTTCATTTGAAAAAGTTACGTTGTAGTGAAACTTATAAGTGTCTTGTAAATCAAATTGATGTTCCCGCCATTCCTGAAACCATTCAACAGGAAAGCTGTTAATCATCTGTTTTGCTTTGGATTTGGAACCTGCAGATTGCAGTTCACCTTAAGGCATATGATTTTTAATCATGTCAAGTGTGTCTTTTACAACTTTACTTTTTGATAAAAATCCTGAATCCATAATAATCAGTGATCCGTCTTCTTTTAAAATTCTTTTAATTTCAGAAAGGGTCTTTTCGGCATCAAACCAATGCCAAGCTCTTAATACTGTTATAAGATCATATGTGTTATCAGGTAAGGACGTAGCCTCTGAGTAAGTATTTTTATACTCAATCATATATCCTTCCTCATTATCAATTTCTTTGGCTTCTTCTATTAGTTCTATCGACGGTTCCACGCCAACAACAGATGCCCCTTCCTGTTGTAGAGCCCTACATAATACGCCTGACCCAGAACCTAAATCTGTGACCTTTTTGTCATTAAATACAATTCCTCTCAGTTTTAAGCCCTCCAATAGTTCAGAAGGTAAATTATTTCTAAATCTAGCGTAATTTTTTGCGACATTACCGAAGTCAACTTTCATGGATATCCCCCTTAAACTCCATATAATTCTTCAAAATCCGATCGTAATATACTTAATAAATCCAAATCCTCAAACTCTCGCCCTTTTTTAACGTCATGCCTTAATGTTCCTTCAAATTGAAAACCTATCTTTTCCATTACTTTTCTAGAGGCGGGATTTCTGGACATACAGCGTCCGTATATACGCTCTAATCCAAGTTTTTCAAAACCGTATCCAATCATAAAAGACGCTACTTCAGTTGCGTACCCTTTCCCCCACTCATTCTTATCAATAAAATAGGCGATTTCTGCCTTTTGATGACTGTTGGAAATACTGACCAGACCGCAATTTCCTATGTATTTCTCTGGATTTCCCTTTGTAAAAACTGCAAATTCCGCCTGTGACACTACTGGATATATAACATCTGCAAATTCATGTTTATATGGTTTTAATAGCAACCGCTCTGTTTCTAATCGCATTTTTCTTCCTCCATTCAGCGTTGATCCCATCTTGGCTTGTCTCAAAACTCAAGCCCGGTGATGTGGATTAAATAGTTAGGTTAATTGCTCTGATTTTGTTTTCTTTTATAGAAATAAAAAAGATTAAAAGCACTGAAGAAAGCTACTATCAACCATAGCCATTTCAAAGGCTGGTTATAGTTAAAAGCAATAATAGAATTCGTGACTAAAAGAATGGCAACAACAACCGAGAGATTAAATCTTGTTTGATTAGACATTTCTTTCATCTCCGTTCTAGGATTGCACCAATCTGGCACTTATATTTCAGGTGGTCGCACTATTTGTTAGGAATCGCTCTCATTTGTTGAATACTCACAATTGAAGTATATTATAACATAAGGAATCCAGTTTTCAGAAAATATCTAAAACCATATATGATAGATAAGAAGAGAATTAAAAAAAGAAATGTAGAGAGGAGTCAAATATGATACAACGGCTTAAAATAGGTGACAAAATTGGCGTTTATTCACCTTCATCTCCTGCAACTGTCACGGCAAATAAACGTTACTTGCGGGCTAAACATTTTTTAGAATGGAGATATTTTATTGCTTGAGGATTGTATGAAAAATGCTTCGACCGTTGAGAAAAATTTTGCCATGTTAAAGCTGCATGGTGTATTTGACAAAGTAGCAGGCATTATTTTAGGTAAACATGAACAATATGATGATCTAGGAACAGGAAGAAAACCACTGGAAATATTATTAGAGCAACTTGACGGAAAAGATATTCCGATTTTAGCTGATTTTGATTGTTGTCATACACATCCTATGCATCCTTTAGCAATCGGTAAGAAGGTAAAGTTAGATGCAACAAAGAAGAAAGTATATTGTACGGAGAAATGGATTTAAATTAATGCGTTTAATATCTGTTTCATCCGACTCTTTAATCATGGTAATTGACTTTATTAATTATATAAGAGTTTAAACCCGAATAGAACAATTGTTCCGGAGGTTAGAAAAGGCCATTTTTACTTTCTGATTCCGCCGCTTAAGGACACTAAAAGATCGGCATGATGGTCATGATTATGCAGCATGAAGACGCTAGTTATATACATGTTTGAAGATTAGGGACGAATTAATAGATAAACGGATAGTAAAAATCAGAATAGAAAAATCATCCACTCTAGGCAATGAAGCCTCTAGTGGATGATTTTTGGAAAGGTCTTTATCGTTAACTCTCAACTCCAATAGAATCTGTCCCTTTCAGTCCCCTTTTTTCCATTGGTCTTCTACGATCAATCTTTATTATCTTAATCTCGCGTCTTCGTTGAATAAACAAGATTGAAATAATCAGCACCACACCGATCCCATCGGATAATAAACCCGGGTAAATTGTGAGAAGTCCACCAGCAATGAGTGCGATGCGTTCCACAATTGTAGCCTTTGTAATTAACCAACCAATTACACCAGCAGCTAGTATAATCACACCTATCAATGCGGTTAAGATCGAGATAATGATTTCCCCCGGCGCCCCGTCCATCAATAGTGAAGGTTCAAAAACAAACATAAATGGAACAATAAAACCGACTAAACCTAGACGAACAGCTTCCAGTCCTACTCGGTTCGGGTTACTACCAGAAATCCCTGCGGCGGCAAAGGCTGCGACCGCAACGGGTGGAGTGATTGCTGAAAAGATAGAAAAATACACAATGAACAAATGGGCAGACATCGTCGAAACACCTAATTCAATTAATGCCGGTGCCGCTAGCATTGCAGTTAATATATATGCTGCTGCAACAGGCATCCCCATTCCTAAAATGATACAAATGAGCATAACGAGTATTAAAGTAGGGAATAACATCCCTTCAGTTAAACTAAGAACAATACTCGTTAACTTTCCGCCAAGACCCGTCGACATAATCCCCGCTATGACTAATCCTGCTACAGCACATGCCGTTGAAACAGGGATAGCTGATTTTGCACCATCAATCATCGCATTGATAATTTCTTTTAACCCCATACGTGTCTTTTTACGGAACCAACTAACAATGACGATAGAAATGATGCCGTAGAATCCTGTTCTAGAAGCACTATACCCTTGCATTAGAAAAAAGACCAATACAAGTAAAGGAATAAAATAGAACCATCCTTCCCTTAAGACTGTAGAAATCTTTGGAATATCCTCCTTAGCAGCTCGGGGTAAATCTAGTCGAAGTGCTTCGAAATGAACCATCGTTAACAAAGAGGCATAATAAAGAATTCCAGGAATAATCGCAGCCATCACGATGAATCCATAGGGCACTTGTGTAACGGCTGCCATTAGAAAGGCAGATGAACCCATAATCGGTGGTAATATACTTCCACCTGTAGAGGCGGATGCTTCCACTGCTGCGGCAAAGGATGGTTTGTAACCGGTTTTCTTACTGACAGGAATTGTGAAAGATCCAGTTGTCACAACATTTGCTGTTGGGCTTCCAGATATAGAACCAAAAAATGTACTAGCAAGTACAGCAACTTTTGCGGTTCCACCCTTTGTTCTTCCTGCAACAGCTGTAGAAAGTTTGAAAAAGAACTCGCCAGCCCCTGCCTTATTTAAAAATGCACCAAACAACATGAACATAAATACGAATGATGCTGCAACGGAAATGGGCGACCCCCACAAACCATTAAAGCTAAATGCCAATTCATCTAATACATCTACAGGCGAAAATGCCCGATGCCACATAAGGCCTTCTAATCTATGGCCCCATAATGCATAACCAATGCCAACGAAGACAATCACAATAATAGGATAGCCAATCGTTCTTCGTGCAGCTTCAATACTCAGAAGCACAAACACCAAGCCAAAAAACAAGTCAAAGTTCGTTAATGGCTCCATAATTGGAATTCTTACAGCAAAGCGGTCCGCATGAAGGGTGAAATAAATCCCCGCCGCAAAAGCCAATATGGCAGAAACATAATCGATAATCGTCGGTCGTGTTAAACCGGTATTTTTAGAATAGCTGTATATCAAAAATGTAAGGCTTAAAATAAATGCCAGATGAATTGCCATTTGATTCATAGGATTTAGTTTACCCCAGACAACAGACCAAATTTGAAAAATCGCTAATGAAAATGCAAGGAGAGTAAATATCGTTAGATGAACATTCGATAATTCTCGCTTTTCTCCTTCAGTAAACCATCCGATAAATCTATTTTTAATGTTCACGACACAATCCACTTCCTTAAGAGATTCATGCTTATCTTAGTTAAGCATGCCCGCTTCCTTGAAAAACTTCTCTGCGCCAGGATGAAGGGGTACTTGCCCAACTTCCATCATATTGTCAGCTGTTAAATTTTTAAATTCTTCATGTACGGTCCCAAGATAATCAAAGTTATTATAGATTGCTTTTGTGATTTGATAGACTTCCTCTTCCGGTACATCCTTATGAACAATTAAAATCGCTGGCGTATACAATGTATCGATATCGTCTTCTAAAAAATCATAGCTACCCGCTTGAATTGTCCCAGTTGCCATTCCAAGATTGTCCGATACCGCCTGCATCACTTCTTTATCGAATGAAAGCATTTTTAAATCAATCGTAGTAGAAGCTTCAATCATACCGCTTGAAGGGACTGATACAGCATCTCCAGTAGCATCAATTCGTTTATCGGCCATCAGTTCAAATGTTTTGGAATCACTTAGGTGATCAACAGAACCGCCCCAGGAAATAATGTCTTCATAAGTAACGTTATATTCTTTTAAGATATTTCTTGTTATTATTTCCCCCGCTGAACCTTGCTGATCCACGGCCAATCGAATGGGAGCTTTTTGATTAATGATGTCATCAAATGTCTCATATGGTGTATCGACCCTAGCAATAAATTGATAGTAATTCCCAGGGATTACGACACTAATGGCGCGGATATCTTCATACGCCTCGTCATAGGGCTCCGCGCCTGTATAGGCCGCATAGGCAGTCATCGCATAAGAAATACCAAATGAAACAGCATTTGTTCCGATAGTCGGTGGATTTTCCACAATTCCGCCGGGCTCGACAGTCACGATTGCTCCCTTGTTTTCTCTACGGATAGATTCAGCTACCCCTTCCGTAAATACAGACCATGCCCCCCCTGTACGTCCACCAATGATTGTTGTTTGTAATGATTGAGATGTAACTCCCTTCTCTGATTCTCCATTATGTACTGCTTTCTCATTACTGCACGCGACGATAAACAAAATGCTGAATAACATAGTAAGTAAAATGAAGTTTCGTTTCATCGTATACTTCCTCTTTCAATCCGATTATTTTCTTCTAAGACTTGTAAACTAATATCGAGTGCTTTAACCGAATGTGTTAAAAAACCTAATGATATGTAATTGACACCAGTTCCATGGTAAGTTGCCAAATTTTCCATTGTAATTCCACCCGAAGCCTCTGTGATGATGGTTTCTGGCACATACTGAACAAACTCCTTCACTTCTTCAGGTGTTCGATTATCAAACATAATCACGTCGGCTCCTGCTTCAACTGCTTCCAGTACTTCTTCTTTCGTTTCTGTTTCTACTTCAATTTTTACCATATGGCCAATTTTATCTCGCACGCACTGCACTGCTTTCGTAATAGAACCTGCAAATGCAATATGATTATCTTTAATCATAACGCCATCATATAATCCTTGCCTGTGATTTTTTCCGCCACCGCTTACGACGGCATATTTATCAAACATACGCAGTCCTGGAATCGTCTTTCTTGTATCACAAATTTGAATGGAAGAATCATCTAGCATTGCCACGCTTTCATTTACAACTGTCGCAATACCGCTCATCCGCTGCATGAGATTTAATATGACCCTTTCCCCCGTAAGTAAATGTGCGATTGGCCCCGTCACTTCCGCAATTATATCCCCACATGTCACCGCATCGCCGTCTTTAAGATATTCAGTCACTTGAATAGAACGGTCTAATAAATGATAAGCTTCTTTAATAACCCCTAGACCCGCAATAATTCCATCTTCCTTGGCAATGAACACGCCTTTTCCTATCTCCGTTAGTGGGAAAATCGTTTGGCTAGTAATATCCTGATCACCAATATCCTCCAATAAAAAGGCTTGTAATTGTGTTCGTAATTTTAATTGATTCATAACCCATCTCCCTTTCGTTGTGAAAACCTTCACAATTCGTCAGACAGTTTTCCAATGATAACAATCAAAATACTTTTAACCACACCACTGTCTTGACACCTATATTTACATATATTTATTAAAATAGCAAGTTAATATTATGTAATAAACTTAGGAATACTTTTCAAAAAAATACAAAAAACGGCCATCGCTATCATCTAGCAAAGGCCGTTTTTTATTTAAATGACTTAAACTCTTAGTGAGCCGCGGAAACCTCTTGCAGCATAATAGGATTCCGCTCCGTTATGATAAACAAAAACAGTATCGTAGCGATAATCACAAAAAATCGCACCACCAAGTTCTCTAATTTTATCTGGCGTTTTTACCCAACTTGAAGATTTCATATCAAAATTTCCAAGGCTTTGTAACTGACGATACTGTTCTTCTGTTAAAATTTCAATGCCCATGTCTGCAGCCATATCCATTGCGTTATTTTCCGGTTTATGCTTCTTTCTTGACTCTAATGCTTCACGGTCATAACACACACTTCTGCGCCCTTTTGGACTTTCTTTTGAACAGTCATAAAAAATGTATTCACCTGTTTCTTTATCTAGGCCAACAACATCTGGTTCTCCGCCTGTATGCTCCATTTCATGAAGCGACCATAATTTTTCAGGATTTGCTGCTAATTTCTCTTCAATTTGATCCCAATCAAGTCCCTCGTGACGGTCCATATTTTTTTCAAAACGATTCTTTAATTTATTTAATAAATCTTCACTTTGATCTGCAGTCAGTTTTCTTGCATGAGTTTGTGTCATGTTTCTTTCCTCCCATATATATGTAATCGATTTTTATTTTACATGACATACTACCATCCCGCCATCCTCAAGTAGTTAATACACGGCTCTAGCTGAAATTCAATATTTATTTCCAATATGGTTCTTGCCTCTAAAGGCTATTACCCTGTAGTTCGCATGCTTAAATTAAACAAACTTGAATTTCATATAAGCTTACATCATCGAACTCTCATAAAGTTTGACGATATCATCGAACTTTTGATATATTCGACTATATAATCGAACTTGTTCGTGTAATCAATTAGGAAGGAGCTGTTTTTGCATGTCGAATGAAATCTCAGTTTTCATCATGGACGTTAGTCGCTCGTCTAAAAAAAATGTCGGGAGCGAATTGAGTGCGTATCTCCAAGAAGTAGTAGTTAATCTTAAAGACTGGACAGAAAAGGCGGGTCCTATTCACGTTTCTCACCGTGCTGGAGATGAACTAGTCGTTGTATGTAGGGGTTATGCAACCGCCTATACGCTTGCATTCTATTTAAGTCGTATTTGGAAATACCCTGAACATAAACCATATTTTGGTCTTTCATTTGGGGAGATAGATGATGACATCGACTCGTTGAATATCGAAACTTGGATACATCCATTAATGAAACAGGCTAGAAAGGCCAATGAAATTCTAAAAAGCCAACAAGTCCGAATGCAATTTCGCTTTGCACTACCAGGTTTATCTAATGGAAATAGTTACGAAGTTTTTAGCAAGCAATTCGAAACATTATTCAATACGAGCTTAACTTTAAAACAGGAACAAATTAACGAACAAACAGATATACAGTCCCTCGTTTGTTCATTGTATTTGATTGTGGGCCAACAAAATAAAGTAAGCAAATATCTGGGAAGAACAACCTCAACCATCTCAAGTCATATGAAAAAAGGTAAAGCTGAGTTGATTTTGAACACTTTTCACGACATTGTCAATGTGTTGAATTCATTAGAACAGAATACTGCCGATCATCAAATTGCTACACTACAAAAAAATATTAGACATGAGATAACCAATCGACTCCAAGAGTATTTTCCTTGGGAAAGGAGCTCGAAATGACCGTTTTATTATTGCTTCTCGCACATTTAATTGCTGATTTTTGGCTGCAGACAGACATAATGGTGAATAATAAAATAAAGCATATAAAGAAACATATCTTTCATCATGTCTTAACAGCGGGCGTTGCACTTGCTATTATTTGGCGTTATCAATACGCGTTTAGTGATTTTATAGGCTATTTCATTTTCCCTATACTATTCATTTGTTTCACTCACTTGTTAATTGATTTACTGAAAATTAAACTAGTAGATTCGATTAAACGACCGACAAATGACAATTTGAGCAAACTTGGATTTTTCTTGTTCGATCAACTTTTACATGTATTAATGATTCTTTTCGCGTGTAACCTATTCTTTCACATGCCAGTCACAGAATTACTTGAAAGCTTGATAGAATTATTTGGGACAGGCAGATTGAGTACAATAAACACATTATTTTTTGTCGTAATCATTTTTATTTTAGCGACGAGTGTTAGTGGCCATATCGTAAAATTTATCGTTGGTTCTTTGCCATCCGAACTAGCAAATTTTGAGGGGGAACTGACACTTAAAAGTCAAATGATTGAAGCGAAAGACAGAATTCGGCCTAAAATGGAAAGTAGTTTTACGGAAGAATATCATTACTATACATACTCTACCCCGCTTCGCTCGCGTGGCAAGCTAATCGGTTATTTAGAAAGATTACTCGTTATTGTTTTAACGGTCATTGGGGCATACCCATCTATCGCATTCATAATTGCTGCAAAGTCAATTGCACGATTCAAACAGCTCGATGATCGAAACTGGGCAGAATATTTTTTGTTAGGTACATTGTCTTCCATCTTCCTAGGATTGGTGCTTGGACTGATTGTTCAAGGAATCCTATTATAAATAGAGACGCGTTATACTCCTGGAGATTTAACCATAGTACGCAAGATGCATTGTACAATAAAAATAGGTCGCCGATATTAGAGCATCAGGCGACCTATTGGAATAGCTAATTCCCTTTAGGGGTTTAGTTTCATTTATGGAAATAGTTCTTAAAATTTAATTGCAATAGTTATTGTTCTTCACTTCAAAGTAAAGATAATAATGATGAGCGCATCTTTCATTGAAAGATGATTCACAGGATAAACAATGATTTATAGAGAGATATTCATTAATTGTATGTTCTCTTCTACAAACACCACAAAGAATCGCTTTTTCATTAAATTCATCTTTTGGCCATACAGCAATCGGATGATGCTCTAACTCTTCGTGACACTTGTAGCAAGGATAATATTTATTGCAACATTTAAATTTGATGGCGACAATATCCTTATCTGTATGGTAATGTTTGCATCGTGTCTGATTGTCGACAATTCGACCAAATACCTTTACCATCTAAGAATTCCTCATCATTCCACTTCTGATAAAATCTTCAAATTTGCTAATCGTTCGACTGCTTGTTCTAATGCAGTCACTTCTTGAACGAGTGCGATGCGGACATAGCCTTTTCCTTCAGATCCGAATATGCTGCCAGGAACCATCACGACCCCAGCTTGTGCAATCACTTCGAATACAAAATCGATATCATTCATCTCATACGGGTACTTTGCCCATACAAACATGCCGCCATCTGAAGGTGTGACGGTCCAACCGATTCTTTTTAGTCCATCTGTTAATGTTAGATGGCGTTGTTTAAAAGTTTGTCGTAAGCGTTCTGTAATTTCTTCAGCATTATCCAAAGCCATTGCGCCTGCTTCTTGAATAGGCTCGAATGTTCCATAGTCTAGATTAGATTTGAATTCTTTCATAATGCGAATGACTTCTGCATTCCCTACCATATAAGCGATTCGTGCCCCTGCTAAACTAAAACTTTTAGACAGTGAATTAATTTCAATTCCGACATCTTTAGCGCCAGGTATCGAAAGAAAGCTAAAAGGTCGATCTCCTTTGAAATAAAACTCAGAATAAGCTGCATCGTGCAAAACGATAATATTATATTTCTTAGCAAAAGCGATTACTTTCTCAAAAAATGCTGTTGTTGGCATGGATGGTACCGGGTTCCCTGGTAAATTTAAAATTAGCATTTTCGCTTTTTGCGCGATGTCTTCTGGAATGGCATCTAAATCAGGCAAGAAGTTATTTTCCGCGCGTAAAGGCATTTCATAGGGAAGTGCTCCTGCTAATTTTATCCCCGCTTCGTAGGCAACATAAGCAGGATTAGTCGTTAACACAATATCCCCTTCATCACAAAAGGCGAAAGGCAGATGGACAAGCCCTTCTTGAGAACCCATCGTTTTTAAAATTTCAGTATCTGGATCCAGTATTACGTTTGATCGTCTTTTATAATAATTCGCGACAGCATCATGAAAACGTTTCGTTCCCCCAAGCGTATAACCGTATGAATTTTCCAAGGCACTTTTATCTGAAAGCACTTGTCTTACTTGTTCAGCTGGAGGCAAGTCGGGGCTTCCTAAACTCAAGTTAATAATTTCAGTACCTTTTTCTTTTTTGCGTTCTGCCGCTGCTTTTAATTCTCCGAAAATGGCAGGTTTGAAAATTGACATTTTTTGTGAAGGTTCGATTCTCAATCTATTACTTCCCTTCTATGTATTTGTATATAAAAATTAGTTTACCATAAACTTTGTACTGAATGTGCGGTTGTTAAGAATTAGTGACTTATATTTTTGTACCTAACTCATTCCTCTGGCTACTGCAATCATTATTTTTAACGCTTCTTATTGACGATTCATTCGAATTCTCCATGCTTTTTAATAGCCAATCATGACTTGTATTCAAAACTTGAAACTAAAAAGTCGTTCGATGTCTATAGATCGAACGACTGATGTGATAAGTTTATAATAAAATACCGGCTTTATTCCTTTTTATCCGCGAATTTATTAACTGGATAGGCCTGCATTTTGCTAACGCGGAACTTATAAATTCCAATCAATAAACAAAACCATACAGGTGTGAAGAATAAAGCAATACGCGTATCGTCAGCAAGCCCGAGAACAACAGCTACAAATAAAAGAAAAGCTAAAATTAAGTAGTTTGTAATTGGAAAAAGCGGCAATTTAAATATACTTTTCTTCGCCAATTCAGGTCTAGTTTTACGGTATTTCATATGACTTAAAACGATAATACCCCAAATGAATATGAAACATACGGTTGCAATACTTGTAATAAGCGTAAATACGTTTTCCGGCATGACGTAGTTCAAAACAACTGAAATTAAAATGACGGCGGTTGATGTTAATAATGCATTTGCAGGCACTTTAGTCTTTGTAAGTTTTGTCATTGTCGCAGGTGCATTATTCGTTTTACCAAGCCCATACATCATACGACTCGTACTAAAAATCGCACTATTACCGGCAGAAGCTGCGGATGTTAAAACGACAAAGTTTATAACGCCAGCTGCACCTAAAATTCCGATTGCCGCAAAAACCCTTACAAACGGGCTTTCAGTAGGACTCACTTCATACCATGGATAAATACTCATAATGACGGCGAGTGATCCTATGTAGAAGATTAGTATTCTAATCGGAATATTATTGATTGCTTGCGGAATCACTTTTTCAGGATTCTTTGTCTCGCTAGCTGTTAAACCAACGAGTTCAATGCCTGCGAACGCGAATACAACCATTTGAAAGGACAGAATAAATCCATAAGCCCCATTTGGGAACATCCCATCATGTGACCATAAATTAGTAAAACTAGCTGTTCCAACGTTACTCGTAAAACCAGTGAAAATCATATACAAGCCAACGACAATCAACGCTAGAATGGCAATGACTTTGATTAGCGCAAACCAGAATTCCATCTCACCGAACAGCTTAACAGTCGCTAAGTTCATAAATAATAAAACAACAAGCGCAATTAACGCAGGCATCCATTGTGGAACAGTTGGAAACCAATACTGAATATATATGCCAACAGCTGTTAAGTCTGCCATTGCGATTGAAACCCAACAAAACCAATACGTCCATCCTGTAATAAAGGCGGCCATATTGCCAAAATAATCTTGAACAAAATCTACAAATGAATTATAGTTCAAGTTCGATAATAATAACTCGCCAAGCGCTCTCATAATGAGAAAGCCAATTATACCTGTAATGATGTAGGCAAATAAGATAGAAGGTCCAGTTAAATGTATTGATTTACCTGCACCTAAAAACAACCCTGTCCCGATTGCCCCACCAATCGCGATAAGCTGCACATGCCTATTTTTTAGACCGCGGTCTAATGTTTGCTCTTGCATATAAATTCCCCCACTTCGTTCTCCCTTTTTACAACAGATGGTATTGATCATTTACTGTACATTTAAATGATTTACCAAATTTTCCTAATAATTTCCTTAATAAAACATTATCATATAAAAGTAAAAAAATCTCTCCCATTACTAATAAACTATTATTAAAATTATTTGGAATAGTAAATACTCATAGAGTCATGAATACAATTATTCTCTTTTGTATGAAGTAACAGCAATTCGTCATAATCTGGTTATTGCGATCAAAACTATACTACCAAAATAAAACGACCATTAAAAGCGCTGTATTCATAAAAAAAGAATATGGTACAAGCGTATTTTGCTCTTAATGGGAAAAGATAAGGAATAAGAGGTGATTTATATGAGATTGAGCATAAAAACTTTAGTAGTCCTTTGTTTAATTTTTTCTAACAGTCTCCACTCAGACGCAAGCTCACATCTTGTAAAAGTAGCATTTAGTCGAGACGGCTATTTGTGGATAATAGTGGATGAGGATGAACAGAAAATTACAGATGAAAGAGCGACTTATAATTATCCACCACAATGGTCTTTTGATGGAAAAATGCTGCTCTATCAAAAAGAAGTCACACGTGAAAATTTAGAAACTCAAAATGAAATTTGGGTGTATGAACTTGAAACAGAGAGACATCGTAAAATCTTTTATGATGGGTACAATCCTAAATGGTCTCCAATAGAAAATATTATTTCCTTCAATAGTGGCGGTGTATTAAACATCTCTAATTTATCAGGATTCTACAACATTGCACTAGGTGTGGACGATTATGAGTGGCATCCGGACGGCAAAGGCTTTATTGCTTCTTCTAGCGCTTCCCTTCGTCCAGACGGTTGGACACACCCAGTCCTTTATACAATTTCGATTGAGGAAGGTTATCAGGATATTACCGATTTGACAAAACATGTTAAGAAGTTATTCGTCATTCCAAAAGAAGTGGGCATAGGAAATACTAAAATCCTTTCAATAAGCGCAGAAAAATTTGCTTATTCTCCTAATCAACAATGGATTTCTTTCATTATTTCCCCGACTGCTTCATGGTCGATGGATAGCGATATGCTAGCGATTATTTCTGCGGATGGCAA
The DNA here is from genome assembly GCF_041295575.1 of Sporosarcina pasteurii. Lineage (NCBI taxonomy): Bacteria > Bacillati > Bacillota > Bacilli > Caryophanales > Caryophanaceae > Sporosarcina > Sporosarcina pasteurii. Next base: position 1,478,400 of record NZ_CP160452.1, on the reverse strand, counting down.
AGAATTCGAAGTAATTGATGAAGTTATCCTTGAGTTTACTCCGAAATGGGCATTCAAGACTAATTTACTCGGCTATATTGCTGGCGGCGGACGGATTGTATATGGGTTTAAAAATAAGGATTTGAAAGTGACCGAATTCCCTACAGAGAAATCAGTCAAGCTAACCCCCAAAAACTATGCGGAAATGGGGTTTACCTGGGTCAATGATTCATCACTGATTGTTTCTAGAGTGCCCGAAAGTGAATGGTCAAATTCAGCAGAAGAACGACCAGATCCCTCTTTATATTTTTTAACCCTCACTGGACAGAAACAAATCCAAATAACGACACCGCCAGAAAATGAAGGTGATTATAACCCCATATTTTTATCTGCAATCCATAAAATTACTTGGTTAAGAAAAAGTGATATTGCAAATGAAAAAGCAGATTTATATATCGCTAATTCGGATGGAAGCGATGCAAAAATTTGGGTGAAAAATATAGAATCGTATAGTTTTTTTAGTTCTAACCATTAAGTACTCAACCATTCTCGCGATTACTTAGCGGAAACCGTGATGCTCTTTTAAATACCTCAATCGATAGGCGTTCTTTGCAGTTTCCCCCAGTTGATCCAGTAAGTTATAATTCGCAAATGCGCCTACGATTGCCCCGAATCCAGGAATTAACTGAAACATTTTCACCAAATCGATATGGTCACGATATTCTTGTTGAAAGTCTCTCCAGTCCATATCAGCAATTAAGTATTTTTGTTGCTCCCAATTCTCAATCGTGGCGAGTGTCTCTCTTCGTATTACATCGCTTGAAAAAGCGAGTTGGAATACATGCAATAAGAAAAGACGCTCTTCATATTTGTTTGTATCAAATCCATAAACCGCAGCTACTTCATAGAGAAATTTCATCTTAATGGATAACAATAATGGAAAATCGGCAAGACCAAGTAAGATTCCTCCAGCTCCCGTTCCAGCACCTTCAACGACAGCTGCCTTGCGGAAAGCAACAAGTTTATCCATCATTAATTCATCACGCTCATAAAGACTAAAGCCTGTTGCCTGCTGTTTTCTCGTTGTAAAGTTTGAACCAACTAGTGTTGCTTTCACCATGTTTTTAACGCTTTCCGAAATGACATGGTGAACCTTTTCAGGAATGAATGTATTCACTTTTGTTTGAGTTTTTTTGGACATTCGACTTACAAGACTAGACCGCCTGGTTATTTTTCGTTTCCAAAGCTCTAATTCTTGCTCTACTTTTAGTGTATAGTCAATCATCCGCCAGCCTCCCTTTATCCGTTTGTACTCCTAATACTATATTTCGCATTAGTCAATTTGGGCTTTAATTACTCTTTTTTTATAATACGATGTTTATGGCCTTGTTTTTTACTATTTTCGATATCAATAAACCGAACGCTATATTCTATAACATCATTTACATAAACATTGTTTTTCACTGCAAAAGTACGTATTTTTTCTAATAAATCTCGATCGTAAGTCGTTTTATATTGCACCCGATCTTTTGGTCTTTTCTTTTTATCTATCGTAATCGCACCAAGTGTTAGTATCTCTTTTAATCCTGTTTCTAGTAAATAGTTTACATGTGTATGATTTTCTTTTGCAACATCTCTTAACTTATTTAAAATAGACTTACTAATATTTGTCCTAAATTTCACCCTAGATTCATCTGTTACATGAACGAGTTTTCCATTTATATTTTTCCACATGTTTTCATCACCTTATTTCATATATTTTCTCTTTCCTTGATAACTATAACAATATTAATTGCGTTAGTTATATAAATTGGAGTGGAGCTTTATGTATCATTATAATAGTGCAGCGCCCCGAACATAATAATATTATGTGTATGTCTTTAAAGAAGTAACTACTTTTATAAGTAGTTACTTCCTCTTATTATTGATTATACCACTTTTCTCGCTCACTTTTCTCTCGAGCATTCGGAGTCATTGGTTCTTTTTTAGGTGTCATATTGCCAATTTCAGCCAACTCTTGAGAAATTTCTTCTTTCATATTCGGCGCTTTTTTAGTGATGGCCTTGTCTGACACAACTTGTTTGGGCAGCAGGTTATATTCTTCTTCTTTCATGAACTTCCCTCCCATAATAAAATTCCTTGAATGCACATGGAGATTACGTTAACTACGAATAGCCTTTAATACTAATCCCTTGGCACAAATGTTTTACAGTCCGTTTCTTCACTACTTTTTGCACGTTTTCCTTTTTGGCTCACAACATAAATCGATTTTGCGCTACATTTATTACCGTTACTCCAAAACTTACAATTACTCACTTCACATAAAATTTCTTGTGCCATTGCTTCCACCTCCTTACTTCTATCTTGAGCTTGACATGGGTAATAAATACGTAACATTTTTTTCATCATACTTTTCGAATTATCATCCACAATATAATAGAATAATTCATTTCAAAAAAGTGTCATTTTGTTTTAACCAACAAATACTTGGCCATTAACAGTGAATGACATTGTCGTTCTTTCAATTAATCCAACTGAAACTGATTTTTGAGTTATGTTTTAAATTTTCCTTTTAGGAAATAATGTATACGACCACGAATAAATGAAATCAACAGCAAACACGATGATCCATAGGACGCCAATATGATAAGCTGTTTCATTGGCATAAGGGGACGCTTCAAACCTTCCCTCTGTAAACCAAGACCAATCTTTTATATACGGTAGCATTTCACTCATATGATTCGTCCCGTAACTCCATAGCAGCCATTGTCCCGCAATAAATATGACTGTATGGGTCATTGAAGAAATACGGTACTTCTTCGCAACGTATTTAGAGTTTTTTTGTCGTTTCAATATCCTAGTATCTTTTTCTGTTAATAAAGATGTTCCTCTCCATTCGCCAACCTTCTTTCGCATCCAGCGATCCAATTTAAGAAAGTCAAGAACACCAAATGTACAAGCATAAAGGATAAAAATGAGTACGACGATTTGAAATGTCGAAATTTCATTTGTTTCTGTATAAACGAGAATTGCAAGCAGTCCTTCTAGTAGCAGCAAAGCGATAAAAGTAAGTATCATGATTGTACTCACTTTTCGTTTATTCAAAAAATAACGAAAGACACCAAATAATAGCAATGAGACAAGTGAAAGTATCTCGATTATAATAAAAATGCCCCATTGATGACTCACGATGAATGCCAATTTCATCTCACTCCTTTCCATTTCTTCGGTAAGTACGATACAAATGCTTTCGAAAGAGATTCAAAAAAACCGTTTTGACAATTAATGCTCAAAACGGTTTAATTTAACTACTTTTCCCTACATTTTTTACAAACATCAATCGTTCCATTTTCTGTTTGGTATGGATACAATAATTTAATTCTTGTTCGATTGCATTTTGGACAGTTCCCTCTTCCACGGGCAGGAAGTTTTATTAATGATTTACCACGATTTCTTTTCGCCACTTGAATCCTCTCCTTACTAGAAAAGCGTTTCTATCTAGTAAATGACAGGTTGATGAAAAAATTGACGAAAAATAATCATTTATTTTAATTAAGAAATGGTCACCCGGTCTGTATCTTTCAATGCTCTTAAGGATTCTGCACCAATGCCAAACATCGCAATTTTCAATTCTAATTCTCGTGTTTCCATTACTTTTAATACTTCTTCTGTTGAGGCAGTCGCTTCTTTCAAAATCGAACGGCCAAATCCGACCATATCGGCACCCAACGCAATCGCTTTTGCCGCCTCTACACCATTTTTTAATCCCCCACTCGCAATGATTGGTACATGTGGCAGTTCACTTCTCACAGATTGGATACAATCTACAGTCGGGATCCCCCACTCCGTAAATGCTTCAGCCGCAATTCTTTTAACGTCTTCTGTTGTGCGGTATTTTTCTATTTGACTCCACGAAGTACCGCCAGCACCAGCAACGTCAATAAAAGAGATCCCTACGTCAGTTAATTGCTTCGCAGTCTGCCCGTCAATTCCCCAGCCAACCTCTTTTACTCCGACAGGTACAGATAAGGATGATGTCAGTTTCTCGATTTTTTTTAATAACCCTTTAAAATTTACATCTCCTTCAGGTTGAATTACTTCTTGGATGCTATTTAAATGTAATACGAGTGCGTTCGACTCTGTCCACTCTACTATTTTCTTACATTCATCTACACCAAAACCGTAATTTAATTGTACTGCCCCTAGATTTGCGATGATTGGGATTGTCGGCGCAATTTTTCTTAATTGAAACGAAGAGCGGTATGCTTCACTTTCAATCATTGCACGCGTCGATCCCAAAGCAAATGCCCAGCCTTTTTCCTCGGCTGCCTCTGCCAAATGATGATTGATTGTTCCTGCAAACTTTGCACCGCCCGTCATTGAACTAATTAAAAAAGGCGTTTTACAGTTATGCTGTAAAAAACTCGTTTCAATTGTTATTTCGTTAAAATCGATTTCGGGTAAAGCATTATGTACGAACCCGACCTTTTCAAACCCAGTCGTAATTGTAGTTCCTGTTACTTTTTCTTCTAATGAAATTTGTATATGTTCTGTTTTTCGTTGATGTATGGAATGAGACATGTAACAACGCCACCTTTTCTAAATCACTTTCGTTACTTTATTATAACCGATTTACCGGTCATCATCATGAATATGATTTTTTCACTATACATAGTATACGTTAACAATAATAAGGATTGGAGGATTTTATGCATTACCTCTCTCGTTTTGCCCATAATTTCCCAAGCAAACATAGAAGCGATGATAATCATGAGCAAAAGGCTCATCACAATAATCCTTTATTGCAAAATGAACATCCAAATCCAGAAGAACATTTATTCCCACCTGTCAATACGAGCCAATTTAATGCCTCTGCGAAAGAATATAAAGCTTTATTGAAAGAAGCTCAAATACTGATTGAAAAAATTCTCAATTCCCCAGATTTTGCACAGACACTCATGCATGAAGCGCAATTATCTAACCAGCAAAAAGTTGATGAGTTGATTGCTTCTACTGGAATTACCTTAAAGGTAAAGACAACATATAGCCCTTCTAGTGTCCACATCGAAATTTTCAGTGAAGAATCTAAAAGTGGCTGTTGTATATTAGAAATGAAATTATATTGGTGAACTTATATCGTCTTTTAGCGACGCTTCCTTTTGAAAAGTAACCACAGCAATAGAAATGTAATTAGGGCAACCCCTTCTAAAGATAGTAAATACCAAGGATAAGGGCCCAAATAATCGATTAAGCTACCATTTTTAGGTTTCCCATTTAAAAACATATAATTGCTCTTGGCGATGGTATTAAATAAATAGACAAGAATTGCGATCACATTTAGAGTGATCATCGTTTGAATAATACCTTTGAATGTAGGCCGATATCCCTTTACCCATGTAAAATAAAACGCCGTGACAATAATTCCTATATGTGTATAGAAAAAATGAAAGAATCTAAAATGAGGAAAATCGAGTTCTAAATCAGGTGTAACAATCGCTTGTAGCGCTCCACCAACTCCTGCGAAAAATACAAATGGATAAAGTTGTCGTTTATTCATCCATAATAAGACTACTGCAACATATAAACTCATACTGCATAACTCAAGTGGTAATGAATAACGAGCATCCCATTTCCCCGACATCGCCATCCATACATAATAAAGCCATTCCATCGCTAACAATGATAATGCAAAAATCTGTTGAAACCTTTCTCCGCGCTGTCGGCTCATCCCCCCGCGTTTGCTGGACACCCAGACGAGTAGAATTAAAAAAATCATGATCATAATCGCGATCACATGCGGAGTAGAAAACATAATAAACGATGTTCCACTTTTTCCACCCAACACTTTCCCTCATTTCATCTCATCTATTCTTCGCAAATTACAAGTATGTTCATTTATTATGTATGAATCATGATATCTTTCCTTCCTCTAGAATAGCATATTAGAGACGATGAATTAAGGAGAGAAATAGATGGAGATCTACGTAACTCAAAGTGGAGATACATTATCAAAAATTGCCCAACAATTTCAGGTGACAGTTGAACAAATTGTAAACGCGAATGAATTAGAAGATCCAGATGCGCTAGTTGTTGGGATGGCTCTTGTTATCCCAACACCGGACCAACAACATATCGTTCAACCAGGAGAAAGCTTATGGCAAATTGCCGCACGATATAACGTTCCGTTACAATCAATCATACAAGTAAATTTTATTCGTAATCCTACTATGATTTCACCAGGCACTAGGTTGACTATTCCACCTCGAAAGCCTGTTATCGATGTTAATGCCTATACACTCAATCCAGGAGAAGTTGGCGCGAATGAAATTCATGAAGTTGGGCCAGACCTTACGTATTGTATGCCCTTTACGTACAGTTTTAATGAAGATGGAACACTAAACGAGATGGACGACACTGCAATTATTCGAGCAGCATATGAAGAAAGAGTCGTTCCCGTATTATGCCTAACGAACTTCAGTGCAACTGAAACTGGCACCGAACTCGCTCATGCGCTTTTAACAAATCCTGATGTTCAAAATCAATTATTGACAAATCTACTAGCTGTCATGAACAATAAAGGCTATGCTGGCATTAATATCGATTTTGAAAACATCCAACCATCTGATCGTGAAAACTATAATCAGTTTTTGCAGAGAACGATAGATCGATTCCACCCTGAAGGATATTTTGTCTCCACTGCTGTTGCCCCGAAAGTAAGTAGTGAACAGCGAGGCTTGTTATATGAAGCGCATGATTACGAAGCGCATGGAAGAATTGTTGATTTCGTCATATTAATGACATATGAATGGGGTAATCGATTTGGACCGCCTCAAGCGATATCGCCAATCACTCAAATCAAAAGAGTCCTCGACTATGCCATTACAGTTATTCCAAGAGACAAAATATTTTTTGGCTTTCAAATTTATGCGCGCGACTGGCGCATCCCTCATGTTGAAGGCCAAGAAGCGGAAACATTTAGTCAGCAAGAAGCAATTCGCAGGGCAATTGAGTTTGGGACTGCGATTCAATATGATAAAGAAACACAATCTCCTTTTTTCCAGTACACCGATCATGAGGGCCAACAACATGAAGTATGGTTCGAAGATGCTCGCAGTGCACAGGCGAAATTCGATTTAGTCAAGGCATATAATTTGCGTGGCATCAGTTATTGGGTACTCGGCTATCCATTCCCTCAAAATTGGTTGCTTCTAGAAGATAACTTTATGATTAGAAAGAGAATCTAATAACACGGACCTTCTCGAAATGTTTTTTCGAAAAGGTCCTTTTTACTTACCTTCGTTTTCGAAACTATTAATCTTTCTTAAAGTCGATTACAATAGGTATTATTACTATACATGGTAGGTGGCGTATTTGGCATCAAATCAACAAAATAGAAAAATGGGTTTTATCCTTGTCATTACAGGAGCAATTTTTTGGGGTGTAGGGGGTACCGTTGCGCAAAAACTTTTTCGAGATTATTCTATCGAAGTGAACTGGCTCGTCACAACTCGATTACTAATTGCCGGTTTTCTACTATTATCCGTTCAATATTTTATGAAAGACCGCGATCAGATTCTTGATATTTGGAAACATAAGCGAACCGCTTTCCAACTTACTACTTTTGGATTACTTGGCATGTTGGCGGTCCAATATACATATATGGCATCCATTCAACATGGGAATGCCGCTGTAGCAACTCTCTTACAGTATTTGGCGCCCGCGATGATTATCATTTATTTAACTCTTAGAAAAAAAACGGTTCTGACTCGAAATGATGTTATCGCAATCACACTTGCTTTAGTCGGTAGCTTTTTCTTATTAACGAACGGCTCAATTAGTCATCTTTCAGTACCACTTCCCGCGATTGTTTGGGGAGTACTTTCCGCTGTTTCGTTAGCTTTTTATACGTTGTATGCTATTTCACTATTGAAATACTATGATTCACTTGTTGTGGTCGGTTGGGCAATGATAATCGGCGGTTTTGTGTTAAGTTTTATTCATCCCCCGTGGCAAATCGATTTAAGTAGTTTGCCGATGGAAGCATATGTATACCTAATATTCGTTATTTTGTTTGGCACGATGATTGCCTTTTGGTTTTACATAGAAAGCTTACAATCTTTATTGCCAAAAGAAACGAGTCTTTTAGGCACTTTGGAACCTTTAGCGGCAGTGCTAGCGACTGTATTTTGGTTACAAGAATCCTTTGGCATAGTTCAATGGCTTGGAACTGCGTGTATTTTTGGCTTAATTCTAATCCTTGCTTTCAGTAAAAAAACATCTAAAGAAACTTAAAGCAATACCAACTAGCAGTGAAAGTAACAGTTCAAAAATGTTAACGAATAAAATGCCCTCGCATTAGAGGGCATTTTATATGTAATTAGAAGTTAATTTTCACGAACTATCTCTTCATTCTACAGCTTGATACACTTCACTGTAGTCACTATACGAATTCTCCCCCATACGATTATTCAGATCTCGACCTTCGAAATCTCTCCATGCATCTTCTCTATCTTTAAAAACTGATTTTGTAGGCGTTTTATTTTTTTCATTCATGTCCTTATCATTTGCACAACCTCCAAGTAAAATGATTGATAATCCAACGATGAATATATATTTTCTCACATATATTCCTCCATTCTATTGTACTTGTAGGTTGAGACATTCGAGTGATCCTATACGTTTTTATGATGATTTCATTATTCATTAAAAATTGATATACAAAAAAGCTAGTTCCCCAATAAATTGGAACTAGCTTTTTTAAATTATTTCTTAATCCTTAAACAAACATACTTAAAATTAATACAAACGCAAGACCAAATATTGAAATCAGTGTTTCAAGTACTGTCCAAGTCCCAAATGTTTCTTTCATCGTTAAACCGAAAGACTCTTTAACAATCCAGAAACCTGTATCGTTTACATGGGAAGCGATGATACTACCAGCGCCTGTGGCTAATACCATAAGTTCTACGTTCACATCTGTGCCCGCCATCATTGGAATCACAAGACCAGCTGTCGTTAAAGCAGCAACCGTTGCAGATCCTTGCGCAATTCGCATAAGCGCAGCGATAAGCCAAGCTAAGATTAACGGAGATATCGTACTGCCTGCAAAAAGGTCAGCAACCGTATCTCCAACGCCACCGTCAATTAACACTTGTTTCAATGAACCACCAGCTCCAAGAATGAGTAACATCATTCCGATAGCTGCGATAGAACTTTCAGCGGATTTCATCAGTTGTTTCATAGGAATCTTTCTAGCTGTCCCCATTGTTACTAACGCTAGTAATACAGAAAGTAACATAACCGTCGTCGGTGCACCAATCAAAGCAACTAAGTCGAAGAACCAATTACCTGATAATCCCATTGCATCTTCAAGCAATATCACAATTGTAGATAGAGCCATCAAAATAACAGGGAATAATGCTGTAAATGCACTAATTCCAAATCCAGGCGTATCTTCTAATTTAAACTGCTTTGCTTCACCGATAGATGCCATACTGCCTTCTGGTTCTCTTTCAAAAGCAGATGGAACAAATTTTCTAGCAAAAATCGTAAATAATGGTCCCGCCAAAATAACAGTTGGAATCGCAATAATAAATCCATAAAGTAATACTAAACCAATATTCGCACCATATTGTTGTGCGATAACTGTAGGACCCGGATGCGGTGGTAAAAACGCATGCGTTACTGATAATGCAGTCGTCATTGGCAGTCCTAACCATAAGAAAGATATCCTTAATTGTTTAGAAATTTGATAAACAATCGGAATTAATAATACAAGACCTACTTCAAAAAACAGGGCAATCCCTAGAATAAATCCAGCAACAAGTACCGCCCACTGAATTCTTTTTTCACCAAACTTATCAATTAATGTGACTGCGATACGTTGAGCGCCACCCGCATCTGCAATTAGTTTACCTAAGATGGCACCTAATCCAAACACTAAGGCAATTCCGCCTAATGTATTCCCCATTCCGGCTTGAATCGTATTTACAATTTCATTAATTGGCATCCCTAAAGCAAATGCAATTAGAAATGAAACAACTACGAGTGAAATAAATGTATTTAAGTTAAATTTCATAATTAACACGAGCAAAACAATAATGCCCAAAGCAACTATTAATAGTGGCATTCTTTCTATCCCCTAACTTTTTTCATAATAAACTAATTTCAATTGTTGAATACAAAACCCTTGGGCATTTGTACTTTTTATTGCAAGAAATATTCCCATATATAAACTGTATTAATTAAATTCAATCACTGCTTTTCTAACCAATTGAGGGTTCTGCTCTACAAATTCAAAGGCCTCTTTTATTTGACTTAATGGAAATCTATGTGTAATTAAACCATTATGTGTTAATTTCTCGTCGTTGATGAGCTCTACCACTTTACCAAATTGATTTGTTTGAAGTCTTGAGCCTGTAATCGTTAACTCTTTTTTCGTAATAAGCATTTGAGCAATTGCGGATGGCGTCGCATTGAATCCGAGTAATACGACATTCCCTGCAGCCGACGCTACACTAACGCTTAGTTCGAAAGTTTGCGGTAAACCAACTGCATCAATGACAACATTCGCACCTTCGTCGTCTGTGATTTCGTTTACTTTATCCTCAACGTCAACTTCTGATGGATTAATCGTGTAGTCTGCTCCGTTTTCTTGCGCAAATTCTAATCTTTCATTTGTATAATCTGAAATAATAACGGTAGCACCACGAAGTTTAGCCATTTTTAATACTGTAATCCCAATGGGTCCAGCGCCTTGGATAAAGACTGTTTGTCCTTCCCCTACATTTCCTCTCCATGTAGCTTGTGCACCAATTGTATATGGCTCAGCCATGACTGCTTCATCCCAGTCAATATTGGCGTTAACTTTATGTACTTGTTTATCCGACAAAATAACAAACTCTCTCATTCCACCATCTTCATGCACACCAAAAACAGATACCTCTTTACAAACGTTGGGTCTTCCATTTTTACATGCATAGCATGTTCCACAATAACTGATGGGTTCAACAACAACATGATCTCCAATTGCTACGTTCTTAACATTTGCACCGATTGCTACAATTTCCCCTGTGACTTCATGGCCAACAATTCTTGGATATGTCGCAAGCGGATTCGTACCGTGATAAATATGCATATCTGATCCACAAATTCCGACTCTTTTAATTTTCACTTTCACTTCATTCGCTTGTTTGATTTCTGGCTCTGGGATATCTATCACTTCAATGATATTAGCTTCAGGAATTCTAACCGCTTTCATTTTCCCCACTCCTTAATGATTAAATGATTGATCATGCTGTATTATTAAGCTACTATGGCATCGCTTTCACTGGTTTTTTCAAAAATCGTAAACGATTACATTTTATATGAGTCGATATCATTATTTGCAGCCTTTTCCTCAAAAAACAGAAAGTCTAATACACCATCAAAACATATCCACAATTCTGAATTCTTAACTATTATTACGAATCGGAAGGTCGTGTAACCCTTTTCATCAAAGTTTCCATTTTCAATACGTGATATGTGAAATGTTACATGTCACACTTTACCTTCTTTTCTTTTGAAGGTCAATAGGATTTTATTTATTTATATTTTAAGAATCTTCAATACGAGTAAACTTTTATTTTCTTTTATGCGAATTCACTATATACTTAAATTGATTAATTATATAAATAGTAAAAACTTAAGTCTTATTAACAACTATTATCTTAAGATCAGTAAAGGAAGAATAAAAATGTCCAGAATTGAAACATCGCCTTTAACGAAACAAGTATATGAAATTATTCGTAAAAAAATTATTAGTCGTGAGTATGTAGCCGGCGATAAACTAGATATTCAAACGTTAGCAGATACATTTGGTGTCAGTCGATCGCCAGTAAAAGATGCCATTAATCAATTAGTTCATGAAGGTTTAATTGAGGTTATTCCACGAAAAGGCACATATGTGACCGAAATAAAATTAACTGAGTTTTTAGAAGTGCTCGATGCGCGACTGATGATTGAAAGATGGGCTGCAGAAGAAATCATTGATACGATAACCGAGGAACAAATTCAAATCTGGGACGAAATCGTCAAGCAAATGGATGCTTTACTTGAAGTAACCCCCTTCCCTTTTGAGGAGTATAGTAGCTTAGATATGAAATTTCATAAACTCCTTATTGAATGGGCAGAAAATTCACGAGTGAAGGAAATTTATTTTTCCTTAAATACACATGTTTCCTTATCCCGTGTTGTTTATTCAACTTCACTAGAAAGTACAGTCATTAGACATAAAGATCATTGGGATTTAGTTGAAGCGATGAAAAATCGTGATTTACCTACGTTTTCAAAAACATTAACAAAGCATATAAATAGTCTGAAAGTTGAAGCGGAATCGCATTGGGATGAAACAATCAATGCTTAAATAGAAGTGAATAAAATGATGCAACATTATTCAAGCAGAAATTCAACCTATATTATTTGTTATCAAATTAGCTGAATCAGAATAGGGAAGTCCTTTCTAGCAATTAGTTGGACTTCCCTTTTCGTGTTTTCAATTCTTTTTCTGTAATAATTGCTTCGCTACAAGCTTGACAGCGATAGCATCATCTAAATATCCTATCGGAAAAATATAATCTGGAATGACATCTACCGGCATTATAAAATAAATTAATGCACTTCCAATTAAAAGAAGTTTTGACGGCTGTGCCTCTTTCTTTAGATATATTTCATGAAGCTCCGTTAATTGGTCAATAAAGGGACCAATGCTGTCGAGGTTCTTCAGTTTTTCATGAAATCTATTTAAAATAAGGTGCTTTCCTTCTTCTGTTTGTGAAAATTGTTCGTAGTTCTTTAATGCTTTTCCCACTTGATCAATTGAAAATCCATCTTCATATGTATTGGAATTAATTAGACTTGATTGAAGCATATCAATTAAATCATCTATGTTTTCATGTATTGCAGACTTTGCCTGTTCAATCGATTGACTAGAACCCTTTATTAATTCAGATATTGGAACATCTAAACTGTCAGCAATTTTCTTTAAATGTTGAAGGTTTGCTTTTCGTTTACCATTAATAATTCGTGAAATTGTCGCTGTGTCAATTTCAGTTAGTTCGCTAAGTTTTCGCATGGACATTGAACGTTCTTCTAATAACTTTTTTAACAACACACCAAAATTTTTTCTTTCTCCCTTACTAGTCATAATCTCCCGTCCCTTCGATATTCGATGTATTCCCAGAACAGTAATAGATTGCTATTATAAGAAGTATAAGAATTAATTGTTAATTTGTCAATGTTCAGAAATTAAAATCATCTAATGGCATGAGTTGCTGTTTTGCGCCACATTGACAATATGACAACGCGCGGCATTACTCATGTTGTCATCTGTCACAACTCGCTTTACCAGTTACCTGCTTCCTAAAAGAAAGGTTGACAATTTGTCAAATTTCGATCCAATCTCAATTAACTGATTATTAAGTAGGTTGCTATACTAGGATATTCTTCTTTTATCCTAACTTAGCATAAGCAATTCAAAAATACTTTTGAAAAAGAATATTAAGGTGCAGCTCTGTTGTTCAAACTGCATTACGAAATATTTCTACTTTCATAACAAAGAAGGCATTTATGATTGTCATAGATTCCTGTATTTATTACATATCCCCTTCCCCAATTGGTAAAATCTTGGAGTAATAATGTACACTTCTGTCATCTTTATAAATAAGCCGAGAACACCCGTGACTTCAGTCGTGGGATGAATCGGCTTCAGTTTAAGCATAGCTTTAGCTATATTAATCAACCGATATATATTAGATTGTAAAGGCGTTTAAAATCCGTTGTTCAAGGGTATCCATCAATACATATGTAAATCAAATAATGAGGTGTTGTCTATACCTGAAATTCATTATGGGCGTGGGCGTGGGCGTGGATATGTCTATTCCATTCAATACCATCTCGTTTAGTGTGTGAAATACCGGCATGATATTTTAATAGGGTAAGTAGATGTAGACGTAGAGGAACTGTTAAAACATATCGCATTTGACAATGATATAAAAATTGTTGAAATGGAAACCGACAAAGATCACATCCATTTACTCATTGAATGTAAGCCGCAACATTATATCCCGAACTTTGTTAAAGCATTTAAAGGGGTATCAGCCAGATTCTTATTTAAGAAACATCCTGAACTAAAAAAACAATTGTGGGGCGGGCATCTTTGGAACCCTAGTTACTTTGTAGCGACCGTGAGTGAAAATACTGAAGATCAAATACGAAAGTATATACAAAGCCAGAAAAAAGTCTAGGAGGTGAGGATGAATGCTTCGACATAGAGCTTATCAGTTTCGTCTCTATCCGAATAAAAAACAAGAAATTTTAATCGCCAAAACAATTGGCTGTTCAAGATTTGTATTCAATCATTTTTTGAATCTATGGAACAAATCCTACACGGAAACTGGCAAAGGGTTATCGTATCAAGCGTGTTCTGCCATGCTTCCTAAAATGAAAAAGGAAGAGGAAACAATTTGGCTACAAGAAGTCGATAGTATCGCGCTTCAATCCTCACTTAAAAATCTAGCTGATGCTTTTTCTCGATTTTTCAAAAAGCAAAATAAAAAACCTCAATTCAAAAGTAAGGTCAATCCTGTCCAAAGCTATACAACGAAAAATGTAAACGACAATATTGAGTTAAAAGGAAAAAACATTCAGCTTCCAAAACTAGGGTTGGTTAAGTTCGCAAAAAGCCGGGAACCGAAAGGCCGTATTCTCAATGCGACGATTCGCAAATATGCCAGCGGGAAATATTTTGTTTCTATTTTGTGTAAAGAGGAAATTTACGAACTGTCAAAAACGGATGCCGCTATTGGCATTGATTTAGGAATCACTGACTTTGCAATCCTTTCTGACGGGCGCAGAATTGACAACAATCGGTTCACGTCGAAAATGGAAAAGAAATTGAAGCGCGAACAACGGAAGTTGTCAAAACGAGCACTTGTTGCCAAGCAAAATGGAATCAAACTTGCGGACGCAAAGAACTACCAAAAACAAAAGCGTGAAGTCGCAAAAATACATGAAAAAGTAATAAATCAGCGTACCGATTTTTTAAATAAGTTAAGTACAGAAATCATCAAAAACCACGATGTAATCTGTATCGAAGACTTAAACACAAGAGGCATGCTGCGCAATAAAAAACTGGCTACAAGTATTTCTGATGTTTCCTGGTCCAATTTTATCACTAAATTAGTATATAAAGCTAACTGGTATGGTCGAAAGATTATCAAAGTTGATAGATGGTTTCCATCCAGTCAAATTTGTTCAGAATGCGGTGTGCAAGATGGCAAGAAGCCACTGAATATTCGAAAATGGTCGTGTTCAGGATGCGAAACGAACACGACCGTGATATCAATGCGAGTCGAAACATTTTGAACGAAGGGCTTCGAATCCATATTCCAGTATAGTGTTAAATCTAATAACCGTAGGAACTACGGGGATAGCTTGGTAAATAAGAGAAACCGCTGATGATAGCGCCATAGCGCTTCATCAAGTATACTCTCTCCCCAAGAATCTCGTGACTTTAGTCATGATAGGTTCAAGGAATAGGTCGATTAATTAACACTTTAATTTCATCTTTATTCTCCTGTACTAATTCCTTTAATAAGTGGTGTACCTCTTCATCGATTTCTACAGTCATTTCTTCACTATTAATTTTTTTCCCTAATTTCTTTTCAACATAAGTAACGAGATAAACATTTTGTTCATTTATTCTCTTAGCATATTCCTTTTGAAATTTTTCCGGTGACATATTTAATTTTTTTGCTTGTGATTCGGCGTATTTACGAATTTGCTTTCCACCTACATCTTTTGTATTTTTAGGAGGCAGTTCAGCAAACCAAACACCGTCTACCTCTAGTTTTTCAGGAATATCGATTCCCATTTCTTTTACTTCCTGTTTTACCAATTCAATATTTATTGTCCACTCAAGATAATCCAGCGCCGTGTCATCAGGGTATAAGAACCGTAAATCACCAATCGAAATTTCCTTCCCTTTTACAATCGCTGCTGGTTCGTGATCATCATATTTGGAAATACTACTACACCCAGTTAGGAGAATAAAGAGTATCAAAAAAGAGAGTTTCAAAAGTTTTAACATTAAAACACCTCCTAATCCATTATTCTATAAGATATTTGGATAATGATCACATCATATTCGGAATAAATACTTTCATAAACAGAAAGTATCCTAGAAGACCTACGATTAAGGCGACAAAGATGATGACAAACGGTAATGTTTTAGTTCTCATGCCCCTTCTCCTTTCGTAAAAAATTAATACCCCTTGTTCAGTTCCTCACAAATGGTCGGTTTATTGAATGCATTTTTTCTCGAAGTTATTCTAATTAGTACGGCAATTATAACATTATTAATTGAAGCGATATTAAATATCTCGATAGATCTTCAAATTCTAGTCATCCCTCGTCATCTTGTGTTTTGAATAGCGCATTTTGCTCGCTATCGTTATTCTAATTTCCTAATTTAATTAGATATTGGTAAGTAACCATTTAAGTTAGATGTCAATATGATTTGATTGCAAGCAATCAAATACGATAAATCGACAAATTATATTTATTATCCCCTCGAGTACGCGCTTTTTATCGAAAAAAATAGTTGCCCGGGAAATGGCCAATCATTTCCTATCGGTTATTACGACGGCATCTTTCGTGAATTAACAGACAAAGCATTATTTGAGGATGCTTTTATGGATTATGATGTACCGATGGAAGTGAAAATCCCCTAGATGATTGGCGTAAGAGTTGTCTGAAAAGTGTCCAATTTGAGTGAGCGACAGGCACCATACCAGTCATATTTTATCGAAAAAAATAGTTGCCCGGGAAATCCTTTACGATTTTCCTTCGTATAGTGGAAATGTTATGAAGAATAGTGAACCTTATTCCATGAAAAGATCTATTGCGAAGTTCCGAGGAATTATTATCCATGTAGTGCGCATTTCTTTTCTTTCACAAGAAAAAGCCAGTTTCCGTTATGTTTTGAAACTAGCTTGTGACACAATTTTCACTGCGACTCTATTTCCTGATAACTTGTTGGACAATGAAGTATTCGATGTTAACCATTCGAGCGCTTTTCCCTTTACACTTCTGCTTCGATTAGACTAACGTGCCACGAGTATTAATGTCGTTGGACTAATTTCATGGGTTTCTGCGTCTAAAATCTTTTCTAGGTTCATCGCTGTTTCTTGCAATTCCTTATTTGCATTGACAATGAAAACAGGTGCGCCCCCGCCTTGTAGCATCTCTTTTTTTGTGGTAACAATTGCTACGATTTCCGTCTCTGTACTCATCTAGTTCCACCTCTCCTCATATAATCCCAACCTTCTAAACATCCCCTAGTGCAAAGTTTCATGATTTACCTTTATCCGCCTCTCGTGGCATACGCAGTGCGCTATCTAGCACTGGAACTTGCTCAATGACTGTTTTTATTTGTTGAAAATCTCTTTCTCTTGGCATAATAAATAAAGCAATTCTACCATCATCTAAGTCTCGTTTTGCAAGCGGAATGAGTCCTGGTTCTCCCGAATCTAAAAATGCACCTAGTACAGTTGCAACCTGATGTAAAATTGCTTGACGCTGTCCAAGATGAGATAGCGTAACAATACTATTTTGGTTATTCGGCGTCAGAATGACTCCAACTGCTCGGTCTTTAATCATTTGTCTCGTCTGTTCTAAACCGACATTTTTAATGACAATATTGTCCACATATAAGGTTGGACCTTCAAAACGAATCTCCCCTTCTGAGACATCTGCAATACTTGAGATAAGGTTACCGGACATTCTGCCTTTCGAAACGAAAAGCATAACAATTCCGCTGATAATTCCAAACCAAATTGAATACACAGTAAATAGTGAAGTCACAAGCCCCGTAAACATGACTAAGTAATTTCTACTTTCAAAAGCTTGTGCCATCCCTTCAATAAACGGAGTACCTCGTTTCACAAGTTCACTTTCATCAATTTTCTCTAATGTTTCTCTTTCCATTTTTCGAACTTCCCGAAATTGCGTTGCCGCAAGTCCAAAGAAGGTCACGGCTGTCCAATCTGATTCAAGTACAGCAGGAATTACGACGGCACCGATAAAAGCTGCAATGAACCCAAAGGATAAGTGAATGAGCCGGCCTTGCGGATAGGTTGGATATTGCCTAAAATCTGTGCGAAGTAACATAAGGCGCGACGTGAATCCAAAGAAGATTCCTAGTATAACTGGAAGTAAGTATTGGACCATCCTATAATCTCCTTTCAGTACCTCTAGGTTAACCAAATAAATAAAAGATTATAATACGGAGTACTGTGTGCGCATAGAAAAGTTAAACATTGGCAAGTATGAACACGGAAAGGATGGTTATTCATGGTGAAAATTGAAAAGCTTATTAGCAAAATCATCACGACACAAAAGGCGATGGTATTGGCAGTGATTGTCGATGGAAAAGGTTCTGCATATCAAGAAGGAACTTGGATGTTGTTTATCGAAGGTGATACACCAATCGGCAATTTAAATCAGGGTTATTGTGAAAATGATTTACATAACAGGTCAGGAAGATTATTCCGCACTGGCCAAACAGAAATTATTTCTTATGATTTAAGTAAGATAGATGAGGAAGGTTGTGGACGCGGCGCGAGCTGTCACGGCATTGTGCATGTCCTATTACGTGACATAGACGAAAACTTTCAAGAGATACTTACCTCGATGACTGAAACATTACGTAAAATGAAACCCATTTTATATATCCAGTCAATGAATGATCTTTCACAGTATATATTTTCGCATAAAGAAGAAGATACTTTTGGTTTTTGGGATAGTGATGCGGATTGGGAATGGATTTATGCAAAACCATCACAAAATATTGTTGGACAAAAAATATTTGGGACGCAAACATATTTTATACAGTTGATTTGGCCATAACTGAAGATAAACATCGTGTTTTTGAAGTTGATTTAGAAATAGTAAAACTCCCATTAAAATGAATTAAATGGGAGTTTTTTGTTAGTAACTGATGCGTGTCTTCCTTTTTCGGAAATCCATTTCAGGGTAGTGCACTGTTGCCTATTTATCATTCCACATCTTTATATTGATACCCACTATCTGTCATGTATCGATTATAGCGAAGTTTATACAACCTAAAAAAATGTTGGACAAATACTTTGAGGACTGCAAATCCTGGAATCCCGAGAATAACCCCCGCCACACCAAACAATGAGCCCGCCGTTAACAATACGAAAATAATTGTAATCGGATGGATTTGTAATGACTTCCCCATAATTTGCGGAGAAATAAATTTCCCATCAATTAATTGAACAATCGTCCAGACAATCGCAAGCTTTACAATCATAAAAGGAGAAGTGACAACTGCGATTATTACTGCAGGTGTAATTGCAATTAATGGGCCTAAGTAAGGAACAACACTTGTAAACATAGCTAGCACACCTAGTAGAAGTGCGTAATCCATACCGATAATGAAAAAACCAATCGATACCATGATTCCGATACAAATCGCTACGAGAATTTGACCTTGGATGTATGAACTAATTTGATGATCTGTTTGTTTCACAATATCTCGGGCGTCATCTCTCATACGAGGCGGCAACATATTGATAAATACTTTCGGTAATTTCTCGCCATCTTTTAATAAATAAAACAAAATAAACGGAACTGTCACTATTGCTAAAACAAATCCAGTTAGTGCGCTAACAAATGATGTGACCCCGACCGCAATCCCACCAAGTGCATCCGCAATCGTTTTTCCGATATTACTTGGCGCATTATCAACTAATGATGCGAGATTAATATCTAAACTCTCATAAAATGAGGAAAATATTGACGTTCTTAAAAAATGATCAACCGTTAATGTCAACTTTTTAAAATATGTTGGGAAATCATCTACAAGATTATGGAATTGAATCTTTAAAAATGGGACGACTAAAAATATTAATAATGTAATAACCCCTGCGGTGGCAAGAAATAAAATGAGAATTCCCCACATTCTCGGTATTTTTGCTTTCTCCAATAAACGTAATACGGGCCTTAGTAAATAATAACCTATCATTGCAAGGATTACTGGCAATACAACTGTTGAAAACAAAACAGAGAGCGGATAAAAAACAAAAGGGATTTGTTTGAAAACGAATATAATTAACCCGATAAGTAAGATGGAAACGAGTACAAAAAGTGTACTTTTCCCTCCTAGAAAGGAAATAAGATTCCCCTTTTTTTCATTTACTTGCTGACGGTCTTCTCTTCCACTATGATTCATAAATATCCCTCCCTCTTTCCTACCGAACATTTAGTTTAATGGCATGTTTAAAAATGTAGCAATGGCTTCTTTATTTTTTTCAAGATTAATTTCAATTACAGATCCCGCATGGCTATATGAATTGAATGAATAGCTACCTTTAACGGGAACGGTCATTGTTTCAACATCGACACCTCTACTGAGTATGATTGGCAATACACGTGCAATCTCATCTTTAGCCGTTAAATCTGTTTCGATAAATCCTGAAAGTGCTCCTACAAGTTTAGGCGCTCGCAGAATCATTGTCGGGTTCATCGCTTCTTTTTTAATTGCAGCAATCACTTCCTGTTGTCGGGCAACGCGACCAAAATCACCTTCTGCATCCGCCCTAAATCTTGCATAGCCTAGTAATTCTTGTCCATTTAATCTTTTTAAGCCAGGTGTTAAGGTGACACCAATTTGTTCGGACATCTCTTTTTGAATATCGATTTCCACACCTTTAGGAAAAGCGATATCAATAATCGACTCAAAATTGTCAAAGTCTACAATCGCATAATGATGGATGGGTAGTCCAAACATCCCGGTAATCGTATCTTTCGTCGTTTGAACTCCACCTAAATAATAAGCCGTATTTAATTTATAAGATTTATAGCCAGGAATCTCTGCGTAGATGTCACGCATAAATGAAATCACACGCATAGCACCTTCTTTTTTATCCCAAGATAAAACCATCATTGTATCGGTTCTTGATTTTCCACTTCCATCATCGTCAATACCTAAGAGCAAATAGTTTTCAATAGATGGAAAGTTCGGATTCAGACTATCAGCTTCAAAAGTTCCAGGCTTAATGTCATTCCCTTCAGCAATAGATTTTCCAAAATTAAATTGTATGAGCGAATAAATTCCCGCTACGAAAAAGAAAAGAAATATGAGTGCGAAAATGACTCGGCCGATGCGCAGTCTTTTCTTTCTACTTCTTCTTAATATAGGCTCATCATGATGCTCTTTCATTGTAATTCCCCCATAAATTAAACTCTTAACATAGAACGTTCTATACCTTTGAATGGTTTCATTATTCCATTTTATCATACCATGAGATAAACATTCTTATTGGTCATTTTGCTTCAAGAAAAAGACAACTAGAATGATTGATTGTTTGTACAAATCAACCAATCAATATGAATAATTTTACTTGCTTCTTAGACTGACCATGACATTCCCCCATTTTTCATTACTTACACTGCATATGCTACGGATAGGTTAACGAAAGGTGGTGGCCTTAATGGGCAATGAATACAAAGGTGGAGTTGGTTCCTCATTTGCTCTACTTGTCGTGCTTTTCATTTTATTAATCATCATTGGAGCTAGCTATATTTACTAATGGAAAAATTATTACTCAAATGAACCGCTCATAGGCACTCCAAATGATCAGGGCGCTTTTCACAAAGCGCTCTTTTTGTTGTTACAGGAAGTCTGAACGACTATCAATCCGTTTAGTCAACATAGGCAAATGAATATTTACACGATTTCACTTATGTTATACTGTTTGGTAGACAATAATTAGTTGAAAGGCGTTGTGTGAATTGACAAATCAGTTAGTAGCAAAAGCGGCATTTGCTGGTGGTTGCTTTTGGTGTATGGTAAAACCGTTCAAAGAATGGGACGGCATTATTGATGTTGTCTCGGGCTATATGGGCGGACATGTTGAAAATCCTACATATGAAGATGTGAAGAAAGGCGATTCTGGCCATTTAGAAGTTGTTGAAATTACGTTTGACCCTGCTGTTTTCCCATATGAGAAGTTACTAGATATATTTTGGCAACAAATTGATCCGACTGACGCAGATGGACAGTTTCATGACCGTGGATATTCCTATTCCACTGCCATCTTTTATTATTCTGATGAACATCGGAAAATTGCAGAGCACTCCAAGGCAAACCTCGCTGCAAGTGGTAGATTCAACAAGCCAATCGTCACCCCAATTCGACCTGCGGAGACATTTTACCGTGCGGAAGAATACCATCAAGATTACTACATAAAAGAAAAAGAACATTATGCTGAAGACCGGGCACGTTCAGGTCGTGATGAGTTTATTGAGCAACATTGGTCTTAATCAAAAGGACTTCTCTCGAGAAGTCCTTTTTGTATGTTATATTTCAAACCTAATTCTATGCAATACCAAAAACTAATCTTTAGAAAAGGACAGTGAATTTACGTAGACATTTCCTGCCCTTTATTCTCAATTAAAAACGACAGAATTAGCATCAGTACATAGAGTGCCATCATAATGATAAACGTGAAGTGATGATTCATTGTATAGTCATATACGAGCGCAATGACCAGTGGCAATAAGCCCCCCATCATAAATCCCCCTGTCTGCATCATCGCTGTCCAGGCGTTAGCATCCTGTGCGTTTTCCGTTTTATCCAGCGGTAACAGTAATGCGACCGGAAATAAACCGCCTAACGGAATCCCCATAATAAAGGCTCCTACCCACATAAATGGATACAAGCCCGTCCAGAAACAGACAATCGAAATCATTCCTGATATTAACATGAATAATAACCAAAAGCGTCGTGAACCAAAACGTTCCATTGCCAGCGGGATTAATATATTCAAAAATATTTGAACAGTTGTCATCACACTCAACAAGGTCCCTGCCTGCAATAAAGTCATCCCAGAAGCAATTGCTATCGGTGCAAGCCAAGTAATAATTGAAAAGAATGCGGAAGATTGTAATCCGAAGAACAATAAAAACAGCCAAGCTTTTTTAGACTTCCAAGGTGAAGCACTTTCCATCGATATACCTTTTTTTTCGTTTGAATTCTTTTGACTAACCTCGATATGCCCTCTCATCGTCAAAAACCAACAAACCAGGCCGATTATCGCGAGGACAGACCAAATGCTCAGTGCAAATTGATAAGATTTTGTGGATTCAAAGAAAAATGCTGTTAGTCCCGCACTTGCCGCAGATCCAACCCCCATGCCAAATGAATAGACACCAATTACAGACGCCGCACGATTAGGGAAATTTTGTTTTATCATTGCGGATAATAAAGGGCCAGTAATCGCTATTGCGATTCCAACGATAAGTGCGGTACTTAACAAAATAAAATATCCCGATATAAATCCACGTAATGCAGTCATTAGGCCAATTAGTATCAGCATGACATACATTGTACGTTTGAGTCCAAACAATCTGTTAAGAATAGGAGATAACATTGCAAAAACACCCATGCCAATGACTGGAATAGCAGTTAGCAAACTGACTTGAGCATTAGACAGTGATAGTTGATTACGAATGGTTTCTAACATCGGTCCAATTGATGTGATTGCGGGCCGTAAATTTATTGAAACTGCAAAGATGGTTATTAAAATAAGAATACTATTTGTTTTGTTATTCGTATCTGACAATAGATAAGTTCCTTTCTCATTGGAAATGTCGTAAGCGTTCATCTCGTTATGTAAGCTAACTCTTTTATTTTAACCTAGCATAGCCAACCTAGCTAGTTTTCCAATTCCGTTATTAAGTTTTATGGATTGTAGCTAAGTATAAATTTTAGACGTTCCATTCTACTAGTAAATCATGTTATAATTGTTGCATTGTGAATTTAGGAGGAGTCAAATGATTGCAGTTAATAATGTTAGTCTTCAATTTGCGGATCGTAAACTTTTTGAAGATGTTAATATACAATTCAACCCTGGTCACTGTTACGGCTTAATTGGCGCGAACGGTGCAGGAAAATCAACGTTTTTGAAAGTACTATCAGGCGAAATTGAACCACAAACTGGAAATGTAAGTATGAACCCAGACGAACGGATGGCCGTTCTTAAACAAAACCATTTCGAGTATGAGGAAAACGAAGTACTTGAAACGGTCATTATGGGACATAAAAAACTTTATGACATTATGAATGAAAAAAATGCGATTTATATGAAAGAGGATTTTTCTGACGAAGATGGTATGCGTGCAGCTGAGCTTGAGGGTGAATTTGCTGATTTAAATGGCTGGGAAGCTGAATCTGAAGCAGCGATTTTACTTCAAGGTTTAGGGATTCCTGAATCGATGCACCATTTAAAAATGTCCGAATTAAAAGGTGCGGACAAAGTTAAAGTTCTTCTCGCTCAAGCTTTATTCGGTAAGCCAGATGTCTTACTGCTAGATGAGCCGACTAACCACCTCGACTTACAAGCGATTCGTTGGTTAGAAGATTTCTTAATTGATTTCGACAACACTGTTGTCGTTGTTTCTCACGACAGACATTTCCTAAACAATGTTTGTACGCAAATTGCAGACCTTGATTTTGGTAAAATTCAAATCTACCCAGGAAACTATGATTTCTGGTATGAATCAAGTCAACTTGCCCTTAAAATGGCACAAGACCAAAACAAGAAAAAAGAAGAAAAGATTAAAGAGCTTGAAGCCTTTATTGCCCGATTTAGTGCGAACGCTTCTAAATCTCGACAAGCGACTTCACGTAAAAAGACGCTCGATAAAATTGAGCTTGATGACATTAAACCTTCATCAAGACGTTATCCTTATGTTAACTTCCAAATTGGACGTGAAATTGGAAATGACGTTGTTACAGTCAAAGATGTTTCGAAGACAATCGATGGCGTAAAATTACTTGATAACGTGAACTTTTCAATGGGACGAGAGGATAAAATCATCCTCCTCGGTAACCCACTTGCAAAGTCTGCTTTACTTGATGTTCTAGCGGAAGTAACAGAGCCAGATACGGGTTCAATAAAATGGGGCGTTACGACAACACATGCGTACTTCCCTATTGATAACTCAGAGTTTTTCCAAGGATCCGAGAGTACTTTAGTTGAATGGCTACGTCAATATTCCCCTGAAGATGAAACTGAAACATTCCTTAGAGGCTTCCTAGGCCGAATGCTCTTCTCTGGAGAAGAAGTAAAGAAAAAGCCTTCCGTTCTTTCTGGAGGCGAAAAAGTACGCTGCATGCTATCTAAAATGATGCTCACAAATGCAAACGTCCTTTTACTGGATGAACCTACAAACCACTTGGATTTAGAGTCCATTCAATCGCTAAACAATGGGTTGACTGCGTTTAAAGGTGCAATGGTATTTACATCTCATGACCATCAGTTTATTCAAACAATCGCTAATCGGATTATTGATATTCGTGAAGATGGAACAATCGTCGATAGGCTGATGACTTATGAAGAATACCTCGAATGGTCAGCACAACAAACAGCAAATAAATAATCATGATCGCCTTCCTTAATGATATGGGAGGCGTTTTTTTGTAATTGAACAGATTCACTTCGAAGTTTGCTACAAATCCACTATAGTTTTGATTATGATTATTAAAGAAAAAAATTTATAACGGTTACCTTGGGGATGGTGTCTATTATGTTGAAAAATCTGTATGAATTTATAATTTCGGGGGATAACGTAATAAAAGGAGGAAGCTAAATTGAAAAAAGCCAAATACTTACTCATTGTACTCACCTTCGCTTTATTAGTTACTGGCTGTGCTGATAAGGCAGTAAAAAATGATGATGTTTTGATAAATGATGAGACGAATAGTACTTCTAAAGAAACTGCACAGAAAAATCAAGGCGGTGAGCAAGGCACAAACGAAGGCCTTTCCCATCAAAATGACGAAGTAACCGTCCCCCTTCGTGATTTCTTTCTAGAAGATGGAACAAAAGCCCAATATAAAGGTGAAGGTAATGAATTTGCAAGCTATACAATAGAGGTTGCGCAACCATACGAAGATTATTTCATCATTTATGAAAACAATGGCGGCGTATTATTAAGAAAGATATATAAAGTGACTGATCATCAAATCTACACGTTAGACGAAGCCGCTGTTGATTCTAAAGACGAATTCCCTTCTATTGAAGAATTAGACGAGATGACACCTATAGGAATTTATTTGCAAAAACCATTCGAACAAGGAGCCACATTCGATCTTTGGACAATTATCAAAACTGATGAAATAGTTGAGACCCCTTTCCGAACTTTTGAAAATGCAATTGTCATTGAAAAGCAAGATGAAAACGCCATTAACCGAAAATATTTTGTCCAAGGTTTTGGTGAAGTGAAACGTGAAGCCATTCAAACTTCTGAAGGTAATTCTTTTACAGTCACTTCCGAGTTAGAATCCGTAGACGGGCATTAACGGCAAAAAGAGGCTATCCGATTAGGACGCCTCTTTTATTTTTGGTTTTAGTTAGATTAGACTAGTTTTACAACGTTTGCAGCTTGTGGGCCACGGTCGCCTTCAACAACTTCGAATTCAACTTGTTGACCTTCGTCAAGTGACTTGAATCCTTCTCCTTCGATAGCTGAGAAGTGTACGAACACGTCGTCTTCGTTTTCAACTTCGATGAAGCCAAAACCTTTTTCTGCGTTAAACCATTTTACTGTACCTTGTTTCATGTTGAAACCCTCCAAATAATAAATACTATAATATGAGAAAGTTCTTAAAAGAAAAATTCACATATTACAAAAAGTATCGTAAACGCCGATCACTTTTTGTAATATGTGAATACGTTGCTTCGATAACTATCTCTTTTATTTGTTAACTTAAGTATATCATTAATAAAACATTTGTCAATTCAAAAAGACAAATTATTCAATTTATTATTTCGGATTTAATTATAGCGGCTAATTAACCCATACAAAATTTTTGTATCATTAAATTTCCTTATGTATATACCACCTTTTTATATATTGGCTATATTATTCTATAGGTTTTCCATCATGCAACAAAAATATACCATGAAAAATTTGTAAATCATCATCGCAGCCTTCGCAAAATTGTTTTTCATCTTCAGACCAAAATGCGTAAAAACATTGTTTTTGCATACGCTCATGTTGATATCGCTTTCTAAATTTCATGATTAGTTCATTTAAACAGCTTTCTGCACCGCTCAGATCATGAAATGATTGGCGAGACAAAACGTTTTCTTCCCAGCCATCAAACAACCACCACGGCTCAAAATCCGCTTTCATATAGATCACTTCATACAAACTAAATCAACTCCTTTTTTCATAAGAAAAAATCTCTAACTTATGCTAATAATTATTCAAGAATATTGTATAATTTTAACAAAGTCCTGTATGAAGTCCACTAAAATGCACTTTGCAAAACAAAAGGAATGTTTGTAGACAGGTTTTCGGGTATAATTAAAGAGGAATATGAAACTTAATCGACTTTAATACGTATTACAGTTATATGATAAAAGGAGGCCTGAACATGACAGAAATCAAGCATTTTTTTATGAGACACTTCATAGCAGTCCCCATTAGTTTCGGGTCATGGATCTATTTACTATTTGGCACTAGTTTAAACTTTTTTGCAGCTACAGGCCTACTCATCGTCATTTATTTCGCTAGTTCATTTACAATAAAGCAAATTCAAATTCAGTCAATGACAAAAAAACTAGGGATGAAACGTTCTGAGTATAATTATATAAAAGGACAACTTCATGAGGCTAGACGAAAATTAAAACGCTTAAACAGTTATTATGGGAAAGTTCGATCTGTGCAAGCCTTTAGGCAATTACACGAAATGAACCTTCTTTCCAGAAAAATTATTAATATCGTTAAAACGAATCCACAAAAATTTTATCAAGTAGAGAACTTTTTCTACGCTCATTTGGATTCGGCAGTCGAATTAACATCAAAATATTCAATCCTTGTTAATCAACCACTAAAAGATAAGGAAATTCAAGTGGCATTGCAAGATACGAGAGAAACTTTAAATGACGTTAGTGAACAGTTAGAGCGTGATTTACGAAATGCGATTTCATCAGATATAGAAACATTAAAAATGGAAATCGATTTTGTAGATGTGACGATGAATAAGAATAAACCTCTTTTAGAAATGAAGGGAGATACAGATCATGACAGAAAGTAAGAATACAGTAAATGAAGTTAAAACATTTGATGATTTACTCGATAATCCTTTCGATATGAATGAACCGCTGTTGCCTAAAGAAATGCAAACAAGAAACGAACAACCCGACACATCCCTCAAGCTCATCGATCGTTTATCAGACGAAGAGCGTCAAAAGGCGGTTCAATTGGCTGACCAAATTCCTGTTGGTAATTATGAAGCAATTATCTCTTACGGTGCTAATGCTCAAGGGGAACTTTCCCGCTTTTCTCATAAAATGCTCGACCACGTCCAAAACCAAGATGTAGGACCTGTTGGTGACATACTAAAAGACTTAATGAGTAAACTCGGAGAGATTAATCCAGAAGATTTAGGCGAAAAGAAACAATCCGCCCTTAGCCGCTTGTTCGGACGTGTTTCAAAATCAATCCAAGAAATGATGACAAAATATCAAAAGTTAAGTACACAAATCGATCGCATCGGTGTCCAACTTGAACATTCAAAAATGGGATTAATGGAAGACGTAAAAATGCTCGATCAATTATACGAGCAGAACAAAACATATTTTCAAGCATTAAATGTTTACATCGCGGCTGGAGAATTAAAACGTGATGAACTTGCGAACGAAATTATTCCCAAAATGCGTAGAGAAGCTGAATTATCTAATGATCAGATGGCTTATCAAGAAGTTAATGATATGGTTCAATTTTTGGATCGACTTGAAAAACGGTTGTATGATCTACAATTGTCACGCCAAATCACCATACAAAGTGCGCCACAAATTCGTATGATTCAACAAACGAACCAAACGCTTGCAGAGAAAATACAATCATCCATAATGACTTCTATCCCCTTATGGAAAAATCAAATTGCGATTGCTTTAACGTTAAACCGACAGAAAAAAGCAGTTGAATCTCAAAAAATGGTTACGAAAACTACCAATGACTTACTTCTGAAAAACTCAGAAATGTTGAAAGTGAATTCTATTGAAACCGCTAAAGAGAACGAACGTGGTATCATTGAAATTGATACACTAAAGAAGACACAAGAAAACCTTATTCAGACGATTGAAGAAACACTCCTTATCCAAGCAGATGGACGTGAAAAACGAAAAGCTGCTGAAATTGAAATTGGGCGTATGGAAGAAGAACTTAAACAAAGGTTACTCGCAGTTCATGAAAAAACTGAAAAGCGATCTACTTAAACAACCTGGACTTTTATTTGAATACTTCTAGCTCGTAGACAAAGGATAAAGTGTCTCTAATGATTTGTCCCATTCAAATAAGTTTAGAAACTGTAAACACGGATTCCCTGTTTACAGTTTTTTATTTGTAAGAATACAACGTAGCTGTAAAGGTAGAAATGCTATAAACATACTTAACAATTCAAAACGAGCGTTGCTACGAATAAATCGTTACAACACTCGTTTTACTATTACAAGTATCCGCTTTAGTTTGTTCGAATCACAATTGCGAGTAGCTTCCGTAAAATCCTTAACGTTTGATCTGAAAATCCTTCCACTGTATGCGAAGATGCCGTTTTATTGCCAAACATCATTGAAAAAATGGCTCTTTGATCTTCGGTTGGTTCTTCCGTAGCTAAAAATAAATGAATGACTGAGATACCTCTTTTTTCTGATTCCATTACGGCTTCCGCTGTATCTACAATACCATTTCGATCGTACCCAAATGCAGAAGGTTCACCATCAGAGAAAACGAGTAAAAATTTATGTTTTTCTGGTCTTCTTGCAAGACGATCAGCCATCCAACGTATCGCAAAACCGTCACGATTATCTTCACTCGCTTCAAATGATAAAATCGGAAGCCCACTATCTGAATTTCGATCTTGAAAAGTATGCATCAAGCCAAATATATTCGGGTGAACTTCTGCCGAGGCTTTGAAAGCATCTTCCGCATACGAGGAAATTTCATGGCTCACTTGTAGTTCTCGTAACACATCATGGAATAACAACACTGCTTTTTTTGTTTCATCCAATTTATCAATCATGGATTCTGAGCCGTCAACGAGTAAGCCGAAAACTGCATCTAACCGAGTAGATGGTGCGCTTTTTCGATAAAATGGTTTTGGGCGCTCATCGATTAATAAAGTCGTTAATTTTGTTGAAAGTCGACCGTGCATGAGCCGTTCCCTTTTAGACTCTTGTTTTAAATCAATTCTTTTTCTTATTTCTTCAACAAACGAACGAACGTATGGCTTTTGCTTCTCACGCCATACTTGCAGTTTTCTTCGATTTTCAATTTCATTTTGGATTTCGACTATCTGTTCTTCATAGACAACATTGAGATGTTCTTTTCCGAACTGATGGCCTGCTTGTTTCATTGTCTCATCACGTTCACCTGTTTGTTCTCGTTCATCGTTAGCTTCTTGCTCGCTTTTATCGCCAACAGATTGACCATATCCCGTTTCTTCAATTTGCGCTTCAGCGTCTCCCTCAGTTCCTTCCCTGCCTATCGCCTTGCTTGAACGGCCGTGTTCTAATTCAAACTGTAAGTGTACGCCTGCTTCTTCTTCATTTTCCTCATGCCATGTTCTAAAGACTTCTTCGATGGACTCTTTCGGATCTTCCTCTCCACTATCTGCGTCTTTCATTCCCTCATGGTATTCAAACGGGGCGATTTCTCTTTCTGTGAAAGCGTCTCCTACTGAATAATATTGATGAAGTAAGTCAGCTTGAATCGAATCTTCAATAACAGTCATAATTCGATTCACTACATGAACATTTTCCTCCGTACTTTTCGTATCATACGTATTTTCTAAAATTGATTTTACTAAATCAAATTGAATCGGTCCCCAATCGATTGATGACTGGGCAAACATGCCTTCGTATAGAACGATGTATAATTCATTTAATAATGCATCGGCAAGATGTCCCATTCGCATGTTTGTTTGAACGCCAGTTCTGTGAAATGTCACATATGCATCTTTTCGAACTTGGAAAGCGTCGACTGTTCCAGGTCTTTCTTTCATAATTTTATCTGATAACCGAAACTCCTCGAGCATTAACAATAGTTCAAATGCTAATCGTTTGAGTGAATGATATTCATAGTTAAGCGTAAAATTTCTCCATGTTTGGATGTTAAAGTGCTTCCAAAATCCAGCTGACAATAAATAAATATCAGAGAGGCGACCAGCATGCATGATTTCACTAGGTCGATGCCGCCAAAATACAGACATCGACAATACACCTTCCTTAGGTCGAAATTCTAATAACTTTCGTTCGGTTAATTCCAAATAATTCGCATCAGCTAATGCCCTTGCTAAACGCTCGTATAATAGTAATGTACTTGTATCAACTGTTTCATCATTAAATTGGATAAATCGGTTCATTTTGACCATAATGTTCGCCTCATTTCACCCAGGTATCGACAAGTTCCATTATTAAGTTTCGCTCGATTTGGTCATCCAATTTTTCGGCAATCGCATAACGTATCGCACGTTTGACAGAAATATGCTCCGCTAGACTAATCGCATCAAGTAAACTACGAATTGAAGCGGCCTCATCGGACAATAGCCCATTCATCACTTGTTTCTTTAAATCATTACCAATATTCATCATCATATCAATCAATTGCTTAGGTGCATCCGGAAATTCAGATTCCATTACTTCTCTTAATTCTTCGCCTGATAAGTATGGTATAGAAAATGAGATAAACCGATTTTTAAGCGCTTCATTCATTGGCGAAGTACCAACATAACCTTCGTTGATTGCAGCTATCACGGTAAAATCTTCATGTGCATAAATCACTTCACCAGTAAATGGATTTGTTAACATACGGCGATGATCCAGGACACTATGTAATATCGGCAATGTTTCGGGTTTTGCCATGTTTATTTCATCAATATATAAAATATGTCCTTTCTTCATCGCTTGGAC
This sequence comes from Sporosarcina pasteurii, assembly GCF_041295575.1. Taxonomy (NCBI): domain Bacteria; kingdom Bacillati; phylum Bacillota; class Bacilli; order Caryophanales; family Caryophanaceae; genus Sporosarcina; species Sporosarcina pasteurii. Next base: position 1,446,376 of record NZ_CP160452.1, on the reverse strand, counting down.
GACAGGGCCTTCAACAAACTCTATTACGGTCTCTTCATCACTTTGTACGATCGTTTTAAAGCCAAGGAGAGATTCAGCATCTAAATCGACCGAACAGTTAACGCTGTGCATCGGTTGATTGAAAAAGTGTGAAATCGATTGGGCGAGTTTTGTTTTTCCTGCACCAGATGGTCCTTTTAATAAAATAGGCTTCTTTAAGACGACACCAACCAATATATCTCCCCATAAGTATTCATCTGGTGAAATATAGCCGCCTTCTTGAATCAATCGTTGCATATGTGCGTCATGCTCTTTTTGCTGTCTTTTCTGTTGTTCGTTCTTTATAATTGACCGCATTCTTGTCACTCCTATTAAAAAAGCCCGATTATCGCATTACTGCAGATATCAGACTGATTAATTTTTATAAAATTAATGTGTATATGAATAACAGAAGCTGTGGACGCCAGATTTGTTCGCGATTTGGCGCCCTCAGTTTTTACTAGTCATTCAAAATAAGTTTTATAATAACCGCCGACTTTTCCAGTATTATCGATAACGAATATGAATTCTTCCGTTTCGTTTTTTACTTCATACTCTTTTCCGACAGTAAGTGCGTTGTTTACAACGTATTTTTCCGCGTCAGTATGTTTACATACTACTGTTTTAAGTGCGGGTACTTCTGGCCATTTTTTGAAATTCATGATATCACCTCTAATTTAAGAATACAAAATCGGCCCGCATATTGCAACGGGCCGATGTTTAATTATGAGCCAAGTAGTAGGTCTTCTGGATTTTCGATTAGATCTTTTACCATCTTTAAGAATCCTACTGAATCTTTACCGTCGATAACGCGGTGGTCATAAGAGAGTGCCACGTACATCATCGGACGAATTTCGATATTATCGCCCACAGCAACTGGACGTCTTTGAATTGTGTGCATACCTAGAATACCAACTTGCGTACCATTTAAGATTGGTGTTGACATAAGTGAACCGAATACGCCACCGTTTGTAATTGTAAATGAACCGCCTGTCATATCAGCAATTGTTAATTTGTTATCACGTGCTTTAATAGCAAGTTCGCGAATCGAACCTTCAATCTCTGCAAAGTTTTTACGATCCGCATCGACAACGTTCGGTACAACGAGTCCGCCATCTGTAGATACAGCGATTCCGATATCGTAGTAGTTTTTCAGTACGATTTCGTCACCATCGATTTCAGCGTTAACGTATGGATACTTTTTAAGTGCTGCAACAACAGCTTTCGTAAAGAATGACATAAAGCCTAAGCGTACATCATTTTTCTCGAAAAACTCATCTTTTTTACGTGAACGAAGCGCCATTACATTTGTCATATCGATTTCGTTAAATGTTGTTAGCATTGCAGTAGATTGCTTTACTTCTAGCAAACGTTTTGCAATCGTTTGACGACGACGTGTCATTTTTTCGCGTGTCACACGACCATCATCTGCTTGTGGTTCCGGTGCAGCTTGAGCTGGAGTTGCTGGCACTTTCGGCGCAGTTGCATGTGCTTCGACGTCTTGAACTTTCACGCGTCCCATTGGATCTACTGGATTGATAGCTGCTAAGTCAATCCCTTTTTCTCGTGCTAGTTTACGAGCTGCAGGACTTGCAAGTGTACGATCATCCGTTGTTGTAGTTGTAGTTGCAGTTGCTTCTGCTGCGGCCGGAACATTCTCCTTTACAGGTTGTGCTTCCGCTTCAGGTGCAGATGCTGCTGGTGCACCTGAACCTTCACCAACAATTGCAATGACTTGTCCAACTTCTACTGTGTCGCCCTCTTCTGCGAGCAGTTCTTGAACTGTTCCAGCTTCTTCCGAAATAATTTCCACGTTAACTTTATCCGTTTCGAGTTCTACGATAAACTCTCCACGTTCAACAGCTTCACCTGGTTGTTTTAACCAGCGTGAAACTGTTCCTTCTGTAATCGATTCTGCAAGTTCTGGTACGATAATCTCTGCCACAATAATTTCCTCCTTTAAATATACCGTGTTAACGGTTTAAAGCCTCATTGATAATACGCTTTTGTTCAATTGAATGAGATGCGCCGTCTCCTTCTGATGGGCTCGAACGATGTGGACGTCCAACATAGGAAACCTTTTTGTTGCCTGCAATCTCTTGAATATACGGATATGCAAATGACCATGAACCCATGTTTTTCGGTTCTTCTTGTACCCAAACAAGTTCTTTTACTTTTGAATAGCGTGAAACAATCTCTTGAATCTTTTCAGATGGGAATGGATAAAGTTGCTCAACACGAACAATATGAATATCGTCGAATCCTTCACCATCTTTTACTTGTTCAGCTAAATCGATAGCCATTTTACCGCTTGCGAATAAAATCCGTTCAACTTTAGTTTTCTTGGTTCCTGTTCCAGGTTGCTCTAGAACAGTTTGGAAACTACCTTCTGTTAAATCTTCAACATCAGCACCAACCAATGGGTGACGTAACAGTGACTTTGGAGATACGATAACGAGCGGGCGCATTGATGGCTCACCTAGCATTTTCGCTTGACGACGTAAAATGTGGAAATAGTTTGCCGCGCTAGATAGATTTGCAACTGTCCAGTTATTTTCTGCTGACATTTGTAAAAATCTTTCTAGTCTAGCACTTGTATGTTCTGGCCCTTGACCTTCATGTGCATGTGGTAATAACATAACGAGTCCAGATTGTTGCCCCCACTTCGATCGGCTGGCAGATATAAACTGATCGAACATCACCTGTGCCATATTGGCAAAGTCTCCGTACTGGGCTTCCCAAATTGATAAAGCTTTTTGGTTTTCAAGGTTATAGCCATACTCATAACCAACAATCGCTGATTCTGTAAGTGGGCTATTAAAAGCATCAAATGATGCATTTGCACCACTAATATGGTGAAGTGGCAAGTACTCTTCTCCAGTTTTCTCATCATGTAAAACGAGATGACGGTGCGCAAACGTTCCACGTTGAACGTCTTGACCTGTTATACGAATTGGATTTCCATCTTGCAAAATAGAACCGAATGCAAGTGTTTCAGCATGTGCCCAATCTATTTTCCCATTACCTTTAAATGGTTCTTCTCTTCTCTTTAATATACGAACGAGACGGCCAAAAACATTAAAGTCTTCCGGGAAATCAAGTAGTTCTTCGTTCATTGTACGTAGTTTTTCTTCAGCAACACCTGTTTCAAGTTCAGCAGGATATCCAGCTAACACTTCATCCGGGATGACAATTTCTTTACCTTCTTTATCTTTCGCGCTCGGATGATCCCTCACTACGTCATGTGCTTGCTGCATAAGCTTAAATGTATCTTCATCAAGCTTCTCTACTTCTTCAGCAGTTACAACACTTTGGGCAGTTAGTAGATTACCATACATCTCACGCACTGTTGGGTGTTGATGTACTTTATGATACATCATTGGATTTGTAACGAGTGGCTCATCCATTTCGTTATGACCGTAACGACGGTATCCAAGCAAATCTATTACAATATCTTTCCCAAACTTTTGGCGATATTCAAATGCAAATGCTGCTACTGCAATGACTGATTCTGGACAGTCGGCGTTCACATGGATGACAGGTACTTCAAAACCTTTTGCTGGGTCAGAAGAGTAATGTGTTGACCTAGAATCATAGTGTTCAGTTGTAAAACCAATCATATTGTTGGCAATTACATGAATGGAACCACCTGTTTGAAAGCCTCTGACACGGCTATAGTTAAATGTTTCAGGTACTACGCCTTGACCAGGAAATGCTGCATCCCCATGCACAAGAACCGCATACGCAGAGTTTGTATCTTGAATAGCATGACCAACGTTACTTTTGGCTTCCTGTGCAGCACGTGTTTGACCTGTTACAACTGCATTCACTACTTCTAAATGTGATGGATTGTAAGCAAGGAAACGCTTCATACCTGAAGGACTATTATATTGGGAACCATAATGATAGACAACGTCTCCGAACCAACCACGCGTTGTTTCTAATGAACCGTCTGTTGGTAGAAATGGTTGATCGGAAACCCCTGCAAAATGTGCAAAGAACATTTCGTAAGGATTTTTCAAAATATGTGCAAGCACGTTCAGACGGCCACGGTGTGCCATACCGACTAACATTTTCTTCACTTGATTCTCTTCAGAACGACGGACAAGCTCATCTAGTAAGACAACAAGTGTATCAAGCCCTTCAATAGAGAATCGCTTTGCACCGACAAACGTACGGTGTATGTACTTTTCAAATCCTTCAATTTTAGTTAATTTCTCTAAAAGCGCTTTCTTTTCATCAGCCGTTAATTGAGCGGATACTTCTCCGTTTTCAATTTTAGATTGAATCCACTGTCGCTCTTCTTCATCAATTACATGTGCAAATTCATAGGAAATCTTACCAGTATAGAGTGATTTCATATAATTGATTGCTTCGAGACCGTTTTCAATATGTGCAGGTACATGCGTTAAGAATAAACTTGCTGGCATATCTTCTAAGTCTTTTTCGGATAAACCATAATAAGATAATTCAATACGCGTTAAATCTTTTGGACGATCGCCGAGCGGATAAACGTCAGCTGCAAGGTGTCCGTATGTACGGATTGCCTCTTGTAACTTAAAAGCAGCAATCACTTTACCAATATTCGTTGATTGAACTGAACCTTCGATTGCTACATGTTCACCGCTATCTTCAACAGGAGCACCGAAGCGGTTAAACATTTCCGCGAGTTCATCATCAACTAACTCAGGGGAAGACTTAAATAATTCATACATTTCCATTACGTACCCAAGGTTTGGCCCTGTAAACGCATCATAAGGGGATCGAGTACCTAAATTTTTCGACATGTACAATGACCTCCACATTTGCCAAAAGGCATTTTGTGTTTATATTTTTCATTCCTTGTTAATTTTACCATGCAAAGACTAGAACTTAAAGGGTTTAGCACGAACTAATAGACTTTTATATGAAAAAAGGTAATTTTCCGGTATTTTGCGAGTAATTTGACGTTTTTCTAGCGATTTCTTATTTACTTTTTATAAGTCATGATTAATTCGACCATTTCTTCTGGCGTTTTTGGCCCTTCATTATTTTTCATATGAGTCTTTAATTGCTGTTCATCTTTCTTTAATGCCAGCAATTCTGTTGAAAGAGGTCGAACAGCGATTTCTTCTTCTTCAAGGACATACGCCAAACCTAGTGATTTAAAGTACTTGGCATTTAGTATTTGGTCTCCCCTACTTTTGGCAGCCGAAAGAGGAACAAGCAACATCGGTTTCTCAAGCGCTAGTAGTTCGAAAATTGCATTCGAACCAGCTCGTGAAATTGCAAAATCAGATGCGGCTAATAAATGCGGCAACTCCGTCGTGACATATTCAAACTGCTTATAATGTCTGTGTGCATTTAATGAAGTATCTAAATGACCTTTGCCACATAAATGGATGACATCAAAAGTTTCCGTGATAACATCTAATTCATTTCTTAATGCATCATTTAATAGTTTTGATCCTTGACTACCTCCCATGACAATTAGAACTGACTTACTCCCACTAAAACCAACTCGTTTTAAGCCCAGTTCTTTTACGCCGGTAAATAGCTCTGGTCGAATGACTGCACCTGAACAGGTGGATTTATTTTGAGGTAGATACTTTAACGTTTGTTCGAATACCGTAAATACATGTGTTGCAAAAGGAACTGCTAGTTTATTTGCAAGCCCTGGCGTGACATCTGATTCGTGAATAACGACAGGAATTCTAGCTATCTGACCTGCTAATGCGACAGGAACAGACACGAATCCACCTTTTGAAAAGATAAGTTCAGGTTTTAATTTTCGGATGACAGAAAGTGCTTGCAATAAGCCAACACCTACTCGAAACGGGTCTGTAAAATTTTTCACGGAGAAATAACGTCGTAGCTTTCCACTTTGAATCGCATGGTATGTGACATCAGGAAAACGTTTCCCAATTAATTCTTTTTCAATTCCATCATGAGAACCTATATAATGTACTTCATAACCACGTTCTTGAAACACTGGAATAAGCGCTTCGTTGACCGACACATGCCCTGCCGTTCCGCCACCGGTTAATAAAATAATCGGTCTTTTCATGGTTGTTTCACCTCGTCTAATCTAATTTATTATACTTTGAGCATTCATTCCGCTACCTATACTATATAAAAGCGTAACTTATTTCACGTCAAGTTAAATATTTCTGTGCCATTCCCTAGTATACCAAAGAATTCATGTTACACTACTATTCGAGTCATTTAATGAAAGGTGAATTGATAGATGAAAACAACTTTAATTTCAAAAAACAAATCAAAAAATATGATGAGGGTGATTACGCCTATTCTAATTACCCAAATCGCAATGTATATGATTTCTTTCTTTGATATCCTTATGACTGGACGATACGATACATACCATCTTGCAGGCGTTACGATTGGATCGTCATTTTGGGTACCAGTTTATACGGGGCTTGCTGGCATTTTAATGGCCCTCACCCCAATTATTGCACAGCATATTGGAGCTAAAAATCAAAAAGAAGTTCGACCCTCTGTCCAACAAGGACTATACGTGTCTATAGCGCTTTCTGCAATAGTTTTTTTAATCATACAATTTGCTGTTGCCCCTATATTACAAGCGATGCCGCTTGAAGAACCCGTACGAATTGTCGCTTCGAAATATTTATTCGGAATGAGTTTAGGCCTTCTTCCTCTTTTTGGCTATGCGGTTTTACGATCGTTTTTCGATGGGTTAGGTGAAACGCGTGTTTCAATGGCAATTATCCTGTTATCCGCACCGATAAATGTTCTGTTGAACTATTTACTAATTTACGGTCGTTTCGGTTTTCCAGAATTAGGAGGCGCTGGAGCGGGATATGCTTCAGCAATTACCTATTGGCTCGTATTTTTTATTGCTTGCGCAACTGCTTCAAAGTTTGGCCCATTTCTTTCGTTTAATCTATTTAAACAGTGGGGTAAAATATCATTTAAAAAATGGAAAGAGATCTTAGTAATTGGCGTTCCGATAGGAATTTCAATTTTTGTTGAAATAAGCATATTCTCCGTCGTTACATTGCTCATGGCAAATTATTCAACAGCCATTATTTCAGCCCATCAGATTGCCTTAAACTTTACTTCATTGCTTTATATGATTCCGTTAAGCATTTCAATGGGGACGACGATTCTTGTTGGACAAGAAATTGGAGCAGGCCGATATCTCGATGCAAAAAAATACAGCTATTTAAGTATCGGTGTTGCAGTATTATTTAGCTTTATTTCAATTGCTATTTTACTCTTATTTCGCGAACAGATTGCCGGACTTTATACAACTGATTTAGATATTGTAAAACTATCGGTTCATTTCTTTATTTATGCAGCCTTTTTCCAACTCTCCGATGCAATACAAGCACCTGTCCAAGGTGCTTTAAGAGGTTACAAAGATGTCAATATTACTTTTATTATGGCGATTGTCTCTTACTGGGTCATTGGTTTACCAATAGGATTTGCGATGGCGAACTTCACAAACATTGGACCTTACGGCTATTGGATTGGGCTTATCACTGGCTTAACATTTGGTGCCATCACGTTATCTTTCAGACTTCGATATATTCAAAACAAACATATTGTTAGTTAACAGCAGCCTCTCACTTTTAGTTAAGTGAGAGGTTTTATATTCGAACGGCAAAACATCCAGATATACATGGCGAGTTCACCTCACACATCAACAACTCATTGGTTCCTAAAATATTGATTTAGCAAAAGTCTATATCGGCATTCACAACCAATTCCGCGAACATAATATTATTATGTAAATTATCGCCATCAAAAAAACAATTCCTCTCTCTTGTAAGAGAAAGGAATTGTTAATTGATTGTGCTATTATTTTTGTATAAATTGTTGTGTCCAGTAATTACCATTTGCATCATAGCCAATGCCGATATGTGTAAAGTTTGGCGTTAAAATGTTTTGTCTATGACCTGGAGATTCCATCCACGCTTTAACAACTTCTTGTGCAGAACGTTGACCCATTGCAATGTTTTCAGCTGCTGAACGATACGTAACACCGAATGATTTCATTTGATCAAATGGTGAACCGTAAGTTGGACTAGTATGTGAAAAATATCTATTCACTGACATGTCTTTAGATTTAGCACGTGCTGAGTCCATTAGTTTCTGATCAATTTGTAATGGTGCTAGACCAGCTTTCTGTCTTTCTGCATTTGTTAAGTTTAATACCTCTTGTTCAATGGCAGAAATAGAAGCATTTGGTTTAGCCTCTTCAACTGGCTTTGCAGGTTTCTCTGGTGTTGGTGCTGGTACTGTTGGTGTAGGCGCTGCTTCTGGTGTTGAAGGCTTCTCAGGAACTTGCTCTTTTTCTGGAGTTTGTTCAGGAGCTTGTTCAACTTCCGGTTTTTCTACAGCTTCAGGAGCTTGTTCAACTTCTGGCTTTTCTACAACCTCAGGAGTTTCTTCCACTTTAGGAGTCTCCTCAACTTCTGGCTCCTTAACCTCAGGTGCCTCAGCTTTTGGTGTTTCTTTTTCACTTACTTCTTCTGCAGGCTTAGTTGGCGTTGGTTTTGGTGATTTTGTATATTTATTAACAAAGTCTATCCAATTAAAATAGAATGAATGATTTGTAAATTGTTTATTCAATAGATTTTTAAAATCGTATTGTTTTCCATCCCATGCAACGCAGTTAATTTGCTCTACTTTTTGAACTTGTACCGCCTTATCAGAATATGAAGCTTCTACACTTGAATTGTTCGGTAATAATAGTGCCGAACCGAGTAAGATGATCGCAATCGATTTTTTCATCACTTTACTCCTCCCTTCGCAATCTATCATAACGTCTATGATTTTTTGATTGAGCGGATAGTTTTACCAACAAAACCAATTATGTTGGAAAACTGATAGGGAGGAAGATTATAAGTGAAAAAATTGGATATGACTGGAGACAAAACTTTTTTTTACAAGTAAGTACGGGTTGACAGAACTCGAATTTCTATCAATTAATGATAGTAGTAATCCTATTTTGGATAGTGAATATCATCAATATTCTCTCCGATAATTACCAAACGTGGTTCCATTTGGATATATTCTGGCATCCAATGAACCATTCCATATGCGTATTGAAATAAATAAGGATTCTTAGTCCCTTTTACAGGTACAAACCCTTTCATGCGATAAACAGTGTCCGGCAAACATTTCACCCAGTTTTCAAAAGCTTCCATCTCTACACTATCTGTAAATGTGATTAGTTTTGAAGAGAGTGGTAATCCAGCACCTGTAACAATCTCTTTCGTTACTTTATCTTTAGGTCTTTGAAGCATTTTCTCAATATGAGCAAATGACATTTTGCCATTAATTGTTTGTATAATCGGTACAGTTGTATTAAAGTGAGACAGTTCCATTGTCACATTCGCAAGTTCTTCATCTGTTAATAAATCTGCTTTATTCGCTAGTAAAATATGTGCATGTTTAATTTGCTCCATAAATAACGCACGAATTCGCGGCGACAACTGGTTGCGATTCAACCAAAGTTTGCTATCGACTACTGTTACAATCCCCTTAACTTGCAAGCGATCAGCAAATAATGGTGAATAGACAGCGTCTAACGCTTCTACTGGATGAGCAGCCCCAGTCGTTTCGATTAAAATAACATCAACATCTTCATTTTCAAGTAGAAGGCCTTGTAATTGGGCTTCGGTCTTCTCAGCGCCGCTGCAGCAAATACAACCGTCAAGTAATTCTTTTAAAGGCACTTCCCCTTCAACTGCTTTTGAATCTACAGGTAAATCTCCAAATTCATTCATAAATACAGCAGGTTTTTTATTTTCTTCCTTTAGTTGTTTAATTACATTTAATAGAAGTGAAGTTTTTCCACTTCCTAAAAAACCACTAAATAAATAAACGTCAATCATATTGCGTTCCTCCTTGTTTGCCTTTGAAAAAAGCGTCCCGCCCATAGTGGCAGAACGCTTGGCATATTTAAGATTTATTTCTTTATTTTTTCAAGCAATATCTCTTTGGCCTTCATTAATTGAGGATCATCATTTTCAATTTTCTCACGTAACTTATTCATTAAACCAAATGTTGTGTCACCGGTTAATACTCCCGTTATTTCGATATCCAAGTCCGCTTGTAACGCTTTAACTGCTTTTGTTGTTTCCGCATCATATAGCCCGTCAACTACACCTGGATTGTATCCTGTAGCTTCTAGCATTTTTTCAGCCGACTCAATTGTAGTGGATACCATGCCTTCTTCCATTTCAATAGAAGGATTTAAAAATGGTAACATCGCATAGTCCGGATAAGGGACTTCAAAATCCGGCTTAATGCCTTTTTGATGAATCCAATTACCGTCTGGCGTCAACCATTTTGCTGTCGTTAATTTTAAGTTAGAACCATCTGGTAAATCTTTTGGGGATTGGACCGTTCCTTTCCCAAAAGTCGTTATACCGACAAGTGGAATGTCGGAAGACTCACTCAATGCGCCTGCTAGTATTTCAGAGGCGGATGCACTTCCATCGTCAATAATGACGGACACAGGTACGTCCACTTTCCTGCCACTAGACGCACTGAAAACTTGAGCTTTGCCTTTTTTCCCTTGATATTGTAAGATGTTTTTTCCTTTTTCAACAAAAAGATTGGAAATATCAATTGCCCCATCTAACGTACCACCTGGATTTTGTCTTACATCAACAACGAGTCCTTTTAATCCTGCTTCTTCCATTTCATCAAGTGCAGTAAGTAACTCATCGTATGTCCCCATTGAAAAACTTGTAATATGCACGTGACCAATTCCATCCTCGTCTAAATCCCAATAAACCGTTTCAATTGGAATCACATCACGAATAATTTCTATTTCCATAGGATCATCGAGCCCATTACGAATAATCGTCAATGTCACAGGCGTTCCTTTTTGTCCACGAATTAATAGGACTGCTTCTGAAGAAGACATCCCTTGAATACTTTCCCCATCTACTGCTGTGATTTTGTCTCTCGGTAAGAGCCCGGCTTTTTCAGCTGGAGAATTTTTAATAGGAGAAACGACCGCAATATACCCGTCTTGTTCTTGAATCTCGGCACCAATTCCTTCGAAACTTGATGAAATACTTTCATTTAATTGACGCGCTTCATCTTCGTTCAAATAATCGGAATAAGGATCTCCAAGTGCATCAATCATTCCATTAATAGCACCATCAATGACTAATTGTTTATCAATATCTTCAAAATAATTATCTTTCATCTCATCATATGCTTCAAAAAACTTTTGAAACTCTTGACGAGCGGGAACTTGTTGCTGTGGCTTTACAACTTCAACTACTTTATCCTCACCAGTCGTTAAAATAAAAAATGTAATGACTGCTGTTACTAGTATAAGCCCAAACACAAGCATTACAAAAGAGAATGGTTTTAATTGGATGTAACGTTTGGCAGGTGGCTTGTTCGCATCGACAACGTCACGATTGGTGTTCTCTTTTTCCTCCATCTCATCCCCCACCTTTTTTCTTTTAATATAAGAGAAGAAGGCCGCCTAATAGCGGCCTCTTGTCCTTTTATTTTTGGATTGCAGCGTCAAGTGCTACTTCGATCATATCATTGAATGTCAATTGACGTTCTTCCGCAGAAGTTGCTTCACCAGTTAAAATATGGTCACTCACTGTTAAAATAGAGAGTGCTTGACGACCAAACTTAGCAGCAAGCGTGTAAAGTGCAGAAGTTTCCATTTCTACAGCGAGCACACCGTATTGTGCTAATTTTTCATGGTCGGAAAACTCATTGTAAAATAGATCTTCAGTGAAAACATTTCCAACTCTTAGGTTTAATCCTTTTTCAATACCTGTCTGATAAGCCTTTAGAAGTAAATCAAAATCTGCAATAGGTGCATACGTAATATCATCGAAAATGATATTATTCATTGTAGAATTTGTTGTACCGCCTTGTGCAATGATAACATCGCGTAGTTGAACGTCTTTTTGAATTGCTCCGCATGTCCCAACGCGGATCAACTTTTGAACGTCATACTCTTGCATTAACTCAGTAATATAAATTGAAATTGATGGAACACCCATTCCTGTACCTTGAACAGAAATACGCTCACCTTTGTAAGTTCCTGTGTAACCAAACATATTTCGAACCTCATTATATTTTGTAACATCTTCTAAAAATGTTTCTGCAATATATTTCGCTCGTAACGGATCTCCTGGTAATAAAATCGTATCTGCAATTTCACCTTTTTTTGCGTTAATATGTATACTCATTTTAGTATTCCTCACTTTCCATTATCTTGTATTATCATACATTTATCGAATCTTTTTTGCAATCTAGAACCAATCATCGGTTTAATACTCTTTCTTCATAAAGTTTATACAATTCGTCAAAAATGATAGGCTTCATTTGTTCATTTGCCATCTCTTCAACATAACGTGAAAGAAGGTCGTACTCCCTTTCATCTTTTGGGAAACTTAAATCATTAAACATTTCCTCCGCAAAGACTGCTCTTTCGTCCTCTTTCCCGCCGCCGCGAAACGATAAAACGAATTGATAAAATGATCTATTCATCGTCACCGCTCCTTAAAATAACTTTCGATATTTCCCATAACCTTCTTTTTCTAAGTCTTCAATAGGGATAAATCGTAAAGCTGCTGAATTTATACAATACCTTAATCCTGCTTCCCCGGGGCCATCTGGAAAAACATGTCCAAGGTGGGAATCTGCTGTTTTGCTTCTCACTTCAGTTCGACGCATGCCAAATGAATCATCGAAGTGCTCCGTTACTTCAGCATCTTCAATCGGTTTCGTAAAACTTGGCCATCCACAACCGGCATCGTATTTATCTTTAGAACTAAAGAGAGGTTTTCCAGAGACAATATCTACATAAATTCCTTCTTCAAAGTGTGCATCATATTCATTTTGAAATGGCGGTTCCGTTCCATCTTCTTGCGTAACATAATATTGTATCTCTGTCAGTCGATTTTTAAGATCTTTCTTCATGCTTCATCCCCCCAGTTTACTTTCTTAAACTGTTCACGTCCCGACCCAATCGCATATCGATGATAATGATCTGGATTTTTTAAATAGTAAGCTTGATGGGCTTCCTCTGCCGGATAAAAAACTTTGGCCGGTAAGATTTCTGTCGCAATTGGTTCATTAAATTTTCCACTCGCTTGCAACTCTTTTTTTGATTTTTCTGCAGCAAGCCGTTGTTCTTCAGAATGTGTATAAATTGCAGTTTTATACGAGTCACCTCTGTCAAAAAATTGACCGCCAGCGTCTGTAGGATCAATTTGACGCCAAAATATGGTCAGTAATTCCTCGTATGAAATGATATTGTCATCAAATGTAATTTGAACTGCTTCTCGATGACCTGTCGTATTCGTACAAACAAGTTCATATGACGGATTTTCGATATCACCGCCGGTATACCCCGAAATAACCGATTGAACCCCATCATATCGATCAAAAGGTTTTACCATGCACCAAAAACAGCCGCCTGCAAATGTTGCGATAGATTGTGTCAATTGAATGCCTCCCTATTCTCTTGGAATTACAATTTCCAAAATAATTTCATCTTTTTTCAAGTTGAATTCTTTTGCTTTCACTTGTAAATCCCCTGAAATTGGTAAACCGCTTAAGTCGATAAAAATCTCTTCTTCTTTTACCCGTACAATCATCCATGGTGGTAATTTCACAGAGTCTCTAAGCACCTTTAAAACCGTAGACGGCGGAAGGTTCAAATCGGCAATTTCTAATGATGATTGTTTTAGCATTAAATTCCCGTCCTCTTGCACAATTGGATCAAAATGCATCGTCACAGGCACTGTATAAGAAAAAACGGTAAGTTCTGAAGAAAGAATGATATCATCTTCAACAATCATTGTAACGGGAAGTGGCTCTTTATTCATCGCTTTACGGATATACGTATTCGCAATCCCTTCAAAATCTTCCTTCGTCGCTTTAACTGTTAACGTATTACTAGCGCCAGTTATTACCTGAGCTTTTGGAACTGGTCCGGATTCCGAAGATGTGCCGATTAATATAAACAAATAAACAATTGCGGCGATGACAATCCCCGCCAACATGAAAAAACCTATTTTCCAACGATTCACTCGACCAGCTCCCTACATATCAAAGTTTCCATCCGATAATTTAAACAGATTACACTTGTCAATACTTTCGATATAGCGATTTGCCATTTGTACATACCCTTTCGCATTCGGATGGAAAAAATCTGTATGATAAACCATGTTCTCATTTGAATAGAACAAATCAGAAACTGGTACAAAACAAGATTTATCGTCTAACACAGTTCGCACCTCAATCGCTTCGTTCCAATCCTCTAGAATCTCATCAAATTCTGTTGTCTCATCGGCTACAATTGAGAATGGATTGTAAAGTCCACCGACAATAATCAGGGCATTTCCATTAACTCCACGAATCATCCCAAATATTTCGTCTAACCTTTTTTCAAATCGGGTAAGTTCTTCATAAAATGCATTGATTTTCAATTTAAATAAATCGCGTTTCACAATTTTCATGACATCGTTTCCGCCGATTGTAAACAAGATGATATCGGCTTTTTTAAGTTTTTCTTGTACGTCACGATCTTCAAGTTGAGAGATAAGCTGATCGCTTCTTCTCCCTCTCTTGGCTAAGTTATTCGCTTCAACGTCTTTGACACCTTTCCACTCTTCCATTGCAGTTGTGACACGTCCAAAATAGCCGCCTACTTTTAATTCATCGCCAATCCCTTCCGTCAATGAATCACCAAGTCCAATCACGTAAATTGATTTCGGAATAAAGACCCCTGGAATCTCCCATTTTTCAAATGCTGCATACGGCCTTTCTTCGGCAGGGGGGATTTTTTTAAATTTTCCTGGATAACACCCCGACAACAATAACGAGAAGAAGACAAATATAACAAGCAACTTTCTCATTCTTCTTGTTCCTCATTTCTTAAATTAAGAATCGTTATACTCCTTAACTTTTAGCATATGCGACTAATCAGTTATGCTGTATATTTTAAGTGTAAAATCTTAAATTTAAATTAACAAAATAGACTTTTTAGTTATTCGACCTCTGTGTAAAACATAAAACCAATGGCACCTTCACCCGTATGTGTACTAATAATTGGGGTTGTGAACGTAAGCGCAACGTCTTTTATACCTGTTTCTTCAATCATTTTCTTTAACGGTTCGGCCATTGCAAGACCGTTGGCATGTGAAATTCCGACTTTACGTATTATTTTCCCAGTGGTTTGCTCAGTAAACGCTTTAAATAAATGTTTGACTACTTGTCGATGACTTCTTACTTGTGCCACTGGCGTATATACACCATCTTGTAAGGTGGCAATAGGTTTAATATTTAATAATGATCCAATCATTGCTCGACCTTTCCCAATTCTTCCGCCTTTTACTAAGTTATCGAGCTTATCCACAACAACGTAAAGGGCTGTTTGTTTACGAATTATTTGGAGTCGATTCACAATCTCATCAACCGAATGCCCTTCTTGTGCCATTTTAGCAGCCTCAATTACTTGAAACGATAAAGCATGGGAAATGTACATCGAATCGATAACGGTTACTGAAGCATCTGACATATTCGCTGCTGTCTCAGCTGACTTCACCGTACCACTCATGCCGCCTGTCATATGTATTGAAATAATTTCGCTTCCGTCTTTTCCAAGTTCATCATATAACTCTTTAAAGACACCTGCTGCCGGCTGTGAACTTTTTGGCAGTTCCTCGGCATTCGCCATTAAATTTAAAAACTCATCCGGTCTGACGTCAACACCATCAATAAACGTTTCATTGTCAATTTGAATGGTTAATGGCACGACATGGATACCATACTTTTCAATCTCTTGTTCATTCAAATCAGCTGTTGAGTCCGTCACAATATAAATAGATTTCAACAAAATGCACCTCTCAAAAAAGTGGTCTTCTTATAGATATATTTGTATAATGTTAGGCAGGAGGTTGTTCATATGAATACTGCGTTTGATTATAAGACAGAAAGAGAAGAACTATGGAATGCAATCACCCACGGGTTCGGATTTATTTTAACAATACCCGCATTCGTCCTGTTAGTACTGAAAGGGGTCGAGGCAGGAACTGCTCTCGAGCTTGTCAGTTATACAATATTTGGTGTGTCAATGCTTCTGCTCTTTCTTATGAGTACGCTCCTCCATAGTATGCCTGTGAAATTCAAAAAAATGTTTTCAATTCTCGATCATTCCGCAATATATATATTGATTGCCGGAACGTATACACCATTTTTACTAATTTCCATCCAAGGTGCCCTCGGTTGGTCATTATTTGGTGTCATTTGGGGATTTGCCATCCTCGGAATTGTATTCAAAGTGTTTTTTATTCATCGCTTTGAATTTGTTTCACTTGCTTTTTATATCATCATGGGGTGGCTTATTTTAATCGCCATAAAACCACTCATCCATAGTATTACAATTCCAGGATTTCTATTGTTGCTTAGTGGCGGTTTATTTTACACAATTGGTTCAATCTTTTATGCATGGAGAAGAATCCCTTATAACCATGCAATATGGCATTTCTTCGTAATCGCAGGATGCGCTTGTATGTACTTTAGCGTCTTGTTATATACTTAAAAAAAGAGAGGGCGCTATTGTCCCCTCTTTTATTTTTCTTTATCATAAATTAAATATGAAAAGGTTGTCCCATTTATTGAAGTCATCACTTCTGACTTGTCTGTTAGTCTCCAACCATCGGTATACTCCGGAAAAAATGTATCTCCTTTAAAATGTTCATGTACCTCTGTAATATATAATCTGTCCGCAATGTCCATCATAAGCTTAAATATTTCAGCACCGCCAATGATCATCACTTCATCCGCATATTCTTTCGCTTTTTGAATGGCTTCGTCTAAATCATGCGCAACGACAACGCCTTCAGCCGAATAAGACTTATTTCGCGTAACAACAATGCTTAGCCTACCTGGTAAAGGACGTCCAATCGACTCATACGTTTTTCTCCCCATTACCATCGCTTTTCCCATCGTTTTTTCTTTGAAATACTTCAGGTCTTCTGGGATATGCCATGGCAAATCATTATTTAGCCCTATCACTCGATCAGGGTCATGTGCAACCATTAATGAAATCATCATATTATCTCCTTTTAAACAGCAATCGGCGCTTTAATTCTAGGGTGCGGATCATAACCTTCGACAGAAATATCTTTCGTTTCTAAGTCAAAAATGGATTTCCCCTCAATATTCACTCGTAACGTTGGTAATGTTTTCGGTTCGCGCTGTAATTGTTCTTTTACTTGCTCTACATGGTTTGAATAAATATGTGCATCCCCTAGCGTATGGATAAATTCTCCAACTTCTAATTCGCACTCCAATGCGATTAAATGAATTAACAGCGCATATGAAGCGATGTTAAACGGTACCCCTAAGAAAATGTCAGCACTTCGCTGATATAGTTGGCAGGATAGCTTTCCATCTGCTACGTAAAATTGGAATAATGCATGACATGGCGGTAATGCCATATCATCAACTTCTGCTGGGTTCCATGCTGTTACAATATGACGGCGTGAATTCGGATTATTTTTAATACTATCAATCACATTTTTAATTTGGTCAATCGTGCCATTTTCTGTTGCCCATGAACGCCATTGTTTCCCGTAAACTGGGCCAAGATCTGCATATTTATTTGCAAATGCTTGATCTTCAACAACACGCTGTTTAAATGCATCCATTTCTTGTTTATACACTTTTGCAAACTCATCATCTTTTGTTGCGCGCAGACCAAAATCCGTCATATCTGGCCCTGTGTACTCTTCACTGTTTACCCATTGTTCGAACGCCCACTCATCCCAAATCGGGTTTCGTTCCTGAATCAATGTCCTAACATTTGTATCTCCTTTTAAAAACCATAATAATTCTGAGGTAATTAAACGAAATGCTGTCTTTTTCGTCGTTAATAACGGAAATCCTTTTTGTAAATCAAAACGCATTTGATAGCCAAATGTGCTAATCGTACCTGTTCCTGTACGATCTCCTTTTTGCGTCCCGTTATCTAATACATACTGACAAAGTTCTAAATACTGTTTCATGATAAATCCTCCTAACAATTAAATTTAGTATAACAACAATCTAGTGTCTTATGAAACAAAATCACTCAAATATTAGGATGTATTCATCAGTTAGAATAATCTATACTGAATAGATAAGGCAAAAACGCTTATCTTTATTTGCTCAAAAAATTTTTGCGAGTCAGAATGCGAATAAAAAAACCTCCCAAATGTTATGATAACCATTTAGGAGGCGTGTTTTTCGACCAATATATATCGCCTATCGTATAATGTTTTGTATAATTATCATCCGCTAAGTGATAATGGAAGTTAAAAAAGTATCCATCTTGCGGTCGCTTGTCTGTTCTAACATGAAAGAGAATCAAATTTTTCCCTTCGTCCTTGTCGTACACATTAAAAATCTTTTCTGAATAATTACCTGCAGGCTTTTCGCTAATCGCTAGTTGTTCTATCTGTGTTTCGATAGAATCATTTAACGTCATGCGAATGACTTCGTCAATTTTTGGAAAAATCACTTTATCAAACTCTTCACCAATAACTGGACCAATTTTTGAGCCGAATTTTTCATATGACAACTCATGAGCTTTTACAATAAACACATCTTCTATAGAAGGTGTCTCTTCTTCTCTCGTCGGTTCGGTAAACTCAAAGTATTCTTCGTCCGACTGTACAGATGGACCAACTTGCCTTGTATTTCCTTTATCTTGAAGGCCATTCCAAATGTCGTGGGTCGGCGTAATAATGCCTAACGTTAGAAATGCTACTGTTACAATTAATAACTTTTGAAGCCACCTCATTCAAGCACCCCCCACCTTTAATTATGTAAATTCTAGCAAACTTTGTCATATATAGTAACGAAACTTCTTCAAAAAGGTTTCTTCTTTCTATTATTCATTGTACAATAAAACTATAAAGATGTATTGCCTTTTTTGAAGGAGGTTTTACAGATGGATGTTTCACTACTAATGGGTATTGGTTTACTTGGTCTACTAGCTTACCTATGCTCACTAAGCTTCACGCATTAATTTAAGAAGAGCTGAAGGCGATTTATGCGACTGGGATAAGACTGGTAGATAGCGTGGCGATCTTCGCCGCAGAATGTACCCCGCTTATACCCCAATACTTAGCGCCTAAAGCAATACAAAAAGGCTATCTCGCTTTGTTTATCAAAGTAAGATAGCCTTTCTTCATACCTTCGACAGATAACCAAAATGAAACTTTGTGTTTGGTCTCACAATCTGTTGAAATTTAAACTGTTCAAAAACCGGAGAATTAAAATGTTCTTTTACAATGACACGTCGTTTGCAAACACGGTAAGCTTCTTCAATCCACTTTTCACTTAGTTGAGCTAATAAGCCTACTTGTCGTAATGGCGTGAAATTAGAAGATTCATCTATCGGCGCGCTAAACATTGGGTCGATATACACGACATCCCAGCTACAATCCTGTTCATTTTCTAAAAATGAGATAGCATTTATTTGTTTCACTACGACTCTCCGCATTGCATCGTGCATTTCTTCTAATGAAGTAGGAAATGTTTGTAGCCCTTTTTCCACGATAAACGCAATGTCCTTGTCTCCTTCTAGCCCTAAAACTCGACCGTTTTCTCCTACTGCAAAACTAGCAATAATGCTATCCGAAGCAAGTCCGAGCGTACAATCGAGGAACGAGTCTCCTTCCTTCAATTCCGAAACATCAATCAGCGGGTCAGTACCGCCTTTTAATAATCTTTTCATGCGGTATGCAGCTGAGTTGGGATGAAAGAAAAAAGGCTTCTTCATCTCTTGTCGATACAATTCAAATCGATTATGTCCCGCTACTAAAACTGCACTATTATAGTCTTTTTGCATTCGTACAATCGAGCGCTTATTTCGTTCTACAAACTTATAGTGCAATTTCGTCGAAGCATCCAACGCTAATTTACGGGATACATCATCTGGTCGCCCGCCTGTCGTAATAATTGTATTTACGCCGTTATGAATTGTTTCAACACTCCTACTAGATGCTCTTTAATCGTTTCCATCTGATTAATTTCAATTTCTTCTCTTGGGATAAAATACGCTAAGGCACCGTCTTTCCAAAGTGCAATTGATGGTGAACTTGGCGGTACTTCAGGGAAATATTCACGCATCTTTTCCGTTGCTTCTTTATCTTGACCCGCAAATACAGTAAATAGATGTGTGGGTTGATGTTCTATCTCCTGTAATGCTTCAATTACAGCCGGACGCGCTTGCCCCGCAGCACATCCACAAACTGAGTTAATGACGATTAAGGCTGAACCTTCTATGGAGTCCATCTTTCCTTGTACGTCTTCCGCTGTCGTTAATTCTGTAAAACCGGCAGAAACTAAATGTTCTCGCATCGGTTTGTAAACACCTTGCATAAATTCTTCATATGCGTTCATAAATAATTCTCCTTTCAAAATCAGCAATGCTTTACTAATATCATACATGTTTCAATTTGAATTTAAAGTGAACTATCTTAAAAATCGATATCTGATTCCAGATTCTATGAATAAACGAGCAGTTCCGTTGTGGGCTTCTTATTTACTTATACAATTCGTTATATATAATATATTTTAAAGCAGTTGCTTCATCAGCCGTTAATTTCCCTTCAAGCTCACGTATCAGTTGAACTTGCTCTGCTGGTGACATCCCATTTTCATATCGACTTTGGATAGATTGCAATTCGCGAATGCCCACTTTTTTAACAACTGTTTGAACAGCTTCTTCTTTTGTAGTAAAAGGTAATGTATTTGCGTCAACATTCGCACTACTTTCAAGCATTTGCTTTAATTCAGGTGTTTGATCAACGAATCGTCTCGCCTCGTCTAATTGGCCGCTATTTTCAAGTTCCTCTGTAACGACATCCGCAACTTTCGCAGATAAAAAATGCTTACCAATAAAGTAAACTCCTACGCCCAACACAGCCATAATGATGACCGTTTTAAATAAAAATTTAATAAACCTCAAATTGTGTAACTTCCTTTCAAAATAGATAATAAATCATCCTATGTTTTATACAGACGTTTTAAAGATGTTTTAGTTTCGCGTAGCTATCCATAACATTATTATGTAAACTATTTTAAAATCTAGAAGTTGACTTGTATATTGAATCTCATAAAAACAAACTGCGATTCACTCACATTTGTAAGCGAATCGCAGTTTCATCTCATAAAGCGCTAAAATTATTCTTTTGCACCCGTACGCAGTTCAGTCATCTGTCTCCAGATCGACCCTTGTGCTTCTTCTCCTTCAGCAATTCTTGCAATCGCCATGCGAACCTGAAGTTTCACTTCGAATTCTGTATCATTTTCCGCTTCTCTTAAAGCAGGCAATGCCTTTTCAGTACCTGTTTCAAATAAAAACATCGCTGCACGCCAACGTACAAGTTTGTTACGGTCTTGGAGTAGCTCAATTGCTGCATCCTCAAACTCTTCAAAACCAAGGTCACTCATGCAATCCCCTGCTGTTCGTCTTACTGCCCAGCTTTTATCTTTTAGTGCCTTTTCAATATACGGAACAACTGCTTTATCTTCAATCATACCAAGATAGACAGTTGCTAGTCTACGGATAGACATTTTTTCATCATCGAGCGCCACATCTAAGAGCGGAGCATCTGACATGTCAGGGTCTGGCATTTGATCAAGCAATTGGAAACGCTTCTCCCATTCATCTACTTGGAATTCGTCTAGAGATACTTTTCGGCCGCGCTCAATCTGTTCATCTATTCCTTCTTTCGATTGCTCAATAATTTCTTGCAATCGTACCTCTGGATAAGCAGCTTCAATTTCTTGGACTACAATTTCTCCAATCTCTTCTTTCTCGCCGTAGCGAATCCCGTAATCTGCCCACTTTCGAAGTAAAATGTAGTTTTCTACTTCGGAACTATGGACAACTTCCATTGCCTTTACAAAACGATCACTTAATCCAAAACGTGCTTCTGATGCACTATCAAACACTTTTACTTGCAACGGTATGTCTTTATACGTTTGTACATGGACGTAAACTTCCCCGTATTTGTCATCTACAGGTTCTTCTGTCGTTGCATGTTCTACTTTTTCATCGTCATTAATAATTTTTTGGATATCGGCTAAAATGGCTTCCCATGGAACATTTCCTGCGCGTTCTACCGCCATAAAGTTCATGACATGATAAATGCCGCGCACTCCATTTACTTGGAGCAAGTCAGACATCGGATGCGGTGCAGTTTCCGCATCACTTTTTTTATAATTGTAACTTGTACCAGCTGGTAATTCTGTATTCAAAACAATTTTCATCGAGTTTGGACTCGGCGTTGGTTCAATCGTAATGATTTTCAATTGAAAGTCCTCCTCATGATTATTTGTCGATGGCTTTTTCTATTTCTGGAATGATGACATCCCAGTCAACGTCTCCGTTTCTTTCTACGGCCATAAAGTTCATTACGTGATAAATACCTTCAACACCGTTAACTTTTAACATAGATGCAGCTGGTTCTATCGCATTGTCTGCATCACTTTTTTTATAATTGTAACTTGTCCCTGCCGGTAGTTCAGTATCAAAAACAATCCTCATGGAGTTTGGATTTGGTGTTCTTTCAATTGATGTAATTTTCATGTAAAAATTCCTCCTACATATTTTCCTGTAATTCTTGTAAATATGACCAACGTTCAAATAATCTTTCATACTCTGCTGTCTTCTCTTCTAATTGAATGGTCAGTTCTCTTAGTTTATCGTAATCAGCGCCTGCTGACTCCATTTCTGCTTCAATCTCTTCGATTTTCGTTTCAACTGTCTCAATTTCTAGTTCAATTGTGTCCCATTCTTTCTTTTCCATATATGACATTCTTTTCTTTGGGACTGTTTTCTTAACTCTCTCAGGGGCTACTTCTTGTGCTTTCTCTGGTATTTCTTCAGGTTGATTTAGCGTTTCTAAATAATCTGTATAAATTCCGTCTTGTATAATAACTTTACCTGTACCATCTAGAATCCAAAGTTTAGATGAAGTTCGGTCTAAAAAGAATCGGTCATGAGAAATAGTTAACACGACACCTGGAAATGTTTCAATAAAATCTTCCAAAATAGATAATGTTTCTATGTCTAGGTCATTCGTTGGCTCATCTAATAAAAGAACATTCGGTTGTTCCATTAACAACTTTAATAAATACAGTCGTTTTCTTTCACCACCGGATAACTTTTCAATGAGTGTGCCGTGAACACGCGACGGGAATAAAAATCTCTCAAGCATTTGAGAAGCCGAAATGCGTTGGCCATTCGCATCTTCAATATCATTTGATGTTTCACGAATATATTCTATCATTCTTTTGTGGTCATCCATTTTGGGAATATGCTGATGGAAATGAGCAATTTTTACTGTAGAACCTATTTCCAACTCTCCAGTATCTGAAGTAATTTCACCGGAAAACAAATTGAGTAATGTTGTTTTTCCCACTCCGTTAGGACCTACGATAGCTATACGGTCTCCAGATTGGAGTAAACAGGAAAAGTTATCAATGATTTTTTTATCGCCAAATGACTTAGAGAGATTTGTTGCTTCAATCACTTTTCTACCAAGTCGTGTGGTCTTCAAGTTCGCATCCATTTCATCATTGACATTGTCTTTTTTCACTTGTTCTTTCAGTTCTTCAAAGCGTCCAATTCTCGCTTTTTGTTTTGTCGATCTTGCCCGAGCCCCACGCTTTATCCATTTTAATTCGGCACGGAAACGATTTTGTAATTTACTCTCTGTCGCCGCTTGCATTTCTTCACGCAATGCCTTGGCTTCAATAAAATCGCCGTAATTACCGGCATGTGCATAAAGTTGTTGATCAGCCAATTCATAAATATGTGTTGAAACAGCATCTAAAAAATACCGGTCATGCGTGACGAAAATGACCGCTGCTTGTTCGTTCATTAAGTAATCTTGGAGCCAAGTGATAGATTCAACGTCTAAATGGTTTGTCGGTTCATCTAATAATAATAAATCAGATGGTTCAATCAGTACTTTTGCGAGTGCAACCCTTTTTTGTTGCCCGCCTGATAACTCACCCATTTTTTTATCGAATGTCGTAATCCCCAGACGTGTTAAAATGGTTCTCGCTTGTGAGTTTAAGTCCCATCCTCCGTTTGTGTCCATTTTATTTTGAACGATTTCAAATTGCTTTTGGTTTTCTTCGTTAGCGGGGTCTTCCGTAAGTGCTTGTACCGCATATTCATAAGCTAAGTTCATCTGAATTAAAGGTGCATCACTTTTAAACACCGTTTCTAACACAGTTAGTTCAGGGTCAACTTCAGGCTCTTGCGGTAAATAAACAATGCGGTAATCATTGGGATGTTCCATTGTGATTGAATCGGCATCATCCAGTCCAGCTAGTATCGACAGTAAGGTAGATTTACCTGTGCCATTGATACCAATTAGCCCTACTTTCTCTCCGCTTGTAATCGTAAAAGCAATTTCTTTAAATAAAGTTTTCGCCCCAATCGTATGGGACAAATTTTCAACGATCAATTGACTCATTGATTCACTTCCATTTCTAAAACATACATATTTCTATTATAACTGAAATAAGAGCGTATTTGAACGACTTCGCTCATTTCATGCAGATGACAGTTATTATACTCCTAATTCAATCTCTCTCTACTTAACAACAAATATAGATGTTAAATTAATCCAGTAGTTATTGCGTAAATGTATGTGAATGGTACAATTTAACTAAATCTATCATACAAAAGTGATGAAGGTGATTGATATTATAGAACATATTAAATCAACCCTTCATCATAAAATGAGGTGCATGGATGACAAAAATTATTGAAGTAAATGGCTTAACAAAATTCTTTGGGAACGTGCAAGCTGTTAAAAACATTAGCTTTCACGTTGAAGAAGGTACGCTTTTTTCGTTTTTAGGAACGAATGGAGCTGGAAAATCAACAACAATTTCTATTTTATTAACCTTGTTAAAACATGATAAAGGCGAGGTAAAGGCGAGGTAAAGGCGAGGTAAAGGTGAAAGGATTTACGGTCGGCAAAGAGGATGAACGGATACGCCGAGAAATTGGGGTTGTCTTTCAAGATAGCTTACTGGATCCATTGTTAACCGTCAATGAAAACTTGAAGGCTCGCGGTGCCTTATATGGCATGTCCAAAAAGGAATTGGAAGAAGCGATTCAAAGAGTAGCCACTTTAACTCGTCTACAATCATTTCTCGACAGACCATATGGTAAATTATCTGGGGGTGAACGACGACGTACTGATATTGCACGGGCCCTTCTCCACACGCCTTCTATTTTAATTTTGGATGAACCAACGACAGGGTTAGATGCAGAAAGCCGAAAAAGTTTATGGAATACTGTTTTACAACTTCAAAGAGAAACAAAAATGACTGTTTTTCTAACGACACATTATATTGAGGAAGCAGCCAACTCTGATTATGTTGTTGTGATGGATAAAGGAAAAATTATTGTAAAGGGCACACCCGAACAATTAAAAAATGACTACTCAACAGATTCACTTTTTATTACACCGATTGATCCAGTAAACTTTAAAGAAATTCTTAAACAAACTAGTATTCAATTCATAGAAGATAAGACTCTTTTTATCATTCCATTAAATGATACATTGTGTGCAATTCCTTTATTAATAAAATATAAAGAATACATTGCTTCATTTGAAGTGAAAAAGTCTAGCTTAGACGATGTCTTTCTAGAGATTACAAAGGAAAAAGGTGAATGATGATAATGGCGTTTACAAAGCGTAATATTTTATTATACTTCAGGGATAAGACGTCTGTTTTCTTTTCGATGCTTGCCGTTATCATTCTTATTGGCTTATACGTCTTCTTTTTAGGTGATGTGACATCGAAGGGGCTCCCTGATTTTCCTTCAAAGAAATCATTATTGCATTCATGGTTTCTCGCAGGTGTATTGGCGATTACATCGATGACCACGACATTAGGCGCATTCGGTATTTTAGTTGAAGATCGAGCAAATAAACGATATATGGATTTTTATGCTTCACCGATTTCAAGAGCTAAGCTAGTAGGCGGATACATTATTAGCGCTTTATTCATTGGTTTCGTCATGTGTTTATTGACATTGCTTGCAGCAAATTTATTCTTTATTTCTATTGGAGAATCACAGACCACATTGTCAGATATGCTTTTATTGACTGGCGTGATTGTATTATCTGTTCTTTCAAGTAGTGCCATGGTGCTTTTTGTTGTCTCTTTTTTTAAAACTTCAAATGCTTTTGCAGCGGCCAGTACAGTGCTTGGGACACTTCTCGGCTTTTTAGCGGGAATTTATATTCCGATAGGTACATTGCCAGATTATTTACAAACGATAGTAAAATTATTTCCTGTATCACATTCAGCATCCCTTTTCCGCCAAATTTTGATGGAGTCTCCAATGCTTGATGCTTTTGCACAAGCCCCCAGTGACATGAAAGAATCTTTCCAATTGGGTATGGGTGTTCATTATCGAGTGGACGGTGTACTAATCCAAAGCCTATGGAGCGTGTATTACTTAATTGGCACGACAATTTTGTTTTCTTGTCTTTCATTAATCCTCATGCGCAAAAAAGTGTAGCCTAGCATTGTGACTAGACTACACTTTTGTTCATTATTCAGTTTTACCGAGATAATCGTACGCACTTAAAGCTGCAGTTGCACCTGATCCCATTGAAATGATAATTTGTTTATAGGCGCTATCCGTACAGTCTCCAGCCCCAAATACGCCTGGTACGTTTGTTGCACCGCGTTTGTCGACGATAATTTCACCAAAGTTATTACGCTCGACTGCATTGCCCAACCAATTTGTGTTTGGCACAAGACCGATTTGAACGAAGACACCTGCTAATTCGATATGGTGTTCTTCATTTGTATCGCGGTCAATGTATGTAATGCCGTTTACGCTATCCGTCCCAGTAATTTCTTTCGTTTGTGCATTTTTTACAACAGTAACGTTTGGAAGTTTATAAAGTCGATCTTGTAAAACTGAATCGGCTTTTAGCTCCGAAGCAAACTCAAGTACCGTTACATGGTTGACAATTCCTGCAAGGTCAATAGCCGCCTCGATACCTGAGTTTCCGCCGCCAATGACAGCAATATCTTTTCCTTCAAAAAGCGGTCCGTCACAGTGTGGACAGTAGGCAACACCTTTATTTCTAAATTCTGCTTCTCCTGGGACGCCTACGTTACGCCAGCTAGCGCCTGTTGAAAGAATCACAGACTTACTCTTGAGTACTGCACCATTTTCGAGCTCAATTTCGAACAAATCTTTCTTCTCTAATCCGGTAGCTGTTTGTAAATTCATTACTTCAATCTCATAATCTTTAACGTGTTCTTCAAGGCTTGCTGCAAGCTTTGGACCTTCCGTACGATTTACACTAATAAAGTTCTCAATCGTTGCAGTATCTAAAATTTGGCCACCAAAACGATCTGCTACAATGCCTGTCCGAACGCCTTTACGCGCTGCATAGATTGCGGCACTTGCACCTGCAGGACCGCCCCCAACAACGAGAACGTCGAATGGTTCTTTATTTTCAAACTCGGACGCGTCGGGTCCACTGCCCAATTTGGCGAGAATTTCTTCGATTGACTGGCGTCCGCTTGAGAATGACTCACCATTTAAGAATACTGTTGGAACGGCCATCACATTTTTGCTTTCTACTTCTTCTTTAAACACTGCACCGTCAATCATCGTATGTGTTATGTTCGGGTTTAACACGCTCATTACGTTTAACGCTTGGACAACTTCCGGACAGTTTTGACAGCTTAAGCTAATGTATGATTCAAAATGATATTCACCTTCAAGATTTTTCACTTGTTCAATGACTTTTTCATCGACTCTTGGTGCACGACCACTTACTTGTAATAAAGCTAGAACTAATGATGTAAATTCATGGCCAAGTGGAATACCGGCAAATGTAACACCAGTTTCTTCACCTACACGGTTAACGCTAAAGCTTGGCGTTCTTTCTAATTCTGCTTTCTCTACTTTAATATGAGATGACATAGAAGCTAATTCTTCTACTAATGCGATCATTTCATTTGAAACCTTATCTGTACCAGCGCTAATCTTTAAGAGTACGTCGCCTTCCATCATTTCAAGATACTGGGCCAATTGCGCTTTAATATCTTTATCTAACAAGTTCATCAAACTCCTTAACATAATCTTCATTAAACATAAATTCGATTGTTTGCGAACCATCATTTTGCTTACGTCGCAAATTAACAATGCACCAAATTTTGAATTGAATTTAAGACTCATTAAATCCCACAATCGTCGCTATCTTACCCTTTCAAAATTTGGGACATTCATCGAAAGCTATAAAAAAAGTGGGGGTATCCCCCACTTTTCAATTTAGATTTTTCCTACTAGGTCTAGGCTAGGCTTAAGTGTTTCTGCGCCTTCTTCCCATTTAGCTGGGCAAACTTCACCTGGATTATTACGCACGTATTGTGCAGCTTTGATTTTACCTACAAGTGTGCTTGCGTCACGGCCGATTCCATCAGCGTTAATTTCTGCAGCTTGTACAACGCCATCTGGGTCAATAATGAATGTACCACGTTGTGCAAGGCCTGTCTCTTCGTCTAGTACGTCGAAGCTACGTGAGATTTTTTGTGATGGGTCGCCAATCATGATGTATTCGATTTTGCTAATTGCGTCTGAATGATCATGCCATGCTTTATGTGTAAAGTGAGTATCTGTTGAAACAGAGTATACTTCTACATCAAGCTCTTTTAAAGTTGCATATTGATTTTGAAGATCTTCAAGTTCAGTCGGGCACACAAACGTGAAGTCTGCTGGGTAGAAACAAACAACGCTCCACTTTCCTTTGAAGTTTTCTTCCGAAACATCGATAAACTCTCCGTTACCTGCGTTATAAGCTGAAGCTTTAAATTCTTCTACTGTTTTACCAATTTGTGACATAAACAATTCCTCCTAAATGATTTTTACTATAGTTAGTTTAGGCAAAAGGATAAACGCCTAAACAGACAATAATAATTCTTATGTAATCACTATTGCTTAACTATAATAATTCTAATTACAAATTCATTATCATATACAATTCGCTGTTTGTCAACAATAACACTTATGTATTTTATTCTCGCTTACAAATTTCGATTTGATAGCTCATTCTTAATACTAGTTAAGTAAGCAATACGTTATATTCTATTGTAATGGATAGAATTTGTATTCTCAATTAACATGCACTATTCCCAATCGAATAATGAACATCTATCAGCCATCTTCTAGTCATTTTAGTTTCGCTTCCTTATTAATAGGAGGATTTATCAAATATGCACAATCCTTTAGCTGTTGAATAAGATATGAATGGTACGCATCATGACAAAGGAGAAGATCATTTTGACAAATCATTGGTATGGTTATAATCCTCATTGGCAAGCACAAAGGCAACCAAATCAGTATAGTCGTTATAGCCGCATTTCAATTGACGATGCAATGGCCATAGCACTTGAACAAATTCCTGGTGAAGTTGTAAAAGTGGAATTGGATACAGATAATGGAGCGTTTGTCTATGAGGTTGATATCATCAGTAGACAAGGCATTAAATATGAATTTGAAATCGATGCGGAAACTGGAAGAATTATAAAAATGCATCAAGATTAAGGGAGTCAGCTTTCTTATCCTTTTTAGGTAAGAGGGCTGACATTTTTTACCAGCAAAAACATATGCCAGCAAAATCGAAAGACAAGCTCCCTTTTCTTTCTGTAAAAGAGCACTAAAATCTGCTTACGCTTTCTAGTACTTCTAGTCAACTCCCCTTTCTCAACTAACCTCTTTTTTCTCAACTACCATGTTAATGATTGCCCTATGATTTAATCTATTTCTTCTGACCAATCGTACAACGATATGTCTTTATTAATATATTACAAAAGTTATTACTAACTAAATAGGAACAAGAATCCTTATAGTACAACATCTTTAATATGCTGAAGTTATTTTTGACAATTGAAAAGGTTTGGTTGTATTATAAAACAATCATAAGGAGGGTATTAAAAGTGTCAAAATTAACAAAGCAAGAAATCGTGGACAGTGTTCCGCAAAAAGGTTTCTTCGGACATCCTAAAGGATTGTTCACATTATTCTTTACGGAATTCTGGGAACGTTTTTCCTATTACGGGATGCGTGCAATTCTTGTCTTTTATATGTACTACGAAGTTACAAAAGGCGGACTCGGTCTTAGTCAACCATTAGCGCTTTCTATTATGTCGATTTATGGATCACTCGTTTATATGTCTGGTATCATAGGTGGCTGGTTAGCAGACCGAATTTTCGGTACTTCTAAAGCTGTATTCTATGGCGGCATACTGATTATGCTGGGACATATCGCCCTTGCAATTCCTGGCAGTTTAACGCTATTCTTCGTTTCGATGGTGTTAATCGTTCTTGGTACTGGTTTATTAAAACCTAACGTTTCCAGCTTAGTCGGCGATATTTATGCTAAAAAAGATAACCGTCGTGATTCAGGATTCAGCATCTTTTACATGGGAATTAACATGGGCGGTTTCTTAGCACCACTTATCGTTGGAGAAGTTGGCATGAAGTATAATTTCCATCTAGGATTCGGAATCGCCGCAGTAGGTATGTTTTTAGGGCTAGTCTTATTTAACCTTACAAAGAAAAAGAATCTTGGTTTAGCAGGGCTACAACCTGCAAATCCTTTGAATCCAGAAGAAAAGAAAAAAGTTTACACTCGCCTTGGAATTGGAGCATTCGTTGTTATCGTTTTAATGAGTGTGTTAATTCCACTTGGATGGTTAACTTTTGAATCGTTTATTTTAATAGTAGGAATTCTAGGATTCCTAATTCCAACGTCTTATTTTATTGTTATGTATAAAAGTTCTAAAACGAATGACGAAGAACGTTCACGAATTATTGCTTACATACCGCTATTTTTAGCGTCTGTTATGTTTTGGGCGATTGCAGAACAAGGTTCAACAATTTTAGCACTTTACGCAGATACAAGAACGAATCTTAACTTTTTAGGAATACAAATCTCCCCTGCTTTTTTCCAATCTTTTAACCCATTATTTATTATCTTGTTAGCGCCTATCTTTGCATGGCTTTGGGTGAAACTTGGAAACCGTCAACCATCGATTCCGCGTAAATTCTCGCTCGGCTTATTGTTTGCAGGTTTATCATTTATTGTCATTTTAGTACCTGGTTATTTCAGCGGTACAGATGCACTAGTAAGTCCATTATGGCTAGTGCTAAGTATCTTCATCTTAGTACTAGGTGAATTATGTCTGTCACCTGTTGGCTTATCTGCAACAACAAAACTTGCACCGGCAGCATTTTCGGCGCAAACGATGAGTTTATGGTTTTTATCAAACGCTGCTGCCCAAGCATTGAACGCACAAATTGTTAAATTGTATTCTGCTGAGACAGAAATGCTTTATTTTGGAATTATTGGTGGGGCTGCGATAGGATTAAGCCTTATATTGTTCGCCGTATCACCCATTATTTCACGTTTTATGAAAGGCGTTCATTAATTTATATTTCAAAGAGTACATATTGCTTACCCAAAAATACGTAAGCAAATATGTACTCTTTTATCATTTATCAAAGATATTGTATAAAAAGAACGTTCAATTCCATAAAATTAGGGTACTACTTATAACAGTATTCATAAAAGAAAGGTGAATGCCCATGGTAAAAAATTTTATTTTTACAGCCTTGTTGTTAAATATGATTGCTACCTATTTATCTTTTAATGTAATGAAGAAAAGTCGTAGTAAACAATCCTTCTTTTTCACAACAATTGGATTCGTTCTTCTTATCATGATGGTAGGATTAACGATTGATCTATTTTTCAACCCTACCCCAATACTCTTACATGCCCCCTTTTTAATATGGATGCTATTCATACTCAGCATACTACTCGAGATTTATTCGGTATTCAAAAGAATTATACCTGGCCAGCTTCTCGCAGCTTCATTGCTTTTATTTTTAGTCATCCCTACAATACTTAGTATGGGAATTTTCTTTCTCATCCTGGCAATTATCGAATTAGTCATTGCTTTTATTCTTTTTCAAAAGACGCGTGATTTAGGGATATCATAAGTTGTTCATTTCATCTTCCGATTAATTAAGGTATGATTATGAGGGGGTGTAAAAATGAATACGGGGCAATATTTAAAAAGGATTAACGCACTTCTTGAAAAACCGTCTTTTAACAGTTTGGCTACTCTACAAAAACTGCATTTGCAGAACGTACCGTTCGAAAATTTAGATGTCATCCGAAACGTGCCCATCTACTTAAACTTCGAAACAATTTATAAGAAAATTGTTGAAGAGAATCGCGGTGGTTATTGCTATGAATTAAATGGTCTCTTTCATTCTTTATTAACAGATCTTGGGTATACAGCTCATTTAATTAGCGCGACAGTATTAAGACCAAATGGTGAATGGGCAAAAGCAGACACCCATGCTGCAATCCTAGTCTATTTAGATAAGCCTTATCTAGTCGATGTCGGATTCGGTGCTACAACACCTCGAAGACCCATTCCATTACACGGTATGACGAAAACGGATGTTGGAGAAACTTACAAGATCGTGCAACAGACTGAAACTACGTTTGATTTAATTCGTGAAGCTGACGGTGTTAACCGAACATTGTATCGATTTAGCAACGTAAAAAAAGAGTTGGTTGATTTTCATGAAGGCTGCGTATTTAACCAAGTTTCAAAAGACTCAACATTTACCCACACTGACATTGTTGCAATAGCTACTGAGACAGGCCGAATTACCCTTCAAGATCACACTTTGACCAAAGTCGTAAATGGTGTAACAGAGAAGACGGAGCTTTCTCCCGAAGAAAAAGAATTTACATTAAAAAACATTTTTTCACTTAGTTTGAAAAAAGTGTAAATGTGGTACAAAATAAAGAGAAGTAAAATGGAGGTGAGCGCTAGATGAACTTTTTACTCTATGCAAGTGCTGCAATTGCTGCGCTAGCGTTAGTCATTATTGCAATCTTTGTCATCATTACTTATAAAAGCGCTAAAAAAACAATGGATGATGTCAAACAAACAGTAAGTAGAGTGGAAACTAAAGTAACCTATGTTACTGAAAAAGCAAACGGATTACTCGAAAAAACGAATCATATTGCTGAAGATGCTGAGCAAAAACTACAAGCATTCGAACAACTTTCCAAAAGTGCTAAAGATTTAGAACAGACGACTCGTCACTTAGATGCGTCTTTCCAGGACATTGCACAAAAAGTTGCAAATCCTCCTGAAAAAGAGCGAAAAATTATGGAACAAGCAAGTGTTGTGACCGAGACCATTGCTCGTATCTATTACGGATTTAAAAAAGAAAATACAAAGAGACAATCATCAAATGGAAAGTCAGACAATAATCACAAAAAATTACCCGAACCGCAAAAGAAATTAGAGTATCACGAATAGATACTGATAATTAATCAAGTAAATTATTGGAGGTGTACATATGGATTGGCTCGGAATTGGTGTTCTTATTATAGGTATTGCACTGCTTATACTTGTACTTATACTCATTAAACCTCTTATGAAATTAGCGACAGTTTTAGAAAGCGCACGACAAACGACAGACCGTCTTCCTAAAATGTTAGACGACGGAGCCACTCAAGCACATGATACATTCAAACAAGTAAATACAACGTTAGAAAATGTGAATCAACAAATGAATACGATGCATCCATTTTTTCAAGTCATTGGAGATGCCAGTGAAGCTGCTAGACAGGTCTCCTTACAATGGTTGAATAAAACTGCCGCATTAAAAGAAAATACGACGGAAGAACAATCCGTTTCAAGTCGAAAAAAATATGAAGGACTTTACGGTGTCCTCTCTTTTGTTTTCTATCTCTCACAAAAAAGTGATGCCCTAAAAAACTTTAGCAAACAATTAAAACATTGAAGCTTCGAACCATTATTTATACAAAAAAGAAGGAGAGAGTTTTTATAAACTCCCCCCTTCTTTTTTTGTTTTATTGTAGACTGTTTTCATCTTCTCTTTCTATCTTTTCAACCGTCGTATGAGCGATTCTTTTATGACTGGTACTTTTTCCAACCATCATTTTGCTTCGATTCTTTACGCTTACGGAATAAATAGAAGCCAAGTGCTGTAGAACCGTAAAGGCCACCGAGTTTTGTCTTTTGTTCGGTTGGATCAGCCGTGTCTAATTTACTTTTTGTTGATTTCGATACATCAACCAACTTGGAAGATAAACGACGTGTCGACTCTCCTACATCTCCAACGACATGAAAAAGCGGCGTTAATGTACCTAACTTTTCATTGACATCTGATAATGTATTATTACTATTGCTTAATAATTTCCCTGTTTCATCAAACATATTGTCTAATTGTTTCGGGAGTTGTTCAACGGTCTTATCTACACCGCCTAAAATAGAAGCGATATTATTTAAAATTCGCGCGAAGAAAATGGCTAGTATTAAAATAGCAATTCCGATTAACAATACACCAATCCCTGTTAAGTCCATAGTATCCCTCTTTTCATTTCTGTTGCTTTGTCTGAAGCCCAACCTTTTTTCCACGATGCCAAGCTTTAAATAATACGGATGCGTATTCTCCCCATTGGATGGATCGTATAAAAGGTTTCGTTCCGAGCAGTTC
Source organism: Sporosarcina pasteurii (assembly GCF_041295575.1). Taxonomy (NCBI): domain Bacteria; kingdom Bacillati; phylum Bacillota; class Bacilli; order Caryophanales; family Caryophanaceae; genus Sporosarcina; species Sporosarcina pasteurii. Next base: position 1,411,722 of record NZ_CP160452.1, on the reverse strand, counting down.
TCTGTCTTGTCCATAACTTTTTGTTCTGTTTTTAAACTCTTCACTCATGAGTGAAGTAGCTTTGCCCACCTCTTGTACTGAAGTGAAAATGCCTGTTGTAGCTTGTAACTTTTCTCCCACGTCAGTAGCTGTTCGTTCAATGCCTAAAATAAGTTGTTCGGCTTCCAAAACTGTATGATCTAATTGGCGTTCCACTTCATCGATTGTTTGTCCAATTGACTTTATAAGACCTGCAACACGAAGAAGTAATCTGGCAATATAAATACAAACAAGTGCAAAACCGATTGTCACGATAAACGTCGCAATTGAAATAAACGGCATTTAATCATCCCTCCTCCTCTCTATCATATACCACATTCTTAAACTTTAATAAACATTTCCATTACAAATTATGTATTTTTGTCTTTTGGCGACTCACCATTATAAAACATATCACATAAACTTTCAGTAAGTATTAAATAGCCCTAAAAATTTTATCTTTCGGCTACAATTTTCTGCTAAAATAACAATAAGCTTGAATTACAGTTGAAACGAGGAAAATTCATGTTTCTTTTGCTTTTTGTAATTCTTATATTAAGTTATTTAATCGGTTGTTTGCACGGCTCTATCGTTGCCCAGAAGCTTTCTGGTGTAAATTTAAAGGATACAGGTGTAAAAAATGCAGGTGCTTCGAATGCCACGATTGTCTTAGGAAAAAAATACGGGGCACTCGTCGCGGCCATTGATATCGGAAAAGGTGCATTAACGATTATCTTGCTGCGTTACACATTAAACTGGAACACAATTTCTCCAGAGATTCTCGTCACTTTTATATTTAGTGCAGGAGCAGCGGTTATTTTAGGGCATGTATTTCCATTCTACATGAAATTCAATGGAGGCAAAGGGACTGCTACCATTATTGGTGTACTGCTCGCACTTCATTGGGGGCTAGGCTTGATTGCACTCGCCATATTTATTATCGCTACGCTGGTGACTGACTTTATTGTTTTCGGCGTCTTCACCCTCTACCTTTCGCTCATTGTAATTGCAATTTGGAAGTTTTCAAGCTTATGGACGGTGCTTATTTCTGTCATTCTACTTATCATTGCGTTATACAAACATATGGAAAATTTCAAGCGAATGAAAGTTGGTGAAGAAAAACGAGTTTCTGCTGTTTTTCGTAAATCCAAATAAGACCGAGTACATTCACTCGGTCTTTTTATGATAGGACACGCTCATAGGCTGAAAAAGTTTGAGTGCTTCCCATTCAAATTTAATGCTCTCAACTCCATGAAAATGATTTGGTATCCGAATAGCCCCCCCAACATCTAATCTTAATCCCGCTGTCGCAGTAAGGAGGCATAAAAGTTCTGTTTAAATAATAGTCATAATCATAAACACCCGAATTGATTGTCGCAAACGAATCGTGATGATTTTTATGCACACCCTACTGCAACGGCTCACTTTTAGGGAGGTTATCTATCGATTATTAGCCTGACCAGATTTAGAAATGTAAGGGAGATTAAATTAGAATTGGTGGTACGAAATGTTCAACCGTATTAATTGTTACCAAGCATGATGAGATTGTTTCATGGAAAGAAAAGGACTTTTCATGTACAGGCGTTCCCAACTTTGTATTTCAAATTCAACCGTCACTCGACTAAATGAACCTTATCCTTTACAATTATATTGATCAGAATATTCCTACATTATATCTACCATCATTAAATGTTTGTTTTCTCAATTATAGTATTCATATTTTCAATTACTTTCCGACCTCTGATAGTGTTTATGACTAACTATTTTATCGAATCCCCTCACATCATTGATTCTTCACAATTGCATGCAATAATTAATTCAATTCAATAAATTCTATATTTTACACAGCTGCACAACATGTACTTTCATAATGCGGATTCTAGTTATATTATTTTCTTTTAGTATTACACTTAGTAGAATTTTGTACTTGCTAGTTTCATAACTTTTTATTCATTTTAATTAACAATTTATTTTTGTAGTAAAGCATTTCACTAGAATCGTACCCCCATTATTTGTTATTATTATCATGTAATTAACATTATTATTTAGGAGTGATTATTAATGACGAACAAAAACAACAAAAGAAGATTTACTACAGCGGCAGGCGCACCTGTTGTCGACAACCACAATTCAATGACCGCTGGTCCAAGAGGGCCGATGCTTCTCCAAGATGTATGGTTCTTAGAAAAAATGGCTCACTTTGACCGTGAAGTCATTCCAGAGCGTCGTATGCACGCAAAAGGGTCAGGTGCTTACGGAACATTTACAGTCACAAATGACATTACTCAATATACACGCGCGAAAATCTTCTCGGAAGTTGGGAAGAAAACTGAGATGTTTGCTCGCTTTTCAACAGTTGCTGGTGAACGTGGAGCAGCAGATGCAGAGAGAGATATTCGTGGCTTTGCATTAAGATTTTATACAGAGGAAGGTAACTGGGACGTTGTTGGAAATAATACACCGGTATTCTTCTTCAGAGATCCACTTCACTTCCCTGACTTAAATCACGCAGTAAAACGATGCCCGCGTACGAATATGCGAAGCGCAAACAATAACTGGGATTTCTGGACTTCACTTCCTGAAGCACTTCATCAAATAACAATCGTCATGAGCGAACGTGGGATTCCAAAATCCTATAGAACAATGCACGGTTTTGGAAGTCATACATTCAGCATGATTAATGCAGACAATGAGCGCGTTTGGGTGAAATTCCACTTCCGTACTCAACAAGGAATTGAAAATTTAACAAATAAAGAAGCTGCTGAAATAGTAGGTGTAGACCGCGAGAGCCATCAGCGCGACCTTTATGAATCGATTGAAGAAGGTAATTTCCCGAAATGGAAATTATATATTCAAGTGATGACAGAGGAAGAAGCTTTAAAAATGCCTTATAACCCATTTGACTTAACAAAAGTTTGGTATAAAAAAGATTTCCCACTCATTGAAGTTGGTGAATTCGAACTGAACAGAAATCCTGATAACTACTTTGCAGAAGTTGAACAAGCAGCATTCACACCTGCAAACGTTGTTCCTGGTATTAGCTTCTCTCCAGATAGAATGCTACAAGGCCGTCTATTTTCATATGGAGATGCACAACGTTACCGTTTAGGTGTAAACCACCATCAGATTCCAGTTAACCAACCACGTTGCCCTGTTCATAGTTTCCACCGTGACGGTGCAATGAGAGTTGATGGAAACTTAGGAAGCACACTTCATTACGAGCCAAACACTTATGGTGAGTGGGATGCACAGCCTGACTACAAAGAACCCCCACTAGATATTTACGGTGCGGCTGATCGTTGGGACTTTGCCGAAGATGATGACAACTATTTTGAACAACCAGGTAAATTGTTCAATTTAATGAATGACGAACAAAAAGAAGCATTATTCTTAAATACTGCAGCTGATATAGCACCTGCTGATAAACATATTAAACTTCGTCATATTGCCCACTGCTATAAAGCAGACCCTGCATACGGTCAAGGCGTTGCAGAAGCCCTCCAAATTCCTTGGAGCGAAGTAGAAGCAGCAGGTGGATTAGAATAATTCAAACAAAAAGCAGCATTTCAGCTGCTTTTTGTTCCCCTTTTTTCTTATCTATTATTCCCCTTCTCTTTGATTCAATTAAAAAAACGTCTCTTCCAATTGAAAGAAACGTTTCCTAGTAATTTATGCAAAAATAGGTAATGTCACAATGATCATTAAAATAAATAAAATCGCCAAGTAGTTCACTGAATAGAGAAATAATGCTCTCGCCCACTTTGTATCACTATTTGTAAAAAATCCACCGATGCTTAGTAAAATCCAAACGACATTTAAAATCGTCGCAATCACTACAAAAATAGTCCCAAGAGAGGTTAAAAAGAATGGCAATGGTAATAAACAAGTTACGTAAATAATAATTTGGCGCTTCGTAAAATCAAAACCGCGTACTACCGGTAGCATCGCAACACCAGCTGCTTTATATTCATCATGCCTTCTCATGGCAATTGCGAATGTATGCGGCATTTGCCAAATAAATAAAAGTAAAGCTAGAACGATAGGTACATAATGATAACTCGGTGCTAACGCAGCCCACCCAATAAGCGGCGTGACGGCTCCAGAAATACTACCCATCACTGTATTTAACGTATACTTCCTTTTCATCCACATCGTATACATGACGACATATGTAAACCAACCAATAAACGCATAAATAACCGCTTCCATTGTAGTAAAATATAATACAACGAACCCAATAATTGAAAACACGATGCCCATTGTTAATACTGTTTTCAATGAAAAGTTGCCGGTGACAGTTGGTCGTTTTTTTGTCCGTTCCATTTCACGATCCAAGTCTACTTCATACCAGTTGTTTAAAACTAGCGCACCCGCCATTACAAACGTACTTCCTATCATTGTTAATAAAAACAAACTCCTTTGGTCTGAAAAAGATGAGTTTGTAAAATAAATGGCTAGCCAAAACCCTGTAATAACAGGCAGTACATTTGCGATTAATACAATCCCTTTTAATAATGATTTCAAGTCCATAAATAGGCTAGATAGATTCCTCTCACTAGAAAAAGAAGTATGTTCAACTTTCTCTTGAGAAACTATCGCATTTTTAGTCATATATCATTCTCCTCAAAAAATGCCTACTCTTTCAATAAACTATTATGGCATACTTAACTTTATTTTACTAGTTCTTTACGAGTAAGACAAAGAAATGCGACAAATAACATAAAGACGTAACAATTCGACTGTTTTATTGGAAGAAAACAGTCGAATTTTGTTGACATTTTCAAGAGATTTTATTGAAATCGTGACTGTTTAACGTATGCATTATTTTCAGATATAGATTGCAACTATAGGTCATCTGCTAGGTAATGGATTGGACTTTGATAATGTCATCTACTTTTAATCGTTCGATACTAAATGGATCTTGCAAAATAATTTGCCTTGATTCAATATTAAGTTCAATAATTTTCCCTTGATAAGAAGTGACAACGCCTTCCTTCCAAGTTTGAATGTGTACAATACTTTTGGATGCTTCCGCCAGTTGAATTTCGTCTTGGAGCAATTCAAGTTCCCACTCTTCATACGCTGGTCTTTCAACGTAATGATCTTCGGCTAACCAACCTCTTAACAATTCAACATGCTCAGGCAACATCATCGCCGTCCACTTTTTTGTACCACGATCACGAATCTTATCCACTAAATCACCAGGCTTTCGTAGCGGAAAATTGGAGCAAGTGCCAGCACATTATCAATTTTAAAAGTTCGTCTGCATTTTCGTAAATGACAATACGCTTGAAAAGTATCTTTGTTTACATGAAGAACCTGAACCTTCCTTTTACTAACGACACCATCTCTTGCCTGATAAATCATTTCGATTATTGACGCATTTTGCATTGACTGTACCAATTTAAACCGCACACTCGTTCCCTCCTATATTTTCATTATAAGGAATGTACGTTCTCTTTTCAAGCGTTTATTGATAAAAATTTTCGACATTCTATCTTTTAACATAATAAAAAACTGCGGAATTTTGCTCCACAGTCTTTCTCGCATTCGTCTATTATAATCGTCTTCTCCTCCATTACATACGCGATGCATATGCAATAGGTTTGAAAGTGATCCGGCAAAAGATAATCCATTGTTTAGAAACATAACTCCCTTATTTATACGCAAGAAAAAACTCGGCGATGGATGCCGAGTTTTAATCTTTTTATTTTCCAATCATTTCATTTACTTTATCTTGGTTATTATCAATCCACTCACGTGCAACTTCTTCTGGATCTCCGCCATCTTCTATTGCAACAATCATTTCTTCCACATCATCAATAGAAATACTCCAGTTGCTCAAGAATTCATAGGCTTCCGGTGCCTCCTCTTTCAATCCAGCGTTCGTCATAACATGGATTTCAGGGTTACTGAAGTAGCCTTTTGAATCATCGATTACTTTAATATCAAGTTTGTTGAACATTGTATGTGGACGCCAGCCGTAAAACACAACAGGTTTTTCCTGTTCAATTAAACGAATTGCTTGTGCAAGCATACCACCTTCAGATGAATTTACTTGTTCCATATCTAAGCCATATCCTTCAATTAGCTCATCAATGATTTTTGCGGCATTACCACCTGGCTCAACACCAAAAATCTTATTTTCAAATAAATCCTCTTTACCGACTAAATCCTCAATCTTATTAATGTCTTCCATATATGTTGGGACAATTAATCCCGAACGAGCGTCAGAATAACTAATCGCTGTATCTTCAACTTTTCCTTCATACTTATCCAAATGGATCTGGTGCGTTGGGAACCATGAATCCATATAAACGTTTAAGTCTCCACGTGATAAGCCAATATAAATACTACTTACATCAGCATTCGTTTCCTCAACTTTGTAGCCCATATCTTCTAAAACTAACTTAGCAATTTTTGTAGGTGGAACTGTGCTCGTCCATGGAGTTACACCAAACTTAATTGTTTGATCTTTCTTGTCAGTTGATGCACCTTCATTTCCTTCATCTATTGTATCGCCTGAACAAGCAGCCAGTACTACCAAAACAAGTACAGCCATCATTCCCATTAAAAATCTTTTCACAGTCATCTCTCCTATAATATTTTATTTTTGACCCAATTTCTGGGTTATTCTATCTAGTAAAATAGCGAGGACAACAATTGCTAATCCACCTGTCAATCCTAGGCCAACGTTGACCGTTGAAATCCCTGTTAGGACTGTCGTTCCAAGTCCTGGCGCACCAATCATAGAAGCAACAACCGCCATCGATAACGCTAGCATAATCGATTGGTTAACACCTGCCATGATTGTTGGCATCGCTAATGGAACTTGAACTTTAAACAATAACTGTTTTGAAGTCGTCCCGAAAGCTTTCGAAGCTTCAATGACATCATTCGGAACTTGTCTAATCCCTAATGCTGTCATACGAACTGCAGGAGGTGCTGCGAAAATAAATGTCGCAATTACTGCGGGTACATTTCCTAATCCGAATAGTAAAATCGCAGGAATTAAGTAAACAAAACTAGGTAATGTTTGCATGAAATCTAAAATTGGACGAACGATACTGTCCATCGTTCGATTTAATGCAGTAAGAATCCCGACTGGAACCCCTATAATTATCGAAATGAATGTTGATACAATAACGATTGAAAATGTTTGCATTGCTTCAACCCAAAGATCGACTGATCCTATGAATATCGTACCAATTAATGTAAATAAAGCCATTCCCTTACCTGCAAATTTCCAAGATAAAAACAGCAGGATTAATACGATAATTTCTGCCGGAACCACTGTTAATAAATACGTGACACCGTCAACAAGCGCACTCAGTAGCGAGCTGATTTTATCAAAAAAGCCACTCATGTTTGGCAGGAGCCAATCATTAACAAAGCGGTTTGTCCATTCTTCTAACGGAAAGTGAAAATAATTCATTCTACTGTCACCTCATCCTCATTTTTCTCTTTTCCAAGGACGAGTCCTGAAAGTATCGCTGTACGAGAGATACTCCCTAACAGCTTTCCGCTTTCAACGACCGCTATCGGATATTTAGTTTCGACTGCAACGTCAATCAGTTCACTCAATGGAGTATTTGAAGGGACAATACGTACCGAGTCTTTAACAATTAAATGATCAATGGGCATGTCCTCTTTACTTGCTTTTAAAGCAGTATCAATTGTAATTAAACCTTGATAATTACGCTCATCATCAGCAACAAAAATGCTTGCTCTGCCTAATTTCTCCATCTTATGTAAAACTGTCTCTATATTGTCATTCGGATTTGCAATTTTATGAGGGAATTCCATGATGTGGGATGCTTTCAAAACTTTGGAGCGGTCTACATCTTGTACGAACTTGGAAACATATTCATCTGCTGGATTTTCTAAAATCTCTTCTGATGTTCCAATTTGAACGATTTCTCCCTCTTTCATAATCGCAATTCGGTCACCAAGCCTTAATGCCTCATCTAAATCATGTGTAATAAAAAGAATCGTTTTTCCTAGTCTACTTTGGAGATTAATTAATTCGTCTTGCATTTCCTTACGAATAATTGGGTCAAGTGCACTGAACGCTTCGTCCATTAACAATATATCTGGATCATTCGTAAGCGCTCTCGCAATGCCAACTCTTTGTTGCATTCCACCGCTTAACTCTCTCGGAAAACTATTTTCATAGCCTTTCAAACCGACATCTTCGATTACTTTCAGCGCTCTAGCTTCTCGTTCAGCTTTATCAACATTTTGAATTTCCAATCCATATGCTACGTTGCTTAAGACAGAACGATGTGGCAACAAGCCAAAGTTTTGAAACACCATTCCAAGTTTTGTTCTTCTCGTTTCAATAAGTGATTTTTCATCCATATTCGTTAAGTTTTCGCCATCAATAATGACTTCACCACTTGTCGGTTCAATTAAACGATTCACAAGTCGAATTAATGTTGATTTTCCACTTCCGGATAGTCCCATAATCACGAAAACTTCGCCGGATTTCACTGTAAAGGAAGCTTTGTTAACGCCTACTGTCATCCCTGTCTTCTCTAAAATATCATCTTTAGAGTCGCCATTATTCAGCAACGTTAACGCTTTTTCAGGTTGAGCACCAAATATTTTTGTCAAGTTTTTAATTTCAATCTTTTCCATAAATCTTCTCCTTTTCAAATAATATCAAAAAATTGTGTAGGACATTATATACACAATTTATTTTAATCGATATATAGATTTTACTTCGTGACAGACAGCTTAAGAGTAACCCTTCTCCGTTTGCAATCGATTACAATCCCCATAAATTAAGAAAGGACTAATCTATTATACCTTGTAATCACTTTGTTATCAAATTTATCCGAAATTACGTGATATTATCGTGAGATTTTAGTAGGTAATCTCAAATAAATTTCTTACCAAAGATATCACTTGCTAAGGACCTAATCGACAGTTGCTAAAGAGAAACGCTACATTGGACATTGGGCTATTTAGAGTCGGAACTTTTTACAAGCAATTAGTTTACTCGCGATCACATTACCCGCGGTAACATGGGGTAAGTAACGGGATTTCCTAACATACTATTTCACCACTATTGAAATATAAATAATATTAAGATTATATTACCCCCTATAATTCGTCAAGCTCTTTTATTAAAATGTAAGGGATAATTCATTACTAAGGCTTATAATTCAATCTTCTTTCACAAAGAAATTTTCATTACTTTTCCATTATTTAAGCATGACTGTTTTCCCTCAATACTTTTCGTGGTATAGTATTGGGTGGTAGAAAGGAGATTTTAAAGATGATTGAGCTTATAGATGTTGAGAAATCATTCGGGGACATTAAAGCTGTCCGTCCTTTATCGTTAACAATTCTTAAAGGAGAAATTCATGGCATTGTTGGAACAAGTGGTGCTGGGAAATCTACATTAATTCGAATGATGAATCTTTTAGAGAGACCCGATAAAGGGACAGTACGTGTAGGTGACCAAAACTTAACTTCACTCACGGTTCATGAATTACGTAAAGCGAGACAGCGTATCGGGATGATTTTCCAACAATTTCAATTAGTCCTCAATCGTACTGTTGCTGAAAATGTAGAAATGCCACTTGAACTAGTTGGCGTCAAAAAAACCGAAAGAAAGAAACGCGTAAAGGAATGTCTGCAATTTGTAGGCATTGCTGATAAACACGATGCTTATCCCGCTGAATTAAGCGGAGGTCAAAAACAAAGAGTTGCCATTGCGCGTGCATTAGCGAATCACCCTGCTGTTCTCTTATGTGACGAACCAACTTCATCACTCGATCCGGAAACGACGCTAGAAGTACTTCAAGTACTACACCATATTAATCAAACATTAGGTGTCACGATTGTTATCGTTACGCATGGAATGGATGTCATAAAAAGCATTTGTGAACGAGTCTCCATTATGAAAAATGGACAACTCATTGACAGTTTTGCGATTCAACCCGAAGGCATTATACAAAAAGAGGACCAATACATAGAAGATTTAAGAAAATTAGCGGTGGTGAAGAAATAATGGAGAAAATCATCGCTTACCAACCAGAAATTTGGCTTGCGATTTGGCAAACGTTTATTATGGTCGGCATTTCAATTCTTGCCGCCATACTCATCGGTTTGCCGCTCGGAACGTACTTGTATTTAAGTAGGAAAGGAAATTTATATGAGAATAAATTGCTATTTTCAATTTTAGATACCTTTGTCAATATTGTACGTTCATTTCCATTTTTACTGCTTGTCGTCTTTTTAATCCCTTTTACACGATTAGTTGTTGGAACAGCAATTGGTACGACTGCTGCGACGGTTCCACTGTCCATTATTGCTATTGCTTATTATGCAAGACTGGTTGAACAATCTCTACTAGACGTACCTAAAGGGATCATCGAAGCCGCAATTTCAATGGGTGCTACGAAAACGCAAATTATCTTCAAATTTCTATACCGAGAAGCACGTTCAGGCCTCATTTTCGGTCTAACGACTGCTACAATAAGTTTTGTCTCTTATTCTACAGTAATGGGGATAGTAGGTGGAGGAGGCGTTGGAGATTTCGCCATTCGATACGGTTACCAACGATTTGAGACGGAATTAATGACTTTTACCATTATCATGATGGTTATTCTTGTTCAAATCATTCAAGTTACAGGCACGACAGTCTCTAAAAAACTAGATAAACGTTCTTAAAAAGGAGCTATTAAAATGAAAAGATTACTCACAATATTATTTGCCACAATGTTGTTTCTTGCAGCATGTAACTCAGCAAAAGAGACAAACGAAACTACGGACGGGGCTGCATCAGATGACGTTGTCAAGATTAAAGTTGCTTCCCTGATTCCGCCAATGACGGATATGTTAGAAGCGGTTAAACCTGCACTAAAAGAAGACGGTGTCGATATGGAAATTGTGATTTTAGGAGATAACGTACAGCCAAACCAAGCACTAAAAGATAAAGAAGTCGATGCAAACTTTTTCCAGCATCCACCATATATGGAGCAGTTTAATGAAGCCCATAATGCAAACCTTGTCGTTGTACAACCTGTTTATCATGCCATGCTAGGCGCTTATTCGAATAAATACAATCATGTTGATGAATTACCTGAAGGCGCCGAAGTTGCAGTGCCAAACGATTCTTCTAACTTGGCGCGTGCTTTATTATTGCTTGAAAAAGGCGGTCTTATCACGCTAAAAGAGGATGTTGGATTAACAGCAACGCAAAAAGACATTGTAGATAATCCAAAAAACCTTAAAATTACAGAAGTTGACCTACTTATGCTTGCCCGTACAATTGACGATGTTGACTTAGTCACTATGCTTCCTGCTTACGCAGAGCCACTTGGATTAACACCTAAAAATGATTCATTAATTGATGAAGGTGAATCAGACTTCCCAATCGTAGTCGTCGCACGTGAAGACAATGCGAATGACGAAGCAATCCAAAAACTTGCGAAACATATGGCAGGACCTGAAATTGCTAAATTTATCGAGGAAAACTTTTCAGACACTTATATGACTGCATCTGAATGATGATAAAAGGAGCTATAACCATATTGGTTTTAGCTCCTTTATTTATTACAGCTTAAGAACAACAGGTAACTACCTTAAACATGTCGGACTCCTTAATCCAAACCTGTCCGTCCCGTACTTCATACTTTAATTTTGCATCATTTAAACGTTGAATTTGATTTTCCGTTACATCTGTCCAATAAATAAATTCCGATTGTGACTGACACCCCATTAATATCATCAATAAAAGAATCATAACTGCTTTCTTCATCCGCTAAACGCCGTCCTTGACTATTGTCATTTATTTCGGTTACTGAATCCAACCTCAGGCCAGTTGATGCTCTTCTTTTATCTTTTCCAATAAAGCTTGACAACCTTCTTTCACTAGCTCGTAAGTTTCATCAAAATCTCCTGTGTAATATGGATCAGGCACATCTTTATGATGGTCTGTTAAATCGAGGAAGCGGAAGATTTTGGGATGCTCTGGCTCATCCAACATCGACCGGATATTTCTAATATTACTCTCATCCATTCCCACAATATAATCGAATTTCTCTAAGTCCTCTACAGCAAGTTGACGCCCTACCATTCCTTCTGCAGGAATATTTAATTCTTCAAGTTTCGCTAATGTCCCTTCATGGGGACGTTTCCCAATATGCCAATTACTTGTGCCAGCAGAATCTACGGTGATTTTATCTTCTAAGTTTTCTTCTTTAATTTGCTGTCGAAAAACCGCTTCTGCCATGGGTGAACGACAAATATTTCCAAGACAGACAAATAAAACTTGAATCATGAACTATCTCCCTTTCTTTTATTGAAGTGTATAGTTAGTGTATCATATTAAGCTATCTCTCCAACCTCTGGCAGCAAATGACACGCTTTCGCTTCTTTCTACATAATGTGTAAGTAGAAGATAAGAGGAGTGATAAAATGATTAGTTTACAACCTATTACGATTGCAGACCACACATTTCTAAGCATCTCTGTGGAATTACCAAAAACGAACCTGCTTATGATTACGAATGAAATCGGCTATATTATGTGTGGCGCACTTGACGTCGCTTTATTAAATGAAAAATTAAAAGATCGGAAAGTAATTGCTGGTCGGGCTGTCGGTGTGAAAACGATTGAAGAGTTGCTAGAAGCACCACTAGAATCTGTCACGTATGAAGCCGAGAACCTTGGCATTACAAAAGGAACCATTGGTCGGGATGCATTGCTTGCTATGATTTAAGTAGAATGTATTACAATTTACTCTATAAGCATTTGTTCAGAAAAAATAAATAAGCGAACCATTCTTATTTGAAGGAATGGTTCGCTTATGTTTTGTTTTACCTCTATTATTATCCTGGTTGAATCCTCTTGTTTAATTGTAAATATTTGAAAAAGCAACAACTGCAATAACCAACAAAATAACACCACTTAATAACGTACCGAATTGTCCAAGCGTAAATGCACCAATACGTATGTCAGCTACTTTGCTACCTATTTTCACACCAATCCAAACACTAAAAAAACTTCCGATAGCAGCTGTGATCGATATGGCTAAAGGAGACAACCCGATAAGCCCTGCACCAATCCCATTCGTCAATGCGTTGGCAGATAACGCAACCCCAAGAACAATCGATTCTATCCAGCCAATACTTTTGCCCCCACTATCCCCAACAACTTCAGGGTTTTTTAAAATCCCTTTAAGCCCTGTTTCTTGTTCATTCACTTCGGGCTGTTCATGATGCTTAGGCTTCGCTAAAAGAATGATACGAATCCCAATGATAAATAACAAAACAGCACCCAAAATGACTGGTAGCATACCTGGGATAATTGTGAAAATCCAAATGCCAAGGTAAATGCCCCCCATGCTAAACAAAAAACAAATTGTAGCAATTAACAGATTTTGTTTTGCACTAATTTGTACTTTCTGAATCCCATATGACATACCGACACCTAAATTATCAATACTAGACGAAATTGCAAAAGCTAAAATCGCTATCCAAATCACCACAGCATAACACCTCTTATTTTTTTATTATATTGCGAGAAGTGGTAATCGGTGATTGGTATCTAAAACAATATGATGAACTTTTTTTAATTTATAGTGCCTATTGCTAATCGAATGAAAGTAGTATGATAGATCAACTTGGTAACGAATAAAAAATCGCCATTCTTTTGCGAATAGCGATTTTTTCATTAAATATATTATCCCAATAGATGATTTACAGGTTGCTAGAAAATGATTTCGGATGTCTGATCAAATCTTCCCTTTATATTTTTCACGCCATTCTTGTCGGTCGTGTGCATTAATTTGCCCTTCGAGTGTTTCATCCCACTCGGCCAATAATGTATTCCAGATACGTGCGTAAAAAATGTCTTTCTCCTGATTGTAAAGTTGAAATTCTAGACAAGGTAAAAAATCAATCGCGAGCGGTGCAACCGAATTAATTTCAGCAATCACTGTTTGGACATGTGGCGTTTCTTCTACAGGAAGAAATCCTTGTAGTGACTTATGAATGATACTTATTTCAAGAATATCAACATCCCAATCCGAATAATGATCATATAAACGATACTCATCGAATTGTTCATGATTAGGATCTTCAAGCTCCCCCTGCAAAACCATTCCATGACACGGACTATATAAAAGTTTTTCTGTACAATTTTCCGGTTGCTCGACGAAGGTCTCTGTTTTTAACTGTTCAACTCCTTTATTTGTCAACGTAAAAATTTGTTCACGCTTTTCAATCAGACCCGCCCGTAGCATTTTATTTACGATGTTTTGAATGAAAAGCGGCTCTACTAAAAGAACATCACTTAACTGATTGATATCTTTAAAATCAGACTCCCGAAAAGCGATCAGCAACATTTTCATTAAAACATCCATTTTCGTCTGGCGCACTGTCTCAAAATCAACTTTCAATGGGTGAATCGGCAAATTCCAGTATTGAGAATGTAGAATTTTCACTTGAAGGTCTTGCTGGAGCTCTCTCGTTAAGCGATTTTTCAATTCGTTCATCTAATCAGTTCACCTCTGTCTGTAATTGCTTATACCCTTCTTGTTCCTGTACATGATTGAGTAACCGCTCAAACATCTTTCGCGTATGCAAATTCTTCGGACGTTTTGTAAACATATCTGCACTTCCGACAATCATCAGTAATTCCCTGGCACGTGATAAGGCAACATTTAAGCGTCGGTAATCTTTCGCGAAACCGATATCTCCACCTGGATGATCATGATTTCGAACGAAACTTAAAATAATGACATCCATTTCCATCCCTTGAAATTTGTCAACGGAACCGGTTCTGCAATGTAGATGAGGTAAATTTAATTCATGATGAATTAAAAGATCAATTCTTTTCACTTGTTCACCATAAAAACTAATTACACCGACATTTTTCTTCGCACCCGATTTTATTCTACCCGCTTGAATTGCTTCATTAGTTGCTTCATTTAAATCGGTTAATAACGTACGAATCATGGATAGTTCCGCTTCATTAAAGCGACTTGTCCCACCTTTTACACGGTCTTCAAAAAACGGTTTTTCATTCGGAACATCAAACCATAAGAGATGTTTGTTACGATTATAATGACGCGATTCTAGTAAATGATCCCTATCCACATCTGAGTTTTCTAGGCCGCATTGTAAGGCATAGTCGCCTTCTTTGTAAAATGGCGTGATTGTGTCCATTATTTTTTCGTGCATTCGATATTGAATGCCAAGCATCGTTTTATTTTGCTTTGGCAATGTTCTAAACAACCGCTCAAATAATGATTCTTTTAATAATTGTTCAAGCTCTTTCTTTTCCTTAGCATCCGTACTTTCCTCAAGAAATTCTTCAAGCGTTTCTTGCCCCATTAGTGGCGGTAATTGGTGATGGTCGCCTACTAAAATAATTTTCTTCCCTTTCAGCATCGGTAATAGTAATTCAGGAGGTGTAGCTTTCGACACTTCGTCAATAATGACTACGTCAAAAGTTGGATAATCTTCCATAAAATCTCGTCTTGCCGAGGCAACACAAGTTGTTCCAATGACGTTCGCATGTTGAATATAAAGTTTTTTAATTTCGTCTAAGTCATAGTCCGTTGCATTTTCTAACATCGAAAGCCATTGTTGTTGCAAAGCTTCTTTCATGGGCAGCTGTTCTTGTTCGACTTTTATTGCTTCGATTTTCTCTTTACAGTCTTCCAGATTTTTCAAAATCAATTCTTGTTCTTTTTCTGGCTCGGATTGCAAAACATCTTGTAGTGCAGTTCGACTGCTCTCATTTTGAATCAACTTTTCCTTGATTTGCTCGATTCCTTGTTGCTTTTCCTCTTGCATATCCGTATTTTTAACAATAGCTTCGGTCAGTTCAATAACCGTCTTTTGGTTGTTTTCAAATTCTGATTGATACGCATGATAGGCTTGTCGCTTTTGTTTGTATGCCGATGAGCGCTCTTTTAGCTGTTCGAGTGACTCAATTAATTCTGCAATAGAATGCTTCGTGATCAAATTTTGTTTTGGTAAAGCTTCATACTGTTCTTTTAACTCAGCTTGCTTCGCTAGCAATTCAGTTGATTTTTCAGCAATCATTTCCAAACGTTTCATTACTTCATTCGTTGAACGATTAACCGCTTCGATTGTTTCTTTTTTTATCATTTTAAAAAGTTGTTTCGATTGTTCAATCATTGTTTTTTGTTGTTCAATATACGCATACTGCATGCGAGCGTGTTGTTTTTGTTGTTTTAAAAATGTATAGGCAGAAGCTAATTTCTCTAAAGCATCATATTTTTCAGCGGAGTAGTTTCTCGTTACTAGAAGCTGTTTCATTTGCGGTGCAACTAAGAAACGTCCCATTCGATCTAAAAATGCATGAACTTCTTCTGGTGAACGATTTTGTCCTTGAAATGTTCTTTGACCGGCTTGCGTTAAAAAGCCTTGTTCCCGCAAGATATTTTCTAGCATAGGAATGGCTTTATCCAAACGTTGTTCAAGTGAATTCCAGACATCATATGTATTTCTTGATAAACTTTCTTTTATTTTCAAAATCAGATGCTGTAATTCTGTTATTTTTGTATGCGTCACAGATGGCACATCGATTCGAAACTTTAACAAGCATTTTTGAAAGTCATCCAATTTTAAGATAAACATTGACTCTTCTAGAAATTGTTCAAATTGCTGTAACCGTTCATCATTTGAAGATTTCTCTTCTTGTAATAAAACCAATTCTTGCTCTAGCTGAAATTGTTGCTCATGCATTGTCCTATAGTCAATTTTTTGTTGAACTTCAATGATTTCATTTTCAACAATTTCCATTATCGCTTTTTCTTCTGCATGCATTTCATGCAACTGAATTTGTTCTTCTAGTCGTTCAACCTTTTCTTGTAACTGCTGGCGATTTTTTTCTAGATGTTGCTGTTCTTCCACCAACTTTTCTAGTTCTTCGTTCAAACTAATTTCTACTTTGTTTAATTGTTCCAACGTTGATAAGAGCGCTTCATGTTCAACTTGCACTTGTTCTTTTTCGATAATTTTCGCTTCAATAAATTTATTCGCGTCTTTGTAGGTCGCCAACTGTTGTTCATAATTTAAACAATCCTGTTTCAGTTGTTCCGATTTCTCTTTGTGCTGCTGCAATTCTCGTTTTAATGCTTGCATCGTTTGTTCTTTCCAATGCAGTGCAACGTTTTCCTCAATAAACTTCTTGCCTTCTTCTTCAATGCTTTCCGTACGGCCGTAACGTAAAATTCGAATATCTTGGTCATCTAACAGTCTTCCAAGCGCATTATCTACAGCTAAATTTGCCTGTGAAGCAACGAGTGTCCGCAGTCCTGCTTTCGCATTTTGGTAACAAATTTCGGAAATAACTGTCGTTTTCCCCGTTCCAGGTGGGCCTTGGATGACATATAAATCATTTGCTGTCATCGCACCCGTCACAGCTTCACGCTGAAACTTATTTAGTCGATTATGAAACACTAGATCTTTCTTTTCTTTTGAAATCCTAACAACAGGTCGTTCTTCAAAAAGAACTTTTTCTAAATTGGCATTCGCAGCTAATCCGTCTTGTAAATCTTTAAATCCTTTTCGGAGACGGCGCACTTGACTTAATTCGGCAAAATTACTGAATTTGACTTCTCGAAATGAATGAATATTCAAATCCTGTCGCCTTGCCCTATTTTTATAGGTAGGCGTTAATTCAATCTCAACCATTTTTTTCGAAGGCTTCACTTGTATAACATTGCCAACATCTCCGGAAAGCCCAGTTATATTCGCACTAAATCCATTCAACGCCCGCAAAGCTTTTCCTTGAAGTCCAGGGCAAGTAATTTGTATTTTGCTAAAATCTTCACTAAATCGCGGGGCAGTAAATGTCGTATTTACATCTTCTACGTCCGCATTCAACTCTTGAATTCGTAAATACCCTTCCCAACTCGCGATTCTTTTCTTCACATACTCCGAACGTTCATCTGCTATCGGCAATTCGCGCAGTGCCGTATAAAGTTCTATGGGGATTTGAGCAGCCATTCGACGATTCAAAACAAACTTTAAATTTGCTTTGAATCGTCTATTAGTTGCAACAGGCTCCCTTTTACCACGAACATGGAAACCCGTCGCTAAAAAGCCTTCATTTTTAATGACGCAATCCATCACCGCAACTCGATTGTTTAAATGATTCGCTATATTTTCATTTTGATTTGGATCAAAGAAAATAGAAAAGGATATATTCCCCTGACGATTTTCCGGTCTCTTTTCGATAAATACATGAAAACTTTGTTGTGATGCAAATAAATCTTGTTCACTATTAAACCATTTCAACATTCCATTACGCGCATTCGCCGTAATATCGAGGGCACATTGCATCGTATCACGGATATTCGTATTCGTTTTTACTTGCATATATGCCTTCCTTTCATTCGCTTTAATTGCTTATATAAATAGTAAAAAGAGCAGCAGATTGCTGCCCTTAAGCTCATATTTTTTTAGACTTACACAGTATACCATACCTAAAGATTTGTGGGAACATGCGGAAGGTGTATTACTCGAAACCCATTAACACAGTTCATAACTTTTCCAATTACGATAGATTAACACTATCCTATCTCCCAAATTTTCGCTTTGCGCGTTCGCTTACATAATTCAAATGTGTAACCTGTAAACTGACAATCATACTTGGGACTTGTTTTTGAATGAATGGCTTAATTTTCCCCGTATAATCTTCTAATGTCTGACATTCATAACTTCTTGGTAAAAATGCTGTGTAACGATATCTTATTTTTAATGAAGCGTCGTCAATCACATCTTCCATAAATTCGAGTGTGAGCGTATCGCTTTTAAAATTGTCCAACCGCTTAGACTTTGCGTTTGTAAGCATTGTGACAAATCCAGTTGTATATATCATCCTGCTTCACCCTTAACGAGACCTAAATTTCAATTTCTGTCCCCATTCTACCACGATTATTCAACGAAAAAAACAACGGAATATTGGAGTACCACCATTAAAGTTAGCTTATCCCATGTAAATTTCTTATTACAAATTAAAATAGAGGAGTGAATGAGCCATTCATCTCCTCGTCAACACCTTTCCAATCGAAAACCTTTAGTTTATCATTAAATACGTGACCAACATACCAAGAAGGACACCAATAAAAATTGTAGCCCCGTAAATGCATAGTACACGCCTCAAATTCTCATCCTTTCAATTTAAATTAGACTACAGCATGACCGAATAGAGAGAGAGCAAAGCATGATCTTGCATTGAATCAAGATTATGCTCACGTTGCATAGTTACCAAAATTCTAAAAACTTTAACGTTCGTTCTCTTCCTATTTTCATTAGTTCTGCTTTCGTTTCATCTTCTAAATTAAATTGGGTTGCACTAAAACCTTCAACGGGTATGAAAACGACATCTTTTTCATGTTCTCGGGAAATATACCGTTCATCATGGGCATTCTTCATCGTAGAAAACAATGCTTCAAATAAATGTAATGCATTCGATATTTCATGTCCGCCCACTTCTTCTTTACTCCTACTTAATTTTAGTCCAATAACAGGACGCTCTCTTTTTCCAGCATCGCCATCAAATAGCCACATTGGAAAATTACTCAGCACGCCTCCATCAACAATAATCGTGTCATCTGTAGCTACTTTCATCTTTACCGGTTCAAAGAAAAAAGGAATGCCACAACTCATTCGCAAAGCACGTGCAACTGGAAAACTTTCTGGTTTTACACCATAACTTTCTAAATCATCCGGAAGCACCAACATTTTACCATTTGTTAAGTCGGATGCGATAAGCCTTAATGTCCCGGCAGGTAAATCTGCAAATGAATAGATACCTTTGTTGGCCAGTTTTTCAAAGAACCATTTTTCTAACGCCTTTCCTTGATAGAGTCCAAGTCGCCAATAAAGCCGTATCCATTTCATAAAAGGTATAGGAAGTATTGTATTCCGTGGATCGAGTAAGGTTATTGGATCGAGTTCATCTAATAATTTTTCAATTTCTTTTGCTGTATATCCTGCAGCAATAAAACTTGCCAGAATAGCACCGGCACTTGTTCCTGCAACTCGTTTAAAACGATAGCCTTTCTCTTCCAGAACGCTGTATGCGCCAACTAATGCAAATCCTTTTAACCCTCCACCGGAAAATACGCCGTCGATTAACATGAAAGTTCTCTTCCTTTCATCTACCATTGGTCTAATATAAGTGAAGACGTAGTAAAATAGAACTTTTAACTGGAATAACAAAATTTACAGCACTTCAACGCTAATTTTCCTTTTGAGGCGATTTTATAACACTAATTGTTTAGGTTTGCGCTAATAAATATTTCACAAATTAATAAAACAACCGTTTATCCAAAATACATTTGGATAAACGGTTGTCCTAAACGCTTCCTTCATCACTATTCACCTAAATGACGCCCGCAAATTCACCTAGGTTGTTTTGCTACGTATTCCATTAATCCCATTGAGCTAACATCCATATCGAGCTTAATAATGCCATATACATCATGGGTATCTGAAATATTTTGATGTCGCAAATGATTTTGCACTTTCGCAAATAAACGAGCACTTAGTGCGTGGTAATCTTTTCCTTCCGAATAAACAGCACCCGCTTCTTTCACAAAGATAGGTAACCATGCTTCCACTTGGTTTAATGCTTCCTCAACGTCTTTCGTATATCCATAATGTCCAAAATATAAGTAATCCAGATTCATCACTCGCATTCGGTCAATTGCGTGTTGCATTGCATGTGCGTTAAATTGGTTCGGTGATGTAGATGGAAGGAAAAGTTGAACGCCATCGTCTATAAGTTGTTCATAGCGGATACCGACGGTGTCTCCTGTAAACATGCCATTACTGACTGGATCATAAATGGCAAGATGGTGATTGGAGTGTCCCGGCGTATCCCAAAATTGTAATGTACATGCCTCGCCAATCGTTAATGTATCCCCTTCCCCTTTTATGAGTAGACGTTCTTCAGGGATTGGCAAAATCGGATCAAATAGTTCGTCAAATTTATCTCCATATACTGCTTTTGCGCCTGCAATCAGTCTTTCTGGCTGCGCAAGATGGCGTGCCCCTCTCGAATGTACAACAACAGTTGCATTTGGGCTTTCCTCCAACAATAACCCTGCACCGCCTGCATGATCTAAATGGATATGGGTCACAATGATATACTTAATATCTGCTAGAGTATGCCCAAGCCGCTTTAATCCTACACGAATATGTTGAACGGATGGACTTGGACCTGTTTCAACAATCGTTAAATCACGCTCATTAATCACATAGATTCCCGTTCGATGTTCAATACCTAAATCAAAACCATCAATTAGTTCTACTCGCTGCTGCTCAACCATTCTTCATGCCCCCTTAACACCGTTGATTGAATATTCATTCATAGTATAGCACGAAATCAACTATTCAGATAGATTCCACGCGCTTAGATTGAGTCAAGTTTTTGTGGGTACTATTTTAAATCAGAGGTTTTCTCTTCTTGGATAGTTAAGTATTCCGATTTTAAAAACGCCAAATAAACCATGTTGATTTCCGTTCCGAGCGGACGCGTTCCGTAGGGCGTGCGGTGAGCCTCCTCGTCGCGAAAACCGCGCTCCTGTGGGGTCTCACCTGTCACGCTAATCCCACTGGAGTCGCCGCTCTGCACTACAATCAACAGAGATTCCTTATACATAAGTTTTTATAAACATAAATAACTTACATAACTTTCTTTAGTAATAACTTTGTTATCTCAAAATCCCTGTAATCCCTTTATAGCTCAAGAAACAGGCTTTCTAGTTGCTTTTTGCAAGTAAGAAAGTTTCAAGTTTATTTTTCATCATTCCTACGTAAAGTTTTTATATCTAACCCATCTTTTAAGGCAACCATAAGCTGAATAGATGCTTGGATGCCTTGTTCATTCTAGCTTCTGCCATTATTTAATCTTTTCGCAATCACGCGCATAGTTGCTTCTGATGCCACCATTGGACGCATGGCACTTGTATCTATACTTGTTCAATAAGCCATTTTCGGTAATCGCCAAGTACTTCTAGGTACTAGGGATATTGCCGTATTAAATCAGCATCTTCCAATTTACCAACAGCACTATTAAGCTCCGTCATTAAACCTTCTATGTTGTATTTGGCAAGCTTGATACGAATGGAGTGCCATCTAGGGTGTTCTTTAAAAACAGATTTTAAATCTTTCGCGACGTGAAAGCGATCTAAGATTTTGTTAAAAGATCTTGGTGTGGGTAACTTCGTGTTATTTTTAATCATGTGGGTTCTATCCTGGAGTGTGTGTGTGCAAACTTCACTATACAAGAAGAGAGCCTTTTTTCATGCATAAAATTCAATTTATTCCATGTGCACACCAATTAATCGGAGTGGAAATCGGCGACTCCTGCGGGAGCAGCGCGAGCTGAAAGCCCCGCAGGAGCGAAGCGACGAGGAGATTGAAGCCGTGCCCGCGGAAAGCGTCCGATTGGAACGGAGATTAATTATGTTATGGATTTTCATTCGCCCACAAACCCCCGCGCTTATCACACTAGAATTCCTTAATAAAAAAACATGCCCCCTATAAAATACGGAGGCATGTTCATTTTTCTCTCTATGATGATTCTTGTATTTATAGTTTAAAACGACTGACAACTTGTTCTAATTGTAATGCCAGATCATTTGTATCCATAGAACGATTTGTCACTTCATCAATCGATGCTGTCGTTTCTTTCCGTTGCAGCCGATATATTCATCGACATATCTTCTATTGTGTGAATTTCACGTGTCAACTCGCTAATCAACTGAACAACTTGTTCCGAACTTTCTGCTTCTATCGTTGTTGATGCAGATAGTGAACTAATTTCCTCTACGGTTTTAGAAACTGCTTGAGCGACTTGACTGAGCGATTCAGCAGTTAAACGAACCGTATTCGTACCAGATTCAATAAGTGCTGTACTTTCTTCTGTTGAAGAGACAACTTGCTGTATATGGGCAGTAATATCAGCAACTAATTTCTCAACTTCGAGTACTTCACTATTGGATTGTTCCGCTAACTTTCTAACTTCTTCAGCAACAACAGCAAACCCTTGGCCATGCTCTCCCGCACGCGCTGCCTCAATGGAAGCATTCAATGCCAACAAGTTTGTTTGTGCGGCAATTCCCGCGATTGTACTTGTAATATCTTGAATTTTTGTTGTGGACTCTATGAGATTTTGTATCGTGTTTCCAGAGTCAACTGATTCCGTCCGTATTTTCTCCATGTCTTCGTTAATTTCATTTGCTCTTTGTTGGCCATTTTCTGCAACTTGCATCGTTGCTTTAGAGTTTTCTACAGAACGATCCGCAGTAACTTTAGATGCTTGAATATTATCCGCCAATGTTCCCAAAATGGATGAGGCATGCTCAGCATTTGCGGTTCCATTTGAGATTGAAATCGTGACGTCGCTCATATTCGCAGCAACTTGCTGAATCGCATCATGCATTTCATTTAATGACATGGCCGTTTCTGATGAGTTTTTGGTCAATTGAACCGCGGTTGTCTTCATCGTTCCAATTATATTACGCAAATTAGCCGTCATCATATTTAACGTACGCGCTAAATCGCCAACTTCATCTCTACTATTCACAACAGTATCTTCAATTGCTAGATTCCCATCTGCAATTTCTCTTGCATGGTTTATGAGCGAAGAAATTTGACTTGTTTTCCGTCTAATTAAGTAGATTGTAATACTTGCTGCAATCACCATAGGAATTAAGCTGATTAAAACGCCATTTCGAACAACGTCCCAGGTTCTTTCAGCAACTATCGCATTATCAAAATCGATGACACTAATGGCAATCACATCACCAGATGAATCATGATTTTCAAAAATCGGTGCATATCCTGATAAACGTTCAATACCTGCAAACTCATAAGGCTGCGAATAAGTTGGATGCTTCGTTTCTAACAATGTAGAAATCGCTTCATCATCTATTGGAATCGCATCTCCTACTTTTAATCCTTTTGCCGCTAAATGATCATCCATAGCAAGCAGATTACCGTCTAAGTCAATGATGTATTGCGTTTCAAAGATATCTTTATGTGCAGTCGTCCAGTTTAATTGCTTTCCAACTGTTTCCATCGTATTTGTATCGCCATTTTTAATTTTGACAATATCACCTGGTTCAATTAATCCTGTCGTGATGTTCGCACAACCATATGCTTCTACCCCAGCCGCGTCATATAATTTATCATAAGCTGTTTTATAGGTAGCGAAAGATGAAATCGCCAACATCGCAATCATGATACCAACAATTATTGCGCCTAACTGAAATGTTAATGTGTTTTTCAAACCCCTGCCTCCTCGTACGTGAAAAAAGTTCCATAAACTATGTATCTATTTCAACACACTCCAAATGAGTCAAGGTGCCTAGTAGAAATGTGACAATTTTCTTACACGCTACACGAACAAAACGAGAAGCGGACCAATCAACGAGCCAATGATTGCACTAAGCGTCATCGCAACTGATGCCATAGATAGTGACAGTTCTCCGTATTCAGTTGATTTCGCAACGCCTAAGGCATGCGATGCACTGCCCAACGCAAGCCCCTTTCCTAATCGACTTTCAATTCCTGTGTATTTCATCACGTAAGGGCCGACAATAATTCCACTAAATCCAGCAATCATGACAAAAATAGCCGTTAAAGATGGAATGCCTCCCATTGTGTCACTTATCTGAATTGCAACAGGTGTTGTGATTGACTTAGGAATAATGGTATAGACAATTTCTTCTTCAACTTTAAATAATTTTGCAAAAAAGATAATGCTCCCCATCGCGGTAATTAAGCCCGATGAGATGCCTAGTAGTATTACTTTTTTATATTGCATCATAATCTTTCTTTGATTGTATAAAGGATAGGCAAGTGCGACCACACATGGACCTAAGAATTGTTCAATCCACTTCCCGCCCTTCATATAATCCGCATAAGGAATATTAAATAGTAATAGTCCTATACAAATCAAGGTCGTTGTCGTTAACATTGGATGGAAAACAGCATTTGGATAACGACCGTATAAACGCCTCATCATCAAAAATAAACCTACCGTCGTAATAATCACAATGATTGGCGTTAATAAGTTTTGCATATTAGGATTCCTCCTTTACTTGCTTCTTTTCGTACCATTCACTCATTCGTCCCGCGACAATCATCGTTAAGAAGGTACTAATCATGACGATTAGTATTAGGAAAATCCCTTTTACCGAAAGAAATTCTGGATGTTGGACGATCCCAACGGTCGCTGGAATGAAGAAAAGTGGTAAAATTATTAATAATAACCCTGCACCTTCCTGAATAAACGATTCTGGAATGATACGTAAATGTAATCCGACCAATAATAGTAATAGCCCAATAATACTTCCAGGTATCGATAAGCTTAACAAATTAGAGATAAACTCCCCTAATACACTTAATAGATATAAGCCCGCTATTTGGATAATGATAAGAAATATTTTTTTAAGCGGGATATCTAGTATTTTTTTCATTCACAATCACCCTTTCACACAGTTGAAACAATAGATTATCAATTTAAAGCGATATGTAAGTCCATTTCATCATTCGTTATACTAAAATTAAATACGACCACCTTAATACTTTATCAATAGAAAAAGGCTAGGTCTAGAATCTTTTTCAAGATTAGCCTAGCCTAGCACATAAAGGTCGGATATAGTAAATTTTCGAATCGTTACTTATTTACTACTGAATGAAATCTCTCTTTCGCCTCAAGTCGACGCTTGTGTAAAATCGGTTCTGTATAGCCATTCGGCTGATTCAATCCTTCGAACACCAATTCGCAAGCTGCTTGGAAAGCGATTGATTCGCCAAAGTTTGGGGCCATCGGGCGGTACGAGGTATCCTCTTTATTTTGTTCATCTACTACTACCGCCATTCGCTTCATCGTTTCATGCACTTGGTCTTCTGTACAAATGCCGTGATGCAACCAATTCGCAATATGCTGACTGGAAATTCGTAATGTTGCACGGTCTTCCATAAGGCCTACATCATTAATATCTGGCACTTTTGAGCAGCCGACCCCTTGGTCAATCCAACGCACAACATACCCTAAAATTCCTTGAGCGTTATTATCGAGTTCCTCTTGAATTTCTTTCGGGCGCCAATTTGGTTTATTTTCTAAAGGAACTTCTAAGATGGCTTCTTGTATGTCATCAGAATGCGTAATTTTTTTCTGGATTTCTTGGACATTCACTTGATGGTAATGTAGGGCATGTAAAGTGGCTGCTGTTGGGGAAGGAACCCAAGCTGTGTTCGCTCCGGCTTGTGGGTGATTTATTTTCTCTTCTAGCATTTGTGCCATTTTATCTGGCATTGCCCACATGCCTTTTCCAATTTGCGCATGACCATGTAAACCACATTGTATCCCAACGCCTACATTGGACTGTTCATAAGCTTTTAACCAAGTTGTCTTTTTCATGTCATTTTTACGAGTCATAACGCCTGCTTCCATAGACGTATGAATCTCATCACCTGTACGATCTAGAAAGCCTGTATTAATAAATGCAATTCTATCTTTCACTTCACGGATACAAGCTTTTAAATTCAAAGAAGTGCGGCGTTCTTCGTCCATGAGCCCAATTTTTATCGTGCATCGTTCCAAACCGAGCATATCTTCTATACGGTTAAATAGTTTATTCGCGAACGCGGCTTCTTTTGAGCCATGCATTTTTGGTTTTACAATATAGATAGAATTATATAGGGAATTTTTAAATGTATTGTCCTCGTCAAAATTATGGAGGGCTAACAGTGATGTGATAACACCATCCAATAAGCCTTCATAAACTTCTTCGTTGTTTTTATCTAACACAGCAGGATTAGTCATTAGATGGCCGACGTTGCGGATGAAAATTAGGGACCTGCCACGTAATTCCAACTTTTCTTCTGATGGCGTTTTATATAAACGGTCTGGGTTTAAAGATCTTGTCATCATTTGACCGTCTTTTTCAAAAGATGAAGTTAAATTCCCTTTCATCAGACCTAATAAATTTCGATAAACCTCTACTTTATCTTCCGCATCTACAGCTGCGACTGAATCTTCACAGTCCATAATTGTTGAAAGTGCGGCCTCTAAATAAACGTCTTTCACACCTGCTGGATCCGTCTTTCCAATAGGGTGATTGCGATCGATTTGAATTTCAACATGAAGCCCGTTATTGACGAATAAAAGAGCAGTTGGTTTTGTAGAAAGGCCTTGAAACCCTTTAAACTGTGACGGGTTTTCTAAAGAAGTTGTTTGACCGTCTTCTGTTTTCGCATAGACAGCACCTTGTTCAATAAAATAGCTTTGGATTTGATGATGTTCTGTATCCTTAAAAGGAATTGTGTGATTTAAAAAATTCTTCGCATAAGAAATAACTGCATTTCCACGAACCGGATTGTATTGTTTTCCAACTTCTTGCCCATTATCACTTGGAATAACATCCGTGCCATAAAGCGCATCATATAAGCTCCCCCATCTTGCATTCGCAGCATTCAGGGCATATCGAGCGTTGTTAACCGGTACGACAAGTTGTGGCCCTGCTTGATTGGCAATTTCATCATCAACATTTCTAGTTGAAACTTTAAAATCTTCAACTTTAGACTCTAAATAACCAATTTCTTCAAGAAAATTTTTATACTGTTTTAACACAATCGTGCCTGTATTTTTTTTATGCCAATCATTTATTTGCTTTTGGAATGTTTCACGCTCAAGCAATAGCTGTTTATTTTCTGGCGTTAATTCATGAATAACCTCACTAAAACGTCCCCAGAAATCCACTTGTTCAATACCAGAATTTAGTAATGCCTCGTTGTTAATAAAATCATAAAGAATTTCTGAAACTTTTAGGTCATTTACTTGCACATAGTTTTCCATTGAATACTCCCCCATTTTATTCGTATGAAAACGTCTCTATATCATTATGCTCGATATAGAGACGTATGTTTTCTTCACTCTTCATGTCTACCGATACAGCGTTCGCATTCGTAAACAACAGATTCAATTTTTTCAATATATCTTTCTCCGCATTCTGGACATTCTTTTTCCTGTGCCATTCTAACCATCTCAGTTTTTTTCATATTAATCTCCTCCGTTTTTATTATTTCCCCACACAAGGGAATAAGTTTTTTATTTTTCAATCAATAGTTGGCGCGTAGGGAAGTCTTCCGCTCCGACTTCCCTCTAGTAAAGCGCCTACGATCAAAGTTATATACTCATAATTTAGAAAGGATTACACCTTTACAAAGAAACTTAAACAAATTGCGCTTCTTCAGTTGATCCTGTCATTGCAGTTGTTGAGGATGTTCCTCCTGAAATAACTTGTGTTACATCATCGAAATAACCTGTTCCAACTTCACGTTGGTGTCTCGTTGCTGTATATCCTTTTGATTCGCTCGCAAATTCAGCTTGCTGTAGCTTAGAGTAAGCTGCCATGCCGTTATCCTTATACTCATGTGCCAATTCAAACATACTGTGGTTTAATGAGTGGAAGCCTGCTAATGTTACGAACTGGAACTTGTAGCCAAGTTTTCCAAGTTCACGTTGATAATTTGCAATCTCTTCATCAGACAAAGCGGCTTTCCAGTTAAATGATGGTGAACAGTTGTAAGCAAGCAATTTATCAGGATATTCAGCATGGATTGCGTCCGCGAATTGTTTTGCTTCTTCAAGATTCGGCGTTGATGTTTCACACCAAATTAAATCGGCATAAGGTGCATAAGCGAGTCCTCTTGAAATCGCTTGGTCAATCCCTGCACGCGTGCGGAAGAAACCTTCTGGTGTTCTCTCCCCTGTAATAAACTCCTGATCTACTGGGTCAATATCGCTCGTAACCATATCTGCAGCATCCGCATCCGTACGTGCGATAATCACAGTTGGAACACCAAGAACATCTGCTGCTAGGCGTGCGGCTGTTAGATTACGAATCGCGTTTTGTGTTGGAAGTAATACTTTCCCCCCTAAGTGACCACATTTCTTTTCTGAAGCCAGTTGGTCTTCCAAGTGGACACCAGCCGCACCCGCTTCAATCATGCCCTTCATTAATTCGAAAACGTTTAAAGGACCACCAAAGCCCGCTTCCATATCGGCGACGATTGGTGCAAACCAATCAAACCCATCTTCTCTGCCCTCTGCGTGGTCGATCTGGTCTGCTCGTTGAAGTGCTTGGTTGATTCGCTCTACAACTTTTGGAACACTGTTTGCTGGATATAAACTTTGGTCCGGGTACATTTGACCAGCTAAGTTCGCATCTGCTGCTACTTGCCAACCGCTTAAGTAAATTGCTTGTAAACCTGCTTTTACTTGTTGAACAGCTTGGTTTCCAGTTAGTGCACCAAGTGCATTGACGAAGTCTTCCTCATGAATTGATTTAAATAAACGAGCTGCACCTTTTTGCGCTAGCGTATATTCAATCTGAAGAGAACCTCTTAATTTTACAACATCCTCACCGCTGTAATTACGTTTGATTCCTTTCCATCTTGGGTCAGTCGCCCACATTTCTTCTAACTGTTTTGCTTGCTCTTTCCTTTTTGTCATCCAACTCATCCTCCCAAAAATCAAAAAATATTTTGATTAAACTGTTTTACAACAGATTTAATTCTTGTATACTAATCTATAACAGAATCTTCTTTTTGTCATACTATTTAGATAGAACAGACTATTCCGCGACAAAACAGCTTATAGTAGGATGAATAAGATTGAACAATTAAGGGGGAAAAGTGGAATGGGAATTGATGCGGCTGTACAATATGTAAGTATTTTAAAAGAATGGTTACCAAGAGAAGCCTCGGTTGCAGTTATAGCCAATGGACGCTATTTGTATTATGTTCCTGGTATGCATGACATCCGAGCTGTAGTTGGTCAATCAGTTGACGCTAACAGCATTGTGCATGATGTATTAAAAAAGAAAAGTAAAGTTGAAAAGTACATGCAAGGTGATGAAAACAGCTCTTCCTATTACGGGATTGGTTATCCAGTGATAGTAGATGATATAGAAGGAGTCCTCCTTGTGAGTTTCCCTCCTAATCATCATTCACTTTATAAAGAACCAATGACTTTTTTAACTGGCAGGAATGAAGACTGTTGGCACCCAATTGCAGTTGACAAAATATCACATATTGAAAGTTTACAAAAGAAAACTTGGTTTTATAAAAATGACATAGCCTATCAATCTATGTATACATTAAAAGATTTAATTGAAAAATTGCCGGATTTCTTTCTACGCATTCATCGTTCTTACATCGTAAATATTCAACATATTTTAGAAATTTCTCGTGATTTTTCATCAAACATGTTGATTACCCTAAAAAACGGTACCGTATTACCTGTCAGTCAATCTTATTCAACACATATTCGCAAAAAGCTCGGATTTTAATTTTTTTAATAAATATAAATACTACTCCAATAATGGGCTTATTTTATTCCTTCTATAGAGGTAATCTTTAAGTAGCTGTTTGTCTTTTAATTTAAAAAACTCGGAATCTCTTAGGGTTGATTTTATTCTTCAAATGTGTTAAAAATTATAAATCTAAACACTCATTTAACGTACCATCTGTTTAACTATTTACCGGAACGCCTACACTATTTACAACAGTAAAAAAATGAGTTGAATTCCAATTTGGGATATAGAAAATCAATCGAAAAGAGGACTTAATTATGGAAAATGTCACTGCTCTTGAATTACATCGAAAGCATCAAGGGAAAATGGAGATTCAATCAAAAGTACCCCTTGAAAATCAAGTCGATCTAAGTTTAGCGTATTCGCCTGGCGTCGCTGATCCATGTGTCGAAATTCATAATGAACCAAAAAATGTGTATGACTATACGATGAAAGGCAATCTTGTTGGCATCGTAACGGACGGGACAGCTGTCTTAGGTCTCGGTGACATTGGTCCCGAAGCTGCTTTACCTGTTATGGAGGGGAAAGCATTACTCCTTAAAAAATTTGCAAATATTGATGCGTTTCCAATTTGCTTAGATACGACCGATACAGAAGAAATTATTCGTACTGTCAAAGTTCTAAGTCCTACATTCGGCGGTATTAATTTGGAAGATATTTCAGCACCTCGTTGTTTCGAAATTGAAGAGCGTTTAAGAGAAGAATGTTCAATTCCAGTGTTTCATGATGATCAACACGGAACGGCTATCGTTGTTTCGGCAGGACTAATGAACTCATTAAAGTTGGTCAATAAAGAAATTGAAAATATCAAAGTTGTTGTCAATGGAGCAGGAGCTGCTGGGATTGCAATTACTAAATTGCTCCTTTCACTTGGCGTAACGAATATCATTATGTGCGATTCAAGAGGTATTATTTATAAAGAACGCCCACATGGTATGAATGAGCAAAAAGAATTTATTGCTGAAATTACAAATCGCTCAAATGAAACAGGCGATTTAAAAAATGCTTTAAAAGATGCAGATGTGTTCATCGGAGTTTCTGTTGCCAATGTTTTAACAAAAGAATTAATTGATCAGATGAATGATGAACCGATTGTTTTTGCACTTGCTAATCCAATGCCTGAAATCCTTCCAGACATTGCGAAAGAGTTCGGCGTTAGAGTCATCGCAACGGGACGTTCTGATTTTGCGAACCAAGTAAATAATGTATTAGCTTTCCCAGGTATTTTTAGAGGTGCATTAAATGTGCGAGCAACCGATATTAATGACGAGATGAAACTAGCCGCAACGAAAGCGATTGCAGCTTTAATAGAGCCTGCTGAGCTACATGAAGACTATGTTATTCCTAATCCTTTTGATTCAAGAGTTGTAGAAGCTGTTTCAAAAGCTGTGAGCGAGGCAGCCATTCAAACAGGTGTTGCTCAAATATCCTTGCAAAAATAAATAAACGCGATAACGAGTGAATTCGACATCAACTTACTGCGAAATTCACTCGTTTTTCCATAATCAATTATGCCTTGGTATCATCTAGTTAACATTTTATTTAAATTATGGGATTATATAGAAAGTCTGACAATTCTACAAAGTTCTATGATATAATCGGTTCTAATAGAAAGAATATTATAACTTTGGGGTGATGTAGATGTATGTTCCAATGAATCTATTACATTTTTTAGATCGTGCAGTGACAGTCTATGGGGAGAAATGTGCAGTCATTGATTATGAAGAAGGTCGAACTTTTACGTACAAAGAACTAGCAACACGGGTGAATCAACTTTCTCATGGCCTTCGTTCTCTTGGCGTTCAAAAAGGAGATAAAGTGGCCTATCTCGCGCCAAATACCGTTGAAATGTTAGAGGGTTTTTATGGAATCTTTCAACTCGGTGCGACGATGGTTCCACTAAATATTCGATTGAAACCAGAAGACTATGTATTTATTTTAAATCACAGCGAATCAAAAGTACTTTTTGTTGATCAAGATATGCTAACTTTAATCGAACCTATTAAACATCAATTAGAAACCGTAGAAACAATTATCGTTCATTATGGTGACGACACTTCTAACGAAATTAGTTATGATAAATGGCTTAATTCGTTTCCTGAAAATCAGTTTGAACGTGCCCCTATTGATGAATTCGATGTTTGTAGCTTATTGTATACGAGCGGTACAACAGGTAATCCAAAAGGAGTTATGTTGACTCATCGTAGCAATTACTTACACGCTTTATCAGCGATGCATCACCTTCGCGTGCATGATGACGATATTTATTTACATGTATTACCGATGTTTCACGTAAATGGTTGGGGATCACCTTTTTATTACACTGCAAATGGTGCGACACATATTTGTTTACGCAGAGCAACTCCAGCTAAAATTTTCGATGCGATTTATAAGCACAAGGCGACAGCCGTCCATATGGCGCCCACTGTTTTAAACTCACTTCTACAGCTTCATGATGAAAAGAAACCGGAGACTGGTGAAAATGTTCGAGTTGTAATTGCTGGCTCTGCACCACCTCCAGCGTTTATCCGACGTGTTGAAGATGAACTTGGTTGGACGTTTATCCAAGTATACGGGATGACAGAAACATCACCACTAACATTAACTTCAGCTTCACGTTCAACGGAAGAACATTTAACAGAAGAGAAAAAAGTTCGATTAAAAGCAAAAGCCGGTTATCCAATGATTGGAAGCGATGTCCGTGTCGTTGATGAAAGCGGCAATGAGGTTCCACATGATGGTCATTCACTTGGTGAAATTGTTGTCTATGGTCATGGTGTTATGAAAGGTTATTGGAAAAACAAGGAAGAGACTGAAGAAGCCATTCAAAATGGTTGGCTACATACTGGGGATATGGGTACCATAGATGAATTTGGTCACATTGACATTACGGACCGCAAAAAAGATATTATTATTTCAGGTGGAGAAAATATATCCTCCATTGAAGTTGAAGGCGTTCTTTACGAACATCCTTCTATTCTAGAGGCCGCTGTTATTGCAGTCCCTCACGAAAAATGGGGAGAAACGCCTCATGCCTATATTGTTCTAAGAGACGGACATACTTTAACTGAGGAAGAAGTCATTACTTTTTCACGTTCTAAACTTGCCCATTTTAAAGCAGTCACTAGCATCACTTTTATTGATGAATTGCCAAAAACAGCTTCTGGTAAAATACAAAAAGTTCAACTAAGAAATGAGTATTGGGAAGCCAATCCAACAACAACTGGGCGATTCGTGAACTAATATACGCAGATATGCAATTAATTTCACTGAAAACTAAAAGAGTTCAACGGTTTGCGACTTGTTGAACTCCTTTATAACTTCTAATTCTTCATCCTTCTACTGAATAGAACCCACCAAGGAATCTTTAGTAATGCACTTTTGAGCCTTTCCACACCAAATGTAGCGTTTTCTCATTCTTTAGAGACACTGCCCTCTAATTCGATGAATGAAAACATTATTTTATATTTTCCATAAAAAATAAAACCCCTTATCATCAATAAAATTGAGAAAAAGGGTTCATTTTTTTAGTTTTTATCTTTAACACGCTGAATGGGTATGTCCGCCACAATATCATTGATTACCCAACTCGCACAAATTAGCCCAGCAACGGATGGTACGAATGCATTTGACGCGGGAGGCATTTCTGCTTTACGAATCGGCGCATCAGGATTACCGACTGTATCAGCAATCTCTTCTCGAATGACGACAGGACTTTCATCAGTAAACACGACAGGCAGTCCTTTTTTAATTCCTTCTTTACGTAGTCGTAAGCGAATCACTTTCGCTAAAGGATCTGTATGTGTTTTTGAAATGTCTGCAATTTGTAACCGAGTCGGGTCCATCTTATTGGCTGCCCCCATGCAAGAAATTATCTTTACGTCTCGGGCAATGCATTCTTTCGCTAGATGAATTTTATAACTAATCGTATCTGAAGCATCGATGACATAGTCAGGTTGATAAGCAAAAAATTCATCGGCTGTTTCCTCTGTATACCACATATGAAGCGCAATAACTTCGCAATCTTTATTAATATCCGCGATACGTTCTTTCATTACTTCGGCTTTAGAACGACCTACCGTTGATAAATAAGCAACGAGCTGTCGATTAATATTAGTAATATCGACATCATCTTTGTCTACAAGAATAATACGCCCAATCCCGCTTCTTGCACATGCTTCTGCTGCGAAAGAACCAACGCCTCCCACACCTAAAATAGCGACTGTTTTATCGCGCATTCTTGCTACGCCTTCTGTACCGATGGCGAGTTCATTTCTTGAAAATTGATGCAACAAAAGTAATTCCGCCTTTCCATTAGAACAATGATCCGTTTCATAACCAAAGTGAAATATTTTCTCCACTAAAAAACCTCTCCGTATATATTACACAGAGAGGATTAAGTTTCATCATAAGCACGAATCCCAAATGTGCCGTCTTTGTAATATCGTTTTGAACCTGCGTTCGGCAGGTGGGTGTTCTCTTTAGAATTTCTGACGTCCTTTTTTTAAAAAAGGCATGTCATACATCCTAAAATACAAACTCCCTACGATAGAAGTGTTGGGTCAAAACAGACTTTCAAATAACGAACACTTCAGGATTCGTATTACATATAGATTACCATACTTCAAAATGAAGTTCAAACGTTTTCTTTAAATTAACTCACAATTCCATTTATTCTTTACTAGATTTTGCTGTTTTAATGCCAAGTTCAGCCAATTGAGCATTGTCCACTTCATCAGGCGCATTTGTTAGCAAATCACTTGCGCTTGCTGTTTTAGGGAATGCAATTGTATCTCGTAAATTGGTTGCCCCCGCAAGAATCATCACAATACGGTCTAGTCCGAATGCAATGCCTCCGTGAGGCGGTGTTCCGTATTCAAATGCATCAAGTAAAAATCCAAATTGCTCTCGTGCAGATTCTTCTGTGAATCCAAGTGCTTCAAACATTTTCTCTTGAACTTCACGTTGATAAATACGAAGTGAACCTCCACCAAGTTCATAACCATTTAAAACGAGGTCATAGGCTTGCGCTTTTACTTCATCACGGTTCGATTCTAATTGCTCTACATTGGCAGGCATTGTAAATGGATGGTGAGCGGCATAATATCGCCCATCTTCTTCATCGTACTCAAATAACGGCCATTCCGTCACCCATAGGAAATCAAATTTCGACTCATCAATTAGATTGCGTTCTTTTCCGAGTTTTACTCGTAGCGCACCTAAAGCGTCCGCAACAACTTTCTTTTTATCCGCAACAAAGAGTAACAGGTCACCCGCTTCCGCTTCAGCAACTTCCGTTAATGCTTTTTCCATATCGCCTTCAAAGAACTTTGCAATAGGTCCAGTAAGTCCTTCTTCTGTTACTTTTAACCAAGCAAGTCCTTTAGCACCGTAGAGCCCTGCATATTCTCCTAATGCATCAATGTCTTTACGAGAATAATCAGCCGCACCATTTTTCACATTGATTAACTTTACTTGTCCCCCAGATGCAACAGCGCCACTAAATACTTTAAATGGTGCGTCTTTAACGACCTCTGAAACGTCCGTTAATTCCATTGCAAAACGTGTATCCGGTTTATCTGAACCGAAACGGGCCATCGCTTCGTCGTATGGCATTCTTCTAAATGGAATCTCAATATCAATACCTTTAACATCTTTCATCACTTTTTGCATAAGACGCTCATTTAGCTCGATAATTTCATCGATAGACATAAAACTCATTTCCATATCGATTTGCGTAAATTCTGGTTGTCGATCCGCACGTAAATCCTCATCGCGGAAACAACGCGCGATTTGATAGTAACGGTCAAAACCAGAAACCATTAGCATTTGTTTAAATAATTGTGGTGATTGCGGTAGCGCATAAAATTCGCCTGCATGAACACGGCTCGGGACGAGATAGTCGCGTGCGCCTTCTGGTGTTGATTTCGTTAAAATAGGTGTTTCCACTTCTAAAAAGCCTTCATCATCTAAGAAGTTGCGCACTGTACGCATAATATCCGAGCGCATTTTGAACGTGCGCGCCAGTTTTGGTCTTCTTAAATCTAAATAACGGTATTTCAAACGAATTTCTTCACTAACGTCTGTTTCATCTTCAATCGTAAATGTCGGTGTTTTTGCTTTATTAATGATTGTTACTTCTTCTACTTGCACTTCAATTGAACCTGTTTTCATATTTGGGTTCTTTTGATTTTCTTCGCGAGCAATAACTTTTCCAGTAACACTTAAGACGAACTCGTTACGAATTTTTTCGGCAGTTGCCAATGCTTCTTTAGAAAGGTCGGGATTAAAAACTGTCTGAACGAGTCCTGTACGGTCCCGAAGGTCAATAAAAATTAAACCGCCCAGGTCTCTTCTAATTTGCACCCAACCTTTTAAGGTTACTTTTGAACCGATATCTCTTTCTGTCACTTCTCCGCAATAATGTGTACGTTGCATGTTTTCATCAGCCTTCCTTATCCGCTTGTAATATTTTTTGTACGACTTCAGCCGTAGAAATTTTTTCCTGCTGTCTCGTTGCCATATTCCTTAACATCACAACATCTTCGTCTACTTCCTCATCACCAATTACGATGACATGATTCGCTTCTAGACGGTCAGCTGACTTCATTTGCGCTTTCATTCTACGATCCGTGTAATCCATGTCGGCACGTAATCCATTTGTCCGCAGTGCACTTAACACCTTCGCGCCAGCACGTTTTGCACGCTCTCCCAATGTCACCACATACACATCCAGTGTAGGCGCTACTTCAAATGAAACACCTTCTGCTTCCATCGCGAGAAGAAGACGTTCGATACTCATTGCAAAACCAATACCTGGTGCAGTAGGTCCACCAATTTCTTCAACTAAACCATTGTATCTACCGCCACCACAAAGTGTTGTAATCGCTCCAAATCCTTCTGAAGTACTCATAATTTCGAATGCAGTATGGTTGTAATAATCCAAGCCGCGAACAAGATTTGCATCTACTTCAAACTCAATACCTGCATCTTCTAAATAACCTTTCACCGCTTCAAAATAAGCAACCGATTCTTCATTTAAATAATTTGAAAGAGAAGGTGCCGAAGCAATGAGTGGATTGTTACTATCTACTTTACAATCTAATATTCGAAGTGGATTCTTATCTAATCTCGTTTTACAATCTGAACAGAACTCATCAATATGCGGTGTGAAGTGTTCAATTAAAGCCGTCTTATGAGCACTTCGGCAAGCTGTATCTCCTAATGAGTTAATGACCAACTTTAATTTTGAAAGACCAGCACGTTTATACACATCCATTGCTAATCCAATTACTTCTGCATCAATTGCGGGGTCGTTACTGCCAATTGCTTCGACACCAAATTGAACAAATTGACGGTATCGTCCAGCTTGTTGACGCTCGTAACGGAACATTGGCCCCGAATAGTACAACTTCACTGGTTGGTCAGGATAACCAAACATTTTATTTTCAATAAACGATCGTACTACTGAAGCAGTGCCTTCAGGTCGTAGCGTGAGCGAACGATCGCCACGGTCTGTAAATGTATACATTTCTTTTTGAACGATGTCAGTTGTGTCCCCAACTGTTCTTTGAAACAACTCTGTTTGTTCAAAGATTGGCGTTCGAATTTCTTTATACCGATAAACATCACATACTTCACGTATGATTTGTTCTACTTGTTGCCACTTCCATGTTTCAGCTGGCAAAATGTCTTGTGTACCTCTAGGGACTTTAAAATTCATCAATATTCTCCTCTCATTAAAAACCATCATAGTAGGTGGATTTGCTTACATATTATTAAGCACAAAAAAGACTCCCACCCCTTGCATATTGCAAGGGACGAGAGCCTAATAGCTTCCGCGGTTCCACCCTAATTGGCGTATTATACGCCCACTCGTATTCGGATAACGGCCGATTCCGTCTTTACCTACTCATCATTTCATGCTTTCGATAAAGAGCCTCGGTGGTGTTGTTCATCATAATTGTTTGTAGGTTGGATTTCAGCCACGTCCATCCCTCTCTGAACAAACAGATTTATCATTACTCTCCACGTCTTCAGCAAATTTTATAGTTAGTTACACTTCATCTTAATAATTATATTGTGTCATGTCAACCTTTTCGCAAATAATGTAGTTTTATGGTTTGGATTGTCTTATAATGAATTTTAAAGGAGTTGATTAAATGAAAATAAAAAGAATCGCGCTATTGGCCCTTGCATTTATTTTTACCCTTACTTTTATTACAAGTGAAATGAAGACGAACGCACAGCCAAATGGAACAGCCGTGGCAGTGAACTCGCTCAATGTACGCACAGGCCCTGGTCTTTCCTACGATGTAATCGATTCCTTAAAACGCGGCGAACAAGTTGAAATCATCTCAACTTCAGATGATTGGCTGAAAGTAAACTATAAAGGACGAACGGGCTGGATTGCTTCCTGGCTAACCACTACAAACAATCAGCGTCCTAATGAACTAACAGAAATTGTCTCTCAAACAGACGCATTAAACTTTCGAGCAAGTCCATCTGTGAATGCACCTATTTTAACACGAATGAACGCGGGAGATAAAGCAACACTAATCAGCCGTGAAGGCGAATGGGTGTATGCACAATTTCACGGTACGAAAGGTTGGGTACATCAACAGTTTATTTCTGAAGTAACAGTCAAACAGGAAAAGTCAGTAGAGCAACCGCAAACCTATGATAACTTTGAGTCGTTTACTGTTTTAGTTGATGCGTTAAACGTTAGAAAGAAAGC
Organism: Sporosarcina pasteurii; assembly: GCF_041295575.1. Lineage (NCBI taxonomy): Bacteria > Bacillati > Bacillota > Bacilli > Caryophanales > Caryophanaceae > Sporosarcina > Sporosarcina pasteurii. The sequence goes on along the minus strand of NZ_CP160452.1, from coordinate 1,372,571 downwards.
AGGCTTGTCGTCCAAGAAAATTAGTACAATACATAAAGGTGAAACGTATCCTGTTCAACAGATCGAAGGGAATTGGGTACAATTAAAAATTGATGACAAAAAAGTTGGATGGGTTTATTCTTTTCACGGAGAACTTACACACAAAAAAGCTTCACAATCAAAGTCCTATGAAAAAAACCGAAAAGTGACTGTTCTTACAAACGGAACAAATATTAGGGAATCTGCAACAACCTCTTCATCCATTGTCAGCCGAGCAAATGCTGGTGAACAGTTTTCCATTAAAGAAGAACATGGAGATTGGTATGAAGTTACTTTGCCGAATGGACAATCTGCGTTCATCGCGAAATGGGTCGTCTCCATTGAGGAAGATAAACTAACACCTACATCTACAATCAATAAACCTAAACGAGAGCCTGGTACACTTACAGGGCTGACGATTATAGTAGATCCAGGACATGGCGGAAATGATAGAGGTACAACCGGCGCTAGAGGTACATTAGAAAAGACACTTACGCTGAAGACGGCTGAAATGCTCGTTGCCAAACTTCAAGCGGCCGGAGCCACTGTCCATCTAACAAGAAATTCCGATCATTACGTGTCGTTGCAAAAGAGAGTTATGATTAGTCAACAGAATAATGCAGATGCTTTTATTAGCATCCATTATGACGCAAACCCTGACACATCTATTTCAGGTTTTACAACGTATTATCAATATCGTAACCAAGCGGCGCTAGCAAAATCCATTAGTAACGGTCTTCAATCTAGCATTGCACTTAGAAACCGTGGTGCTCAACCGGGAAATTATTATGTACTGCGCGAGAACAAACAAAACGCTGTGCTCGTTGAACTTGGTTTTTTATCAAATCCATCAGAAGAGCGAACAATAGACAGCAACCGCTATCGCGACCAAGCAACATACGGAATATATAAAGGGATTTTGAATTATTTCGATATGAACGGTCGATGAAGTGCGTATCCTTTATGAAGAAACAATAATGTATTTAAAAATCCTTAAGCGATATTTGGCCGCTTAAGGATTTTTAATTTATTATTTTGACTCAACAATAATTGTCACAGGTCCATCATTCACGAGTTCAACATCCATCATTGCTCCGAATACACCTGTTTCAACATTCAGTCCTTGTTCTTTTAACTTTTCATTAAATAGGATCCATAAAGGTTCAGCTTGTTCAGGACGGGCTGCGTCGATAAAGCTTGGACGTCGCCCTTTTGCAGTATCCCCATACAAAGTAAATTGTGACACGGATAGAATGTCCCCACCAACTTCTAAGATAGAATTATTCATTTTTCCTTCTTCATCTTCCCATAATCGAAGGTTGGAAATTTTCTTGGCAACATAAGACACATCTTCTTCGCTATCGGAATGTGTAATCCCTACGAGTAATACATACCCTTTGTCAATCGCTCCAGTCACTTCCCCGTCAACTTTGACATTGGCAGGACCTGTTCGTTGTAATACGACTCTCATTTATCCTTCATCCTTCTTTAATTAATTACGCGCTCTACAGAATAAATATCGCGCACTTGTTTAATGCGATCCACAATTCTATGCAAATGAGCGATGTTTTTAATTTTTATTGACATATTAATTTTTGCGATATTTTCCTTATCCGCTTTGCCACTTACCGCGACCATCGTTGTTTTCGTTTCCGCAACAACCATCATGACTTCATTTAATAAACCATGACGATCAAAAGCAGAAATTTCTATATCCACTTGAAACTCTTTACGGTCATCCGTTCGTCCCACTGCCCATTCGACATCAATGAGTCGATTATCCTCTTCTCTCGTATGTTGGACGTTTGGACAATCAGCACGGTGGACGGAAACGCCTCGTCCTTTCGTAATAAAACCAACGATATCATCTCCAGGAACTGGGTTGCAGCATTTAGACAATCGGATTAATAAATTATCGATATCTTTTACAATAACGCCAGACTCCGTTACCCGAGTAGGCTGATTCGTTTGCATATCTGTTACGATTTTATTAATTTTGTCTTGTTCTACACGTTCTCTTTTGAGTTTTTCAGCTAGACGATTCACAACTTGCTCTGCCGTAATTCCATTAAACCCAACGGCTGCACACATATCTTCCTCTGATGCGAAATTAAACTTGTCACAGACTCTGGAAATGTTACTCGTCGTGTATATATCTTTGACCGCAAAATCTTGGTCACGGATTTCTTTCTCAATCATTTCGCGACCTTTTTCAATATTCTCCTGGCGCAATTGTTTTTTGAAAAATTGTCGAATTTTATTTTTCGCTTGAGAGGAATGAGCAATTTTCAGCCAATCTCTGCTTGGACCAAAAGAGTTATTGGATGTTAATATTTCAATAATATCACCGGTATGTAATTCAGTATCCAGCGGTACCATTTTCCCATTCACTTTTGCACCAATCGTTCGGTTACCTACTTCAGAATGTACGCGATAAGCAAAGTCAATTGGTACTGATCCAGCCGGTAACTCGATAACATCACTTTGTGGCGTAAAGACGTAAATCATATCTGAGAATAAATCGAACTTCAATGATTCCATGAATTCTTCGGCATCGGATGATTCATTTTGGAACTCTAAAATTTCTCTAAACCACGTCAGTTTTGAATCAATATCTTTTGGATTATTACTCGCACTTTTCCCTTCTTTATAAGCCCAATGTGCCGCAACCCCGTATTCGGCGATTTTATGCATTTCTTCAGTACGGATTTGCACTTCTAAAGGGTCTCCACCAGGACCTACAACGGTCGTATGGAGTGATTGGTATAAATTTTGTTTCGCCATTGCGATATAATCTTTAAATCTGCCAGGCATCGGTTTCCATAACGTATGAATAATTCCCAGAACGGCATAACAATCTTTAATACTTTTCACAATGATTCGAACCGCTAATAAATCATAGATTTCTTCAAATTCCTTTTCTTGTAAAACCATTTTTCGATAGATAGAATATAAATGCTTTGGACGGCCCGATAAATCTGCCTCGATATTCATTTTATTAATTTCCGTTTTCATTTGGTCCATTAAATCTTCTAAGTAATCTTCCCGCTCTACTCTTTTTTGTTTCATCATGTTGACGATACGGTAATATTGCTGTGGTTTTAAATAGCGTAGCGCGATATCTTCTAATTCCCACTTTATTGTTGAAATTCCTAGTCGGTGCGCTAGAGGAGCAAATATTTCTAACGTTTCCGCTGAAACACGGCGTTGTTTTTCAACTGAAACATGTCTTAACGTTCGCATATTATGTAAACGGTCAGCAAGCTTGATTAAAATAACTCGAATATCTTGAGCCATCGCCACGAACATCTTCCGGTGGTTTTCAGCTTGTTTTTCTTCTTTCGACCTATATTTAAGTCTTTCTAACTTTGTCACGCCATCGACAAGCATCGCAACCTCTTCGCCGAATTCTTCAATAATATCGTCCCTACCAACTTCAGTATCTTCTACCACATCATGAAGAAATCCTGCTGCAACCGTAGCTGGATCCATTTGTAACTCCGCAAGAATGCCTGCAACTTGAACCGGGTGAAGGATATATGCTTCGCCTGAGCTTCTATATTGTCCCTCGTGCGCAGATTTCGCTGCTTCATATGCTTTTTTTACGAAATCTACATGTTCATCATTCATATACGAAGAGACGAGTGTGAAAATATCTTCAGCAGTCATATCCTTATCCTTCGCCATATGTAAAGCTCCTTTCAAATCGGGACTTTAGTGTCTTTAGTAAATAAGACTCACTTAAAAGAAAAGTATTTCCTAAGTAAACAAAAATCCCATTGCCATTATAAGTTTATTCTATGATAAAGTACGATCGATAACTGTGCTGTTTTTAATCTTAACAAAGACATCTTCACAAAACAAATTAATATTTTGAAAAATGCCCCTTCTCTCTATCATAAGCTTTTCAAGAAGAAGATGCAAAAACCAAGGTTTTGAAAAGACAAGATATGTTATGTTTCTTTTTGCCTGGCAGTCCTATTTCCACTACTTTATTCTTCATCAGACCACATGGACAAAATAATAAAACAAAAAAGACCGCTTTCCCTCCCAAAATAAAGCTTTAGGAGGGGAATGCATGGTCAGTTTCTTTCAAGTTTTTTTATTCAAATTAGTACGTAATGAGCGCGCGCATATCGTAGCCTTTTAGCTTGTCTCGTCCATTTAAATAAGATAGCTCGATGATAAATGCACAACCAACAACAATACCGCCAAGTTTTTCAACGAGCGCGATAGTAGCACCAATCGTACCGCCTGTCGCCAATAAATCATCTACGATTAGAACCCTTTGACCTGGCTTAATCGCATCTTTATGAATCGTCAGCGTATCTTGACCATATTCTAGGTCGTAATCAACACTAACCGTTTCACGTGGGAGTTTTCCCGGTTTACGGACAGGTGCAAACCCAATCTCTAACGCATATGCTACTGGACATCCGATAATAAAACCTCTCGCTTCAGGTCCAACAATAATATCGGTATCTAATTCTTTCGCGTACTTTACAATTTCATCCGTTGCATGTTTATAGGCTTTTCCATTATCCATAATCGTTGTAATATCTTTAAAGGTAATGCCTTCCTTTGGATAATCCGGCACAACCGTTACATAGTCTTTTAAATTCATTATTGTTCCTCCCTATCGATCGTTCCACAACGTATGTCGTCAAACCATCGCTTCAATTCATTATATGGTGCATACAGTAATTTCTTCTCTAGTTCCATTTTACGCTTACGTGCTTTGTACGTAGGCGCTTCAGTTAAATCTCTTTTTTCATTCGTTTCCATCATCGTAATGACACCATCTTCAATCTTAACAAATCCTAAATCAGAAAACACCTCTGACATGAAAAAAACGATATCATTTTTCCAACCTTTATGTTGTGCTAGCTTTTCACCGTTTGTTTTCAAATCGAAACTGCCTCGACTTTTAAGGAAGCTATAGTACCAACCAAACTGTTCACGTCCAGGAATTGCGTCAAAATAAGTCGATTCAGGTACGTAGAAATGAGCGTAAATTCGGCTAGGCTCACTTTCTTTCACTACTTCTTTTAATTGTGTTGAATCATTCGGCAAATCAAGTAAGATAAGCGACTCTTTTGTTGGTAGATGATGTTCGCCGTATAATTGAATTGTATGTCCATTCATTGCAGAGCGTAATTGTTTTATCGTTCTTTCTTGGAATGCAAAAAATGTTGATTTCGTTGTAGGCACAGTATGTATCCAACGAGAGACTTCTCGAATCCCGCGCAAATCAAATAACTGCCACTCATTTGAATGAATGTCCTCTACTAATAATTGTGGCTTTTTATTGCCATTCCATTCATTTATTTGAAGATCCCCAACGATTGAAAATTGAATGCCTGGACTTATATGATCCGCAAGCTCCCCTAACCCAAAACCAATTGCATCAAGTTTTTCTGTACCATCCGTCAACTCTACCTTTAAGTGATTGCGTGCAGCGCCAATTTTTCGTATCGAAGCAGCAGAGATGTTTTCAATTAAATAAGTCGGCTTTTCAAAATCCATCCCGAATGGTCGTAGTAAATCAAGTGATTGTAAAGTATTGACATCGATTTCATCTAATGAGAGTGGCAAATCGATCGCCAATTTTGGGATGAACTGTTCTTGCGTCATAGTAGCTTCAGCTTGTTCAATTAAACGTTCGCGTAATAGAGCGACATGATCCATTTCCAGCGACAAACCTGCTGCTACTGGATGTCCACCAAAATGCGTTAATAGATCAGCATTTTTCGAAAGTTCCTCATACATATTAAATCCTTCAATACTTCTAGCAGAGCCTTTTGCCATGCCAGTATTATCATCTAATGAAAGAACAATAGCAGGACGATAATATTTATCCGTCAGTCTAGAAGCAACTATCCCTACAACACCTGGATTCCATCCTTCTTTTGCAAGAACAAATACAGCTGGAATTTCGTTGCCATACATTTTTTGAACCATTGCTTCCGCTTCTTTAGTAATCGTAGAAACAATCCCTTGACGTTCTTTGTTATAATCATCAAGTTCTTCTGCAAGACCTGTTGCGATAAAGCCATCTTCTGTTTTCAATAATTCCACTGCAGATGCAGCGTCTCCGAGTCGTCCTGGTGCGTTCAAACGCGGTCCTATCATAAACCCTATAGATTCTTCTGTTAATTGGTCTTGTGCGGTTCCTGCAACTTTGGCCAATGCTTGTATGCCAGGTCGCCGTGATTTTCGCATCAATTCAATTCCTTTTTTAACGAAATAACGATTTTCTCCGCGCAGAGATACTAAATCAGCAACTGTTCCAATTGCAACGATTTCCAATAAATCTTTTGGCACCTCTCCTAACAATGCGCAAGCTAGTTTAAATGCCACCCCTACCCCTGCCAAATCCGGGATAGGATATTGCCCTTCAGGATGTCGTGGATGAAGGGTCGCGTCCGCTGCTGGCCAAACTTTTCCAGCTTCATGATGGTCCGTTATAATAACTTCCATTCCAAGTGTCTTCGCAAAAGCAATTTCATCAATTCCGGACACACCGTTATCTACCGTAATAATCATCGATGCGCCTGCTTCATAAATTTCTTGAAATAAATCTTTATGTGGACCATATCCGTGTTCAAATCGATTCGGAATGACGAAAAAGACATCGGCACCAAGACGCTCTAAAGCGGTCATTAAAACGGTAATACTAGTGACACCATCACAATCATAGTCGCCATAAATAGCAATTTTTTTATTCTGGTGTATCGCATTTTTAATCAGATTCACTGCATGGTCCATTTGATGGAATAAAAAAGGGTCATGTAAAGCAGTTTCATCCGTGTTTAAAAAGTCTTTTGCCTCATTTATATTCGTGATTCCTCTTGAAATTAATATTTTAGCATGGACAGTAGAAATATTTAGTTCTTCTGTAAAATGATCTACTAATTTTTCATCAGGTCTCTCAATCAACCATTTCTTCATTGATTCTATCAAGCTGTTCACATCCTCCTTTCTATTGTAACGGATGCTTGCGTTATCTTAAAGAAAACGAGAAACATTTTCTAAACGAAAAGTAAAAGAGTATCGAGACGTCCTATTCCAAACAAAAAAGCATTGCTTTAGATAAATGAAAAGCAATGCTTTTTTGTACAGCAATTTAAAGCTGTTCTTTTACTCGTTCTTTTTTCCGAGGGATTTGTTTTTGTAACTCAGCGATTTCATTTTGCTGAGCTGCAATTAATAACTCTTTTGCATTCACATCTTTTAATAACTCTTTAACTTGATGCTTACCCGCAACTGAACGAAATAAGGCGACTATGCCACTGACTGCCGCCCCAAGTAATGCAGAACCTAAAATAACGAGAACAAGCGGCCATTCTGCAGTTCCAAATACATAATTCACAGGAACAGCCTCAACATTGATCACGGAAAATACTGCAATTATAACAGCAAATAAAAGGCCAACTATCCAAGTCCATTGAAATTTCATTTCTCTTTTCCTCCCTTAAAAAACACAAGATATACAAGTTGTATACCCTGTGTTTCCATGTAGTGAAACGTATTTTAAAATTGTTAATCCATTAAACAACCGGTTCATCAGAGCCCCATTGTTTTTTCTCTTTATCAATTTTAATTGAACCTTTTTCTTGCATCTCACGCTTCTTCAAGTTGTACCAAATTTGCGCAGAAATGAAAATAGATGAATAAGTTCCGGCAATTAAACCAATTAACAAGGCAATCGAGAAGTTTTGAATCGACTCTGCCCCTAATAACATGAGTGCAACGACGACAAAGATAACTGTTAAAACAGTGTTTACGGAACGTGTTAACGTTTGTCTAAGTGATTTATTCACAATGTCTGCCAATTCTTTCGCATCTTTGATTTCTTTACGGCGATTCATATTTTCACGAATTCGGTCAAATGTAACAATCGTATCGTTGATGGAGTAACCGATAATCGTTAATACCGCCGCTACAAATGTAATATCTACTTCAAGTCGTAAAATACTAAAAACTGCCACCATGAAAAAGGCATCATGCAGTAAGCCAATGATCGAAGCAAGTCCCATTCGCCATTCAAAACGAAACGCAACGTATATGATAATGCCAATCGCTGCAAAAGCAAGTGCATAAATGGCATTTTTCACAAGTTCTTTCCCTACAGTTGGTGATACAGTACTAACATTCGGTTCAGCACCGTAATGTTCAGCAAGATTTGACTTTAATGTATTGATTTCATCTTGCGAAAATTCATCTGCGTAACGAATGACACCAATATTTTTATCCTCTCCTGAAATGACGATATCAGAAGTTGGGTAACCGATTGAGTCTACATACTCTTCTATTTTATCCGCTGATAAAGCCTGGTCGGAAAGCACTTCTACTCGTGTACCACTCGAAAAATCAATGCCTAAATTCAATTTGAATATCCCTAACACGATAGCACCCGAAATCAGCAAAATGGCTGATAACGCAAAAAACCTCTTTCGACTCTCTACGAAATCAAATCGGTCAAACTTAGTAGTTAAATCAAGTGTATCTACTTCCTCGTATGCAGGATGGATTCGCTTCTTCGAAATTCCGAATAAACCCGGTTTCCCATCTAGTATTTCGCTTTTTACAAGTAAGCCGAGTAATAGTCTTGAGCCCCAAACCGCTGTAATAAAGCTCACCAAAATACTAATCATTAACATCATTGCAAACCCTTTTACAGAACTTGTACCGAAAATAAACAGTACGACTGCGGCAAGAAGCGTTGTAATATTTGCATCTAGTATAGCGGTGAATGAAGATTTAGCACCCGCATCAAAAGATGACTTTATACTTTTCCCAACACGTAACTCTTCCCGGATACGTTCATACGTTAAGATATTGGCATCGACCGCCATTCCTACGCCGAGCATTAATGCCGCGATACCTGGCAACGTCAATACACCATTGATTTTCGTAAAGACGAGTAAAATTAAATAAATATAAACAGATAACGTAATAACCGCTATTAAACCAGGTAGTCGGTAATAAACTAGCATAAAAATAAAGACTAAAGCAATCCCGATAATCCCGGCAAGAATCGTTTTATTCAATGCTTGTTCTCCAAATTGTGCGCCGACAGAAGTCGAGTAAATTTCTTCTAGTTGAACGGGTAGCGCACCGGCGTTTAAAATGCCCGCAAGCTCTTTCGTTTCCTCAACAGTAAAGCTACCGGATATTTCGACATTTGAAGAATGGATAGGCTTTGTTACTCGCGGCGCAGAAACAAATGCCGGATCTGGCTTCATGATTTCTTCTTTATAAGAATCGACACCCTCTTCAAAGTCCAACCAAATGACAAGAACATTTTCAGGAGGAAGCTTTTTAGATATTTCAGCAGTCACTTCACCAAATTTATTCGGATCTTTCATTTCTAACGTAACAACTGGAGCACCACTTTCACCAAAATCTCCTTTTGCTTTTCCTTCTTTCAAGTCACTGCCATCGAGAATTAAGTTATCATCTGCATCTCGAAACGTTAAGTTTGCCTGGGTCGAAAGGAGTGCCCTTGCACTTTCTTGGTCTTCAACACCAGCAAGCTGCACACGAATCCGGTTATTCGATTCTACTTGAATATTCGGTTCACTTACACCGAGTACGTCGATTCTTTTGGATAACGCTCCTGCGGTGTCAACGACCATACTTTCAGTGATTTCTTGGCCATCGTCTTTCAGCGGTTTAACTTGATAAAGGACTTCAAAACCACCTTGCAAGTCGAGCCCAAGTTTCACATCTTTTAATATTGGATTGATTGTCGTACCGATCGTTCCTGCAAATAAGACGAGCAAGAGCAAAAACGAAACGATACGCCCTCTAATTTTCATAAATAAATTTCCTCCTCTTTGTGTAGCTTGACCAATCATAAAGAAAGACAGCTACGCATAACAATCCCATTATATAACACGACAAAAACTGTATCAAATGGGGTGGTTTTGGTTATGATTCAGCATCGTTTTCATTTCGCGGACCTAGGAGCATTTGTAATTCATCTGAATTCAAATCAGAAAACCAGTCGGCATCTCGCTGGGCTTCAATTTGAGTAAACGTCATAAATGCAGCCGGCGATATTTGTAAAATATCATTCGCAATTTTATGTACAGGCATTTCTTCTACGTTTTTCCCACGCCAAACTTTTCGTAGGCAATACACCCAAATATCTTCTTTTGTCACGGTTGTATAGCCATACAACATAAACTCATTTCTTTTACTTTCAAGAGCAGGAAGCAAATTTGTAAATGTTTCTCCGAAATTAGTCCCCATCATTTCCAACCCTTTCCTAAACGGTCAACTGTCCAACCTTTTCCGCATATACAGTAGTATATCAAATAACGACGGAACATGGCATAAATGATAATAAAAATAAAACATTTATTGTGTGAACCTTTTTATCCGGGATTTTCTAAATCCAATGATGAGTAAGTTATTCAAACATGAATGAACTTTTCTTGGGTTTGTGCACCATTCAGATAAACTAAATCATAAAGAAAAGCTGTTCATCAGCCAAACCTTGACTGTGAACAGCTTTTCAATCGAGCCCAATAACAATCTATTATTTTTCGATACGGACAATATGTTCTTCTTTTAATTCAACCGATCCCATCTTATTGATAACCACTGATTCGCCCTCAAAAAGATTTGTGAATATAATTGGTGTCATGATGGATGTTGCCTGTTTTTCAATATAATCAATATCCACCTTTAATAACGGTTGACCTATTTTCACTTTTTCTCCTTGTTCAACAAGCGCTTCGAAACCTTTTCCTTCTAGATTAACTGTGTCAATTCCAACGTGGATAAGGATTTCTCTTCCTGCATCAGATTGAATGCCAATTGCATGTTTGGTTGGGAAGAATGTAACAATCGTTCCATTTACAGGTGAGACGACAGTTCCTTCAGTCGGCTTAATCGCAAAACCGTCCCCCATCATTTTTTGTGAAAATACTTGATCCGGAACTTCTGACAGTGGCGTTACTTCACCTTTTATTGGAGAAACAAAAACCTCTTCCTCTTCGTTTTTTGGAGTAGTTGCAACAGTACTTGGCTGCTCCTCTACCACTGTGCGTGGGCGTTTCCCACTCATCACATCTTGCATTTGTCCTTTTATAATTTCAGAGCGTGGTCCAAAAATTGCTTGAATGTTATTCCCAACTTCTAGGACACCTGCCGCTCCTAATCTTTCTAACTCTTTTTTCTTTACTCTCGATACATCATTTACTGAAACACGTAATCTCGTAATACAAGCATCTAAGTTAGCAATATTTTGCTGGCCGCCCATCGCTTCCAAGATATTGACTGCGAGGTCACCATTTCCGCTAGAACTTGCATCACCGTCTATTTCTTCTTCCTCATCAGCTTCACGACCAGGAGTCATTAAATTAAATTTATTAATCATAAAACGGAATAAGAAGTAGTAAATAACCGCAAAGACTAATCCTAATATGATTGTAATCCACCAGGCTTCTTTACCTGGTAAAATACCGAATAAGAAGAAGTCTATTGCACCACCAGAAAACGTGTACCCAATATGGACATCAAAATAGGTCATTAATACAAATGATAGTCCGTCCAATACTGCGTGAATGAAGAAAAGGATTGGTGATAAAAATAAGAAACTGAATTCAAGCGGTTCTGTAATTCCTGTTAAGAAAGATGTTAGTGCACCTGAAATAAATAATCCAGCGACTAACTTCTTTTTCTCAGGACGTGCAGCATGATACATTGCAAGCGCTGCCGCCGGTAAACCGAACATCATAATTGGGAATTCTCCAGCCATGAAATGTCCCGCTGTTAATTCCACATTATCTCTTAACTGTGCAAAGAAAATTGTCATATCTCCGCGAACGATTGCTCCAGCACTCGTCGTATAGGAACCAAATTCATACCAAAATGGCGCGTGGTAAATATGGTGCAACCCGAATGGGATTAGTAATCGTTTAATAAACCCAAAGAAGAACACCGCAATATATGTTCCCTCACTCATTAGCCATAATGATGCATTGTTCATCCCTGTTTGGACAGGCGGCCAAATGACGAGCAGGATAAGTCCTGCAACAAATGAAGCCCCTGCGGTAACAATTGGAACAAAGCGCTTTCCTGCGAAGAAACCTAGGAAAGAAGGCATTTCAATATCATGAAATTTATTGAAACATGCCGCGGCAATTAACCCGACAATAATTCCGCCAAATACCCCCGTTTGCAAAGTTGGAATTCCAAGTACCATCCCATAACTTGGATCTTCCGCTACCATGTCCATCGTCGTTCCTAACCATGAACTCATGACTTGATTTAATATTAAATAACCAACTAAAGCTGCTAATGCTGCAGCACCGTCTCTTGCTAGCCCAATCGCAACACCTATCGCGAAGATCAGCGCCAAGTTTGCAAAGACAATGCCTCCCGCATCCTCCATCACCATCGCGGTCAGTTGAATCCAATCAGCTGACAAAAACGGCATTTTACCGAGCATTGTTTCTTGCTGCATTGCATTCCCAATTCCGAGCAATAAACCCGCAGCAGGCAACAGAGCAACTGGTAACATCAAAGCTTGCCCAACTTTTTGTAAGACGCCAAAAGCTCTTTTAAACATTGTCATTCCTCCAATTTACATTTTAGGTCATCGAATTAAAAATCAATATAAAAAGGCATGAGTATAAGGTGTATGTTGAAATAAGCTTAAGGTTCTCCCTAAACTTTCAACATTTCACCTTCTACTCATGCCTGATCGAATACAGTAACACGTATGAAGATAATTATTGCATATATTTAGTCCGATGACTTTGTACTATTATACTAGCATAAAATTCGAATGAATGCAAACGCATACATCTTCTTTCACACCTGTTCATGAATCGCCCGAATTCGTTGTAAATGTAAGGTTAGAAAAACTGCTTCAGCGTTATATACCTCTTTCTGAAGTTTCTGTTGCATCACTTTAATTAACTTCCAAGCTAAGTTGTAATAGACCGGATATTCTAGCTCAAGTAATTCTTTAATTCTTTTCGGCTCTACTACTTTCTCGCCACGTACGACCCGCTCAATCGTAAAACGTATATGACGTATTAAACGCATATAATCTAGACTTTCTTTATCGATCGTTATTTTAAATTGTTCTTCAATGATTTGAACAAGCTGAACCATTAAGTCTGAGTATGCAGTGAGTTCTCCAACTTCCTTATCACCCATTGCGCTATGAATATGTAATGCAATAAATCCTACCTCATCTTCAGGTAAGTCAATCTCTAGCTTCTTATTGACCAGTTTCGTAACATCCAGCGCGATTCCATATTCTTGAGGATATAATGTTTTTGTTTCAATCAGGAATGGGTTACGAATTGTCATGCCATTTTTCAATCGATGTATCGCAAAAACAAGATGATCAGTTAACGCTACATGAATATGTTCATTTAAAGATGAATCCGATTTTTCTCGAATCATTTCAACGACCGTGATTAGGGTTTTTAATGTTTCATCATCAATTGTATGTAGTAATTGTTTATACTGCTCTTGTTCCACCGGGTCTTTAAGTACAAACATTTTCTCTACTTGTTCTTCGGCAATCTTATCATTCTTTTTTTTCCCAAATCCAATTCCACAGCCAATTAATACGACTTCTTCCTCCTCAGATTTTGCAATAATTACATTATTATTCAAAGCTTTTTCAATTATATATGTCGTCATTCATTCATCCCCAATAGTTTTCTCTAATCTATTGTATTCTAGCATTTGAAAAAGAGAAAGTAATAACATTCATGATTGGGCATACAATTAAGCATGAGAAAATACGGTCGCACTACATATGTAGCGCCATCAGAAAATCATTTCTCCTTAAGACGTTCGATTTGAGAAGGAGTTGTTTTACTTGAAATCATTTATTCGTGGGACAGCTGTTCTGATGTTCGCAGTTTTTTTATCAAAATTACTTGGTTTTGTTTTTAGAATTCAATTCATGCGAATCGCTGGTGAAGAAGCAGTCGGAATCTACATGACCGCTTATCCCGCATTCATCTTTTTTTTATCACTCGTACAGCTCGGTGTGCCGATTGCGATAGCGAAAGTTATTGCGGAACTGGATGTGAAAGGAGAAAAAGAAAAAATCCAGTCCGTCATGAAAACTTCTTATTTACTTACATTTTTTGCGGCACTTGCATTCATTCCAACTTCAATTTTATTCGTACCTTACTTAGCAACGAATCTTCTTGGAAACCCTGCATCAGCAAGCGCATTATATGCTGGGATTGCGATTGTGCCCATTTCGGCAATCGGCGGTTTAATTCGAGGATATTTTCAAGGGATTGCGCGGATGGAAGAAACAGCTTGGTCACAAATTATAGAACAATCATTAAGAATCGCACTAATTACATGGTTATTGCCGCTCGTCTTTTCAGGAGAAAGCAATGCCATGAATGCAGCTTATGCAATGGGCATTACATTAATTGCGGAATTAGCATCTGTCCTCTATTTGTTTTTCAAATATTCGCAGCAAAAGCGTAAACGAAAAACAATCAAATCAGCTAAAAAATTATATCCATTTGAACCGATTCTATCGATCTCACTTCCAGCTTCAGGAAGTAGACTATTTGGTACATTCACTTGGTTTTTAGAACCGATTATTTTCTTGCGTGCACTTACTTTGTCTGGTATTACAGCGATTGCTGCGACTTCATTATATGGCGTTATTTCGGGTGTGCTCATTCCACTCTTATTATTTCCATCTTTTATTCCATATGCACTTTCTGTCGTACTTGTTCCGGCCGTCAGTGGTGCTGCAGCTTCTAGTAATAAAAAGAAATTACGAAATCGAATTCATTTGGCGTTACGTTTATCCGCCATCACCGGTACATTTGCCGCGGCTGTTTTTTTCATACACGGAGCAGCACTCGCGGAAAAACTGTTCCAAGTGACAGAAGGTGCCCATTATATGACGATACTCGCGCCTGTTTTCTTTTTCTACTATATTCAAAGCCCATTATATTCAATTTTACAAGCGACCGGTGATGCAAAGGCGGGTATGATGAACTCCGTTTATGGCGGGATTGCCAAACTTGGGGTCATGTTTGTATTAGCCTCTCAGCCAGGATTACAAGAAACTGGTGCTGTACTAGCAATTGGTTTCGGCGTACTTGTCACTTCATTTCTTCATATTGCAACTTTACGGAAAAATAAAGCTGCTGCAACAGGATTTAGCATGTTTGCACTTCCGTACATTTCATTTATACTAACAGCCATTATACGACCTATCTTTATTCCGGTTGGCAATGTTGGCTTAATCATGGAATGTGTCATCACAACTTTATTTTTATTTATGATTTTGATTTTGACAAGACAATTGCGTTACGGAGACTTCATGCATTTCAAAAGGCTCCTCAAATTTCAGCGATGAGCCTCTTTCAGTTGATATTTAAGCTGTTTATTCTCGTATGAACAATAAAAAATCTGCTCTACATCATGAATCCCTTGCCGTTTCAATTCATCAAGCAACCACTCTTCTGTTTTCCCGATTAACTTAAGGTGTCGCGGCTGAACGATGCCATCACTAATGAGGGCAAGGGCTGGTTGTGTATCATCTTTTGTAAACACCGAAAGATTTCCAGATGGTTCCAGAAACGCATAGGTCACGTCACGGACAGAGCCAACTTTTTGTTCCCTTAACTGTTGAAATAAATCATCCAAATTATAGCGCTGTTTACGCAATTCTTCTTCCATAATTACACCATCTCGAATCAGTGTTGAAGGATCACCATCCACAAGATCTCTAAACTTTTTACTTTTTAATGAAATGTAAGATGAGATGAGTTGGATCCCAAGTAAGACGATGATGGGTATAATTGCTTCAAAGATATTTTTCTCTGGGGAATCAAGCCCTAATGCAGCTACTTCAGCCATAATTAAGAAAACAACAACGTCGATGATGCCTAATTCACCAACTTCTCGCTTTCCCATAATACGTAGTACGAATAATATTAAAATGTAAAATAATATCGTTCTATAAATGATGATCAGTAAATCATTCATGAGTATCCTCCTTCTTAAAAAGGATACCCAATAATGTGCAACTTATTTCGATTTCAGTAGAGAAAAAGCGGTAGTAAAAAAACAGAGTTTCCTCTGTTTTTCTACTACCGCATCTTACATTATACAGTTGCTGATTGCTCTGTAACACGTCCAACAGCTTGTCTATCAAAACGAAGCGTTGTCCCGTCGGCAACTTTCAAATACACAGTTGTTTCGTCAACTGCCTCAATTGTGCCGTGAAGTCCGCCAATTGTAATGACAGTATCTCCGCGTTGTAAAGAACTTTGCATTTCTTTTGTCTGTTTTTGTCTCTTTTGAGCTGGTCTAATTAGCAAGAACCACATAATTGCGAACATAGCAACAAATGGCCAAAGTTGAAGTAAACCTTCCATTCAATCATCCCCCTTTCAAACATAATTCATTATACAAGATTCAAAAGTTTTTTGCATTCGGTTTGTTAAATCCATATTGTTCAAAAAACTCATCTCTAAAATCACCGAGACGATCTTGGCGAATCGCTTCACGTACTTGCTCCATCATATTTAATAGAAAATGCAAGTTATGGTAAGACGTTAAACGTAGTCCAAAAGTTTCGTCAGCGCGAATTAAATGATGGATATACGCACGACTATAGTTTTGGCAAGTATAACAAGTGCAGTTTTCATCGATAGGACCGTAATCACGTTTATACGTTGCGTTACGGACAACGAGGCGACCTTTACTTGTCATTAATGTTCCATTTCGCGCAATTCTCGTAGGCAATACACAGTCAAACATGTCTACTCCGCGAATTGCACCATCAATGAGCGAACGTGGGGAACCAACTCCCATTAGATAACGGGGCTTGTCTTCTGGAAGTAATGGCGTTGTAAATTCTAGTACTTCATTCATCACTTCTTTTGATTCACCAACGGATAACCCACCAATCGCATATCCTGGGAAGTCCATTGATATTAAATCTTTCGCACTCTGTTTACGCAACGCTTCAAACTCTCCGCCTTGTACAATACCAAATAATGCTTGGTCATGTGGACGTCCGTGCGCATTTAAGCAACGTTCTGCCCATCTAGACGTCCGCTCAACACTTGCTTTCATATAATCATATGTTGCAGGGTACGGTGGACATTCATCAAATGCCATCATAATATCTGCGCCAAGTGCATTTTGAATTTCTGTTGCTTTTTCAGGACTCAAAAATAATTTACTACCATTCAAATGATGTCTAAAGTGGACACCTTCTTCTTCAATTGTCCTAAATTTACTTAAAGAAAAGACTTGGAAACCGCCCGAATCTGTTAATATCGGTCTGTCCCAATTCATAAATTTATGAAGCCCACCTGCTTCTTTGACGATATCATGTCCTGGACGAAGCCATAAATGATACGTATTACTTAAAATAATCCCAGCATCCATCGCTTTTAATTCCTCGGGCGACATCGTTTTTACTGTCGCCTGTGTGCCGACTGGCATAAATGCCGGTGTTTCAAAAGATCCGTGCGGCGTATGAACAATTCCAAGACGCGCACCGGTCTGTTTACAAGTTTTAATATGTTCGTACCTAATTGCTGTCATTCTTCAGAATCCTTTCTCTTTGGGCTTCAAACATTTAGTAAGTCTTGATTTGATTTTTACAACCCTTTAACAAGCATCATACACGACACAAGGGAATATTTCACTTGATGAACATCGCATCTCCAAAGCTAAAAAATCGGTATTCATTTTCAACTGCAGATGTATACGCGTCCATAATATATTCCTGAGAGGCAAATGCTGAAACGAGCATGAGTAATGTTGATTTCGGTAAATGAAAATTCGTAAGAAGTCCGTCAAGAATTCGAAATTCATACCCAGGATAAATAAAAATCGAGGTCCAGCCGCTTGCTTCTATGATTTTCCCATCATTTTCTGAAGCGATTGTTTCAAGTGTACGTGCAGATGTTGTACCAACTGCAATTACTTTCCGTCCACTTGCTTTCGCTTGATTAATTGTATTTGCAGTTACCTCTGTGACAGAATAATATTCTGCATGCATCGTATGATCTTCTATCGTATCAACACTGACCGGCCTAAATGTACCTAAACCAACATGTAAGGTTATAAAAGCAATTTTTACGCCTTTTTCTTTAAGTTGCTGTAAAACCTCTTCGGTAAAATGTAATCCAGCAGTAGGTGCGGCTGCAGACCCTCTTTCTTTCGCAAAGACCGTTTGATATCGTTCTTCGTCATCTAGCTTTTCAGTAATATAGGGTGGAAGGGGCATTTCGCCTAATTGATCAAGAATTTCAAAAAAAATGCCATTATACGTAAACTTAAATTCTCTTCCACCTTGAGGTAACACTGCTGTACATTCGGCATTTAATAAACCATTACCAAATGAGACGACATTTCCCTCTTTAATTCGTTTAGCCGGTTTAACAAGCGTTTCCCACTTATCTTCCCCGTTTTCCTTTAATAATAATATTTCAATTGCCGCACCGGTTTCTTCTTTTACACCAATTAAACGTGCAGGTAAAACACGTGTATTATTTAATACAAGTACATCGCCTGCTTCTAATTCGTTCACAAAATCAGGAAACTGTCGGTGCTTCGTTTCACCAGTTTCTTTATCGAGAACGAGTAATCGACTTGCCGTTCGGTCTTGAAGCGGTGTTTGCGCGATTAAATGCTCCGGTAAGTGAAAATCAAAATCTTCTACATTCATTCTTAAATAGCCACCTTATTGTTCAATGATGAGCATCTCCCGGTAATGGATAACCAAAATGCTCATATGCATAATTCGTTACAACTCTACCACGTGGAGTCCGTTGAAGAAAACCAATTTGCAATAAGTAAGGTTCATATACATCTTCAATCGTCACCGATTCTTCACCAATACTTGCTGCAATCGTATCAATTCCAACAGGCCCTCCTCTAAATTGTTCAATCATACCCGTAATTAACTTATGATCGATATGATCCAGTCCATGTGAGTCTACTTGCAACATTTCCAATGCTTCTTGCGCAGTTTGAAAAGAGATTTTTCCGTCTCCACGCACTTGCGCATAATCCCTTACCCTTCGGAGAAGTCGATTCGCAATACGTGGTGTGCCACGAGACCGCTTCGCGAGCTCAGTTGCCGCAGTTGGTTCTATAGAGACGTCAAACACATCTGCACTTCGAAGAATAATTTCTGTTAATGGTTCTACTTCATAATATTCCAACCGTAACGGTACGCCAAACCGGTCACGTAATGGCGCCGATAAAGAACCTGCGCGTGTTGTTGCACCAATCAGTGTAAAAGGAGGCAAATCTAGACGCACTGAGCGTGCTGAAGGCCCTTTTCCAACTACAATATCGAGACAAAAATCTTCCATCGCTGGATAAAGAACTTCCTCAATTGCCCGGTTCAGTCTGTGTATCTCATCAATAAATAACACATCCCCCGGCTCTAACGAGGAAACAACTGCTGCTAAATCTCCAGGTCGCTCAATTGCAGGTCCACTCGTTGTACGGAGATTGACGTTCATTTCATTTGCAATGACACTAGCCAACGTCGTTTTCCCAAGACCTGGAGGCCCGTAAAGTAAAACATGGTCTAAACTCTCGCTTCGTCTTCTAGCTGCCTCGATAAAAATACTTAGGTTATCTTTTACTTGAATCTGTCCGATATATTGATTTAAAAATTCTGGTCGAAGCGATTGTTCAAAACCTAAATCAAAGTCGGTCGTTTCCCCTGAAATCACACGTTCCTCCATCACACACCATCCTTTCCTTCAAACAACAATATGTTTTATTTTTGTTTTAATAACAATTGTAATGCAAGTTTCATATAGCCTTCTGTATCTAACTCTTCTTTTTCTAATGTTTTCTTCACTTTATTTAGCTCACGTTGTGAATAGCCAAGTACTTCAAGCGCTAAAATCGCTTCGTCAAGCGCGTCGTTTTCCACCATCGTCAATAGCGAATGGCCTTCTTCTTCTAAATCAATTTCACTAAATAAATCATGTAACTTCCCTTTTAAATCAAGAATCATTTGACGGGCTGTCTTTTTACCAACACCCGGGAACTGAACGAGAAAACCTTCATCTTCACGTTCTATGGCGCTGATAACCTGTGAAGGAATTCCACTTGCTAAAATAGCTAATGCGCCTTTCGGACCAATCCCAGAAACCGTAATTAGTTTTTTAAAAAGTTCACGTTGCTCTAGCGTTTTAAAACCTAAGAGTAATTGTACATCTTGTCGAACATGTAAATAAGTGAACACTTGTTGTATGTCGTCAGTTATATGAAAAGCATATGGATTCGGTGTCATAATGGACCATCCAAGCCCATTTTGTTCTAGCGTTATGTATTCTGGCGTGACACGTGTCACATGCCCTTTTATATAATCGTACAAAAAACTTCCCCCTTACTTAACTATCCTTCAGTATACCATACGAACGAACTTTCTACAGAGAAAGTTTCCATTGGATTATACGTCGACATTTTCTCAGAAAATTAATCATAATAAAAACACCTATCAGTAAAAGGTGTTCGAATATGTTTATTTAATTGTCATCAAAATAGGCTAAATTTCTATCAACAATATAATAACCTGCCCAACTGTTCAATTTGAGAGCGGGCAGATTTTTAATTAATCATTTAACTTCCCATTTACTAGTTTACAAATTCGATTTTACATTCATTTTTTTATTTACACTAAAAGCGGAGGGTTTACTTAAATCTACTTGACTTATTATTCGGGCTTGGTATGAATCAGCTGGTAGCGTTTCTGAAGGATCAGAGAGAGGTAGTTCGTACGAGTTTTCTTCATCCATTAGCGACCTTTGAATAAAAGGATTAAAATCTGCTTGGTTCGGATATTTTCCTTGTCGTTTCTGCATTTTTTTACACTCCTTTTAAATTATTTAACTTGCCACACCTGTCACTGTGTGTATGGTTTAATTATACAATTACTCCGAAAATCGTGCAACTTTTACTATTGTATAATTTGCACGATTTTTATAAAAAAGTAATAGTAGAATGTTGAAAATGATAGATATCTATTCAATACGCTGGATTATTAGCGCATATCAACCAAAAAAGACACTAATTTATAGATAAACCTACAAACTAGTGTCTTCCTAAATATATTGAACTAAACTGCTATTACTCAGCCGCATTATGATAAACGTTTTGCACGTCATCATCGTCTTCCAGCATGTCGAGCATTTTTTCAAACTGTTCTTCGCTCTCTTCCGGAATTACGGTATGCATTGAAGGAACCATTTCAATGTCGGCTGAAACAAACTCAATTCCTGATTCTTCCAACTCATTTTTAACTTGTAAGAAATCAGCTGCTTCTGTGATAATTTCAAAACCTTCTTCACTGGATTCAATATCTTCTGCACCAGCTTCAAGTGCTGCGAGCATAATCATATCTTCATCCGTGTCTTCTGTTCTTTCAATCAACAGACGCCCTTTTCGATCAAACATATATGAAACCGATCCGCTTGAACCTAAGTTTCCACCATTTCTCGTAAATGCAACGCGAATATTAGGTGCTGTTCGGTTTCTGTTATCCGTTAAGCAATAAACGAGAACTGCTACGCCATTCGGGCCGTAACCTTCGTAAATGACTTCCTCATAGTTTTCATCATTGCCTGCGCCCGAAGCTTTATCTAGTGCACGTTTCACTACATCGTTAGGCACGTTTGCACTTTTTGCTTTTTCAATCGCTAAACGTAAAGCAGGGTTCATGTCTGGATCTACGCCCTGTTTCGCTGCCATATATATTTCTCGAGATATTTTTTGAAATATTTTACCGCGCTTTGCATCTTGCGCGCCTTTACGGTTTTTAATATTATTCCATTTGGAATGCCCTGCCATCATGCAACCTCCTAGTTTTTTATCCGTTCTACATTATACCATAATTTTGGCCAATGCGAGAGTGCGGACTCTGTAAAAGGGAGCATGTTTTTCAATTGCCTTTCTTGTGAGTCTTTCGATAAAGAGAAGAAATGGAGCCATTCTCTCAATATTTCATTTGGATAAAGCAGCAAGTTTAAAGATGATTTATCTAACTTCTGTAAGGAAGGTTGTTCATTTAATAAAAAGGTTAAATCATAATCAATTTGCGGTAATACTCGATGCATCCATAGAGCAATCTCAGTTCCTGCCGGTCCAATACAAGCGAGATCAAAATCTATAAAACGAATGATTCCTTTTTTATCTCGCAAGATATTATGGTGAACGACATCTCCATGGAGCAATGTAATTTTTTTCTCTTGATTATACGACTTACGGACAACGCGAAGTGCACTTTCTGCATAAAAAATAATGTCATCTACCGCTGCTTTTCCAATATACATTTCACAAGCTTCACGTATTGACTCAAATCGAAATAAACGATCTTCCCATTTCGCAATTAAAGGATATTCATGCAAATAATCCGCTGTCTTCCAATCGAATTGCGATTGTGTTTCATGTAAATCGATAAGTGCTTCGAGCGATTCTGTTCGATCGGCTCGTTTTTTAAAATTAACAGCCCTGGCTTTCCTAAGCCATGGTTGTGTAAAGAGTAACGGATGTTCACTGGGTATGACTGAAATAATATGTGGAAATGAAAGTGAACGTAATTTTTCATGGATGGCATTCACTTTATATAATGTTGATGAAGAATCATAATGTTTCACTGAGTAATAACGGCCATTTCTTTCAAGTTTCCAAACATTATTATTGATTTGTTCCGCTTTCCCTTTCACGATCATACGCTTAATACATTCCATGCCAATGATATGGAGCTGGGTAAGGCATTGGCGGCATCGGATGCATTGGATGCGGTCCTATCGGTTGATTGCAAGCATTACAAAAAGGATGTTGTTGCACTGGTAAAGGCATTGGTGCTAATTGACTACATCCGCATGGAGATGACTGTCCCGTATGAGCCGGGTACATAGTTTGAGGATATGACCAATCTGAATACGGAGCTGGCGCTGCTGGCATTGGCCCTCTATCTGTTGGTGATATTGGTCGTGACTCCGGCATTGGCGTTGACTTAGGCTTTGCTTCTTTTTTCACTTCAGGTTTTGCTTTAGGTAACTGAAGAGTTGGCGATTCAATCGACGGCATTAACTCTGGTCCGGACAGCGATGGAAAATGTAATTCCGGTGGCGCCGGTGGTGAGTAGAATCCAGGTGTGCTATCTTTTTTACTCGTTGGAGACTCCATCTTCTTATCCATCTCAGGAACACTCGGGCGTGCTGATGGGCGATAATGATTAAAATGTGTTGACTCTGGTACTGGTAATTGTGTCATTGGCGGTTGGTGCGGCATCTGATGCATTTGCCCCATGTGAACATATGGATAGCAATCTGCATCGTAAATCGGAAGCCATCCGCATGGGATTCCAATTACAGTATATGGATAAGGTTGCATTGGAAACGGTGGCATGGGTGCTTGTGCTGGCGGCGGTGTCGGTGCAGGTGTTGGCTTATGTTGCGTTTGCTCCACTTTCGGCATGGTAGCTTTCGGCGGTGCTTCTATCGATTCCTCTACCGGCTTCGAAGTCACTTTCGGTACTTTCGGTGTGGCCGGTATCGGCATAGGTTCTTTCGGCGCTTGAAGTGCTTCTGTTAAGGAAATAGGCTGTGCCACTGGCGCCTTTTCTACTTTTTTAACACTTTCGACCTTCTTCACCTTAGTTTCACTTGCACCTGTCTTAGCACTTTCACCTATCGCCTGTACTTTACTCGGAAGAAAAATTTTCATTCCCGGAACTATATAATCTGGATTGGCCAGATGTGCGTTCACCCGTTTTAATTCCTCAAATGAAATTCCGTGTTGCCTCGCAATTTTCCAGAGTGTTTCGCCTCTTTGAACAATATGGACATCCACTAAAAAACTTCCCCCTTCCATCAATCCATCGTATGACTAGACGTCCGCCTGTGTTACGCTTTTTTTCAAACGGATATCCTTTGTCACCATTTATATGCGAGGGAATTATCATTATGCGAAAAACCGACACATCCTCAATTTGGACGTGTCGGTCGTTGTTCGTATGAATAATATGTGCCGAATGAACGGACGGAACAATCTAGTGCTTTTAATTCTTCCAGCGCGCCTTTCATCAATGGCGCCTCTTCGTCTTCCAAAACATCGATGATAAAGAAATAATTTCCTAAACCAGTTTTTAATGGACGAGATTCAATTTTCGTTAAGTTTAATTTTCTCCAAGAAAAGACGGATAACACTTGGTGAAGGACACCTGGTCGATCATCTTTCGGTAACTTAACCATCAAAGTTGTTTTCGGTATTTCCGTATGCCCATGCTTTTCTAATTTCCCTTTTTTCTGAGATAGTACAACGAATCGGGTGTGATTAAAATGAAAATCATGAATATTTTCTTCTGCCATATGTAAATTATATTTCTCACAAGCTAGTTGATTCCCGATAGCCGCAATCTTTTTATCTGGGTTTTCAGAAACATATTTTGCTGCCGCGGCAGTTGAAGTTGATTGAATTAATGGGACCCCTCGATATTGATATAGTAAATATTTATGACATTGGGCAAGCGCATGAGGATGCGAATGAATAGACTCGATTGAATCTAAAGCATTTGCTTGCGCTTGATTGACCATTAAATGTTGTTGAATTGGGATCGATAACTCCGCATTAATAAACAAATCATGTTCATTAAACATATAGTCAATCGTTAGTGGCACGGATCCTTCCAATGCATTCTCTAACGGAACAACTGCATAAGTAGCCCGCCCAGAACTTACAGCTTCCACACAGTCAGGTATAGTAGGTTTTGCAGATAAACCCACTTGGCCAAATAATTCTTTCGCAGCAACGTGCGTAAAGGATGCTTCTGGCCCTAGATACGATATTATCGGTGCATAATCATGTTCACTCAATCCTATTTCCTCCCTTTTACAAAGCTCCCGAGCTAATGACGGAAGCTGATTCCACAAAATCAGGTGATTTCAATCGTTGTAAAAAACTGTCCATTTTCATGCCCATCGTCGTGACATCTAATGATAAGGTAACGTTTGCCCGCCCTTGAACAGGGATTGTTTGGTGTATTGTCAACACATTACACTTCGCTTCTGACACAATGCTTAAAAGTGTTGCAAGAGAACCTTTACGATCTTCCAATTGGATAAAGATCGTTAAGATTCTCTCTCGTGCAACAGATTCAAACGGAAATACAGTATCACGATATTTATAGAAAGCACTTCGGGATAACCCAATGTTTTTCGTAGCCTCTTGAATGGTAGATGCTTCACCTGATGCCAATAGTTTCTTTACTTCAATAGTTTTAAGCATGGATTCCGTCAAGACATCTTCTCTTACTAGATAAAAACGACCCTCTCCTAATCGTTTCATAACATCACTCCAACATTCAACTCGTATTATTCTACAAACTCAAATTCAAAATTTAGAATCCGCACAATGTCACCATTTTGTGCGCCACGTTCACGAAGTGCATCGTCTACACCCATCCCACGCATTTGTCTAGCAAATCTGCGTACTGATTGGTCAAAGTTAAAGTCTGTCATTTTGAATAACCGCTCAATCGTATAACCGGAAAGGACATAAGCTCCGTCATCGTCTCGTGAAATTTCAAAGTCCGACTCTTCCATTTCATGTTTATACAACACCGTGTTTTCACTTTCATCTTCTACATCAGCCAATGAGAATTCAGGTGTCACTTCAATTAAATCAGCTGTTGCAAACAATAAATCATCCAATCCTTGGCGTGTAATTGCAGAAATCGGGAAAATAAGTGCATCTTCATCGAACTTCTCTTTGAATGCTCGTAAATTTTCTTCCGCATCCGGCATATCCATTTTATTTGCGACAATAATTTGCGGACGTTCCGTTAATCGTAAATTATATTGTTTCAATTCTTCATGAATCGTTTCATAATCTTCATATGGATCGCGCCCTTCCATGCCGGACATATCAATTATATGGATAATGACACGTGTTCGTTCAATGTGACGTAGAAATTGATGACCAAGACCTACCCCTTCATGCGCCCCTTCGATTAAACCGGGTAAATCTGCTAGCACAAAACTTCTTCCATCATTTGTTTCAACCATTCCTAAATTTGGAACGAGTGTTGTAAAATGGTAATTACCGATTTTCGGTTTTGCTGCAGATATGACTGAAAGAAGAGTGGACTTCCCAACACTTGGAAACCCAACGAGTCCGACGTCTGCCAACACCTTTAATTCAAGGACAATATCTCGCTCAACACCCGGTTCTCCTTTTTCAGACAGTTCAGGTGCAGGGTTTTGAGACGTAGCAAATCGACTATTCCCACGTCCGCCACGTCCACCACGTGCGATAACAGCTCTTTGTCCGTGTTCCACTAGGTCTGCAATAACCGGGCCATCTTCCCCTTCTGTGACAACAGTTCCAGGCGGCACTTTGACAACCATATCTTCGGCATTTTTACCGTGTTTATTTTTACTCATGCCGTGTTCTCCGCGAGGTGCTTTAAAATGGCGCTGATAACGAAAATCCATTAACGTTCTGAGACCTTCGTCTACTTCAAATACAACGTCAGCACCTTTTCCACCATCTCCGCCAGCAGGCCCACCGTATGGTACATACTTTTCTCTCCGGAATGCGACCATACCATCGCCACCGTCACCGCCTTTTACATAAATTTTTACGTGATCAACAAACATAATAAGTTCCTCCTATCGTCCACGAACTGTGAACGTCCATAAATTCTCTTTAAATTGCTCTTCAATCGTAAAATTCTTGTCTTCGCTACACTTAGCTTCTAGTTTTGGTAATTTGCCCGTCACAGACAGTTTAATTACCCATTCTTCTTTAACAGATAAAATATCAAAATGAGCTTCATACTCTGAAAAAGGATCTAACACATTTTCAACTTGTTTAATCAATTTTTGTAAAGATGAAACGAGGTCGTCATCACTCACATTTGTAATGGGAGCTTTTACATGACATGTTAACAATTTATCAAAAGAAGTATGTATCCACTCGAAAGTTGCTAACCATATTTCTGTTTTTGGTAAACTTAACGAGGATAACAATGCGTGCTGCTTCATTTTATTTGTCGTCGCTAAAATTGTTTTCTTTGCCCGCTCAGTATTCCCTAAATCGATATTCATTAGTATGATTTGGAGGTCGTTTAAAAAGTCATGACGTGTGAACTTCAACGCCTGCGCTATCGTTAGCTGCTCTTCCTTCATAATCCCTCACTCCATCTCTCTAGTTGTAAATATAGTATAGCATTACTTTTCCTTTTTACGTAAAATAAAATGATTCAATGTATGTCTTCATTTCGTAATTAACCGTTTACCATGCGCCTGAGCTTTTTACTAACATGTTTAAACAACATTCATTTGTCCAGAATAACAAAATAAAAAGACTGCATGAATATATATCATGCAGTCTTTATTATAAAGATTTATGCTTCTTGCGCTTCAGCATAAACGCTTACTTTCGTTTTTGAGCGTCCTAAACGTTCGAAACGTACGATACCATCCATTTTTGCGAATAGTGTATCGTCACTTCCGCGACCAACGTTTTCACCTGGGTGAATTTTTGTTCCGCGTTGACGGTAAAGAATCGAACCACCTGTTACGAATTGTCCATCAGCGCGTTTTGCGCCTAGACGTTTCGCTTCAGAATCACGACCGTTCTTTGTAGAACCCGCTCCTTTTTTCGATGCGAAAAACTGGAGATCTAAACGTAGCATGTGTGCCACCTCCTACTTTTTGAAGATGATTTTTATATGTTGCCCATAGTCTTGTTCAATCGTCTGCAAAGAAACAATCATCGCTTTTATAATTAATTGAATGTCATCATTCTCGATTTCATCTTCAGAAAAAACAACTCGTAAGTAACCGCCATCTGTACCTTGGTCAATTATAGGTGTATTCCCTGTTAATGCAATCACAGCATTTAGAGCACCAAATGACACGGCAGACGCGCCGGCACACACTAAGTCTTTTCCATGTTCAGCGAAATGAGCATGTCCAGACATTTCAAATGATTTAATGCGGTCTGATTGCCCTTTTTCAATCTTCACTTTAATCATAGTCGATTATGCGTTAATGCCTTCGATTACAACTTTAGTGTATGGCTGACGATGACCTTTTTTCTTGGCATCATTATTTTTTGGCTTATAAGTGAAAATCGTAATTTTTTTACCACGGCCCTGTTCTACAACTTTCGCTGTAACAGAAGCACCTTCTACGTAAGGAGCACCAACTTTTACGTCGTCGCCGCCTACGAAAAGAACTTTGTCGAATGTAACAACGTCGTTAGCTTCACCAGCTACTTTTTCAACGTAGATTTCTTGACCTTGTTCAACTTTAATTTGTTTTCCACCAGTTTCAATAATTGCGTACATACTTGCACCTCCTCTATTACTAAGACTCGCCTTAAAAGGTGTTCCTATCGGACGCTTATACCTTTTCAGAGCGGTTGTAGCACGGGTGCGCTACAAACAATAACATTAAAATATTATCACGGATAAATTGTTTCGTCAACAGTTATTTCAAAAAAACTGTGAAACCTGCTGGTTGCTCACTTGAATAAGTAAATGTCCTGGACTGCTTCAATGTAAATAGTAGTTTGATTCATTTAAAAACTAGCGACTTACTTCTTTAAATTAAATAAAGCCTTTTCATATTTTCGGTAACGAAACGCGGCAATATTTTGGACTAATAGAAAAAAAGCGAGCACAATATAAGGGATTGTCTCTGGCAATGAAAAGCTGAGCATAATAATCACAATACCGTAAAAAACCATTGAATGAACAATCATCGCTAGTCTTGCCTCGTATTCTTTTCCTTTTTTCTCAATGAATGCACTTAGTGCCTGTCCGCCATCCAGAGGCAAAAAAGGTAATAAGTTCACAGCCAATAAAATAAGTTGAATACGAATTAGGAGATCCGTTGCTGAAAATGGGATAAGTATGGCAAGCAAGAGTAAAAGCAAAGTCGCTACAGGACCCCCAAGCGCGACATAAAAACGCTTGCGACGCCGTGCAGCATGCCGACCTGGAATGGTAAGTTCACCACCGTAAGGCATAATTGTGCATGACCGAACGCGCAGTCCAACCATTTTTGCAGCGACTATATGCCCCGCCTCATGAATTAAAAGAGAAATGAAAACTAACGTATAAATAGATACATTCCCCGATACGAGTAGAAATAAAAAGACTGGGATTAAAATAGGATGTAGACGTAGTTTCATTCCACCGAACCCGATAAATAAGCTGGTAAGAGCGACGCATCTAAATTAGCCCCATCTCGTTTAACCATGAAGAAAAGTGCTTCTTCCTCCATTAATGCGAGTGTATCTCCTCTTTTAACTGACGTATAAGGAAGCTTGCTAAATGAACCTACGAATCCATATGTGACCTCATCCCCGTCGTCATATAGAACAGTTATCGTTTTGCCTGTTTGACGCTTAATACCTGTAAAAATGACGAGTCCATCCCGCTGCGCTTCTATCGCAATTGGCTGTGGATAAGATATGATTACGCCCTCTTTAAACGGTTGCATCGATTCATACGTACCTAATAATGAGTTTTCATAGTTTACCGCTAGCAACTCATCTTCCGGATTGTCCAACATAGAAGCAACCCATTTTTTCATTACCAAAAAGTCTTGACCTGTCGTTACATATTGGGAAACGGGTTTGTGAATGATACCCAGTTCTTCTAGTTTAGTCACCCCTACAATTCCTAGTACGAGAATAAAAGCAAGTAGCCATTTCGTTTTCCATTTCACTGAGATTCACCACCTGTTTTTTGTAGTATATGATGGTGAACATAGAAATAGTATCTCGTTCTAGTTGAAGAAAACTAGAACGACAAAAACCTCTACGTTTCTAAACGTAGAGGTTTTTTATGGCCTGGTTTCGAATGTAAATGTTTTATTCGACGACTAATTGTATTTTACTTACTTAATTATCTAACAAAGATGGACTTTAATTTACTAAAAAATCCATTTCTATTCTGTTCGATTGACATCAATGGTACAGACTCTCCAAGTATGCGTCTTGCGATATTTCGGTAACCTAGTGCAGCGGAATTTGAAGGATCCATCACAATTGGTTCGCCCTTATTCGATGAACTAATGACACGTTCATCATCCATGACGATCCCTAGTAAATCAATCGATAAATGTGTTGTGATATCATTGACATCTAATGCATCATTTTCATTGATTAAGTTACGTTTAATTCGATTAATAATCAGTTTCGGCGGCTCAATGTCTTCTTGTTCCAGTAAACCGATAATTCGGTCCGCATCACGAACAGCTGAAATTTCTGGCGTTGTGACAACGATTGCTCGGTCTGCACCCGCTACAGCGTTTTTATACCCTTGCTCAATACCAGCAGGACAATCAATTAAAATATAATCATAGTCTCGCTTTAACTCTTCGACCAAAACCTTCATTTGGTCTGCGGTAATCGCATTTTTATCTGTCGTTTGTGCAGCTGGCAGTAAAAATAAACCTTCTTCAAATCGCTTATCTTTTACCAACGCTTGGTGAATCTTACATCGCCCTTCAATGACATCAACTAAATCATAAATAATTCGATTTTCGAGACCGAGGATGACATCAAGATTACGGAGGCCGATATCTGTATCAACGAGACAAACCTTCTTTCCTTGGAGCGCGAGTGCTGTTCCAAGGTTAGCTGTTGTCGTCGTCTTACCGACACCACCTTTACCCGATGTTATTACAATTGCTTCTCCCACATTAGATGCCCCCTTTAAATGATGATAAATGTGGTCTTATAATGCGTAGTTCTTGCAAGCGATCAATCGTGATGAAGCCATTTGTATGAATATACGCACATTCCATTTCCGGTTGTTCGGATAGAATTGTTAATTCGTCTGTCATTAACTCCATTTTATCCGCAATCATTAAATGTGTAGCCTCAAGCCATGATGCAGCAATGACCGACTCTGTATTTCCATTGGCACCCGCATGGGCAATTCCTTTAAGCCTACCAAGAACATAGATGCTTCCGCCTGCTACGACACGCGCATTGGGGTTTACGTCTCCGATAACGACTAAGTCTCCTTCAGCTTTGACAACTTGTCCTGAACGAACGATGCCAATAAATGTTTCTGATTGTTTTTCAAGTATTCGTGCATTGCATTCTTCAACTGTTAAAACGTCACTTTGAATTTTTGATATCCGTAAATTAGGTGAACTATGAATAATGTTCATAATTTCCTTTAATTCGCTTTCATTGCAATATCGGTACCCGATATCGACCTGGACTTCCGATAAACCTTCTAATCCACTTTCAGCTACTTTGCTACGGAGTTCCGCTAGCAAATCTGAATAGGCACATTTGTCGTCAAGTCGAAGAACAAGGCCGTCTTTCGTCCCTTTAATCGCTACATATTGCTGTTTCGTCATTGCTGTCACCCCGCATCTTCCTTTACCTTAAATTACATAACATCAGATGATTTATGCAATATTTTCTCTTCAATGATTCTTTTAAAAAACCAACTAAACATTATCACAAATAAAGAATTTGCTAGCATAGTTGGAATGAGCCTTCCTTTAAAAAACTCCTCAAATCCAATAGATGTAACGGAAATTAAACTTGCAAATCCATATGAAAATATTTCTAAAAGTGCAATTAGTAATAAAGTTAATCCAATAACTGTCACAATATGTCTATGGATATAGCGAATAATACCGGACGCTATCAAACAAATTAGCGGATATAAAAAAGCGTATATCCCAATAATATCAATGTAAAAGATATCATACAAGAGGCCAAAGATAATTCCGTATATAATCGCATGCTTACGACTGCCGTAAATCGAAATAAATATGAGGCAAACAATCACAAATCGTGGAACAAGCGTTAGCAAAGCATCTGCATACGTAATCGGAGAAAACAAACTAAATACTGGTTCCATGAAAAAAAGAACTGTAACCATCAAAGGGATGATGGATCGAATCATGATCCATCCTCCCCCTCAGCACCGACAGTTCCATTACCATCCGTTCCTTCAACTGTCACAGAAGTTCGCTTCGTAATAATGACATGGTCTAACATTGAGAACTGTGCAGCAGGTCGGATATAAACCATTTTTGTTAGACCGTAATCATCAGTAGATACTTCGGTGACTTCGCCGATTGGAAGACCTTTAGGAAAAATGCCGCCTAATCCAGAAGATATCACTTTTTCTCCAATTTCAATCTCATAATCAGTATCTATACGCCGCATGATCAATTCGCCTCGTTCACGATCAAATCCTTCAATGAGTCCGAAAGCAGATTGACCATCATTTTCTTTACTTCGTATAACGGCCGAGACGCGGAAATTTCGATTCTCTGTCGAAAGCAATTCTACTGTTGAATGCAAATCCGTAACGACAATAACTTTTCCAATTAAGCCTCTTGATGTAATTACAGCCATATTTTGTTTAACACCATGTTTTGAACCTTTATCTAAAATAATTTTCTCTTCCCACTGATCAGGGTTTCTTGAAATCACTGTTGCATGAATCGGATCATAAGCATTCAAATCTTCTTTTTTACCGATAATTTCGCGCAACTCATTGTTTTCAATTCGAACTTCCGTAAGTTCTGCTTGCACGGAAGCGTATTCATTCAGACGCTCTTTTAAAATTTTATTTTCTTCATATGTATTCAAAATTCCGTCGACATTTCCAATAACCCCTGTAATAAAATGTGTTGGCTTTGAGAAAATCGATTGTCCAAAACCGACAACATCTTTCACAATTCTCTCTGGCAGGGAAGCGTTATGCCGGTCTCTTAAGGTGAATGAAATTAATGCAACGAGGACAATCACGCCTACAAGCAATAAAATCAGTCGTTTATTTGAAAAAAATCGCGGCATTGCCATTATCCTCCCTTAACTATCCGGTTTCAACGGTTTGATAGCCCCCACCCAAAATAGGCAGAGGCACAAACCTTTTTCTTCACTTAATTACCTCGAGCGCGTGCTGATATAAAAATCTTCAAAATCATATCTTAGACGCCCTTTGCTTTTGTTATTTTGCTTGCATTTTTTTGATGATATCAAAATTATCTAAAGCTTTCCCTGTTCCAATCGCTACGGAATCTAGCGGTTCTTCTGCGATGAAGACTGGCATATTGGTTTCTTCAGAAATGACTTTGTCGAGGCTACGTAATAATGCGCCGCCCCCTGTTAACACGATACCGCGTTCCATCACGTCTGAAGAAAGTTCTGGCGGTGTAGTTTCTAATGTTTTCTTCACACCTTCAATAATATGGCTAATAGATTCACGTAAAGCACCTGCAATTTCGTCTGAGGAAATTTCAATCGTTTTCGGTAAACCTGTCAATAAATCTCGTCCACGGATTTCCATTTTCTCTGTTTCTTCCTCAACTTTTGCAGAGCCAATTTCTAATTTAATCGCTTCTGCTGTTCGTTCACCAATAGTTAAGTTATACGTTTTACGGATATACCCTGAAATTGCGTTATCCATTGTATCTCCGCCGACACGAATTGACTCACTTGTAACAATTCCGCCAAGTGAAATAACCGCGACTTCTGTTGTACCGCCACCAATATCAACGACCATACTTCCTGTCGGCTCCCATACTGGTAGCCCTGCACCGATTGCAGCTGCAAATGGCTCCTCAATCGTATACGCATCTTTAGCGCCACCTTGACGGGATGCATCGATTACGGCTCTTTGTTCAACCGATGTAATGCCATAAGGCACACAAACCATCACATTTGGCTTTTTCCAGGAGCCACCTGACGCTTTCATTGCTTCTTTCATATAATGCTCTATCATTGCAGTCGTAATTTCAAAATCAGCAATTACGCCATCTTTCATTGGGCGTGTCGCAATAATTGAACCTGGTGTACGGCCTATCATATTTTTCGCAGCACTTCCTACTGCGACAATTTCACCTGTATGCGTATTTTTTGCAACAACGGAAGGCTCTCTTAATACTATGCCTTTCCCCTTAATAAACACTAATGTATTTGCTGTACCTAGATCAATTCCAACATCTTTAGCACCGAATCCAAACAAAATAAGTTCTTCCTTTCTTCTCAACCGTTTATTACGGTATTCACTAAATAATATACCACATTATAGCGGATTGGCGAAGAAAGTGATAGTGTCACATGTACCCTTTTTCTTTAAGGCTTATGAACTGATGGTCCCCTATGACCAGATGATCTAGTACATCTATCCCCATCATATCACCTGCTGCCACCAATCTCTTCGTCACTTCAATATCTTCAGGCGATGGCGCGGGATTGCCGGAAGGATGATTATGCGCACAAATAATGGAAGCCGCGGAACGTTTTACCGCTTCACGAAATAGCTCCCTTGGATGAACAATCGAAGCGTTTAATGAGCCAATAAAAATCGTTTCCTTATGTAGTACTTCATTTTTAACATTTAAAAATAAAGCAACAAAGTGCTCCTGTTGCAAAGACGCCATATCCGTCATTAAATAGTTTGCAGCATCCTCTGGTGAACGAATGACATATCGCTCTCGAGAGTCCTTCCGATTCACTCTTTTTCCAAGCTCTACAGCTGCTAGGAGTTGAACTGCCTTCGCTTGTCCAACCCCTTTCACTTTCATACATTCTTCAAGTGTTGCATATTGGAAGTCTTGTATTTT
Source organism: Sporosarcina pasteurii (assembly GCF_041295575.1). NCBI lineage: Bacteria > Bacillati > Bacillota > Bacilli > Caryophanales > Caryophanaceae > Sporosarcina > Sporosarcina pasteurii. The sequence continues at coordinate 1,337,916 of NZ_CP160452.1, read as the reverse complement.
ATCAAAAGAGGTTAGGATGCGATTTGCTAACGTTAGGACTGACTCTTGTTTTGTACCTGTCCTTAATAATATCGCAATTAGTTCTTGATTGGATAAACTGCTCGCACCTTGCCTAATCAATCGCTCTCGGGGCCTGTCCGCAAGATGAACATCTCGAATCATCATTTGTGGCTTTTCATCCAGTTTCATTCGTCCTTCACACTCCTTTTTAGTGTGATAGCACCAATGTCTTGTAACACTCTTGAAAGTTGTGCGACAGGAAGTCCCATTACTGAGTAATAATCTCCGCTTAATGCTTGCACAAATAATAAACCGCCTGATTGAATCCCGTAAGCACCCGCTTTATCAAAACAATCACCTGTTTCAATATAAGCATCTATCATAGCATCATCTAGCTCATAAAACGTAACTTTCGTCTCCGAAAAAAAGGAATGAGCTTCTCCAGCATACATAATCGCAACAGCTGTAATGACTAAGTGGGTTTGTCCAGAAAGCGTTTGTAAGAACTGCTTTGCCTGTTCTTTATCTTTCGGTTTAGGAAAAACCTTTCCATTAAAACTAACAATCGTATCCGCACCAATGACCGCTTTTTCCACATGATGTTTGGCAATCGCTTTTGCTTTTTCAATCGCTAATTCTGTCACGTACCTGTTGACACTAGATGGGGTAGATTCGACATTCTCTACAACATTACTTTTCATCGTTTGAAAAGGAATCCCCAATTTCTGCAGCAATTCTTTCCGCCTCGGTGATTCTGAAGCTAAAATGATCGGTTGATTCGCTAAAAACTTCATCAATATCCCTCCCTACTTTTTATTGTAACCACTCAGGAAGGTTTTGAAAATTGTACCAAATAACGAATAACGGCAATTTGGCTTGAAAAATCAATTCAAAACGAAATTTTCACACAGTCATTTGTATTCGCATATTTGGACAGTAAGTGTAGTCGAATCACCTTCAAATCGTTGGTAAATGCAGTAATCGTATCGATATGACGAGCTAATTCCTTTGCTTTTTCGTCATCATTTTTCGAAGCCAATTGTTTTATTTTCGCGATATCGTCTGCCTCTAGTACTTCCCAGAGATTTGTTGTATGAACCATATCACAAGAAGTCGGATTAATAGAAAACTCTTTCTTATACGTGCCTTCCTCAAGAATCCCTTCAATTTCTACTTCTGATAAGCCAACAGCAGACCAAACAAAATATTGTCCGTCTGATTGAATAATTGCTGCCGTAGATAAAGACGGATCCTCGGCGATAAAAGTTGCAGCGGACACCGAAGTTGTAAAAGCACCATGTTGCTTCGCATAAAGTGCAAGTGATCCTGTCGTTTTATTAGCTGAAGTATCATTCTCCTTATCTTCGGCAGGTCCAGATGCAGGAATTTCGTTTTCGATTTTATCGACTGTCCGATTCCCTTCCGCGCCGACAAAAATAATCCCGACAACCGCAATGGCTGCAATGCCAATAATGACACCGTGAAGCATCGCCATGAATACTGTAATATTCGAGTATCTTTTTCCAAATTTCATCTCTACCACCCCGTTTTCTTAACAGTAGCAGAATCGAACTGAAAAAAAACAAGACACTTGTCGGCCGTCTCTATAAACTTCTCGACTTATACAAACAGCTTCCCATACCAATCGACAATAAATGAACCCCAAAAATAAACAATCACGGCTGCTGCCGAGATAGAAGGCCCAAATGGAATTGGCGTTTTTCGCCCTTGTTTCGTTCTCTTTAAGAAAATAAAGCCGACAATTGTACCGATTAAAGAAGCGATAAATAAAGTAAGCAATGTCTGCACTGGTCCGATGACTAGACCAATAACGAGAAATAACTTTATATCGCCGCCTCCCATCCCTCCCTTTGAAATAACAGCAATGACCAGCAATACACCAAATCCAATGACAGCCCCTACGATACTACTCCACCAAGGCGTTAATGGCGAAATGAAACGTAACAAGAATAGGACAATACCAAAAGGAAAAAGAATTTTATTCGGAATGAGCATGTACGCAAGATCAGTTACGGTAATGATGATCAGTAGTGAAATAAAGACAATCGCGACAATCAACTCTAAACTTAACCCGAGCATACCGTATGCTAACGCAAAAAGTATTCCGGTCATCAATTCCATAAACGGATAAATAGGACTAATTTTTGCGGAGCAGGTTCTACATCGTCCCTTTAAAAATAAATATGAAAAAACTGGCACTAAATCCAGAACGCCTAGCCTTCTTTCACATGCTGTACAATGCGAAGGCGGAAAAGAAATCGACGCTTTTTTGGGAACACGCAACCCAACAACATTAAAAAATGAGCCGAAGATTAAGCCGTAAATAAAAAACAGAACACCAATTAATAATTCCATTTAATTAGCCTCGACTTCCGAGTAAAATGTTGTAATCTGAAGCATTATATTAATGGTTTCATCCGGTTCTTTGACAGCCAGATCTGCCTCCCCGTCTAGCGTAAATCGAATATCGTCTACACGAATAACCCGTTCAAGTGCCTCAATTTCCTGAATAAAATGAAGTAAATGCGCTTTATCTTTCACATCGACATCCATCTGAAGCGTAAGCAGTTTTAATTGCTTAGGCAAAGCTGCAATATCAATATTAGTTACAGGTATTTCCCCCTTTTCGTCATCCATTTTATCTTTTTCATTTTCCTCTTCTGAATCTACATCTTCAACAAGTCCAGATTGTGAAACGAGCGCATCGTAATCATGAAATATGATTTCATTTATTTTCGCTTCGCTCACAAGTTCAATCTCTTGTAGAGACATTAAAAGCGAACTAATCTCTCTTTTTTCTGGTAGTTTCTTTCTTAATTCAAATTCATGTTCTGTTGCTGCCTTTACATCAGAAGTACTCAATAATTTTTGGTTAAGTTGTTCAATTTCTATTTCAATCGTGTCAATCGATTGAAGCACACGTTTTTTCTCTTCCATTTTCGGATATAGGGTGTAAAAATAAATTGCCCCAACAATGACAAAGGCTAACACAAGAAGTAAGATGAGCAATGTTCGATTTTCTTTGAATGAAATATTCATTTGCCATCACCGCCCATTTTCAAATATTTTAATTCCAACGGCAGGTCAAATGAATTCGAATAGCGATCCACGACATGAAACGTATCCTTTTCATCCCCCCCCAGAACTGGGTCGAACGTTGTGATTTGGTTCACCAAAACATCATCAAAATATTTACTTCTCGTCAAATAATCTACATACGAAACAACTTCTGGTATCGTTTCAAAATCGACCTTTAACTGAACCGCACGCTCCAAAAATGAATATTCACGTAAATACGCATGGGGATCAAGCCCTTTATTCACTTCCACGATAATCGGTGATACCGCATAGGCAATATGCTCTATAAATTGAACAGAAGTTTCCAAGTCTACTTCTTTGGGATTATTTAGCGCTTCGATTTCTGATAATAAACTTTCTCTTTCTAGCGCCAATGTTTGCTGTTCTTGTTCTAATGTTATTAATTGATTGGATAATATCCTAGATTGAACGATAACAAAAATTAGAAAGGCGCAAAAAATAATAGCTATCGTGATAAATAGCCATTTCTCATTGGAACTTTTCCTTTCAGTTTTCGGCAATAAATTAATATCAGGAACCATGACCAGCTTCCTCTCTCAGCGACAAACCAAGTAACGTTGCATGTTCTGCTTTAAAATTCGGATAATGTTGTTTCACGATTTCATTATCGATCAGTCGAATAGGTAATTCTAGCGTCGAACCAATTTTCTCCATAATAAAATCCATTTCTGGATTATCCCCCATCATAACGAGTTCATTTACTGCTTTTTCGCCTTTATGTAATGAATAACGATAAAAATTCAAAATCCGTTCAAGTTCCAATGTTTGATTGGTTAGATGCATTTGATAATCGCTAATTTCGCCTTCATAAAAATACGGGACCGTTGTATTTTCAGGAAGGTAGCGCCAATTTTTCTGTTCCGTTTCAATTGGCTGATAGCGTAGAAAATCAACATTCCCATCCGAATAAATACAAATCGAAACCGCGTTCACAGACCAATCCGCAATTAAGTATGTTTTATGGGCATCTAACATTTGAATATTCTTTAAAAAACGAATGTTACATAACGCACGTATATCCAATACAGCAGGTTCCAATTGCACGTCTTCATACAGACGCATCAACTGCATCACCTCTTCAGAAGGCGCAGCAAACAACGTCGCCACCCCATCATCCGGATCAGCATCATACATATCGATAAGCGGTTGCTCAAATGGCAGATGAATCGTTTCACCAAGTTCCATTTCTACATATTCTTTAATTTCCTGCATATTTAGTTCTTCGGGATGCTCAATCGTTCGCATCAACACAGCATGCCCCGGAACAAAAAAACGCAACTCATGCTTCGAAATATTCCACTCTTTCACAAGCGTTTTCAGTAAGTCATACAAAGCCATTTCATCTTGCACAACCTCTTCTTCAACAAGCCCTGATGGAAGGGCTTGTTCAAATAATAACGTCGTGTCTAACTCACCCTCAGTAAAACTAAGCGCACGTATGTAAAAATCATTTAATTCTATAGAAACAGTACGTTTTTTCTTTTTGAATCGGTTAAACATATGGGAACTCCTTTCAGGAACATTTTTCATAACCCATTCTAGTAAATGAAGCGTCATTTACTAGAATGAGGAATGAAAACTACAGCAGCAGGGGCTGCTGTAGTTATTTGAAGTCATAATCATTAAAAATGTAATAATGGCTTATACTAATAATATCAAAAGCTATCTATTTTAACGTGTAATTTCAAATATAGTAGTACTCTTAGAGTTGTTTGGTAAATCTAGGAGGTCCTTTTTTACAGCTTTCTGACCACCTATCAACTCAAACTTCACTCCACCTTTTTGGGCTTTTAATTTTGTTACTGCTTTAGCTGTCGGGTCATACTCAAAATCTGTTAAGCTTATTTCCTCTTCTAAATATGACTCACCAGCTCCTTCTTCGTCTCCTGTAAGAAGTGATAACGTAACCATCGAGCTCGTATTATTCTCAAGTACTTCCGGATTATCAATTATATAAAGCTCAGCTGCCGCTATAGCGTTAAGGCTATCTGACTTCAATGCACCAACCTGAGAATTTTTAATAATGTTCCCAATCGCCGGAATCGCTATCGCTGCAATAATCGCTAAAATCACAATTACCGCAAGTAATTCAACAAGCGTTAATCCTTTTTCATTCTCAAGTCGTTTTCTAATATTTTTCATCATTTTAATTCCCCCAATTTTTCTATATTTACTTGTTTGTTCACTATTATTTTGCATCCTTTTTTTCACCTCCTTAACGGATTAGTCTATGATGATTGGAGCGGAAGGCGGCGACTCCTGTGGAATTAGCGTGACAGGTGAGACCCCGCAGTGGAGCGACAGCGACCGAGGAGGCTCACCTCACGCCCCACGGAAAGCGTCCGCCTATAGCGGAAATCATTTTCAGGTATTACATCTGCTCAAACAAACTAAACATCGGGACCATGATTGATAGAACGATTGTCCCAACGGCGATGGCGAGAATAATAATCATAAGCGGCTCAATTAAAGCCTTCAAAGAATCTACAGTTCTATCAACGTCATCTTCGTAAAAGTCCGCTACTTTTTCCAGCATATAATCTAACGAACCCGTTTGCTCTCCGATCGCAGTCATTTGCGTGACAAGCGGAGGAAATAGCCAACTTTTTTCTAGCGGAGCCGACAGTGTACTCCCTTTTTCCAAGCTGTCATGTGCTTCTTTAATCACTTTTCCGATAATCGGATTATTTACGACACGTTCAACGATTTTTAACGCTTGTAAAATCGGCACGGAACTGCTGAATAATGACGATAATGTGCGTGTCATTTGTGCAATGGCTGATTTTTGAAGGAGTGGCCCAAAAATCGGCAGTTTTAATAATATGTAGTGCACTTGATAATGAAATTGTGTATTCCGCTTATACATTAAGTTGAAAATTACCGGAACCCCAATTCCAAAAAGTAGAAAAATCCACCAGAATCCTTGTAAAAAATCACTGATTCCAAGAACAAAAATGGTGATAAACGGTAATTCCGCACCGAAATCCTCGAACATTTCCGAAAACCTTGGAACAACGACAACGAGTAAACTAATTGAAACAACAATAATCGCAATTAGTAAAACGAGCGGATAAATTAACGTGGACTGAATGCTTTTTTTAAGCTTAAATTGCTTCTCGTAATAGTTTGCCAGTCTATCTAATGTAGAATCGAGATTTCCCGTCGCTTCTGCAACCCGCATCATATTAACAAATAACGACGGGAAAATAGCTTCATTTTTTTGGGCAGCACTTGAAAAAGAGGTACCTGCTCGAACTTCTTCTTCAATTGTGAATAGCGCATTTTTCAACGGTTTACTCGATGTTTGCCCAGCCAATATATGTGTCGCTTCAACGATTGATATGCCTGCCCGAATGAGCGTTGCGAATTGACGACAATAAATAACGAAATCTTCGTTTTTTACTTTTGGATCAATTGAGATTTCTTTATGTAAAATGCTCGTCGATTCTACAATTTCACGTGGATGAATACCATCATTTCGTAATTTGGCAATTGCTTCTTTTTCAGAGTTAGCTGTAATCGTTCCTTTTTTCATTTCCCCGGAAGTTGTTCTTCCGCTATATTTATAAACCGGCATTACATTTCACCTACTGTTAAATACGGTTCAGCGTCTTCGTAACGAATTAAATCCTTAGCAATCAATTGATGTATAGACGTTTCAAGTGTATGCATGCCAAGACTTCTGTGCGTCTGCATGATATTTTGAATCATATGCACTTTTTCAGAACGAATTAGGTTTGCTATCGCCGGTGTTTGTACTAATATTTCAGTTGCCGCTACACGGCCGCTTCCATCTTTTCGACTGAATAACCGTTGTGATATGACTCCTTGTAATACGTTTGCGATTTGGATTCGAATTTGATTTTGCTGGTGTGGCGGAAAGACGTCAATCATTCGGTCAATTGTCGTCATTGCACTGCTCGTATGAAGCGTCGCCAACACTAAATGTCCTGTCTCTGCTGCCGTAATTGCCGTCGAAATTGTTTCTAAGTCACGCATTTCTCCTACTAAAATGACATCTGGGTCTTGACGTAACGCAGCTCGTAAGCCATTGGCAAAGCTTTTTGTATCCGTTCCAACTTCTCGCTGATTAACAATTGATTTTTCATGCGTATGTATATACTCAATTGGGTCTTCTAATGTAATAATATGTTTTGCATATTTACGATTTATGTAATCAATCATCGCTGCCAATGTTGTCGATTTACCTGAACCGGTTGGCCCAGTTACTAAAATAAGCCCCTGTGACTTTTCGACCAACGGATACAAAATGTTCGGCATTTTTAAAGCTTCAATCGTCGGGATTGAAGTCGGTACAAGACGAGCCGCAATGGATACTTCACCGCTTTGATGAAAGGCATTCACACGAAACCTACATACATTTTGTAAGGAATAATTAAAATCCACTTCTCCTAATTCCTTAAATTCAGCCAGTCTATTTTTCGGAATAATTGCTTTCACCATTGTTTCCAGTTGCTCAGACGAATAAATAACATCATCTAGACTTTGTAAGGTCCCATTGATTCGGAAAACTGCCGGGATCCCAATAGACAGATGTAAATCAGATGCATGATAGTTAAACGCTTTTTTAAATAATTGATCAAGATCAGCCATAATGATTCACACCCTATTCAGAAGATGCGACACGAAGTACTTCTTCAATTGTCGTCAGTCCTTCCACTACTTTTAACAAACCATCTTCCACTAAAGTTTGGAACCCTTGTTTTCGTGCTTCTTCTCGAATTTCAATCGTTCCACTTTTCTTCAAAATATGTGCTTTAATCGTATCGTTAATGACGAGCACTTCATGAATCGCGATTCGACCGCGATATCCTGTATGATTACATGCGGGACAGCCTCTTCCACGTGCAATTTCAGAAATCGACTCATTATACTGCGCGAAAACTTGTTTTTCATAGTCAGTCGGCACGCGCTTCTCACTACAATCTCTGCATACTCGGCGTACGAGACGCTGTGCAATCGCGCCAACAAGTGATGGCGAGAGCAAGAACGGCTCAGCCCCCATATCCGTCAATCTTGATATGGATTCAATCGCACTGTTTGTATGTAATGTACTTAATACGAGGTGTCCTGTTAACGAGGAACGAATCGCAATTTCAGCCGTTTCAGAATCACGAATTTCCCCGATCATAATCACATCCGGATCTTGTCGTAAAATTGACCGAAGTCCCGTTGCAAAAGTCATCCCAATTTCTTCTCTCACTTGAATTTGGTTCACCCCAGCAAGTTGATACTCTACTGGATCTTCTACTGTAATAATATTGATTGCCTCTTCGTTTAAATGATTGAGCGCTGCGTATAATGTAGAAGATTTACCCGACCCAGTCGGCCCTGTAATTAACACAATACCATTCGGTTTTTGTAACATATTTCGGAACTTTCCCAGGTTATCGTTTGTAAATCCAAGCATATCAATATCATTTAATACGGTACTTAAATCGAGCACACGCATAACAATTTTCTCACCGAAAATAGTTGGTAAAGTCGATAATCGTATGTCAATCGGCTTAAAATTAACAACCGAACTAATGCGGCCGTCTTGCGGAATTCGATTTTCCGTTATATTTAAATTCCCCATAATTTTTACGCGCGCCGTAATAATATCTTGCATGTTTTTCGGCAATGAACGTTCATCTCTCATGACACCGTCGATACGATAACGGACTTTTAACTCCGTTTCTTGCGGATCAAAGTGAATATCACTTGCCCGTTCCGCCACTGCATTCGCAATAATTTGGTTCACTAACCGTACGATTGGTGAATCTTCATCTGTAATTTGATTTTCATCATCTAAATTCGTAGGCAGTAAGTCTTCAAGTGCTTCTTCCATTGATTCTTGTAAATCATAATACTTCGTAATCGTCCGGAATATATCATCTTTTGCGGCAATACTTGTTTCAATTTGGCAGCCCGTTGCCATCCGTAACTCTTCAATCGCAAAATAATCCATCGGGTCCGCCATTGCGATTAACAACTTGTTTCGGTCTCGTCGAATCGGCATTAAATTCGCACGCTTTGCCAATTCTTTTGGTACTAACTGAATCAGCTCAGGTTCTATAGAGTATTGATTCAAATTGACATGTGGAATGCCAAGCTGAAATTCCAATACTTCAATTAATTGTTGTTCAGTAATCAGCTGTTGTTCAATTAAATAGTCACCTAATTTTTCATCACGACTTTTATTTTTCAATGCTTTTTCTAATTGTTCGGGTTGAATAACATTGGATTCAATGAGTAAATCACCGAGCCGTTTTCGATTTTGAATGACCATTCTTATCCCCACCTTTGTTAATCATCCTGATCTGTGATGACATTGCCCCCTTTGTCGTACATCACTTCTTTCGGAGGGCTTTCTTCTATCTCATTTTGTTCGCTATCTCTTTCTGTCGAACGATTTTCTTCAGATGTTTGTTCATGATTCGTTTCGCTATTTGATTCCTTCTTCTCTTCTGTATTCGTTGCTTCTTGCTCACTAACTTCATTCGTTTCTATTTGAACTGGTTCATCAGACGAAACTATAACAATTTTATGTTTCGGCGGATAAAAGTCGCGGCTTATGTGTTCTTCTAATTCAGTTCCAGTTTGATCAACGATTTTTTTAGTAACCGTCACTTGGTAACCGCTCTCTCCTTCTTGCAGCAGCTTCTCTGTGCCACGGCGTACCGATGAGGACAATCGATAAATCGTTCGCGGTTTTACTTCTTTTTTATGAACTACGTATGTAATCGTCCTATCACTTTCCAATGTGTATAGTTCAATCAACAGTTTTTCATTATCAATCTTCGACGCAAAAATCATCGGTGTTTGACTGTCATTTCTAAAGACAAAATCTCTATGTAATCGTTCACTTACATCTACTTCGATGCCAGGTTCTAAAAAATTGGGCAATGTATGTTGGGAATGCCGTTCTAAAATTGAAACTTCTGCTTGCAATACAACACTGTATAAAACGGATGCAAAGAAATTAACCGCTTCCTGGTCCGTTAACGAATGTCCGTCAAAGAATTGTAAAAACGAAAATGTTTCACCTGGTTTGACTAGTGAAGCGTCTAATGCTTCTGCTAAAGGAGAAAGTATTGGTCCATGATCACGACGAATCTCCTGAATCTCAAAAGAAGTTCTTGGTAGCGAGTCTTTGGAGATTGAGATTTCCTTAGCGTGCACTTCCGTCTTCTTTAGGAAACTCGAATGTACGACAATCGCTTGCATCGTTTCATCCACTATAAATAACGGAGCACTTTTCAAAATTTCCTCGACTTCGTCTGACAATGTCACATCAAGCGGAATGTCCGTTGCGATTTCTTTGGACCATGGTTTATACCACGGCGTCTTCACGGCTTGAATATATGCGTCAACAGCATTTGTTATAGCAAATTCAATGTGTTTGGGATCAATCTCAATGATTGCTGTTTCCCCTTTAACAATTAGCGGTTGCATTTTCCATTCGTTTATTGCTGCTGCAACTTCCCCTTGAATTGATGACGCTTTGTCTGCAGAAATGGGAATTCCAGCGATTGTTGTCGAAGTGTTTTTATTTTCTGCTGAAGCTTTCGTATTAATCAATAGTGGGAATAAAAATAAAATCAGTACAAAACCAATTATTCCAGATAAAATAAATTTCAACCGCACTTTCCTCACCCTTTACACCCACGCAATATAGGTATTTATGACCACATTTAAACATCTTTTCACATTTACATTACCAATAAAAAATATCATCATACTATTATCTTAATTTTACATGAGCAAAATAGGACAATCAACATATTTTTGATTGAATTCGCAATTCAACCGCTCGCACTTCATACTTTCGACACTTTACGTTTTTCAGTACGCAAAAAACACAAACATTACACGATTGGTAATGTTTGTGTTTTTGTGCGTTCATAATTTCTCTGATTTTCAAGTACGCCAACTTTATTACGTCCTGCTTGTTTAGCGTAAATATATAAGGCACGATCTGCTTTCCTCATAATTTCTCTTGCAGAAAGTGCATCATTTGGAATCGATGCAACGCCGAGACTGATCGTAATATTAATTTTAATTACTTCTGTATTTGAGGATAAATCTGGCCGTATTTCAAATGCAGTTTGTGCAACTTCCTTTCGCATCTTTTCTGCGATTTTTAGTGCCTCACGTTTTGAACAATTCGGGAGAATGAATACAAATTCCTCCCCGCCATACCTCGCAATAATATCTTGTTCTGATTGATAGGTTCTTAATAGATTAGCCAATTTTAGTAAAATCTGATTACCACTTTCATGTCCATACTGATCATTAATCTTTTTAAAGTAATCAATATCTAAAATGATCAATGATAATTCTTCCATTTTTTGCAAATGAAAAGAGACGACATTTTCATCCAATTTACGGTCTAAATAACGATAATTATGAAGCTTTGTTAATCCGCATCGTTCAGATTTTCGAAGTTTATTTTCAAAATATCTCGCCTTCTCTAATGAAACTGCAAAATAGCCAGTTAATATTTCAATCATGTCTATAAATGATGTACTACAAGCATTTCTGTTCTTCGATGTAATGATTAAAAAGCCTTCAGTTATCTTGTTTCGAATTATAGGCGCAGTCAGGACTGTCTCGACTTCATCCGAAAATTGAATCGTCTGTAAGCCTTGCATCTCTTTTTTATTAGTATAAATGCGTATATGCTCCATATTCAAACCATCATCTTCCGTCTTTTCTTCTAAAAAAACGATTTCTTTTACATGCTTCGTAATTTTCCCATGCTCATAACCCATTAACGGAAATAGTGAGCGTTCGCTTCTAAAATCGACAATATATGCTTGATGGTATGGAACCACGTCTTTTAGTTTTTCTAGAAAAGTTTGAATCACTTCGTCGAATAATAATTGATCGGCAAGTTCATGGCCGATTTCCGCCGCAGATGATAGTTGATCGTACAATGAGTTTGAATTCGTGTACATTCGAATCGTTAAGAGCACGATTAGTATAGGAATACCAATCAGTAACAATGATTGGTTACCAAAATGGTTATCTAAAAAATAATGCGAAATACTAAACGGAATCATGATGAGCGTTAACATATAATCCCAAGTAGCTTCTTTAGAATAGAGTGAATAGGTTCGTTTGTTTAAAGCAAAGTAAATTTTCAGTAAAAGATTATTCACAATGGTGTAAATCACCGCGTATAAAAGCGCATACATAATCGTTTCTTTAAATTTCAAGGCATCAATAGTTCCACCAGATGCATAAAAAATATACGCACTTACGAACGAAGTAATTGAAAAAATGATGGAGTTCACAAAAAATTTATGATTTATCGGCAACGAACTCTTTTCAGCAAATAATAGAAAAAACATTGCAGCTTGAATAAATACAAATTCAACAAACAGTCCGTATTGAAAAAAGATTGTAAACGTAATCCATCTTTCAAAGGAGACGCTTACATTTCGAAACTTTATCGGTAATAACATCATGATAAGCAGCAATGCAAATAACAATATAAGGTTAGTCCAGTTAATCTTATTGATTAGAAATGAGCTATAGGAAATATAGGATACGAGGGGAAAAATGACAACCCAAAGTAAGCCCATGAGTACTTGTTGCTTTTTTGAAACAGCCATTTCCCTTCTCTCCTTCCTACGATTTTCCATACACAGCAACCCGGTTACGCCCCGCCCGTTTTGCACCAAGGTAAAGCGCCCGGTCAGCATAACGCACTAAGTTTTTAACATCATCCGTATCATTCGGAAGTGCTGCAACACCAATACTAACAGTAATGTTTACCTCAATTGATTTTGCTGAATCATTCAAGTTAGAAGCGATTTGAAATCGATGAGATGCGATCACTTCACGCAAATTCTCAGCAAAGCGATTGGCCTCTTTTTTACGCATATCCGGTAATACATAGATGAATTCTTCTCCACCATATCGGCCAACAATTCCATTTTTCGGTACATGATTTTCAAGCAGTATTGCCAATTCACTTAAAATATCATTTCCACTTTGATGTCCATAAGAGTCATTCACTTTTTTGAAATGATCGATATCTAAAATAACGACCGCGAGTTCATGTAAATTGCCTTGTTGCGTTCTCATCCCTTCAAAATCGAGCCGCTCCTTTAAATAAGCATAATTATATAGCTTCGTCAGGCCACAACGCTCGCTTTTCCGCACAGTTTCCTCTATGTTTCTTACCTTCTCAATTGAAACAGTAAAATAGGAACATAATATATCTAATATTTTTAATTGATATTCATTGAAAGCATCTCGTTTTATCGATGCAATAAATAATACCCCGACAATTTCTTGATTCCGAGAAATCGGAATCGTAATGACACTTTGCATCTCATCTGGTGCGTAATCACTTGATGATGTTATCCAATCTTTTCTTTTCGCAAAAATGGCAGGTCGATTATCTTTCAGCACCATCCCTGCTATTCCTTCACCAACGGAAAGCTGATTCATTTGAATATCCATGAACGCCCCATGCTCATAAGAGCGAATAAGTTCTAACCATCCATCATGATGGTCGAATAAGTAGGTGAATTCTGCATTAAACATTTTCGCTACTTTTTCAACAAACTGATTGATTACTTTTTCTTCATTCAGATGATTGGAGAGCCCTTGGCCGATGTCAACTGCTAACTGTAAATCATGATTTATTCTTTCTGTATTGTTATACAGCCTATGAATAGAAATCATAAAGAAAAAAGGAATCCCTAATAAAACAAACGCGCCAATTCCAATAATCTTGATTAAAAAATAAATTGTAAGTGCAAATGGAATGATACAAATGACTAATGCATTCTCTAGTAATACGTCTTTTGTGAATTCATTTAGTTTACCTTTTTTAAAGTAAGTATAAGCTATTTTAACTACAATGTATAAACCTCTATGCACAAGTTGGTAAACGGCAACCGAAAGAACGATTGGCCAAAAATCAACAGAACCGATTTCACCACTTACAAAATAAAAGGCTTGTGCTGAGAGGATTGATAACACAAAAAATAAAAGCGAATTCAAAAAAAATCGATCCGCTGTTTCGGATTGTTCTTTTTTAAAGAATGCGGTTCCGAGAATAGAAATTTGCATCAGTAAGAGTTCAAATAATAAGCCGTATATTAAAAACGCTGGGATTGTGACCCATGAGACTAGATTAAGAGACTTTCCGTTTATTTTAATTGGATACACTAAAGTAAGAACCCCAAAAACTGCAAATAATAACAGATATGGCCATTCAATCACTTGAGAATCATGCGTTAACAACATATAGGTCAAGCTAGTTGGAACAATAAGCAACCAAGAAACAAACAAAATCACAGTATATTTATTGAGTAACATCAACCTTATGCTCCACCCCCTCGACCTATTTTCTCTATTTCTACCAACATCGAGATCCTAATGAATACAAACGATTTTGTCATATAATTATATAAAAAGCTACTAAAAGGATAATTATACCATATACTTTAATCCTGAAAGCAAGTAAAGCGAACCAGTGACTATTTTCTTATTTTCAGATGCACCACCTAGCATTATAGACCCAACATTAATGGTTGTCACGCTTTTCCTTGGATGATGACATTTCGCTAGAAGTCTTTGTCCTGTCGCAGCATCAGAATGATCAAAAGTTAAGAAAGTAAATGATTCTGCAACTGGGATAAGTTCATTCAATGTACCTTCGATATCTTTTCCTTGTAGCATGCCGATAAAAAAATCAACCTTTTCACCAGGAAACTCACTTTGAATTGTTTGCGCCAAAGCCGCAGCAGCAGCTGGATTATGGGCACCATCGAAAATGACCCCTGGGAAGACTTCTTGAAAGCGATAATGCAGTTGTGCTGTAGCAACTGCCACCTGCAATTTTTGTTCGTGAAGCTTTACGCCAGCTATGGATAATGTTTCAATCGCAACCGCCATATTTAGTTTTTGGTGTGCCCCTTTCATTTTACGCTTAGGTATCGAAAAAGATTTCGCTCCTTCAAAGATTTCAACTCGCTTTTCCACTACAGAAAAATGTTCCCCATAAATTTTTAACTGTGCATTCTTTTGTTCCGCTGTTTTACAAACAATTTTCAGTGCTTCCTCCGGCAATGTACCTACGACGACTGGTACGTCCTTTTTAATGATTCCAGCTTTATGTTTCGCCACTTCTTGAATCGATTCCCCAAGAAATGACCCATGATCGAGTGCAACTGATGTAATAACGGATACAGTTGGTTGCACGATATTTGTGCTATCTAATAACCCGCCCATTCCTGTTTCAACTAATACATAATCTGGTGCTTTTTTTTGGAATGTCACAAACGCTGCCACGGTTAGCAACTCAAAATCTGTTAATTTACCGCTCAGCCCTGCTTCTTTCATTGTTTGAAAAGATGTTTCTAATACCTCAGGCGATATCGGACTCCCATTAAGTCGAATTTGATCATGAATATCAATGAGCGCAGGTGAGGAAAAAACGCCTGTAGAATATCCATGCTCTTCTAAGATAGCTTCCATAAATCGAATCGTAGAGCCTTTCCCGTTCGTTCCTGTGACATGAATAACTTTTAATGATTTTTCAGGATTTCCAATTAAAGTCAATGCTTCCTCAATTGCCGTCAACCCGGGTTTGATCGATTGATCGCTTTCGATTTGCCAACGTTCTTTATATTCCTCTAATTTTGGAATCATTTCTGTCCCTCCATATGGTAAACTACACATAGAAAGTATAACATGACCGGGGGAATTTCTTTGTACAGTTGTTGGGTAATTTATAATGGCAGTTTGACAAGCGATAAATTTTATGATCAAGCATTTCTTATAAAAGAAGCGGCAGAACGTACTGGTGTCCATGCAGTTATTAAGAAAAATTATGAAGTGATGATGGATTTAACAAAGGGCTTATCTAAAAAACCAAACTTCGTCGTCTTTCTAGATAAAGATATTTTGTTGGCACGTTTTTTAAAAAATCAAGGCATACCTGTTTTCAATGATCCCGAGGTAATTGAAACATGTGATAATAAAGCAAATCAATACATTCAATTGGCGAAACATGGTGTTCCAATGCCGAAAACCATTATCGCGCCGAAAGTATACCCTTCTTTTACAATTCGAACATCTAGTTATTATGAAATGGTGTTAGAACGATTAGGGTTGCCAATGATTATTAAAGAAGGACGCGGTTCATTTGGCATGAAAGTGTACTTAATTGAAACAGAAGAGGCTTTCTATGAAAAAGTAGAAGAATTACGCGGAGTCGATTATTTATTTCAGCAGTTTATAGCATCTAGCCGTGGTCGCGATCTTCGAGTGAATATTGTGGGCGGTGCAGTAGTCGCGGCCATGTACCGCCACTCTGAAACGGATTTCCGTGCAAATATTACAAATGGTGGAACAGCAGAAGTTGTGGAATTAACTAGCGCCCAAAAATCGTTGGCTATAAAAGCAGCAAAAGCTGTTGGTGCTGAATTTGCTGGGGTAGATTTACTTTTTGGAGAAAATGAAGAACCGCTCGTCTGTGAAGTGAATGCTGCGGCGCATATCCGTAATATACTAAACGTGACTGGCATTAATGTTGCAGATGCAATGATTAAGTACATATTGGAGGAAATTCAATGAAAGGCTATTTGTATTACGAAAGAGAAGATGCACAAAGAAATGAAAAATTTATTGATGAATTACTGGTTGAAGCAAAGAAATGTCGTATTGATTTGCAATTAATTGTAGACGATGAAAGACCAGATGAGGATGCACGATTTGTCATTTTCCGAGGACGTGACTACAGACTTGCACAAAAGTTTGAAGCTGACGGGCTTCGTGTGTTTAACCGCAGTGAAGTTAGTCGCATTGCAAATAATAAGCTGGGCACATTTGAACTCGCTATTATGCTTGGGATACCTACAATTGAAACACATAAGCTTTACACACCAAAGCAAATTGAAAAATATCCAGTTGTTGTCAAAACAGCAGATGGTTATGGCGGACAAGAAGTGCATTTATGTAAAGAAGAAATAGATGTTGTAAAAGTCCAAGAAAAATACGCCGATCGACTACTTGTTGTACAACCTTATATTGAAACCAATGCAACTGACGTACGTATTTTTGTATTGGGCGAAGAAATCCTCGGTGCTGTCAAGCGATCAGGAGTAGACTCGTTTAAATCGAATTATACGTTAGGTGGAAAGGTTGAAAAGTATAAACCTTCTAAAAGAGATCAGTTAATGGTAGAAAAAATTACAAGTGCACTGCATAGCGATTATATCGGCATAGACTTTCTTGTTCTGCCAAATGGACAGTTAGTTTTAAATGAAATTGAAGATCCAGTTGGCGCAAGAAGTTTGTATGGAACGCATGATTTTTCGGTTGCAGAGAAATTGATGGCGTATATCGCAGATAGTTTAACAAAATAAGGTTATTACAAGAGAAAAAGTCAATTTATGGGGTGACTTTCCCCTATAAATTGACTGTTATTTTTACTACTGCTTATTCATAAATAGGATTTAATTCGTCTTCCAACTTCCATTGATATAAAGCTCTTTCTGGTTCGTATGGTTCTTTAAAATCGTCGGGCTCTTTACATTCCTTAAAAATTGGGATAGATTTGTATTCAGTCGTTTTTTCAGCAGGGGACCCCAAAAATGTATTCCCCGCTACATAAATTTGCGCATTTTCGTTTTGAAGTTCTGGTTTAATTTTAAAATAGGCGTTTCCGTAGACAATTACCACTGTTTTATTACCTAAATAACTTTCCCCTTGTATTGTTAAATTCCCCCTAACTAAAATACAGGCATGGTTTTGCGAATCCAAATCTCCTCCAATATAAAAATCTTTATCGACTGTTAGATTATAGCCATTTCCCCCATCTACTCTAAAGGTTGGATCTTTCGCAGCATGATTAATAACTAAAGAGCCTTTAAAATGCTGTGTTTCTTTCTTAGTAAAAATAGGTCCGGTTACTTCTACATCGCCCTCTGAATAGTCTGGTAAATCAGGCAACGGTTCTCCTGGTATATTAGGCTTTGCTGGAATGTCGTCAATCTCTATAACAGTGGGAGGTATAAAAGTAGCTGTTGCCGTTATTCTTTTTAATGTTTCATTGGATTTTCCTTGGCTAGAAAGTTTTAATTTCATTTTCCCTTCAGAGTTTTTTTCACAATTGCCATCCGGTATAGCTTGGGCTATATATTCCTTACTATTATGTAATGGATATTCTATTTCTAAATCCAACATCTCACAAAGTTCTAATTGACTTCTCTTTAATGCATCTTCTGTGGTTTCGTGATCATCTTTTTGAAATGTATATGCTGTTAATTGATCTTTAATTTCTGACTTATAATGTAGTAATCCCATCTCGGCCAGATGCCTTGCCTGTACTTGTTCTTCTTTTTTATTAAACTGCTTTGACGCAGAGATGTTCATTGAAAGTAATCCAACCCCTAGAATGGAAAATACGACGATAAGCATCAATACGATCAATAACGTG